>NZ_CP091798.1:392500-1022500 GCF_022024215.1 Segatella bryantii | reverse complement strand
CCTCACACCTTACGGTGGCAGTGTCTCCAGAGTGCCCAGCTTAACCTGATGGCAACTGAAGAGAAGGGTTGCGCTCGTTATGGCACTTAAGCCGACACCTCACGGCACGAGCTGACGACAACCATGCAGCACCTTCACAGATGTCCCGAAGGAAGTCTCTATCTCTAGATCCGGCATCTGCAATTCAAGCCCGGGTAAGGTTCCTCGCGTATCATCGAATTAAACCACATGTTCCTCCGCTTGTGCGGGCCCCCGTCAATTCCTTTGAGTTTCACCGTTGCCGGCGTACTCCCCAGGTGGGATGCTTAACGCTTTCGCTTAGCCACTCACCCCGAAGGGCAAACAGCGGGCATCCATCGTTTACCGTGCGGACTACCAGGGTATCTAATCCTGTTCGATACCCGCACTTTCGAGCTTTAGCGTCAGTAACACTACAGCGAGCTGCCTTCGCAATTGGAGTTCTTCGTGATATCTAAGCATTTCACCGCTACACCACGAATTCCGCCCGCTTCCTGTGCACTCAAGTCTGACAGTTCGCGCTGCAGTGCCCAGGTTGAGCCCGGACATTTCACAACACGCTTACCAAACGGCCTGCGCTCCCTTTAAACCCAATAAATCCGGATAACGCCCGGACCTTCCGTATTACCGCGGCTGCTGGCACGGAATTAGCCGGTCCTTATTCGTAGGGTACATGCAAATAACCACACGTGGCTAACTTTATTCCCCTAAAAAAGCAGTTTACAACCCATAGGGCCGTCTTCCTGCACGCTACTTGGCTGGTTCAGACTTCCGTCCATTGACCAATATTCCTCACTGCTGCCTCCCGTAGGAGTTTGGACCGTGTCTCAGTTCCAATGTGGGGGACCTTCCTCTCAGAACCCCTACTGATCGTCGGCTAGGTGGGCCGTTACCCCGCCTACTACCTAATCAGACGCATCCCCATCCATAAGCGATAAATCTTTATTCCATCTCAGATGTCTTTGACGGAAACCATAGGGCATTAATCTTACTTTCGCAAGGCTATTCCCTACTTATGGGCAGGTTGGATACGCGATACTCACCCGTGCGCCGGTCGTCATCAAAGAAAGCAAGCTTTCTTCATGTTACCCCTCGACTTGCATGTGTTAAGCCTGTAGCTAGCGTTCATCCTGAGCCAGGATCAAACTCTCCATTGTAAAATATCTTTGAATATCTAATTGAATAGATGATTTGTCTCTGTTTCAAGGACGCTTATCCTTTTATTGAAGTCGGTTTAAAGCCTGGACAAAAACTAAACTTGACGGTTCGTTTTTGTTACCCATTCACACATATTTATAATATGTGGACGCTTCTTGTACTACTTCTCTGTCTATGTAATCTTTTCAAAGAACTCTTTCTTTTAAGCCTCGTAACCAACGTTATTTGGCTGCTTCCGTTTGTTCGAAAGCGAGTGCAAAGGTATACAAAATATCCATAACCTCCAAATGTTTTCAAGAAAAAATTGCAAAAAACTAAGATTTTGCGCGTTCTTTGACAATAAAAGCTTGCTCCCGTGGACGTACACATTATAATATATAATATAAGAATAAAGAATTAAAGATTAAATAATATATAAGGACTAAAGAAAAATAAGAATAGTTTTAGATTTAAAGAAGGAAGATTAATTATAGGACTCCCCTACTCCCACAAATTATACGAGTATTGGCAGTTATGCATGCATTCATTGATTGCTCTTGCCTTACATCCGCCACAATCGGCAATAACATGACGAGTATTGGCAGACTGTCTTTCTCTGATTGCTATGGCCCGACTTCCGCCACAATCGGCAATAACATGACGAAGCTGGTTGACACCGCTTACTACACCTCCCGACATATTTTACAGTATCAGCCTACTTTTACCATTCTACGACATGTACAATAAAAGAACCGATTTGAAATTTACGGACAAGAACCCTCATGAGATTTGCGTATTTGAAATTGCGATGTAAGAATGCCTCAAATACGTGAATTTTGAAGAATTTTCATATCTATCTGAATATCAACACGTTACACATTTAACGTTTCTTCGGTTCAAGAAGTGGGCGCCAAAACCCCAGCTCCTAGGGGTCGAAAGCTTAGGGTTGATGCGATAAGGTCATAGAGTTTAGCGAACAAAGTCTTAGGTTTCGACCCCCAGGAGCTGGGGTTTTGGCGGGAGAGAGAATCAAGGGGAAGAAAAAAGTCCAAACAGGCTGATCAAAAGTTGAATATTTTGAGCTAGATGACGATTTTTGAAAACGCTGTTTTTTGATAAATTATTTGACAGCCCAACCATTACAAGCAGGAAAAATCAACAAACGCACGATACTTATAGTCGTGACAGGATTCAGAATTTTTAAATCAGATAAAAACAAAACGCAACATAAACAGAACAGACTCAAAAAATACTCATCACCACAAACAGTCCATTCAAAAAATGAAGTCAACACTAACGACAAACCACAAAAAAATACTCCTCATAGCTTCCTTAACAAGCAATGAGGAGTAACAGATAATTCAAAGTTAAAAGAAAAAAGTATTTAGCAGGGAAAACTATGTAACCTATCAAGCCCTCAATCTTTCTTGCAAACTTGAACTCTTTCTTAAATATGTCATCAAGAGAAGCACGCTACCAAAAGCTATCAACATTGAGACTAGATAGCTAAGACCTGCAAAAGAATCATACAAACCGTGCAAGGTAGCAGGAATAGCCAAGGCTAAAGTATACATCGATTTACGAAATCGTGGATATAAATTTGCCAGGGAAATAAAATATCCAGAGATACCAGCCCATATCGCATGTAGAAATGGAAGAGAAGTCAACCGAGCTATATTCAAAACAAAAGCTGAAGTATAATCTGCCTGTATATTTACTTGAGTTTGATACTGCACACCTTCAAATACACCAAAAGCAATACCAGCCATCAAGCCATAATAAACTAATGTCTGTGGCAAAATAGGTTCTTTTGCTTTTTTCTCCAAATATAATAATGGAACCATTTTCGCCAATTCCTCAGTCACACCTACACCTAATATATATCCGATAATATTTATAGGGAAGCCAACATGAGTAAACGAATAAAAGAAATTAAGACTATTAAGACCTGAAAAAATTAAGAACACTGCTAACTGAGTCAAAAAGAAAACACCAATAGTAGTCTTAACACTCACCTGCCTTGTCTTGAAAAAATAATAAAAGAAAATGCCCCAGATTGTTGCAAAATAAAGTGATACCGCATAAAAGACGAAATACCCTTCTATCGGCAAAAGCATTATTACTGATAAAGAGAGACCAACAATAGCCAATATCATCAACCGTTTGTCATCTTTAAATCCTTTCTCGGTCATCTCTTTGTGAGGAAAAATAAATTTTCTTCCTATATAAGATAACTGCTGACCAATAGTACCACTATTCTTAATTCGAGGATTTATACCAGCACGATTTAGAAATAATTCTATTGTCCCCTCTTCACCTGTCCATGCATCACGAGCTTTATCATGCATCAGAAGTTTACCTTCTTCTACATAATGCGCCACCACCACTTCCTCATAGGGTCCATAATCACGTGAATTTCTCGTTACTATTATCATAGTACATGTATGCTATTTAACACATTACTTAGAATAGTATCGCAAAGCCATACTTTCTATGGCCAAAACATTTGGAATCATTCCACCATTGATACTTCTTTTTAAAAAATCTCGGAGATTATAATGATCACAACCTATACTTTGAGCAGGATCATCAATAACACTAACACCAATTTCAGGTTGAACAAGCAATTTTGCATTACTTGGAAATAAGTTTAGATTATTAATGTAATAACTAAGCATATCTTCTACATTATGCACAAATTCTTTGATATTTTTAAATCTTTTTTCCATAAACTCTTATTATTATATTTTACATGACGAATATACATCATAAATTATAACAAACAAGGAATATGCCATTAAGTTTGGATAACTTTAAAATCTCTTATCAATTCATTAGATTTGCAAGGTATATTACCTATAATTATGAAAAATTCAGATCTACTGCCAATATGTCGCAATTCTATTTTACAACATAAGCCTTAATGATTTTTACATCTTCTTTTGGACGAGACCAAGCATCTACCTCAACTTGTTGTATCCTATCGATAACCTCTAACCCTTCTGTCACTTCACCAAAAACAGTATACTGTCCATCCAAAAAAGGCGTACCTCCCACTTCTTGATACACTTTTCTAATTTCTGGTGTAAACTTCACCTTAAAGTTTGTAACAGTATCTATAACTGACTGATAAAAGTTAAGCTGATGCTCTGAAAACTTCTTACCCCAAACAATATAAAATTGAGATCCAGATGATTTTTTGTCTGGATTTTCGTTGTCAGGTTGGCGAGCTGCTGCTAAAGCTCCACGCTTATGAAAGAACTGCGGATATATTATTTCTGCAGGAAAATCCTTTCCAATCTGATGATTTCCTAATACTTGCCCCGGCTTAGCCTTTCTACTATCAGGATCGCCAGTCTGAATCATAAAATCTTTAACAACACGATGAAATAACATACCATCCATCTGTTTACTATTTACTATCTTAAGAAAATTATCGCGATGTTTCGGAGTTTCATTATACAACTGAATTCGTACATTACCCATACTGGTTTGAAGCAGCACCTCGGTACGCTTCACAGACTGTGAGTAAACAGATAATTGCACCAACAACAAGCCTAAAGCCAAAATAAATTTTTTCATACACTATTTAAATTATATTTGTTTTCTTTACTAAAAATCCAATGACAAAGATAATAAAAATTTCGACATATCAGATTAAATTAGTATCTTTGCAAACCTTTTAGAATATAATTGGACTAGAAACCAAAATTAATGATAAATACATTAAGGTAATATGACAGACAACATGGATAACGCTGAATTTACAGCAGGAGTTTGGACTGAGGTAGAATGTACGGAAGAATGTTATAACCAATTTGTACAAGAACCTATTTTCGACGAAGACCATGCTCAATTTTTTCTTTGTCGCGAAGATGGTACACGCAAACCTGTTCGCATGAGTACGGTTGTTTTCCGTCAGTATGGTTCTGAAGATTGGGAAGATGATATCATGTACGGATGCGTTGAAGCTCAAGCCTTAGGTGATGGTCAAGAGGAACCTATACCTGTAAAAATATACAATTTAGGTACTCCTGCAGACGAACTTGTACAAGTAATCAAACAGGATGCTAATGGTACACTTTTCACCGTGAATTATGATGATGGTAATATAGAAATACCTGCTGCACAAAAAACTGATGAAGGCTTTTTGATTACTCACGAACAGGTTGTAATTGGAGACCCTATCGAAATAACATTTAACCCAACTAACGGGAAAGCTTTCACCATGCACATAGAAGTTCCAAACATCGGTTTGACTATTCGTGACGGTGAAGGCAAAGCTGTAACAGGCAATCTGGAACTCAGTTTCGAAGATGTAATGACATACACCTATAGTTTTAAAGGAAACGAACACGACGACCGTTTTCTCATTTCTTTTAACAACGACAAGAAAATATATCTATATATCCAATCTGACAGCCATACACTATCTATCAGAAACAAAAAAGATAAAATGGCCAAAGTGGGAGAAACAGCAAGTGAAGGAAAACTTGCCTTGCTACTTGAGGGCATACCAAACGCTGTTATTAAACACGGTAATGAGCGTTGGCGTATCAAAGTGGAAGGATAAATCCTCCCACTTTTTTCTTCAAAATAAATCTTATCTAAAGATACTTTAATCGATACAAAAAAACCGATGAGCAATTAATCCCTCAAGCTCATCGGTCTGTTTTTTTTCATCGTACAAAATATTAAAAATGTGGGTCGTCCGCCGACGACGAGTTAAGTCAAATATTATTTTTCCAAGATTATATATGTGAATCTTTAAAAGTATGCATGTTTAAAACTCACCAAATGGTTAAACCATCTCGCGAGCAGATTAAAATTTCGGACATAAAGTATATTAGTTATATAATGCTCACTATCCGTAAATTAGTTAATCCTTCAATCAACAAAGCTATAAGTCACTATTTACGGTAGTTTGTAGAAACGCCTGACCAATTACAGGTATATATAACTTTTGGGACAACAAAGGTACAAATATTATTGTAACTACCAAAATAAAATGGATGTTTTTTACAAAAAAAACATCCATTTCCCTTTAAATATATAATTAATTCCCAATTACAAAGCAAATTCCATGAGATTTACCCATTATTTCGAGCAATCCACTATCACAAGCAATCCTGCAATCATATATTAGATAAAGTATGAACAAAAAATTGAATTTCGCAATAATATAAAAATTATTGTAGCCCGCTTAATACAGAAAATCTATATTAATCATCTTCCCAATTACGAGCCTTCCATGTTGCATCTTTATAAGATGCAAATAAGCCACAAAATCCAACTATCATTCCAAAAATATTCCCAATTGAATTATCAAGATTATCTATCAAAAAATCATTAATGACAAAATTGATTTCAACAATTATTAATGCTAGTGACAATCCTACCATTGCAATTAAAAATAATTTTTTCATACTTCAGTAAAAAATAAAATTCAACTATAAGATTAACTTCATTTGCAAAGATACATTTTTTTTTAAAACATCCAAATATTCAAATAAGTATTTTTTTGAGTTTAACATCATTTAACTATAAAAATATAGATAATTAGGCAGGAGCATGGGAATTAGTTCCCCATAAGACCTTCCCGTTATTAGGGCGGCTTAGAAACTTGCGCTCGTTAGAATATGCCCATGCTGGGAGAACAAAAAAAAAGAGAAAAACAAAACTTGTTTTTCTCTTTAATCTGTGACTTCGCTGGGATTCAAACCCGGAACCTTCTGATCCGTAGTCAGATGCTCTATTCAGTTGAGCTACGAAGCCAAACCATAGAATTTGCAAATCAAAGAAAAGTGACTTCGCTGGGATTCAAACCCGGAACCTTCTGATCCGTAGTCAGATGCTCTATTCAGTTGAGCTACGAAGCCATATTTCTGAATTGCGAGTGCAAAGGTAGCACTATTTTTTGAAACCACCAAATATTTTAGCTATTATTTTTTGATTTTTTTTAATCGAATTCCGAATTCTTTTAAAGCACTTGGTCTAACTCCCTTATACATAAGGGCTTCCAGACATTCTCGAGATTCCTTCTTTCTACGCAGTAATAAATTCAAATCGAGCAAATTAGTAAGATAATCAATATTCATCGTATCAAGTTCATATGCTCTTTGATAATCATAAGCGGCAGTTTCAAGCATATTCCGCTCTTTTTCCATACCAGCTCTTGCTGCAAAAGCCACAGCACTGTCAGGATTAGCTTCTATCAGCATATTAATCTGATCATAAGCTTCTGTATAGTGCTTATCTTTTTGATTAAGAAGTGCCAACCCAAGCTGAGCTTCAAAATTACCAGGAACCAAAGTTAACAAATTCTGATAATCCAAACGTGCAAAATTATATCGCATCATCTTATCATTCACAAAAGCACGGTAAAAGAGTCCCGCAATATTAGTAGGATCAATATAAAGTACTTTATCTAAATCATCCTTAGCATATTCCCACTGCTCCAGTTGTATATTCCATGAAGACTTCTTCAACCTGAGATCTATACTATCAGGGTGATAAGCTAAAGCCTCTGTTGCAGCTGCCAAACTATCACGAAGTGGATTACGATAAGGTTGTACCGTTTGGTTTTGTATTCGCTGGTTAAAAGAACTCATTTGAGCCATGCCTTTCAGACCGCCCATAACACTTAGCAAATATAAGAGGAGAAACTTTTTCATATTATACCATTTACTATTAGACTCTACACCATAGTGTTCGTAGACTGCAAAGGTACAAAAAAAGCGGAACGAAATAGTCTCCGCTCCGCTTTGTTATCATTTATATTAAGAAATTAAGCATTCTTTATATAATTAGTGATCCACTGACCTACTTCAATAGTACCATACTTTGCGCCACCTTCTACCTGAATTTCTGGTGTACGCACATTCTCATTAAGAGACGCATCAACAGCCTGACGGATTAAAGCCCCCTCCTCTTTCAGACCAAAATGCTCGAGCAACATAGCAGCACTTAAAATCTGAGCTACAGGGTTTGCAAGGTTCTTTCCGGTAGCCTGTGGCCATGAGCCATGAACAGGTTCAAATAAAGGAGTATGTTCACCCAAAGATGAAGAAGGCTGAAGTCCCATACTTCCAGTGATACAACTTGTCTCATCTGTAAGGATATCACCAAAAGTATTTTCTGTAACGATAACATCGAAGAATGTTGGTTCAGTTAACACACGCATAGAAGCGTTATCAATAAACATATAATCTACGTTAACTTCAGGATACTGCGGCTCCATTTCTTTCGCAATCTGACGCCATAAACGAGAAGAAGCCAAGACATTCGCCTTATCAACAACAGTAAGGTGCTTATTGCGCTTCATTGCAAAATCGAAAGCTACCTTAAGAATACGCTCTATTTCTGGTCGATAATAAATATCAGTATCATAAGCCTTATCATTATCCTGATACTTCTCGCCAAAATACATACCTCCAGTTAACTCACGGATAACGACAAAATCTGCGCCCTTAAGTAGTTCATCCTTCAATGGACTCATATGAAGCAATGTGTCGAAAGTTGCAACAGGACGTACATTGGCAAACAGTCCAAGCTTTTTACGCATAGCTAGAAGTCCTTGCTCAGGACGAACTTTTGCAGTAGGATCGTTATCAAAGCGAGGATCACCTACAGCAGCAAAAAGAACAGCATCTGCCTCCATACAAGTTTTGAATGTTTCTTCAGGAAATGGATCACCAACCTCATCAATAGCATGTGCGCCACAGATAGCTTCCTTATATATAAAGTTATGACCAAATTTTGCTGCGATGGCATCCATAACAGCTACACCTTGTTTCATAATTTCTGGTCCGATACCATCACCGGCCAATACCGCAATTTTTAAATCCATAATTAATATTTTATGATGTACTAATACAATGTTTATTCCAAATTCAAATTTCTTGGAGAAGGATTGTTTATTGTACTTTCGTTGTTTTCTACCATATTAAGCATTTTGAGTGTTGCTTTGATAGCAGCCTCAGTCTGATCAGCATCCAATCCTCGTGTTCTCCAAATTTTATCACCTTCACGCCAGGTTATTACAGTCTGTACCAAAGCATCAGTACGCCCACCTGGTGGAATACTTACAGCATAATTGTCAAGTGCAGGAAATGTGCGATGCAACTTATGTTTGTAAATAGAACGAAGTGCTTTAACAAAGGCATCATACTGTCCATCACCAGTGGCATCCTCTTCATACTCTTCACCATTAATACTTACCTTCAGACTGGCTATAGGCTTTAAGCCATAACTAGTTGAAACCATGTAACTTACCAGCTTCACTTTATCTTCTGGTGCATTATGTTTAAGAACATCACTAACAATATATGGTAAGTCATCAGGAGTAACCAGTTGTTTACGAGCCCCAAGTTCTGTTATGCGTTTAGCAACAGCCTTAGTCTGTTCTTTAGTCAGTTCTAAACCGAAATCAGCCAAGTTTTTAATAATATTGGCTTTACCAGAATTCTTTCCTAATGCATATTCACGATGGCGACCAAATCTTTCTGGAACCAAAGCATTAGCGTAAAGATTTCCTTTATTATCGCCATCAGCATGTACCCCTGCAACCTGTGTAAAGACATAATCACCTACGACAGGTGTATTAGGAGCAACAGCAATGCCACTATAGCCCGCCACCAAATGACTAGCATCAACCAAAGCGGTTTCATCAATATTATCTTTATAGCCCATTTGGTCTTTAATCATTACATGAACAGACGACAAAGGAGCGTTACCACACCGTTCTCCCAAACCATTCACGGTAACATGTAGACCAGTACAACCCGCTTCTAAAGCTGCTAAAGAATCACCGACAGCCATATCATAGTCATTATGCGCATGAAAATCAAAACGTACACCAGGATAACGGCTAACCATATCATGAAGGAATTTATAGGCATTCAAAGGATTCAAGATACCCAAAGTATCAGGCAACAAGAAACGTACAATACCTTCATCTTTCAAGCCATCCATCATTTGATAGACAAATTCAGGACTATTAATCATCCCCTGCGACCAGTCTTCGAGATATAAGTTAACCTTCATATCCTTTCTATGAGCATAACTGATAACCTCCTTGATATCTAAGATATGTTCACGAGGAGTTTTACGCAACTGCTGTGAGCAGTGTTTAAGCGAACCTTTAGCCAGCAGATTGATAACTTTACCACCACACTCATTAATCCAGTCCACAGACTTCATTCCATCCACAAAGCCGAGAACCTCTACACTTTCCAAACGGTCGATGCTTTTGGCATAATTACAGATCATGCTAACAGCATCTTTTTCACTTTCAGATACTCTCGCCGAAGCCACCTCAATACGATCGACTTTGACTTCAGAGAGTAACTGACGCGCAATCATCAACTTTTCGTGAGGCAAGAAAGAGACACCATTGGTCTGTTCGCCATCACGAAGGGTTGAATCGAGTATTTCTATTTGTTTGCTAACTCCCATGCTTCGACCTTATCTCTATTTTGGACCAGGAAGTCTACATCGTCCAGTCCATTTTCGAGGCAGTGCTTCTTGTAACCATTGATTTCAAACTGTTCACTGTGACCTGTTGTCAGATTCGTGACAGTCTGATTAGGCAGGTCAACTTTCACCTGAGCTTGATGATTACCATCAATAGTATCGAAAAGCTCTTTCAAGAAATTTTCACTTACCACTACAGGTAACACCAAGTTATTCAACTCATTATTCTTATGAATATCTGCAAAGAAGGAACTAATTACGACACGGAAGCCTGCACCTGCGATAGCCCATGCTGCATGTTCACGAGAAGAACCTGAACCAAAATTTTTACCAGCCACTAAGATAACACCACTGTAAGAAGGGTCATTCATCACGAAATCAGCCTTTGGAGAACCATCAGCATTGTATCGCCAGTCACGAAAAAGATTTTCACCCATACCCTTTTTATCAATCGCCTTTAGAAAACGAGCAGGTATAATCTGGTCTGTATCTACATTTTCCAGAGGAAGTGGAATACAACTTGATGTTATTACGTTAAATTTCTGTTTCATTTTGATGTGCATTTGAATGTGAAAAGATAGAATTACATGAACTCACGAGGGTCTGTCAACTTACCTGTAATAGCAGAAGCGGCAGCGACCAATGGACTAGCCAAAATAGTACGACTACCTGGTCCCTGACGACCTTCGAAATTACGATTTGAAGTACTTACAGAATACTTGCCCGCCGGTATTTTATCATCATTCATAGCAAGACATGCAGAGCACCCTGGCTGACGAATTTCAAAACCTGCAGCTTCAACAATTTTATCAATTCCTTCTTCACGAATCTGCTTATCAACCAACCATGAACCAGGAACCAACCAAGCTGTCACGCCTTCAGCCTTCTGATGTCCTTTTACAATTGAAGCAAAGGCACGGAAATCCTCAATACGTCCATTCGTACAAGCACCAAGGAATACATAATCTATCTTATGGCCTAAAATTTTCTCACCAGGTTTAAAACCCATGTAATTCAAACTCTTTTTGAAAGAAGCCTGCCCCTCTGCATCGATTTCATCGAGTGTAGGGATAGTATCATTGATACCAATACCCATACCAGGATTTGTACCATATGTAACACGTGGTTCAATGTCTGCAGCATCATAGTTAAGTTCACGATCGAATACTGCATCATCACCACTCTTCAGTTTCTTCCATTCTTCTACAGCCTTATCCCACTCTTCTCCCTTAGGAGCATATTCTCTACCCTTGATATATTCAAAGGTTGTCTCATCAGGAGCAACAAAGCCACCACGAGCCCCCATCTCAATACTCAGATTACATAAAGTCAAGCGGCCTTCCATAGACATATCCTTGACCACATCACCAGCATATTCTACGAAATAGCCAGTAGCGCCTGAAGTAGATATCTGAGCCATGAGATAAAGTGCTACATCCTTAGCTGTTACACCTTTTTTAAGTTTACCATTGATATTAATTCGCATACTCTTTGGCTTAGACTGCAGGATACACTGTGATGCCATAACCATCTCTACTTCAGAGGTTCCTATACCAAAAGCAACTGCGCCCATCGCACCATGAGTAGAAGTATGAGAGTCACCACAAACAATCGTCATACCAGGCAAAGACAAGCCTTTCTCTGGACCAACGACATGTATTATACCATTGTCCTTTGAATTCATTTTGAACTCAGTTACACCAAATTCTGCACAGTTTTTGTCGAGTGTATCTACCTGTCGTTTACCAATAGGATCCTCGATAGGTTTGTCTTGATCATGTGTAGGAATATTATGGTCAGGCATACAGAAAATTTGATCAGGGCGAAATATTTTAAGTCCTCGCTCACGCATACCTGCAAAAGCCTGTGGTGAAGTCACCTCGTGACAATACAAGCGATCAATATAAAGTTGTGTCGGACCGTCTTCTACGATCTGAACTACATGTTTGTCCCAAATCTTGTCAAATAAAGTATTCATATATAATCTTGTATTTATTATTTCTTAAATTTATTAATACAATCGATATAAGCCTCTACTGAAGCCGTTACGATATCTGTGTCTGCACCAAAGCCATAATATACATGACCATCGTATTCTACCTGCATGTGCACCTTACCAACATCATCACTTCCTTTATCAATAGCTTGAATTGTAAACTCCTTCAGTGTCATGCGCTTTGTGATGATTTTCTTCAGCGCACGTATAGCAGCATCTACAGGACCGTTTCCGGTAGCAGCTGCTTCAAACTTTTCACCAGAGATATCCAAGCCTATGCTGGCAACACTGCGAACGCCTTTACCCGTAGTAACCTGTAGATAATCAAGAGACAAAGCATGCACAGAAGCATTGTCTGCACCTGCAAGCATCAGCACATCATCATCAGTTACCTCTTTCTTCTTATCTGCCAAAAGAAGGAATTGCTTATATAACTTATCAAGCTTAGCATCATCGTTGACTGTTATACCATTAACTTCTAAACGGTATTTTAAAGCGGCCCGACCACTTCGAGCTGTAAGTACAATAGCGTTATCATCAAGACCCACATCTTTAGGATCCATAATCTCATAGGTCTGAACATTTTTAAGCACGCCATCCTGATGAATACCCGAAGAATGAGCAAAAGCATTACGGCCAACAATAGCCTTATTAGGCTGAACTGGCATATTCATCAAGCTAGACACCATACGACTGGTAGGTACGATTTTGGTTGTATTAATATTAGTATCTATTCCGATATGTTTATGGCATTTAAGAATCATCGCAACTTCTTCGAGTGAAGTGTTACCAGCACGCTCACCTATACCATTAATAGTAACCTCAACCTGACGGGCACCATTTAGAACACCTTGTAAAGTATTGGCAGTAGCCATACCTAAGTCATTGTGACAGTGAGTAGACAAACGAGCTTTATCCACTCCATCTACATGCTCCATCAAATACTTAATTTTAGCACCATATTCATCAGGCATACAATAACCTGTAGTATCTGGGATATTCACCACAGTGGCACCAGCCTTAATAACAGCCTCAACAACGCGAGCCAAATACTCATTATCTGTACGACCAGCATCTTCAGCATAAAACTCAACATCCTCAACATACTTTTTTGCATACTTGACAGCAGCAACAGCACGCTCTATAATTTCTTCACGATTGGAGTTGAACTTATATTTAATATGAGAATCGCTGGTACCAATACCGGTATGTATACGTTTATGCTTAGCATATTTTAGAGCTTCAGCAGCACAGTCGATATCCTTCTCTACCGCACGTGTCAGTGCACAGATTGTAGGCCACGTTACAGCCTTAGATATTTCAACCACAGAATTAAAATCACCTGGAGAAGAAATTGGGAAACCAGCTTCGATAACATCGACACCTAGCAATTCCAACTGTTTAGCCACCTGAATTTTCTCTACTGTATTCAGCTGACAACCAGGAACCTGCTCGCCATCACGAAGTGTTGTGTCAAAAATGTATAATCTGTCACTCATAATAATATAATGTTTTTATTAAGTTCAAATTAAAAAAGCCTCTCGCACCCGCAATCGGAAGTGTGAAAGGCTTTTGTATTTCTTACATCAGAGCTACAAGCACAAATCTTCACTTCCGGCCACTCGTTGTAGTCGAATTCGAATAATAATACTTAGTAGAATCTGATTTTTTGCCATTTTTCGGTCAATTTTAAATTTCGAATGCAAAGGTAATGAATTAAATTGATACAAACAAACAAATTATAACTTTTTTGCTATATTTCCTTTCAGTTTCGCATTATTTCTTTTATAAAGCCGTTAATATCATGTAATATATTCATATATAAAACAAAATAGCAGTATGTAAATACAAAATTCGCCATTAAGAGTTACCCCTTAATGGCGAATCTAATTTACTTATAAAAAAATATTTGATGTTTAGAAATTAACCTTCACTTTTGCCATCAAATTAAAGACCTGTAAATCATTAAATCCAAATTCTGTCCAAAGGTAATCTACAAATTCTGGAGTTACACCGATTTGCACCGTATGCTTAGGATTACAGTTGAAAAGTAAATCACAACCAAGCTTACCTGTCACTGCAGAATTACTATATGGTGAATACTTAGACCAACCATAACCAAGACCAGCAAATGGCTCAACTTCAAATATACGAGAACTCTTGTAAGCCATCGGACGAAAACGTATCTTAGATGAGAAATTTCCTAAAGAAGAACGCGTACCTGTAGCTGGTGCAATATTCAAATCTACACCAAGTCCTATCAGCTTATTTATGTAATAGCCTCCACTAACTTCCAAAGCACCCATAGTTTCGCTATCACCATTGGTAACAACATCTATTCCGCCGCCAAACTGTACATACCATCCTTTACCACGCTGAGCATTTGCATTCAGAACTCCCAAACTTGTTAAACAAAGAGCTACCAAAACTTTACCCCAAAAAAATTTCATACTTGAATCTATTTATATTAATAAACTTGAAATAATTCTGACTTGCAAAAGTATAAAAAAAAGAACAATTTGCAAAAAAATATTCTTTTTTCCTTATCTAGCAAAGAGTTCAAAGTTAGACTCGTGTACCACCGTTTTAACCATCTTCCTAAGTAACGACAAAGGATGGCCTGGATAATGTTTATCAAAGCCTTCCTTTTCTGAGAAATTACGAAGTATTGGGTGCTCATAATTTGAAGAATAAGGGTCAGCATTCCATTTCTGATTTCCATTTCTATTAAGCCAACCTTTTTGATCCAGCACCTCTCGTATTTCACGTTCTCTTCGTCCTATATTATCAATTTCATTAAAAGTACCTAAAAGTTCAAGACAACAATCATACAAATCAATATGCAACTTCACTTTGTAAGATGTTCCACCTGAATCTAAAATTGACTTTAAAATCGAATAAATATATCGATTACCATCATCAGTAATTCCATTACCAACTTCCACTAAGCCTTGTGTGTCTTCCAAAGTCTGATGAATACGCAGAATTAACAATTCAACATCGTCATAAGGCATTGCTTGAACACGTTTAATGGGGTAAGCTAGCAGATTTACTTCTGCCTGATTAGACATATATCCATAAGCAACAGCATCTACAGGGCTTTTTGGACGCTCAATTTCATAAAAACCTTTGGGTAATTCTAAAAATTCTGTTATTTCCATAATAGTGATTATTATTATTCGGTTGGTATTTTCTTCATTTTGTTAATGATACACTATAATCGGTTAACGCAGGCAAATTTAAAAAAAATATACAAAATAAGCATACTTTTTAAAATAAAAATTCTCTATTTTTTTAAACAGACAAAAAAGTAAAATTCACTTGAACTCAATCTAAACACCAATATAAAAAAAATACCCCCATAAATACTGATCTTAAAAAATTATCATACTATTTAAACCAACAACCCAAAATTTTATCTAATTTATTTTGTGAATTCATATTGATTCTAAAACTAAGACTTTAGCATTAGATTTATACATCTTTGACAACAAAAAATAATATAGCCACAAATTACTAAATTCACAAAAAAAATAGCTATATTTGCAATTTGTAAAAAACAAAAAAATACATGCCAACAAATCGTAAACAACGTAAAACATCTGCTCCTATCGATAATACGTATGGGCATCTGCAGCCACAGGAACCTGAGGTGGAAAAGGTTGTACTGGGTGCGCTCATGATTGACAATGATGCATTCTCAGTAATATCAGAACTGCTTAAACCAGAAACGTTCTACATACCTGCTCACCAGAAGATATACCAGGCAATACAGACACTCAACATGAATGAGCAACCTAGCGACTTTATTTCGGTTACCCAGCAGCTAAAAAAAGATGGCAATCTGGAGAAAGCCGGTGGTGCAGCTTATGTCACAGAACTGTCTTCACATGTTACCACATCTGCACGTATTTCTCACTATGCCAAAATTTTAGTACAGAAATATACCGCTAGACAGTTGATTTCATTTGCAGGTAAAATTGAAACAGGCGCATTCGATGACAGTGTAGACATAGATGAACTCATGCAACAAGCAGAAGGAGGCCTCTATGAGATATCACAGAATAACATGAAGCAAGACTACACGCAGATTGACCCTGTTATCAAAGAGGCACAAGAAATTCTACAACGTGCTGCAAGTAACAGTGGAGGTTTGACAGGTATTACCACAGGATATACAGATCTAGATGATGCTACTTCGGGTTGGCAGGCATCCGACTTAATTATTCTAGCAGGACGTCCAGCCATGGGTAAAACATCTTTTGCACTTAGTTTGGCCAAGAATGCAGCTATTGACAATAACATACCAGTAGCCTTCTTCTCTCTAGAAATGAACAACGTTCAGTTAGTAAACCGTTTGATTAGCAATGTCTGCGAAATTGAAGGTAAAAAGATACTGAACGGTAACATGGATCAACAAGACTGGCAGAGACTTGATGTAAACCTACGTAAAATGCAGGGTAAGCCACTATACATTGACGACACTCCGGGTCTCTCTATTTTTGAACTACGTACCAAAGCTCGCCGACTGGCGCGTGAGAAAGGTATAAAAATGATTATGATTGACTACTTGCAGTTAATGAATGCCAATGGTATGCGATTTGGAAACCGTCAGGAAGAGGTTTCTACGATTTCACGATCATTAAAAGGTCTAGCTAAAGAGTTAAATATACCAGTACTCGCCTTATCACAGTTAAATCGTACAGTAGAAAATCGTGAAGGCATTGAAGGTAAACGCCCACAGCTGAGCGACTTACGTGAATCTGGAGCCATTGAGCAAGATGCCGACATGGTACTCTTCGTTCATCGACCAGAATATTACCACATTTATCAAGATGAAAAAGGAAATGACTTACACGGCATGGCCCAAGTTATTATCGCAAAACATCGTAAAGGTAGTACAGGCGATGTACTGCTTACCTTTGAAGGCCAATATACTCGCTTTTCTAATCCTAGTGATGTAAGTATGGGGGCACTCCCGCCAACTATGGGAGGCGAGATATTGGGTTCTAACGTGGGCGCAGCCCCAGGTGCATTTCCACCACCAGACCCTAATGGTGGCGGAGGACCACTTCCCTTCTAAGACTTTTGAAATATATATAAAAAAGGCTGACGAAACTAATCGTCAGCCTTTTATATATCGATAAGCAAAATTACTTATCAAGTTCTGCATCTTTAGTTCTAGGATCAGCCTCACCATAACGGCCATAATAAGCCTGGTAGCGATTGTAACCCCAGTTTGCCTGCTGCTTATTAGGATCAAGCTCCTTAGCCTTATCAAGGTGCTTAATAGCCTCATCAAAGATGACATTACGTGTAGCCTTAACCATTTCATTAGAAGCCTTAACATTCAATACTGTACCAAGGTAAGTATGAACAATAGGATTCTCTGGCTGAACTTCTACTGCCAACTTCAAATAGTGGATAGCATCCTTCTCATTGTTCTCTGAGATAGCAAGCATACCAAGATCAGCAAGAGCAACGAAATTCTTAGGATTCTTAGCAAGTGCATCATTCAATACCTGTTTAGCACCAGCCTTATCCCCCATACCAGAGTATGTATTGTACAGTTTATCCAAGATTACATCATTATCAGGATATTGAGCCTGAAGTTCCTTCAATTTACCAATATAGTTCAAAGAATCTTCTTTAGTCTTCAAACCATCACCCATGATAAGAAGTTTCAAGTTAAACGCATTCTTAAACTCAGCAGTATCCTTCATAGCAACCTCTACATAACGGTTAGCAGCATCAAGTTTTTTAGCCTGATAAGCATAAACTGCAGCGAAACGAGCAACCTGGCCACGATAAGAATCTTCAGCCTTACGCTTATCCTCACCAATGCTCTTAAAGAGATCAGAAGATTCTGAATCGAGGAAAGTACCCCAATACTTCAATACATTATCAGCATCCTGCTTCTGTGCAGCAGCCTGACCACCATTAACGAGATCAGTATGTACAGGCCAAAGACGATCAGCCAAACCCGTATACTTAGGTTTTACCTTACCTTTTTCATTAGGCTCTGCATCATATTTAACACATTCCTGAGCAGCGTTAAGAGCATCAACAGCAGCATTATACATACCAATAGTATCATAAGCCTGGTTCTTATCACTCTGCTTCAACTGATCATTCATTTGGTTTTGTGTAACAATCTTACTTTCATTGTTATACTTGTTCATAGCCAACTCGACCAACTGATTATAAGCCTTAGCCTTTTCAGCAGCATTTGCAAGATTATTGAGGTTCTGCTCCAAAAGAGCCTTAGCCTCAGCATAAGTGCCAGCTTTCAAGATCTGCTTCAATGCTTCACTGTCACCAGCAAAAGCTGTGCTTGCTCCAAGAAGCATTACAGCTGCAATCATTACTTTTTTCATAACTTTTTAATTTAAAGGGTTATTGTTATTTATTTTCTAATTCTATTCGATTTCCAAGTAAACACACAAACCCGATATCAGTTTTATCAGGTCTATACCTTATATATTATGTACTTAACTCGAATACCTAAGAAATGTTGTTTTTTCGAACAAAAAATTTTAAGAAAATTCCCCTATCACTTGATTTTCATCAAATGACAGGGAATAACCTTATATTATTCGAAATCTACAGGAGTATTATCATCTGAAGTATCAGCTTTAACCTCCTCATCATCAGCAGATTCTACTGTTTCTACAGGAGCTGCACTACCAGTAGTATCAGCTTTGATTTCTTCAGATTTCTTAGCCCACTGAGCACGACTTTCTTCTTCTACACTTGCTTCAAGTTCGCTACTCATTACCTTACATACACTAGCAATGATATCGTTCTTTTTAGAAAGGTTAATGAGACGAACACCCTGAGTAGCACGACCCATAACTCTTACATCAGCCACAGAAAGACGGATAGCAATACCACTCTTATTGATAATCATCAAGTCATTCTCATCAGTTACATTCTTAATAGCAACCAAGCGACCTGTTTTCTCAGTAATAGCGAGTGTCTTTACGCCCTTACCACCACGGTTAGTGATACGATAGTCTTCTACTTGCGAACGTTTACCATAACCCTGCTCGCTGACAACCATAACTGTTTCAACATCAGCATTGTTAACAGGTACCATTCCAACTACTGCATCATCATCACCATCGAGTTTCATACCACGCACACCAGTCGCAGTACGACCCATTGTACGTATAGTATTCTCATGGAATCGGCACGCACGACCATTACGGTTAGCGATAATCAGTTCATTCTCACCATTAGTCAGACGTACATCAACCAATTCATCACCCTCAGCAAGGTTAATAGCAATTACACCATTAGCACGAGGACGAGAGTAAGCCTCAAGACAAGTCTTCTTCACAGTACCATTCTTAGTAGCAAAGATGACATAGTGACTATTAATAAACTCTTCGTCAGTAAGTGTTCTCAATCGCAGGAATCCATTAACAGCATCATCCTTTTCGATGTTCAGCATATTCTGGATAGCACGACCCTTAGAGTTTCTGTCACCTTCTGGAATTTCATAACACTTAAGCCAGTAACAACGTCCTTTCTTTGTAAAGATCAGCATTGTCTGATGCATTGTTGCTGGATAAATATTCTCAGTAAAGTCTTGTTCGCGAGTACGAGCGCCCTTACTACCGACGCCACCACGAGCCTGTTCACGGAAATCACTTAGCGGAGTACGCTTAATATAGCCCAAGTGGCTCACAGTGATTACAACAGGATCATTTGGATAGAAGTCCTCAGGATTAAATTCCTCTGAAGAATATTTGATTTCGGTACGACGAGCGTCACCATATTTTTCTTTTACCTCGAGGAGTTCATCCTTCATCACCTTCTTACAAAGTTCAGGATCGCTCAATATCTGATTATAGTAATCTATCATGCGCTCCAACTCTTCATATTCAGCATGCAACTGATCCATACGTAGACCTGTAAGCTGACTAAGACGCATATCAACGATAGCCTTACTCTGCAGTTCATCCAGTTCGAAACGCTGTTCCAAGTTACGCTGAGCATCAGCAGGAGTTTTGCTTGCACGAATAATATGTACTACTTCGTCGATATTATCACAAGCAATAATTAAGCCTTCGAGGATATGAGCACGTTCCTGCGCTTTTTTCAATTCATACTGAGTACGTCGGATAGTAACATCGTGACGATGCTCCACGAAATATTTTACACAATCTTTCAGACCGAGCAAACGTGGACGACCCTTTACAAGAGCAATACAGTTTACAGAGAAAGAACTCTGCAAAGCTGTCATCTTGAAGAGTTTATTCAGAATAACGTTAGCATTGCTGTCACGCTTCAAATCGACAACGATACGCATACCCTGACGGCCAGATTCATCATTGACATTAGAAATGCCATCGATTTTACCTTCCTTAACGAGTTCTGCAATATATTCGATAAGCTGAGCCTTATTGACACCATAAGGAATCTCAGTAACAACAATTTTGTCATGATTATCATCGCTCTCGATTTCAGCCTTAGCACGCATTACCACACGTCCACGACCGGTTTCATAAGCCTGACGAACACCTTGTATACCATATATATAAGCACCAGTAGGGAAATCAGGAGCTTTAATATACTGCATCAGACCATCGAGATCTATATCAGGATTATCAATATAAGCACAGCAACCATCAATGACCTCACCGAGATTATGAGTAGGAATATTAGTAGCCATACCAACGGCAATACCATTAGCACCATTTACCAACAGATTAGGAATTTTAGTAGGCATCACACTTGGTTCCTTCAATGTATCATCGAAGTTATTCGTCATGTCTACAGTATCCTTATCAAGGTCATCCATGATATGCTCACCCATCTTGCTCAGACGACACTCGGTATAACGCATAGCAGCAGGAGAGTCACCATCCACAGAACCAAAGTTACCCTGGCCATCAACCAGAAGATAACGCATATTCCAGTCTTGGCCCATACGAACGAGGGCGCCATAAACAGAAGAGTCACCATGTGGGTGATACTTACCAAGAACCTCACCTACTACACGGGCACATTTCTTATAGGCATTATTGCTAGTATTACCAATACCAAGCATACCATAAAGGATACGACGATGAACAGGTTTGAAGCCATCTCGTACATCAGGGAGCGCACGAGCCACAATAACCGACATAGAATAGTCGATATATGACTTTTTCATCTCCTCTTCAATGTTGATCCTCAAGATTCTGTCATTGTCAATTGTCTGATTTTCGTCCATTGTTTAAAAATATCTATTTTTCGTTGTAAAATTCACGCTAAGGCCCTTTATTTTCGTTCTAAGCGATTTCGGGTCTCAAAAACGAAGCAAATTTAATACATTTTTCTGAGATAGAAAAGCCTTAGAACGAAAAAAAATGGCTTATAGGCTATTATAAAATAACTAAGAACCCTTTCTCTTAAGTTTTTTTCTACGTTCATATAGCTCAGCAGAAGCAGTAAAGAAAACATCTCCACTCGAATTAAGAGCAGTTTCTACACTATCCTGTATCACACCGATAATAAAACCAACAGCTACCGCTTGCATCGCCACGTCATTTCCGATACCAAGAAACGAGCAGGCTAAAGGTACAAGCAATAATGAACCTCCAGCTACACCTGATGCTCCACAAGCACCTATCGTTGCTATAATACTTAAAAATAGAGCATGGTAGAAATTAACATCTACACCTACTGTATGTGCCACTGCAAGCGACATTACAGTAATTGTTACAGCAGCACCATCCATATTAATTGTAGCTCCCAAAGGAATACTTACAGAATAAAATTCCTCATCAAGGCCCAATCGTTTACAAAGCGCCATATTTATAGGTATATTAGCTGCAGAAGAACGAGTAAAAAAAGCATTTACCCCACTTTCTTTTAAACAGGTAAAAAGTAGAGGATATGGATTTTTCCGGATTAGAAAAAAGGATATTATCGGATTAAATATAAGTGCATTGATCAACATACACCCTACAAGAACAAGAACAAGATGTCCATAAGTTGTAAATATCTCCATGCCACTTTCAGAGACAGCCGAAAATACCAAACCAAAAATACCAAATGGAGCAAACTGAATAATCCACTTTATAACTACTGAAATTACATCTGCCAAACCGCTTACTAAATCAATAACAGCAGGTTTAGCTATTTTTTTCATGGCTAAACCTATTAAAACTGACCAAAACAAAATACCAACATAGTTAGCATTACTTACAGAAGCGACCGGATTACTTACCAAATTAATTAATAAGTTAACAAAAACATTTGACAGTGTACTAGGCATAGTACTATCTACCGTTTTTTCCAAAAAAAGAGTAACCGGAAATAGCATACTAACCACGACGGCACACAAAGCTGCAATAAAAGTACTCAGCAGATACTGACCAATAACAACAGAGAATCGATTTCCCACACTACCCGTAGCCTTCGCTATACTTGAAGTTACCAATACAGCAACAAGTATTGGGGCTATAGCCTTCAAAGCACTAACAAAGATATTTCCAAAAACAGAAATACCACTCCACTCTGGTACAACAACCCCCAAAATAGCTCCTAAAACTAATCCAATACAAATACGAAGTACTAAACTAATATTGGTCCATGCTACCAAAAAACGTTTTAAATAAAACATGATTATTAAATGATATAAAAAGACATTTTAAATGTTTCAACATAAACGCTTCCAAAGGTAATATGATAAATTGTAACAAACAAATTATTTTCACGAAACTTTCAGCTTTTCGAATATAAATAGGAAAAAATATAACACCCCATTTCTGGATAATATAGTCATATAAAAAGTTGGCAATCTGAGATATTTTTTTACATCTTTATTATTGATTTTCAATCACTTACAAAGTAAGCAAAAGAATAATATCATAGTATAATTTTAACACTGTAGACATACAACTTCTTCGATAACAAGCCACAGTCATTACAGGAATGTTACATTGAAAACACAAAACAACTCATGCTTTTTAGAATTTCTTATCACGAATCGGAGTAGAATATAATAGATTCCGTCTGTCCTGACAGCAACACATGCATCCACGATAGGAATGATATACCAACATAGCCGCTGTTTTGTTGTCTATCGTGGACGAAGCCATCCCACAATACCTCTGTCTCAAGTGTAGGATCAACAGCCCGACCGACTATCTAGTGCGAGTAGACAACCGTAACGAGGGATAGGCAGCACAACCCTTCCTCCGTTTTCATGCATGTGATATCGCTCACCTACATTTCGTTGGGACGATACGGTACAATCTCCTTTAATCTGGTCATACTCCTATTGGCAATATCTTCAGAGGTTTTGATTCTACAAAGATAAATAATAATCATGAGATACATACCGATCAACACAAGCATACAGTGTTTGTTCTAAGCAATTTGGGCATAAAAATGTGCATTTTGCTAAACAAATTTTCATCTCTTAGTCATTTTATACTTTTAATACAACTATATCTCTTTACCTTACTTCCCTACTACTTCTTACTTCTATACTTTGCGTCTTTGCAATCTTTGCGAGAAAATAATATCAAAGTTCATTATGGTCATTTGTCAAATAAAATAGCAAAAAAGCGAGATCTACGAAAATTGCAATCTAGCTCGAAATATTCAACTTTTGGTCTACCCTATTTACATTCCACCACTACACCACACATGCACTTGCGACAAAACCATAGTTATTGATGGGTAAAAGCATACATTTAACTGATAACTACTATGGTTTTACAACATAAACCTTATGGTTTTAAGCCGTAAAACCTATGCTTTGATCAAACATCTTGTCAAATCGCCAAAACAAAAAAAGGATAATATACTATATATCAAGTATTTACATAAAGCTGCGAAAATTTGAATATTTGAGGCATACAACATATCAAACTCCAAATATGCAAGCCACGAAGCACTTCCTGTCAATTTAATTCAAAAGATTCCAACTTGATCGCTTATTACATTATTTCTAAATCATAATTCTATCTACACGAAAACTTGTAATAAACAAAGTATTTAGACAAAACCTCGCACATAATTAAGGAAACATATCATATTATCACAAAAAAATAAGTATCTTTGCAATTCGACAAAAAAAGCAATAATGACTCCCAAGGAGATATTAAAGAAATATTACGGATATGATTCTTTCCGACCAAATCAGGAAGATATTATCAATGAGGTAATGGCAGGCAAAGACTGTTTTGTTTTGATGCCTACTGGTGGCGGTAAAAGTCTGTGTTACCAAATTCCAGCATTGGCTATGCCTGGAACAGCTGTCATTGTATCACCTCTCATTTCGCTGATGCACGATCAAGTAGAAGCTCTTAAAGCCAACGGTATCCCTGCAGAAGCTCTCAATTCAGAGAATAACCCTGAAGAAGAAACAATAATTCGACGCAGATGCTTTTCTGGTGACCTCAAATTGATCTACGTTTCACCAGAAAAGCTATTGAGCGAAATTCCTTATCTATTTAAAAGTATTAAGATTTCTTTATTTGCGATAGACGAGGCTCACTGTATCAGCCAATGGGGACATGACTTCAGACCAGAATATGCTAATCTGGGAATCATTCACGAAAGTTTCCCCGGAATACCGGTCATGGCACTTACAGCAACTGCCGACAAACTGACCCGACAGGATATCGTAAAACTACTTCATCTAAACGGCAGAACCTTCATCAGCAGTTTTGACCGACCTAATTTGTCACTTGCCGTAAAGCGAGGTTATCGCAAAAAAGAAAAACTGCAATACATTTCTCGTTTAATGCAACGACACCCTGGCGAAGCTGGCATCATCTACTGCCTTTCACGCAAAAATGCTGAAAAAGTTGCAGAAGAACTATCTGCTTCTACCGGCATCAATTGTGAAGCCTATCACGCAGGTATGAGCACACAAGAGAGAGCTCGAATTCAAGAAGGATTCAAGATGGATCAAATACAAGTGGTATGTGCAACTATAGCCTTCGGTATGGGTATCGACAAAAGTAATGTAAGATGGGTAGTACATTATAATTTGCCCAAAAGCATCGAAAGCTTTTATCAGGAAATCGGTAGAGCTGGGCGCGACGGTGCTCCAGCAGAAACAGTACTCTTCTATAGTCTTGCCGATATCATTCAGTTACGAAAATTTGCAGAAGATAGCGGACAGCAAGGCATTAATATGGAAAAATTAAAAAGAATGCAAGAGTATGCAGAAGCTCAAGTATGTCGTCGACGCATACTTCTCAACTACTTTGGTGAGCAAACTGCACACGAATGTAAGCACTGCGATATCTGCGAAAATCCACCACAAAAGTTTGAAGGCACTGTTATTGTACAAAAAGCACTTAGCGCTGTTGCACGTACAAACGAGATGTGCGGTGTCAGCACATGTATCGAGATATTAAGAGGACTACATAGCAGCACCGTGATGCGTTTGCATTACGACCAGTTGCCAACCTTTGGCGTTGGTAAAGAAACCAGCAGTGATGACTGGCAAGACTATATTCTGCAGATGATGCAAATGGGATTTACAGAAATTGCTTACAATCAACATAATGCACTTAAAATCACATCATTAGGTTGGGATGTTTTACGTGGAAAACGAAAAGTACAACTAGCTGTCATTGACAGAAGTACAGAGTATGCACCCAACAAACATTCTTCTGCCACTAAAGGTGTACCGAAAGCACATCTTAGTGCAGTCCAATTAGGCTTAAAAGCCCAAATTGAAAGTTCTACAAGAATGAATACCGCTAGAACCAAAATTACCAACGGTAATATGAAATCTACAGAACTTATCGCACAACTTGGACTACAAGAAGACAACGCTCTGTTCCAAAGAATAAGACAGCTACGACTGGATTTGGCCCAAGAACAAGGCTATCCAGCATATATCGTCCTTAATGATAAAGTGCTACACACTCTGGCTACTATCAAACCAACAACAATCGAACAGTTTGGAGCTATCGATGGCGTAGGTGAATACAAAACAAAAAAATATGGACAGATATTCATTGACGCCATCAAGAAATATCTCAAAGAATCATAAACAAACCAAAGATAAATTTGGTTATTTCATTTTTTACTATTAATTTTGCACTACAGAAAAAATAAATATTATGGGATTAGAAATTGTTATCGGACTTATCGTTGTAGCCCTTGTCGGTTGGGCTATTTGTGAATTTAAATATAAAGCACTTCCATTTGAACACGCTCCAGAAGAGGAAGAAGGTTGGGAAGAGTTTAAAGAGCACTTGGAGGCAAATGGCAACCATGAGCTTAACATTCGCGAAATCATGGCTAACAACAGCACAAATGGCTTCGATGCTGTAGATTCTGCAGACGCTGAATAAAAACAATAGGAAATAATATTAATACATAATATGAAGCACTAGGTTACAAAGCTAATCTGGTGCTTTTTTTTGCAATGAACAAAAAAAGAAAAAAGAAAACAAATAAAGAAAAGATATACACTGCCACTTTTATAATTTTGGCTTTAATATTCTTTACACTTTATATCGCACCCTGGAATTTTATAACCGAAATAAGATACGATAAAAAATGGCCTTACCACGATCAAACAAGTGGAAGCTATTCTGGAGACTACGATGGTATCGATATATCACGTCATCAAGGAAAAATAAGATGGGATGAGTTGAAAAAGAACACACATATTCAGTTTATCTACATCAAGGCTACTGAAGGACTGACACTTAATGATCCTTGCTACGAGGAAAACATCAAGAATGCCCGCAAACATGGATTCAAAGTTGGATCATATCATTTCCTAAGTAAAGGTTCACTAGGAGAACTACAATTCCTTCATTTTTATCATGTTATCAATAAAAGCGAACAAGATTTAAGACCTGTTATAGACGTCGAGGATGATGGAACTTTTGGTTGGAGTCGCAGTCAGATACAATCCCATCTGAAAGGCTTTATTCGCGCTTGCGAAATGATATATGGTGTACAGCCTATTATCTATTGCAGCGCCTCGTACTATAAAGATTATTTATCACCTGAATTTGATGAATACTTACACTTTATTGCCAGCTATAGTGGCAAACCTGTCTTGCCTGGAGAACCAACCTATGACATATGGCAATTTTCCAGAAAAGGTAGAATACCTGGTATATGGAATTGGGTTGACCTAAATCGATTTGCTAAAGGAATGAATGTAGAAGAAATTCTATGGCATAAATAAAAATTTTTACCATTTTTACTTTTTGACTGAATATTCCTAGGTTTTATCATTCTATTTTAAAAAAAATGTCTACATTTGTAGCGAAAACATTGATCATTAAACTAACTCATATGAATCAACAAGATTTAGACCAAATCAAGGCTAGAGGTATCTCTGAAGCCAAACTTGAAAAGCAACTCAACCAGTTTAAAACAGGTTTTCCCTTTTTAAAGCTTGAAAGTGCCGCAGCTATCAACAAAGGCATTATAGCTCCTGCTGATGCAGAACAGAAGGCATATATCAGCACATGGGAAGACTACAAGAACGAAGGACACAAAATTCTGAAATTTGTACCTGCTTCAGGTGCGGCGAGCCGTATGTTTAAGAATCTATTTGAATTCTTAAGTGCTGACTATAACGTTCCAACTACAGATTTCGAAAAAAATTTCTTTAATAATATTAAGAAGTTTGCTTTCTACAAAGCTCTTGATGCTCAATGCGTGAAGAATGAAAATGGCAAGCATATCGAAGAACTTGTCAGTGAAGGCAATTTTAAAAATATTATAGCTAATTTGCTTGAAGCCAAAGGCCTAAACTATGGTCAATTGCCAAAGGGTCTACTGCAATTCCATGAATATGATGAGAATGAAGTACGTACACCTATGGAAGAACATCTAGTAGAAGCTGCACTTTATGCAAATTCAAACGGGGAAGCAAATATACACTTCACCGTTAGTCATGACCATTTAGAACTTTTCGAAAAAATGGTAGCAGACAAAGCTCCTATCTATGAGAAGAAGTTTGGCATCAAATATAATATTTCTTTTTCTGAACAAAAAGCTAGTACCGATACTATAGCTGCCAATGAGGATAATACTCCATTCCGTAACGAAGACGGCTCACTTTTGTTCCGTCCAGGTGGCCATGGCGCACTTATCGAGAATCTAAATGCTATTGATGCCGACGTCATATTCATTAAGAATATCGACAATGTTGTTCCTGACAGACTGAAGCAAGATACCGTAACTTGGAAACAGGTTATTGCAGGTGTACTTATCTCATTGCAGAAAAAAGCTTTTGAATATCTTCAAATTCTCGATAGTGGTAGCTATAACCACGATAAACTTGAAGAAATTATTCGCTTTATTCAGCGCGATCTTTGCTGCAGAAGAACAGATATTAAAGAATTAGAAGATGCAGATTTAGTCATCTACTTACGGAAAAAGCTTAACCGACCAATGCGTGTATGCGGTGTCGTTAAAAATGTAGGTGAACCTGGCGGTGGTCCGTTCCTTACATACAATCAAGACGGTACTATCAGCTTACAGATTCTTGAATCTTCTCAGATTGATCAAAATAACGAAGAATACCTTAAAATGTTTAAGAACGGCACTCATTTCAACCCGGTAGATTTGGTTTGTGCTACAAAAGACTACAAAGGTAATAAGTTTGATTTGCCAAAATACGTAGATGAAACGACAGGGTTTATCAGCAGTAAGAGTAAGAATGGCAAACAACTGAAAGCACTAGAGTTGCCAGGACTTTGGAATGGTAGCATGAGCGACTGGAACACAGTATTTGTAGAAGTGCCTTTAAGCACATTCAACCCAGTAAAAACTGTCAACGACTTACTAAGAGACGCTCATCAAGGCAAAGCATAAAACAATACAAAAAGGGGCTTGATTATTGATATCAAAGCCCCTTTTTTAGATCCTTAAAGTTGAAGTTTAATTTCCTTTATCAGTTGTACCATAGCGATTTAGGTTTCATAGTACTTTAATTGTACCAAATTTCTCCTCCAAGTTTCTCTTCTAAACATTCTTTTTTTGTATGAACTTTTGAGTAATCCTTGAAGATAACTTGCTTTTTTGAGTCATTAATTTTCATGATGTAAACGATTAAAATGAGTTAATATTAAATGTATGTGAGTAAATGAATTATTGTTTATATTTTCGCTCTACTTAAGTTTGCTGCAAATATATATAAAAATAAAATAAAAAGCAAGCTATATCGTTACAAATTATAGGTTTTAACTCTTTTTCAAAGATAATACCAGCTTCAACCAAATAACTCAAAATTAAATGAAATCCACATATCATCATGTTTAAATAGAAATTATTCCATACATTTCTGAATTCGCGATGTTCTTATCTAATAAAGCAAGTTAAATGTTTAAAAAATAGAGCCTATATTCAAAATTTTAAGTAACTTTGTAGAAAACAAACCATAAAAAGCTTATGTCCGAAACAAAATTCGAATTCACTGCTGAAGAGAGAGAAGAAACAACTCAGCTACTTGAACATGTCAAGCAGGCCATCGGAGACACTCTTCAGGAAAATGACGAAAAGAAAATATACGAACACATCAAGGAAGGATTAGAACGAGGGCAGTTTCAACGAGACATTTTCGGACTCAACCCTATCCTTCATGCTCTAAGAACAGCAAAAATAGCTGTAGATGAGATTAACTTAAAACGCGATGGTGTATTATCTATACTTGCTTATTACAGCGTAGTCAATGGTTATAATACCATTGACGACATACAAGCTAAATTTGGAGATAGCGTCGCTCATATTATACGTGGGCTCGTCCGCATACATGATCTATACAAGAAAAACCCAGTAATAGAAAGTGAAAATTTCCGTAATCTGCTCATATCGTTTTCTGAAGATATGCGAGTTATTCTGATTATGATAGCAGACCGAGTAAACGTCATGAGACAGATTAGGGATACTAACGCCGTAGAAGCCCGCCATCAAGTAGCAGAAGAAGCAAGTTATCTGTATGCACCCCTCGCCCATAAATTAGGTTTGTATACTTTAAAAAGTGAACTAGAGGATTTGTCTCTTAAATACCTTGAGCATGATGCTTACTATATGATCAAGGATAAACTGAATGCGACTAAGGCAACACGTGATGCTTATATAGCTCGTTTTATCAAACCTGTTGAAGAGAAATTGAAAGCTGCAGGATTAAAATTTCATATCAAAGGAAGAACCAAAAGTATACACTCTATTTGGCAAAAGATGAAAAAGCAGAAATGTGGATTCGAAGGTATCTATGACCTCTTTGCTATCCGCATTATTCTTGACTCTCCTTTTGATAAAGAAAAGATGCAATGCTGGCAGGTATATTCCATTATAACAGACATGTATCAACCTAACCCTAAACGATTACGCGATTGGTTAAGTGTTCCTAAAAGTAATGGTTACGAGTGTCTGCATATCACGGTTCTTGGTCCAGAAAATAAATGGGTTGAGTGTCAGATTCGTACAGAAAGAATGGACGAAATCGCAGAACATGGTCTTGCAGCTCATTGGCGTTACAAAGGCATCAAGAGTGAAGGAGGCATAGATGGTTGGCTGGCTAACATACGTTCTGCATTGGAAAGCAAAGATGACTTGCAACTCATGGATCAGTTCAAACTCGATCTCTATGAAGACGAGGTTTATGTTTTCACACCAAAGGGAGATTTATTAAAATTTCCAAAAGGTGCAACCATACTCGACTTTGCTTACCATATTCACTCCAACATAGGTAACACCTGTATCGGTGGTAAGGTAAATGGTAAAGCTGTCAGTTTCAGAACACCAATGAAATCTGGTGATACCATTGAGATTCTGACACAAAGCAATCAAAAGCCAAAGGATGAATGGGTAAAAATAGTTCAGACGTCACGAGCTAAAGCCAAAATAAGACTAGCATTAAAAGAGACCCAACGCAAAGAAGGTCTTTATGCTAAAGAAATTCTGGAACGAAGATTTAAGAATAAGAAGGTTGATTTGGAAGAAAGTCTGATTGCACAAGTGATCAAAAAAATGGGTTACAAAGAAAACTCAGACTTCTACAAAGATATCGCAGAAGAAAAACTCGATCCTAATACTGTTATCGATCGATATATCGAACTTCAAGAGCACAAAGAAAAAACAGGCGATGGCGTTCCGGCTGTGAGTGCTGAAAAATTTGAGTTTGAAAATCCAAACGAAGAAGTTCTCAAACAGAAGGAAGACGTACTGACTATTGATCAAGACTTAAAAGGTATAGACTATAAACTTGCAAAATGTTGTCATCCTATCTATGGCGATTCTATATTCGGTTTCGTAACGGTTAATGGTGGTATCACGATTCACAGAACTGACTGTCCGAATGCCCCAGAGTTACGTTCTCGATTTGGCTATCGCATAGTTAAAGCAAAATGGAGCGGAAAAGGTAGCAGTCAATATGCCATTAGCTTACGTATAGTAGGTAATGATGACATTGGTATCGTAAGCAACATTACGAATCTTATCTCAAAAGAAGACAAGTTGACGATGCGCAGTATACGTATCGACAGTAATGACGGCCTCTTTTCCGGTAATATTGTAGTACAACTTGATGATACCAGTAAACTTAATGCCCTGATCAAGAAATTAAGTGCCATCAAAGGTGTTAAGCAAGTTACAAGACTATAAACAGGTTATTCATCTCTAGATAAATAAGTAAGTTACAAGGTGTGCATCATGCAATAATGCACACCTTGTAACGTTATAATACTAATGAAAAGAACTATTTTATTCGTCACAATAATATGGTTGAGTGCCTTGCAGGCTATCGCTCAACAATTCATACTTCAAGGGAAGGTTATGGATCAGGATATGAACCCCGTAGAACTGGCCACAGTAGCTTGTATAAAACAAGGTAAAGTTACAATGACCTCACTAAAGGGCGAATATTCCATAACCTTACAATCAGCAGATTCTGTCGTTATCCGCTTTTCAATGGTAGGCTATAAGACTAAGACAAGAGTTCTTCGTAGACCTAGAGGAAAACAAACCCTACAAATTCAACTTTTCAGTGATAACACCCTAAGCGAAGTTGAAGTTCAAGGAGAGCGAATACAAACTGGCCAAAATCAAGAACTGAATAAAGAAGATTTGAAAAAAATGCCATCGGCAAATGGCAATGCCGTAGAAGCTCTTATACAGTCACAAGCAGGTGTTTCTACGCATTCTGAATTATCATCACAATATAATGTTAGAGGTGGTACATTCAACGAAAACTCTGTATACATCAATGGTGTAGAAATATTCAGACCTTTCCTTGTTCGCTCTGGACAGCAAGAAGGGCTTAGTATCATCAACCCATATATGGTAGACCGTATTCATTTCTCTACCGGTGGCTTCGCTGCCAAATATGGTGATAAAATGAGTTCTGCATTAGATATCACCTACAAAAATCTTACACCTAAAAACGGGCATAAATTTACACACGAAGGAAACATAAGTGCTAGTTTATTAGGAGCAGATACCTATTTCGGATTTGGAACAAAAAAAATAAGTTGGCTCAACTCTATAAGATATAAAACCAATAAATATCTCATGGGAAGTACTGAGACTTCCGGTGAGTACCGTCCCAATTTTCTAGATTTCCAAACCTACTTAAACTATCGTCCTAACGAAAGATGGAAAATTGATTTTATTGGCAATATTTCTGATAACCATTACAATTTTAAGCCTAAAGACAGAGAAACCTCTTTTGGCACACTGGAAAATATAACTAATTTCAGAGTATATTTTGACGGCGAAGAAAAAGACCATTTTCTCACCTACTTCGGTACTGTCGGACTTACACGTTTTATCAACAAACAAACAAGTGTTTCACTTATAGGTAGCGCCTTCAGCACAAAAGAGCAAGAGACATACGACATACAAGGACAATATTGGCTTGATGATACAGAAACAACGCAAAACTTAGGTGTGGGAACCTACTTCCAACATACACGAAATTATCTGAAAGCAAATGTTCTCAGCGCTAAACTCATGTTACAACACAAAAGCAAAAAACATGAAGTAGAAGCTGGACTTAATTGGAAAAAAGAACATGTAGAGGAAAACTCACTTGAATATGAAATGCGCGACTCTGCCGGGTATAGCATACCCCATACAGGTACAGATCTCAACATGATTTATTCGCTCAAAGCACAAAATACACTTGACGCAAATCGCATCGAGGTATACGCCCAAGATACTTACCGCTTTTCTAGCAAAGGCGAGCATACCCATTTCACGCTTAACTATGGTGTGCGCATGAGCCATTGGAACTTTAATAAAGAAACTATTTTAAGCCCACGTGTATCACTCGGCATCATACCTGCTTACAGCGAAAACACAACATTCCGCATAGCAACAGGCTTATACTACCAGACCCCATTTTTCAAGGAACTGCGCGATACTACAATAACAAATGGTATTACTACAGCCACCCTGAATCATAAAATCAAAAGTCAACAGAGTATTCACTTCATCTTAGGATACGACTATCGTTTTAAGCTCAACAACCGCAGATACAGATTTAGTAGTGAACTGTACTATAAAGCACTACGAAATCTGGTACCATATTCTGTCAACAATGTACAGGTTATCTATTATGGCGACAATAAGGCCACAGGACACGCCATGGGATTAGACATGAAACTCTATGGAGAATTTGTACCAGGAACAGATAGCTGGCTTAGTTTATCACTGATGAATACTCGCATGAATTTTAATGGCGTAAGCATGCCACTGCCAACAGATCAACGGTATGCCATTAATCTCTTCTTCACTGACTACATGCCTGGTACCGAAAAATGGAAAGTTAATCTAAACATAGCCGTTGCCGATGGACTACCCTTCTCTGCACCACACAAGGAATTAGAACGTAATAATTTCCGTGCACCAGCTTACAGACGTGTAGATTTAGGTATGAGCTATCGATTACTCGACAATGAAAAGCGTGAAAAGAAAACCATCTTCAAGAATATATGGCTCGGACTGGACGTCCTCAACCTTTTCGATATCAACAATGTTAACAGCTATATATGGATAACAGATGTCACCAACCAACAATATGCCGTACCAAACTATCTGACAGGCCGACAAATTAATGGGCGCATTAGTTTTGATTTCTAATAAAATATTAGTATCTTTGCACGGTTATTATAAAATACGACTAAACGGAAAAATAATATAAATTATATTATGAGTAAGCAATTAGAAAAGATTAAAGAACTGATCGCTAAGCGCGAACAGGCACGTCTTGGTGGTGGCCAAAAAGCTATCGACAAACAGCACGCACGTGGTAAATACACCGCACGTGAACGTATCGACATGCTCGTTGATGAAGGTAGCTTCGAGGAATATGATATGTTTAAGCTCCATCGCTGTCATAACTTTGGCATGGAGAAGAAACAATACCTCGGCGACGGTGTCGTAGCCGGTTCAGCAACTATCGATGGTCGATTAGTATATGTTTATGCTCAGGACTTTACCGTTAATGGTGGTTCACTTTCAGAGACCATGGCAGAAAAAATCTGCAAGGTTATGGATATGGCCATGAAAATGGGTGCTCCTGTTATCTGCATGAACGACTCTGGAGGAGCACGAATACAGGAAGGTATCTCAGCTCTCGCTGGTTACGGTGAACTTTTTGAACGTAATATTCTTGCCAGTGGTGTAGTTCCTCAGATTTCAGCCATCATGGGTCCTTGTGCCGGTGGTGCAGTTTACTCTCCTGCTCTTACCGACTTCATCATCATGAAGGAAGGTACATCGTACATGTTCCTTACAGGTCCAAAGGTAGTAAAGACTGTAACTGGTGAGGATATCGATGCAGAGCATCTTGGTGGTGCTTCAGTACACGCTTCTAAGAGTGGTGTTACTCACTTCACTGCTAAAACTGAGGAAGAAGTATTTGAGTTGATTAAGACTTTGCTTTCTTATCTTCCATCAAACAATATGGAAGAAGCTCCTCGCACAGAATGTACAGACCCTATCAATCGTATGGATGACAGTTTGAACGCTATTATCCCAGAAGACCCTAACCAGGCATATGATATGTATAAGGTTATTGCAGCAGTTACCGACAATGGCGAGTTTTTTGAGGTTCAGCCTAAATTTGCAAAAAATATAATCACAGGTTTCGCTCGTTTCAACGGTCAGAGTGTAGGTATCGTTGCAAACCAGCCAGCAGCATACGCAGGTGTTCTCGATGTTAACGCTAGCCGTAAAGGTGCACGCTTTGTACGCTTCTGTGATGCATTCAACATTCCTATTGTTTCTTTGGTAGACGTTCCAGGTTTCTTACCAGGTACAGGTCAGGAGTACAATGCAGTTATCCAGCATGGTGCCAAATTGCTTTATGCCTACGGTGAAGCTACAGTGCCTAAGATTACGATTACTCTCCGTAAGAGCTATGGTGGTAGTCACATTGTTATGGGCTGCAAGCAGCTTCGTGCTGACCTCAACTTCGCATGGCCTTCTGCAGAAATCGCAGTTATGGGTGCTAGTGGTGCTGTTGCTATTCTTTGTGGTAAAGAGGCTAAAGCAGTTAAGGAAGAAGGTGGAGATGTTAAGGCATTCCTCGCTGAAAAAGAAGATGAATATACTGAGCAATTTGCAAATCCTTATCAGGCAGCTCAGTTCGGTTACATCGATGATGTTATCGAACCAAGAAACACTCGTTTCCGTATCTGCCGTGGTTTAGCACAACTCCGTACAAAACGCCAGACTCTTCCTGCTAAGAAGCATGGTTGCGAGCCAATGTAATCGAGTCACATATACTAAAATCAATAGTTATGGATAAGAATATATATGCAGCCATTGCTATGGCTATCTATGAATACCAGGGCAATAATGTTCACGATAAGGAATCAGGTATTATCACTATTAAACCAAAGGAAACTTTATGGAACGCTAAGCCATTTGGTATTACTCCTAGGCCATAAGCAATACATCAATAACATTTAAAGAAGAAATTCAATGAAAGAATTCAAATATACAATCGACGGAAAAGAATACAATGTTTCCATCAATGAAGTTGATGAAAATTATGTAGCTTCTGTATCAGTCAATGGCGAAGATTATCAGGTGCAGTTAGAGAAACCTGAAGAGCCAGAAAAGAAAAAACCGGTATTGGGTCAGCCTGTTGCTGAAGAGAGTGGAGATACAACTCCTGCAGCAAACATCAATGCTAATAACGCTATCAAAGCTCCATTACCTGGTACCATCACTAGTATCAATGTTGAAGTGGGCCAGGAAGTAAAGGCTGGTGATACAGTAGTTATTCTCGAAGCTATGAAAATGGCCAATAATATCGAAGCAGAAAAAGACGGTAAGGTTACAGCTATCTGCGTAAAAGTAGGTCAGGCCGTCCTCGAAGAAGATCCACTGGTTGTTATCGAATAATAACCAAAAATCAAAATATTTCATAAAGGAATGAAGTCAAAAACTTCATTCCTTTTTTTATTCATTCAACATCAAAAAAAAAGAGCCAATCGTTAAATAACGACCGACTCTAACTTCTGCTCTCGACAATTTATATTTCTTTTAAAGCTTGTTTCCTTCTTTTGGGAATATTACAGTTGGCTTAAAGGTCTTAGCCTCTTCAAAATCCATAATTGCATAAGCTATGATAATAACAGTATCACCAACCTGAACCTTACGTGCAGCAGCTCCATTCAAACAAATAGCACCAGAACCACGCTCACCCTTTATAATATAAGTCTCTAGACGCTCACCATTATTATTATCAACAATCTGAACTTTCTCGCCAGCAATCAATCCTGCAGCATCCATCAAATCTTCATCGATGGTAATGCTTCCCATGTAATTCAAGTTAGCTTCAGTAACCGTCGCACAATGCAGTTTTGATTTTAACACTTCGATTTGCATGACTAGTCTTTATTTTTATATGTAATATGATCGATTAAACGAATTGGTGTTTTACCACAGTATACTGTGATACAACCAGCGATATATGGAGCATCCCAACTTTCTACATCTGTAAGCATATTACCATCGACTATAGAAAAGTATTCAACCTCCAAACCTTCAACAGCATTAATATCAGCTACTACTTTATCATGAGTTTCCTGTACAGTATGACTCTTAGCATACTCAACACTTGCTACAAGCGTTGCATATATTTTAGGAGCTATAGCACGCTCATCATCTGTTAATAACGTATTTCTACTACTTTTTGCTAATCCGTTAGTTTCACGAACAGTTGGACATTCAACTATCTCCACATCAGAATTAATGTACTTTACCAACTGCTTGATAACAGCAATCTGCTGCCAATCTTTTTCTCCAAAATAAGCTCTATCTGGCTTAACTATATAAAAAAGGCGACTAACCACTTGGCATACGCCATTAAAATGCCCAGGACGACGAGCACCTTCCATAACAGTTGTAACAGGAGGAAACTCAAAGTGACGCTGATCAGGAGTAGGATACATCTCCTCGACTGTTGGTGCGAACACAATATCTGCGCCACAAGATTCAACCAATGCACAATCAGCATCAAGTGTACGTGGATAACGCTCCAAATCACCTTTATCATTAAATTGAGTAGGATTCAGGAAAACAGACACCACTGTTATATCATTATCCTCAACGCTCTTTTTGATAAGTGAAGCATGTCCCTCATGAAGGGCACCCATTGTAGGGACAAATCCTACCATCTTCTTACCTTCGCGGCGAACATCAAAAAGTTCGTTCTGGAGGTCAACAATTCTATTGAATACTTTCATTTCGCAAAATAAGTTTTCTCAATCGGTTTGCAAAATAACAACTTTTTTCTTAAATAAGAAAGAAATATTATAAAAATATGCCAAAAATGGTCACAATTATCGGTTTTAATAGATTTTATGACAAAAAAAGAACTTTTTTTTGTACCTTTGCAACACTATAAAAGTTATAAAATGGCAAAGAAAGTATTATTCATTAACCAGGAAATTACTCCGTACGTACCAGAGACAGAAATGTCTATATTAGGTAGAGACCTACCACAGAAGACACAAGAAGCAGGATTTGAGATCCGCACATTCATGCCTAAGTGGGGTACAATTAATGAACGTAGGGGCCAATTACACGAAGTAATTCGCCTTTCAGGAATGAATCTTATTATCGATGAAACGGACCACCCACTAATCATTAAGGTGGCTTCAATACCTACCTCAAGATTGCAGATTTACTTCATCGACAACGATGACTATTTCCAAAAGCGACAAATGAGTGCAAATGAAAGTGGCGATGACTATGCAGACAATGGTGAACGAGCTATTTTCTATGCTCGTGGCGTATTGGAAACTGTTAAGAAATTACGTTGGACACCTGATATTATCGTATGTCAAGGATGGATTAGTGCAGTTGTTCCTTTTTACATTAAGAAAGCTTTCAATGAAGAACCTTCATTTGCAAATGCTAAAGTTATCACTTCATTCCACGAAAATCAGCTGAAGAGTGATCTTGGCGAAGACTTTACTAAATTAGTTGATTTCAAAGAAGCACAGAGCAGTTTACTCGAAGGTTATGCAAAACCGTTTGATTTTATGGAATTAGGTAAACTAGCTATCGACTATAGTGATGGCATCATTGAAGCTGGTAAAGACGTTAATCCAGAACTTTTGGCATATGCCAAGGAGAAAAACATTCCTGTAATGAGCAATCCTGGCGATGACTATGCTCAGTCTTATGCTGACTTCTTTAATAAGATAGCCGGTGAATAAAAAATATATATATTATTCATTTATAATATCACATGAATTTTAAATCTTTGGCAACTATTGCTGCCGTTGCTTTTGCATTTACAGCATGCGACGACACAACCGACACTATTGGCGGAAGCCTTACTGATGATATGGATAACATCATTGTATCTACAGATACATTTGGTGTAATTTCTGATTCTTATGTACCAGATTCTGTGTTGGCAAATAATACGACTGGCTATCTGGGACGAGTGAAAGACCCAGAAACGATGAGTTACATTACAGGTAACTATATGACGCAGTTGCATGTTCTTGAGGACGAAGCATACTTTGTTGACTCTACCTACATGCTCAATGACTCTGTAAGAGTTACACGCAAAATCAATAGAGATACTGATGGTTCCGTTATCGTGGATTCTACAAGCGTTCTCGTCTACTATAATAGTTTTTACGGCGATAGCTTAACCAATATGAAAGCATCTATCTATCCGATGGACAAGCCGATGGAAGAAGGTGTGAATTATTATACCACTTTTAATCCTAAAACTGCAGGCTATGTAAATGAAAAGGCTATTAGCTCTCGCGTGTATACTGCTGCAGACTTTAATAGAACTAACGGATTAGGTGATTTAACTGGTTATCAACACTTTACAAGATTTTGGCTAAACGATAACTATACTAAAGATGGTGTCACTTACAAGAACTATGGTGACTATATCGCAAAAATGTATAATAAAGAGCCGAAGAATTTTAAAAATAGTTACAAATTTAATCACTACGTATCTCCAGGTCTATATTTCGAGCATACTGCAGGTACAGGAAACATGCTATACATTTATAATGCTCGTTTAACAATGTTCTATGATACTACTGTAAAATACGATACCATTTCAGGTGTAAAACAGGGAAATTCTAGTACTGTTAAATATGTTTCGTACGATTTCCTCGATGGAACCTCAGAGGTATTGCAGCATACAAGCATAGCTAACAATAAAGAGCTAATGACACAAATGGCAGCAGATCAGAGCTGTACTTATATCAAGACTCCCGCTGGACTGTTTACTACTGTAACATTGCCTATCGAGGAAATTATGCGCAATCATGAAAATGATTCAATTAGTAGTGCGAAAATGGTAATAAGACGTATCAATAATCAAACTTCAGAGAAGTACGAATTACCAATCCCTACTACACTGATGATTATTCCTGTAGACAGTATGAAATCATTCTTTGAAAATAGAGATATTATTAATTATCGCACATCCTACTATACAACTTATACTTCAACTTCTACAAGTACAGTGTCTAATGCTTACAACTTCAATAACATTTCAGGCATTGTAACTAGCATGTGGAAGGCAAAACAGAATGGTACAAATAGTGAGAACTGGAATAAAGCCATCATCGTACCTATTACGATTTCTACGACGACAAATAGTTCTACAACAACTATTTCTAAGGTAACAAATGATATGTCGTTAGGAAGTACCAAATTAGTTAGAGGTACAAGTTTTGATAAAAATGAATCTCCAATAACAATCAGTGTTATTTATAGTAGATTCGATAAAGAATAAATCTATATGGCTGATAATTATCTAGAGCGTCATCGCGAAGATTATGAAAAAAGGAAAGCGGCTTGGCTTCGACGTAAACAAAGATTACCCAAGACAAATTCTAGAAATATCGAAAAGCCTGATGATGAAAGTCTATAAGAACTTTAAAAGGCATCCTTTAAAAATAAAGGATGCCTTTTAAAGTTCTTATAGACTTGGTATTTATTAGCCCACAATACTAAAACGTGCGAATTTCAAAAGAAGTTGCTTAGTACCGGCATTCTTAAATTCTACTGTAGCTTTGGTGTTTTCTCCAGTTCCCTCTAATTTTTGAACGACACCGATACCAAAACGCTGATGTTCTATAATACTACCTACAGACAGATTACCAGCATTAGTACTAACCATAGATGACGAAACTGTACTCGCGGCAGCAGAAGAAGGCACTACCCTTCTCAAATTCTGATTCGAATGCGATTGAGTTAAATGAACTTCTTTTGGCTTAGACTGATTATAAATACTTGAATAACGACTTGTATGACCACTATAACGGGCAGTATAATCTGTATCAACAGAGCTATCCATTCCGCCCCTTTCACTTTCCACATTCAGCAAAGCTGGGTCAATATCACGAAGGAATCGGCTTGGAGTGTCATATTCCATCTTACCATAACGCCAACGATTTCTAGCGCAAGTAAGAATACAGTGTTTTTCTGCACGCGTAATAGCAACATAAAGCAATCTACGCTCCTCTTCCAATTCCCGTGCCGAACTAGCAGCCATAGGACTTGGAAAGATATTCTCCTCTAATCCGACTATAAAGACTGTAGAGAACTCAAGACCTTTTGCACTATGAATAGTCATCAGTGAGACTCTACTCTGCTCGTCTTCACCATTACTATCACTATCCAAATCTGACATCAAAGCAACATCTTGGAGAAAATCGGAAAGAAATATTTCATCTTCTCTTCCCTCTTCTCGTCTACCTTCGACAAAATCTTGCATACCACTCAGGAACTCTTCTAAATTTTCCTGTCGAGACAAGGCTTCAGGTTCACGTGAAGAATAAATATCAGCAGTGATGCCACTAACTTTAATAATTTCCTGTCCCAACTCAAATGCATCTACTTTTGGCATTTTTTCCATGAAAGAAGTAATCAGAGCTCTAAAAACATCCAATTTATTAAGAGTTCCCTTGTTTACATTCAGGCCAAAATGAGTAGGTGAACAGATAACATCCCAAAAACTTACTCCATATTTACGTGCCGCCTCTGCAATTTTTGCCAAAGTGGTATTGCCGATTCCACGAGACGGATAATTAATAATACGTTTAAAAGCCTCCTCGTCATTCGGATTAGCAATCAAACGAAAATAAGCAATGATATCCTTAATTTCTTTACGTTGATAAAAACTCAACCCTCCAAAAATACGATATGGAATATCCTGTTTACGCATTTCCTCCTCAAAACTTCTACTCTGAGAATTAGTACGATATAAAATAGCAAAATCACAATACTGTGCATGATCTGCCGCCATAATACGCTTGATATCTTTGCAGACAATCATTGCTTCTTCTTTATCACTGTAAGCAGGCTTCAACGTCAACTTCTCACCTTCGGCATTTGTACTGAATACATCTTTCGGTATCTGACGTTCATTTTTTTTCATCAAACTGTTAGCAGCAGACACAATATGTTGAGTACTACGATAATTCTGTTCTAATTTAAAAAGTTGTGCATTAGCATACAACTTACTAAACTTAAGAATATTATCAATATTCGCACCACGGAAACCATAAATACTTTGATAATCGTCGCCTACTACACAAACATGTGGATTTTCTTTAGTTAACTGCAATATGATACACTGTTGTGCATAGTTGGTATCCTGATACTCGTCCACCAAAATGAATCTAAAATGATCTGCATACTTTCGGCGTATATCTTCATGTTCTCTGAAAAGAATATATGTCAAAACTAACAAATCATCAAAATCCATTGCATTTGCGTTTTGGCACCGTTGCTGATAAGTCGTATATATCTGACTAATAGCAGGTTGACGAGTATCAATATCACGACTAATCAACTCTCTATCCAGCGCATAATCAGCTGGCATTATCAAATGGTTTTTAGCCATTGAAATCTTACTATGTACACCAGCAGGTTTATAAATTTTATCATCCAACTGCAGCTCTTTGATAATCGTCTTAATCAAAGAACGAGAATCAGCTTCATCATAAATAGTAAAATTAGGATTATAACCAATATGAGCAGCTTCACGACGAAGGATACGGGCAAAAATGGAATGAAAAGTACCCATATTGAGATAACGGGCACGATCAGCACCAACAAGACTTCCTATACGCGATTGCATTTCCTTAGCAGCTTTATTAGTAAAGGTAAGAGCCAAAATATCCCAAGGCTCATATCCTTTCATTAACAAATATGCAATTTTATAGGTCAGCACACGTGTCTTACCAGAACCAGCTCCAGCTATAACTAATGATGCTCCATCAAGATATTCGACAGCAGCCCGCTGAGAATCATTCAGCTGACTTAACAATTCTTTTTCTTCCATTTTATTATTCTATCAAGTTTTCCAGACTAGCTACTTATCATGCTATTATTTACCACGATAAGCACCGCCCACAACAGTTTTGGGATCAACATCTTCACCCTCTTCTGGAAAAACAGGTATAAACTTCATTTCTCGTTCAATACGTCTTTTGCGTTTGCGCATATATGCACTAGGATTAGACGAGTCAAATCGACGCGGGTTAGGCAGAGTTGCAGCAATAAGTGCACATTCTCCCCTAAACAAATCCTTAGCATTCTTATGGAAATGATATTCAGCAATAGCATCTACACCATAAATACCATCACCCATCTCTATACTATTAAGATACACCTCCATTATACGTTGCTTACTCCATAGAGTTTCAATAAGAAAAGTAAAATACACTTCGAAGCCTTTACGAACCCAACTACGACCCGGCCAAAGGAACACATTCTTAGCCGTTTGCTGACTAATTGTACTTCCACCATGGATTTTACTTCCTCCACGCAAATTGTGCTTAGCAGCATTCTGGATAGCACCAAAATCAAAACCATGATGAAGTAAAAATCTTTGATCTTCACTAGCCATTACTGCCACTGGCATGTGCTCTGAGATTTTATCCATAGACACCCAGTGATGATGCATGGTAAGACTCTTACCATCAGCTAATTGTTCACCACAACGAATAAACATTAAAGGTGTAAAATATACAGGTAAAAACCTATATATCACTACAGCAAGAATGGTGGTACTGAAAAACAGTGCCACCATCCATCTTAAAATTACAAATATTTTTTTTTTCATCATTCAAGCGTACCATTTTCTGCACTCTTTACCATTTTATCGCTGGCGTACAGATAAACCTCAACTCGACGGTTTTCAGGAGCTACAGTAGCATTAACGATTGGGTTAGCACTAGCGTAACCTGCAACATTCTTAAACTGACTGCTAGAAACACCCTGAGAGACCAAGTATGAAGAAACGGCCTTAGCACGCTTATCACTCAAAGGTAGATTAATAGCATCACCACCTGTTGCATCTGTATAACCTTGAATATCTACAGCCAACATTGGATCATTTTTCAATGTTGAAGCAAATTTAGCCAAATCATTTTTTGCTGCAGACTTAAGAGTAGACTTACCCAAATCAAATTGTAAACCACTATCGAAAGTAACCTTAATAGCTTTCAAACCATTCGCATCAGTAACTTCCTCAACCTTAGCATTAGAAACCTGCTGAGCAATTTCAGCCTTTTTCTTGTCCATGTGAGCACCAATACGATTACCAGCCAAACCACCAACAGCAGCACCGATAGCAGCACCTACAACAGCACCTGTTCCATGATGACTATTATTAGCCAAACCACCAATTAAACCACCTAAAACTGCACCAGCACCAGCACCAATACCAGTACCTGTTCCCTGGCTTGTACCACAGCTTGAAACTGTTAACAAAGCAGCCAATGCGACTACTGTAATCTTCATCTTTCTCATAATCTCTAATCTTTTTATAAACGAATTATTTGCAAAGATAATTGTTTTTTCACTAAGTAATTCAGTTTATCAACATTTTTTTGTACTTTTGCGAGCAAAATAAAATATAAACATTAGTATAATGGCAAAAGAATTAAAAGAACTTACCAAACGTTCTGACAATTATAGTCAGTGGTATAACGATTTGGTGACCAAGGCAGACTTGGTAGAACAGGCTCCTGTCAGAGGATGTATGATTATCAAACCTTATGGTTTTGCTATCTGGGAGAAAATGAAAGAGCAATTGGACAAAATGTTCAAAACTAAAGGTGTACAGAACGCCTATTTCCCTCTCCTTATCCCTAAAAGCTTTCTTTCTCGCGAGGCAGAGCACGTTAAAGGCTTTGCAAAGGAATGTGCCGTTGTTACTCACTATCGTCTGAAATCTTCAGAAGACGGTAATAGCGTTGAGGTAGACTCTGAGGCTAAGTTAGAAGAAGAACTTATTATCCGCCCTACTTCTGAGACTATTATCTGGAATACATATAAAAATTGGATTCACAGTTGGCGAGATCTGCCTATTAAGTGCAATCAATGGTGCAACGTTATGCGCTGGGAAATGCGTACCCGTCCTTTCCTTCGTACTTCAGAGTTTTTATGGCAGGAAGGTCACACTGCTCATGCAACTCGCGAAGAGGCTGAAAAGATGGCACAGGATATGCTTCATGTATATGCAGATTTTGCAGAAAAATATATGGCTGTACCAGTTATTCAGGGCGTAAAAAGTGAGACAGAACGTTTTGCAGGTGCTCTCGACACTTACACTATTGAGGCTATGATGCAGGACGGTAAAGCTCTCCAGAGTGGTACTTCTCACTTCTTAGGACAGAACTTTGCTAAGAGTTTCGATGTTACATATCTTACCAAAGAGAATAAACCTGAATATGTTTGGGCTACTTCATGGGGTGTTTCTACTCGTTTGATGGGTGCACTTATCATGACTCACTCTGATGATAATGGCTTAGTACTTCCTCCAAAATTAGCTCCAGTGCAAGTAGTTATCATTCCTATATATAAGAATGACGAACAACATGAACAGCTGAACCAAAAACTACAGCCTGTTATCGATCAATTAACAGAACTTGGTGTTTCTGTAAAATATGACGATGCTGACAATAAGCGTCCTGGATTCAAATATGCAGATTATGAGTTGAAGGGTGTACCTGTTCGTCTTGTTATGGGTGGTCGTGACCTCGAAAACAACACTATTGAGGTAATGCGTCGTGATACTCTCGAGAAAGAAAACGTTACTTTTGATGGTATCGTAGAACGTATCAAAAATTTGCTTGATGATATCCAGCAGAATATCTACGACCGTGCTGTGAAATATCGTGATTCTAAGATTTACGAATGCGATGATTACGAAGAATTTAAAGAGCGTATTAAGGATGGTGGTTTCTTCCTTTGCCACTGGGATGGTACAGCAGAAACTGAAGCTAAAATCAAAGAAGACACACAGGCTACTATCCGTTGCGTGCCTTTCGCTTACGAACAAACTCCTGGTGTCGACATGGTTACAGGTAAGCCTTCTAAGTATCGCGTAATTATTGCGAAAAGCTATTAATTTAGTCACACATAATATATGGGGGCAGTTCTTGATAACTTGCCCCTATTTTTTTTATTTTAACAATATGGAATTATTAACTGTACAATATATCATTGTTGCCATAATTGTCTTAAGTGCATGGATTTATGCCATTTATCGTATCATTCAAACCATAAAGCATTCCAAAGACAAATGTTATGGCTGCGCTGGCTGCACACTTCACGACGAAATTCTAAAAAAACAAAGACAACAAAGTAGCTCACGACCACGCTGTTACAGAAAAGCATCAGCTTTTTCACAAAAAAATCAATAAAAAAGCAAACAAAAGTTTGGCTATATCAAAAAAAATCCATACCTTTGCACTCGCAATTAAGAAATGGTGCTTCACCGTAATAATGGTGCCTTGGCCGATCGGTTAGGTAACGGTCTGCAAAACCGTGTAGAGCAGTTCGACTCTGCTAGGCACCTCTTAATTATAATAGGAAGAAAATATTTTTATTTTCTTCCTATTTTATTTTTCGACCTTCCAAACCGCTCATACTTGCAATTCCAAATATTCTAAAAAAATATACAATCTAAACAATTAAAAGTTTGGTGGTATCATTTTTTTTTCATACCTTTGCACTCGCAATCAAGAAATGGTGCTTCACCGTGATAACGGTGCCTTGGCCGATCGGTTAGGTAACGGTCTGCAAAACCGTGTAGAGCAGTTCGACTCTGCTAGGCACCTCATTAAAAAGGAATCTTTCTTTTAGAAAGGTTTCTTTTTTTTATTCTCTATCCCCTCATTCATTACCTATCGATTCCAATTAGAGACTTAATAAAGATATCATTTATCCTTAAATACCAAACTACGAAAATCTCTAAAAAAAACTGTAAAAAAGATTATCAACTCGCTTAAAAAGACATTTGATATTCTACAAAAAAACATATAATTGAACCATTTTACTTCACAGCCAGCCATTAAAAGCTTCCAAAAGCATTTTTTGGAGAAAACAATCTTACTCTTATGGATGTATTTATTAAACAGCCGATAGGAATGAGTATTAAGTGATTAGTGACATACCTTTAAAAAAACAACATTCAATCGCTTATAATCAGCAATTGAATGTTACTTCTGTGACAATAAAAAGTTTTAGCGGATAGCCCTAAAAGATAATGAACACAAAAAAGGGATCGGGCAACCAATTAGCCCGATCCCTTTTTTTTACACTATCATGTTGAAAATATATTAGCCAAAATTATCATACATGATACTCTCCGGCTCTACACCAATACTATCCAAATAATCAGTTACAGTCTTAATCAGCATTGGAGGTCCACAGAGATAGTATTCACAATCTTCAGGTGCTTCATGATCCTTCAAATAAGTATCACGTACACAGTTAACAGCAAAACCAGCATAATACTTCACACCAGCTTCATCAGCCTTAGGGTCAGGACGATCGAGACTCAAATGCAAGTGGAAATTAGGAAATTCTTTCTCCAGCTCCCAGAAGTCTTCCATAAAGAAAGCCTCGCTCAAACTACGAGCACCATAGAAGAAATGCATTTCGCGATCAGTACAGTGCAATGTTTTTGTCATATGCATAATCTGAGCACGTAAAGGAGCCATACCAGCACCACCACCAATCCAAATCATCTCCTTTCCACTAGTGAAATTAGGATGGAAGTCACCATAAGGCCCACTCATCATTACTTTATCACCAGGCTTCAAAGAGAAGATATATGAAGAACCAATACCTGTTGGTACATCCTGGAAACCGACCTGAGGACGTGGTAAAAATGGAGTACTTGCAATACGAACTGTCAAAGTAATAATATCACCCTCAGCAGGATAGTTAGCCATAGAGTAAGCACGAACTGTATCTTCTGGGTTATGAGCCTTCAGAGAGAGTATATTAAAATTCTTCCATGCACCAATATACTCCTCACCAATAAGTTCTTTATCAAAATCCTTATCATAGTCAATACAGTCATAAGCAGGAATCTTAATCTGTGCATAAGAACCCGGGATGAAGTCCATGTGTTCACCTGGAGGTAAAGCCACCTTAAACTCTTTGATAAAGCTTGATACATTCTTATTACTGATAACAGTACACTCCCATTCTTTTACATTAAGGATAGCATCACTAACCTTAATTGAAAGATCATTTTTCACCTTGGTTTGGCATCCTAAACGCCAATGATCCTTGATTTCCTTACGAGTAAAGTGACCTTTTTCTGTATCTAAAATTTCACCACCGCCTTCAAGCACCTGACAGCGACACTGACCACAACTACCCTTACCACCACAGGCAGAAGAAAGATGTATGCCATTTTCATTTAACGTAGAAAGCAGAGTACTACCCTGTTCTACTTCCAACTTCTGATCACCATTGATTGTGATAGTAACCTTACCACTTGGACTAAGATATTTCTTAGCAACAAGCAGAATAACCACCAAAAGCAAAATGATGATCAAGAAGACTGCTATACTTAGTATTATAAATTGTCCCATAATTATTATCTTCTTGTAAGCATGTTAACTAAAACTGCAGACCACTGAAGCACATCATAGCCATAGCCATGAGACCCACAGTAATAAAAGCGATACCCATACCCTGAAGAGGCTTAGGTACATCGCTATAAGCCATTTTTTCACGAATAGCACCAAACATCACAATAGCAAGCGTCCATCCGATACCACTACCCAAAGCATAAGCAAAACTATCCCAAATATTAGAAATAGCCTGAGCATTAGAAGAATCGAGAAGAATACGTTGCTGCATAAACAAAGAGGCACCCATAATTGCACAGTTTACAGCAATCAACGGCAAGAAGATACCAAGGGCTGCATAGAGTGATGGAGAATATTTTTCTACAGCCATCTCTACCAACTGTACAATACCAGCTATAACTGCGATAAAAAGAATAAAGCTCAAATAGCTCAAATCTACGCCGTCAACTAGACAATTAGGGCCAAGCACCATTGTTTGAAGCAAATAGTTAACAGGTTCGGTTACAAGCAACACAAAAGTAACTGCGATACCCAATCCAAGCGACGTTTTAACATTCTTACTTACAGCCAAATATGAACACATACCTAAAAAGTATGCGAAAATCATATTATCTACAAAAATAGACTTGAAGAATAATGATATTGCGTGTTCCATTTTTCTTGTCTTTTAAAATTATTTATCGTCCTTAGCAAAAAAAGCACGATTAATCCAGATAACAACACCAATAAGAATAAGGGCTGTACAAGACATAGTCATCATACCATTATTCATATATCCTACTGTATCATAGAATGACTGAGGAATAAGTTGGAAACCTAAAAGGCTACCACGACCAAACAACTCTCGGAAAGCACCTACGATAATTAGAATGATAGCATAGCCTAAGCCATTACCCACACCATCGAGAAAAGAAGGCCAAGGTTTATTGCTCATAGCAAACGCTTCCAGACGCCCCATCAGAATACAGTTTGTGATAATCAGACCAACGTATACAGACAATTGAACGCTCACATCATAAGCGAAAGCCTTCAATACCTGATTAACGATAGTCACCAAGGCAGCAACCACTACCAACTGTACAATAATACGAATTCGCATAGGAATTGTATTACGGATGATAGAAATAATTACATTAGCAAAAGCAGTAATCACTGTTACAGCCAAACCCATAACGAGAGCAGGCTTCAACTGTGAAGTTACAGCCAACGCACTACAGATACCTAGAACCTGAACCATAATAGGGTTGTTCAAGTGCAGAGGCTCCATGAATGCGGCTTTATTTTGTTTTGAAAATAAACTCATCTTGAAATAATATATTACGGTTAATTATTTTTGATTCAAGAAATCAAGATACTGTCCTAGACCTTTATCTTTATCCATCAGCATCTCAGCAACACCATTACTGGTCAGAGTAGCTCCAGTCACAGCATCTACCTGTGTAACAGGGTCTTCCACCTTTTTCTTTACAGAGAGTGCAATTTCATTAGTTACACCATCCTTAAAGAGTTTCTTTCCCTGGAATTTTTCTTGCCAACTCTGATTATCTTTGATTTCTGCACCAAGTCCAGCAGTTTCACCTTCATGAGTAAAGTAAGCACCATATACTGTATTTTTATCATCATTTACTGAGATATAACCACCGATGCCACCCCAAAGACCCATTCCTTTGACGGTGAATACATACTTAGTTTTACCATCGATATTACAAGTATAGATAGTACCCCTACCCTCATTTACACTTTTTTCCGATTTAACAACCTTCGCATAAGTTTCCTCTGTTTCAGCGTTATTCAGATTACGAATATTCAAACTATATAAAATCTGCTTTTTCTTATCAAGTGCTTCATTAGCATCCTGCATAGGCTTCAAGGCCTTGAAAACAAATGCGAGCAGGAAGGCTACAATTATGACAATTACTGCCGAATAAATAATGGTATATGAATTTGAATTAGTTTTCATTGCCATGCCCTCCTTATTTAATTAAACGTTTTGCTCTCTTAGAAATGTTGCGTTCTACCACACAATAATCAATAAGAGGAGCTATCATATTACCGAAGAAAATGGCTAACATCATACCTTCAGGATAACCCGGGTTTAGTACACGAACGATTACCGCAAGCGCACCAATAATGAAACCATATACCCATTTACCACATTCTGTACGTGCTGATGTAACAGGATCTGTTGCCATAAATACAGCACCAAAACAGAAACCACCTAAAACAATGTGCTCATACCAAGCGATAGGAGTCTTACCAGTGGCAGAGAAAAGAAGAGCCATAGCAATTCCACCTACGAAGACACTCAACATTGTCTTCCAACTAGCAATACCTGTACAGAGCAAAATAACAGCTCCTATAGCAATAGCAATTACAGAAGTTTCACCTATAGAACCTGGAATAAAGCCGAAGATCATATCGCTTAAGGAAGCCTGAACAGCAGAGCCCTGAGCAATCTGTCCTAAAGGAGTAGCCATAGTGAAAGCATCTGGCAGATTATTACCTAGTCCCAGAATAGCATCTTTAGCAACCCATACATTATCACCTGTCATACAACTTGGATAAGAAAAGAACAGAAACATACGGGCACCTATAGCAACATTAAAGATATTCATACCAGTACCACCGAAGATTTCCTTGCAGAAGACTACAGAAAAAGCAATAGCTAATACCAATATCCACCACGGTGTAGTTACAGGGATGATCAGTGGAATTATAATACCTGTAACAAGATAACCCTCCTGAATTTCCTCATGTTTCCACTGGGCCCAAGCGAACTCAATGCCTAAACCTACAACGTAGCTTAATATTACCTTCGGCAATACAGCTAAAAATCCAAAGCCAAAAATCTCACAGAAAGAAGCATTTGCAAGTGTACCTGCTGCCAAATAATTCTGGTAACCTACATTATACATACCAAACAATAGAGCTGGCAACAAAGCGATAACCACAAAACTCATGATGCGCTTGCTATCGATAGCATCATGGATAGAAACACCACTCTGCGATGTCTTATTAGGCACAAAGAGGAAACTCTCGAAACCATCATAGACACTCCAAAGCGAATGCAGCTTACCACCCTCTTCAAAGTTTGGCTTTATCTTATTTAAATAATTTTTTAAAGCACTCATTTTGTAATAATTAAATAATTAAGCATTCTCCTTTCGAAGTGTATTCAGTCCTTCTCTGACAATTTTCTGCAACGGCAGTTTAGATGAATCAACAAACTCTGCCAAAGCAAAATCTTCAGGACTTACTTCATAAATACCTAATTGTTCCTGTTTATCAATATCACCAGCGATAATGGCCTTTATTAGATATTCGCTATAAATATCCATTGGCAAGACCTTATCATATTCGCCACTCATAATCATATGACGCTCACCACCTTTAATACGGGCGTCCAGATTATAGGCTTTCTTACCAAAGAGCCATGAAAAATAACTATGATTAGCAGAATACTGTTTAGTTCTTGGCATAATCCAACCCAGGAGTTCATCTACATTATCACCTTCTGGTATTACTGTAACCTCTGAGACATGTGCATGAAGATAATCCTCAATCGAAGATTTTATACCTGTAAGTGGGTTACCATTCAAGATACGTACATGTTCCGTTTGTTTTAAATTACCTTCGAGTATAGCCTTCAATGGTGTGCCTACCAATACTTCAACATAAGAAGGGTCTTTAACTTCACTACCAGCAACAGCTACTTTCTTACGAAGATCCACTTTACCCGTCAAGAAAAGACGACCAAAGAAGATTACTGCAGAAGGATCCACAGTCCAAACGACTTCACCTTTATTAACAGGATCTATATGATTAATTTGAACTCCTACATTACCTGCAGGACACTTTCCATCGAAAACGTTAACTTCCGCATTCTTAGCAGATAACAGAGTTTGATTAGACTGATTCTTTCCGACCCCTAAATACACCTTTGCAATTTTTGAGAGGGCAGAAATACCAGTCTGAAAAGCCTCCTCATTTCCTTTCAATTCATACTCAAAATTACCAGCAAGAGGCATGTCGCGCAAAGCAGAAACAAAAATAGCCTTAGGCGTTGTACTTGGATTTGTTGCAATAGCATAAGGAAGTTGGTTCATGTAGCCAAACAAACCTGCATCCAACAGACTTTTCTTTACTTCTTCACTAGTTAATTCATCGACATTCTTGATACCGAAATCTACATACTGCTGATTTAGATCAGCCCTTACTTTTACGCAGAGCACCTTTCTACGTTCACCTCTCACGATAGCAGTAACAGTACCACTAACAGGTGAAGCAAATTTTTCCTCAGGAAAAGCTTTATTCACAAACAAAGCATCTCCAGCCTTGACCACATCTCCCTCATGGACAACAACTTTAGGAGTAATACCAACAAAAGCCTCTGGAACCAATGCGAATTCCTCACATTTAGAGAGTTCTGTTAGTTTCTCCTCAGCCTTTCCTATAAGATTAATGTCTAGGCCCCGACGTAACTTAATTACATTTGCCATAACTACATCTTTTATGGGATATTCTCATCCCTGCTGAAATATTAATTGAATAAATTTTCTTTAATGAATAGTATGTTTGCAAATATAGCGAAAATTATGTTAATTCAGAAACAAAAAGTTATATTTTCTTGCAAAAATTGGCAAATTATAAACTTTTGTAAAGCAGGGTTTACAAATTACAAACTTTTTTACTATCTTTGCTTAGCTTTAAGCAAAACATATTAAATTAGGGACATCTGAAAAGACTCAAACATATCATTAACACCTTTATATGGACCTTAGCAGGACTATATTTTGGTATTGTTACATTACTGCATATTCCAGTAGTGCAGTCTTATGTAGGTAGCCAAGTAAGCACTGCCTTGGAAAATAAGTTTGGAACAAGGGTTTCCGTAGAAAAAATTGACATTGGAATATTTAACCGACTTATTATCGACAATGTCCAGATGTACGATCATGAAGAAGAACGTATGCTCCAAGCATATCGCCTTTCTGTGCGTATAGATTTACTCGACCTACTTCAAGGTAAGATTAGAATTTCTTCAGCCCAAGTTTTCGGTCTGAATGCTAATTTATATCAACAAACTAGGCAATCTAAGCCTAACTTTCAATTTATACTCGATTCTTTAGCTTCTAAGGATACGACGAGCCACTCTCCTATTAATTTACAGATTAACTCTCTCATCATTAGACATGGATCTGTGCAATGGAACAAGCGATTTATTGCACAAACCCCTGGCCTTTTCACGCTTGATCACATTAACATTCATGATATCAGCGCACATATCATTGTGAATGCACTGGAAGAAGATTCAGCCAACATCAATATTAAGCGTTTGGCTATGGAAGAAGTTTCAGGACTAAAATTAAAAGATTTGAACTTTAAAGTTAAAGCTAACCATCGACAGGCGCAGTTGACAGATTTCCATATTTGTTTACCACATACCACTATCGATATTCCTCAGATTTCAGCACAATATCGATTCGAAAATGGTAAGCTACTCATGCCGACGCTTGAATATGAAGGCGAGATCGCTCCATCAGCGGTTACACTTAACGATATCGCAGCCCTGATACCGGAACTGTACAAGGTACAAAGTACAGTTCATATCTCTACTAGTTTCAATGGTACTAGTACATCTTGCCGTATACAACACCTAAATATCAAAACCGACGCCAATGAAGTAGTGGTAGACGCTTCAGGATTTGTAAGAGATTGGAGTTACAAACCTAAATGGAATGCCGAAATCAGACAACTGAGAATTACCGACAAGGGCATTTCACTCATTGCCAATAATTCAGGAGCACATTTTAAGATACCAGACATGATTAAGAGACTAGGCAACATAGCCTATCATGGACAAATAGGTGGCTATGGCAACTATCTTGCTGCCAAAGGAGTTCTTACCACTTCTCAAGGTCTGGTTAACTTAAGTGTAGGGAAACATAACCAACAGTTTAATGGAACGCTGGAAACCAGGGGTATAAATCTAGATAAAATACTAAATGATAAGCATTTAGGCATTCTCAGTACAAGTATTCATATAAAAGGTAAGACCGATAAAAAAAATCATTTATCACAACTTATAGCTAAAGGAAACATTGAGCGAATAGATTACAAGGGGTATTCATATCGCAACATACACGTAGATGGTACGTTTTTTAACGGACTTTTCCGTGGTCTTGCTTCTATCAACGATGCCAATGCGAAAGTGACACTTCAAGGACTTTTTAACTCTGCATCAAGCAAGCCTTCTGTAACAGCAAAGGTTCAAGTTGATCGTTTTAATCCATCCGCACTCCATCTTACTCAGACCTTTCCTGCTACCACTTTTGCCTTTACAGCTAAAGCTGACTTTGTAGGAAACAATATCAATACGATAGCAGGAGATCTTGACCTGTCACATTTTAAGATGCATTCAGCAAAAGAAAATTATTATCTAGATAAATTACACATAACTGCTGGTAACCAAAATAAAACTCACGAACTAAAACTACAAAGTGATTTTGCTGATTTACAGCTAAAAGGTCATTTCAATTATGAAACTCTAGCTCAAAGTATTATCAATCTTGTTGGCAATAAACTACCTACCCTACCTGGACTTCCTGCCCCAAAACCAGTACACGGTAACGACTTTACGATTCAGGGATCAATTAGCAAAAGCGACTGGTTGCAACACCTTTTCCACTTGCCGGTTACTATTCAGCAGCCTATTACCATCAATGGAATGCTCAATGACCGTATCCACCAACTTAACTTACATGCAGACATGCCACAATTTATAATTAATGGTAAGCAATACAAGAATGGCTATATCCGCATGAACACACCTAACGATACTCTAAAAGCAGACATTCATGTAAGCATGTTGGCAGAATCTGGACGCACAAATAGTTTCAAAGTAGAAGCTTCTGCATATAACAATAAACTGGCCACCTCACTACATTATAACAATAACAATCCTGAACTCAAAATTAAAGGATTGCTCAATACTGAAACTCAATTCTATAAGATGAATACAGGATTACCAGCTGCCCACATGAGCATACATCGTTCCGATATTCTTATAGGTGACTCTTTGTGGGCAATTGAACCTTCAGACATTATTTATTACAAAAATCATTTAACCGTAGACCATTTTAATATAAGACACAATGATCAGCACATTCTCATTTCGGGATTAGCAACAGATCAGGCAACAGATTCACTCCTTGTCAACCTTCAGAATGTAAATATCAAATACATTCTTAACCTTATCAATTTTCACTCGGTAGAATTTGGAGGATACGCTTCTGGTGAAGCAAGTCTTAAATCTGTATTCAAATCGCCTGACGCCAAGGCTGACCTTACCGTTAGTCATTTCACTTTCCAAGATGGAACAATGGGAACCCTACAGGCTCACGTTAACTATAATAAGCCTAAGGAGCAAATTGATATTCAAGCTATTGCAGACGAAGGATCAGGGCATTACACACAGATAAACGGATGGGTAGCACCTGGAAGAAATGATATTTTGCTAAACATTGGTGCAAGAGGGACCAACCTTGACTTCCTCAAATCTTTCTGCGGAAGCTTTATGGACCAAATAGACGCCCGAGCATATGGCGATGTACAACTCGTCGGTCCTTTGAGTCACGGTGGTCCTAACTTAATAGGAGACATCGAGGCTTCAGGTAAGACACATATAGCTCCACTCAACACCGAATATTCCTTCCAGCACATGAAGGCAAAAGCGACTCGTAATAAAATAACCTTATACAATGACACCGTGTACGATCGCGAAGGACATATCGGTATTGTAGATGGAGACTTACTCCACACCAACCTATCCAAACTGCACTATAATATAAATATCCAAGCACAAAATCTGTTAGGCTATGACCAAAAAACATTTGGTAACAATACTTTCTGTGGAACAGTATATGCTACAGGAACCTGCTCTATCAGAGGTAAAAGTGGAGAAACCATCATAGACATTGATGCTAGTCCAGAACAAGGTTCAACATTCGAATATAATGTATCAAGCCCTGAAAGTGTTGGACAACAAGACTTTATTCATTGGCACGATGCCACACCTAAAAATACTACAGTTGTTGAACCCCAACAGCAAGAGCAACCTTCAGAAATTGATATTCCATCTGATATGAAAATCAATTTTCTGATTCATGCAAATCCAAACCTTACTGTAAAATTGTTAATGGATGCAGCAACAGGAGACTACATCACTCTTCATGGTGATGGTGTTATCCATGCAAATTACTTTAATAAGGGTGCCTTCAATATGTTTGGTACTTATGCTATCAACAATGGCATTTATCAGCTCACTATTCAGAATATTATTCAGAAACAGTTTCAGTTTATGCCAGGAAGTTCCATTACTTTTAGTGGTGACCCATTCCTTTCCCCACTTCAACTCAAAGCACAATATACAGTAAACGGAGTGAGTCTAAGTGATTTGAACCTAGGCAACTCTTTCGGCGGTGGAACTATACGTGTAAACTGTTTAATGAATATTACAGGTACTCCAGCAGATCCGAAAGTTAACTTCGACATGGATTTACCTCATGTAGACAGTAACATCAAGCAAATGATTTATAGTACGATCAATGGTACTGATGAAATGAAGCAACAAGTGGTATATCTGCTTGCCATCGGTCGATTCTATAATAAAAACACCAATAATGCTGTTGCAGAAGAAGCGAATCGACAAAGCCAAGCCTCCTTGGCGATGCAGAGCCTTATTAGTGGAACGATTAGTCAACAGTTTAACAATGTACTAAAGACAGTAGTTCACAATACCAACTGGAATTTTGGTGCCAATATCTCTACCGGTGACGAAGGCTGGAACAATGCAGAATACGAAGGACTATTAAGCGGCCGTATGCTCAACAATCGTTTACTTTTCAATGGTCAATTTGGCTATCGAGATAATTCAAAATCAGCAACAAACAGTAGTTTTATCGGTGATTTTGATCTTCGCTATTTACTCCACCCTAATGGAAATTTCGCCATTCGTGTGTATAATCAGAGCAATGATCGCTATTTCATCAAGAATACACTCAACACCCAAGGTATCGGTCTGATTCTGAAAAAAGACTTTAATGGTATCCATGACTTTTTCGGCATTAAGAAGACAAAGAAAAAAAATAAGTCAAAAAAGATAGCAAACAAAAAGGAAAACAAAAAATAGGCTAAACGAGAAGAAGACAGTACGACGAGTCTATGTTTGACAAAAAGTCTATAAATGTTCAAGTTTTCTTATTTTTCTAATCAAAAATTCATGATATCCTTATAATTTGCTTACCTTTGCATAAAATAATTCAAAATAAGTATATCATGACAAGAGCAATAATAACTGTAGTTGGCAAAGATACCGTAGGTATCATCGCTAAAGTATGTACTTACCTAGCTGATAATCAGATTAACATCCTTGATATTAGTCAGACCATCGTTCAAGAATTTTTCAATATGATGATGATTGTTGACATGACAAAATCGTCAAAATCATTCGATACTATCAGTACCGAACTTACCCAATTAGGCAAGGAAACTGGCGTACAGGTAAAAATACAGCTTGAAGATATCTTCAACAAAATGCATCGTATATAATCTGAAAAAGACTACACAGCTATGATTAATATTTCGGAAGTACTCGAAACAAATCGCATGGTGGAGCAAGAAAATTTAGATGTGCGAACCATCACAATGGGTATAAGCCTTCTAGATTGTGCTGATAGTGATCTCAATACTACATGCGAAAAGATATATACAAAAATTACCACAGTAGCCAAAAATCTTGTAGCTACAGGTGAACAAATTTCTCGAGAAATAGGTATTCCTATTGTACACAAGCGAATCAGTATCACTCCTATTGCAATGGTAGGTAGTGCATGCTGTCATACCCCAGGAGATTATGTACAAATTGCAAAGACTCTCGACAAAGCTGCTCTAGAAGTAGGCGTTAATTTTCTTGGTGGTTATTCTGCAATAGTAAGTAAGGGAATGACTAAGAGTGATGAACTTCTTATCAGGTCTATCCCTAAAGCTATGGCCTGCACTGAACGTATCTGCTCTAGTGTAAATGTTGGCTCTACCAAGACAGGTATCAATATGGATGCGGTACGATTAATGGGCGACATTATTAAAGAAACATCTATGGAAACCAAAGATGCAGACTCTCTTGGTTGCGCTAAACTGGTAGTTCTGTGTAACGCACCAGATGATAATCCGTTCATGGCAGGTGCATTTCATGGTGTAAGCGAAGCAGATGCTATCATTAATGTAGGTGTAAGCGGACCAGGTGTAGTAAAATATGCCTTGGAACAGATGGACCTTCAGGCCGGAAGAGAACTCGATAAAAATGGTAAGCCTAAACTTGCTAACTTTGAATTACTTTGTGAAACTATCAAAAAGACCGCTTTTAAGATTACACGTGTTGGTCAGTTAGTTGCACAGGAGGCAAGTCGCCGGCTAAATGTCCCATTCGGCATCATCGACCTTTCACTTGCTCCTACCCCTGCCATTGGCGACTCTGTTGCTGACATTCTAAAGTGCATAGGTGTAGAACATCCTGGTGCTCCAGGTACAACTGCAGCTTTAGCCTTACTCAATGATCAGGTAAAAAAAGGTGGTGTTATGGCTAGTTCATATGTTGGAGGACTTTCAGGTGCTTTTATTCCTGTTAGTGAAGATCAAGGTATGATCGATGCAGTAGAAGCAGGAGCACTTACTATCGAGAAGTTGGAAGCCATGACTTGCGTATGTTCTGTAGGTCTCGATATGATTGCTATCCCTGGTGACACTCCTGCTACAACTATATCAGGTATTATTGCAGACGAAAGCGCTATCGGTATGATCAACCAAAAGACCACAGCCGTACGAATAATTCCAACAGTCGGCAAGTCGGTTGGCGATACTGTAGAATATGGTGGTTTACTAGGTCATGCACCTATCATGCCTGTCAACACCTTCTCAAGCCAGCGATTTGTAGATCGTTGTGGAAGAATTCCTGCACCAATCCATTCGTTTAAGAACTAAAAACACTTAATCTTACAGATATTTATCCTTTTAGCTCAAAAAGAATGCTGAAAGGGTAAATATCTGTATTATCTGCCTTTTTCCTATTATCTCTTGTATAATTGATATTTTTTCTTTACCTTTGCAATCAAGAAATAAAAACGACTGTAAAACAAAATAATTTAGCGGAAAATTTATAGTCGTAATCAATAAAAATAAAGCGAATAAACATATTTTATTTACAGCGAATAATATTACACAAAAACTATGATTGTTTTAGGTATAATAATTTATATATTATTAGGTTTAGCCTATACAGTGATTATTAATTATTGTATAGCACATTTTACATGGGCACAAAACCTCGTGCAAGTTCTTTTTTTCCCAATTTGTCTACTCATACTTATAGCAGGTCTATTACTTTCAGCCACATTTGGACGTGGCAATACACGATATCGGTATTAATATAGCATTTTCTTCATAATATTTTGTACCTTTGCACAAAATAAAAATATATGATTGAAATTATCGATCTAGTTGTTTTCTTTGCATTTACAATTGGTATAGTCTTCTTGGGCGCTTCATTTTATCACAAAGAGACATCTGTATCTGATTATATTCGTGGTGGAGGTAATATTCCCTCCTGGGTAGTAGGTTTATCAATATTATCTACCTATATCAGTTCTATTAGTTATCTAGGCAATCCCGGCATGTCATACGAGCACAACTGGAATCCTTTTGTGTTCGATTTAGCCATACCTATTGCAGCCTGGATAGCTTGTCGATACTTTGTACCTTTCTATCGTAATCAGGATAGTATATCCACTTATGGATTTTTAGAAAAAAGATTTGGCCGATGGGCTAGAGTCTACGCGTCATTCTGTTATCTTCTTACCCAGATTGCTCGTATCGGCACTATCATTTTTCTTTTAGCCCTTCCTATGAATATGCTCTTAGGATGGAATATCATAACTGTGATCATACTCACATCTATAGCTATCATTTTCTATGCAATACTTGGTGGTATACGCGGGGTTATATGGACAGAAGCTATTCAAGCTACGATTATGATTATTGGTGCTTTCACCTGTCTTATTATTATCTTTTTCGAGATGCCGGAAGGTCCGCAGCAAGTATTTTCCATTGCTATAAGCAACCATAAATTTTCGCTTGGCAGTTTCTCACTAACTGATTTTTCGACATCCACATTTTGGGTCTGTATGATTTATGGCATTTTTGTGAATCTACAGAACTTTGGTGTAGATCAGAACTATGTACAACGCTATCATACCACCAACACTCTTGAAGAAGCTCGCCGTGCTGTAAAACAGAGCACATGGACACTGATACCTGTAGCTGGCATGTTCTTCCTTATAGGAACATCACTATACAGTTACTATCAAGTGCATACTAATCTATTACCAAGTGAAGGTATCAAGAGCGATTATGTATTCCCTTATTTTATAGTTCATCAGCTACCGCACGGTATAACAGGACTGCTTATCGCCTCCATCTTTGCAGCAGGTATGAGTACAGTTGCTACCGGTATTACAAGTTCGTCTACCATCGTACTAACCGACTATGTAAAGCCTCTTTTACCAAAAGCCAAAGAGTGGCACTACTTAGCAATACTTAAGATATCCGGTTTAATTATCGGTTTACTAGGTATGTGCATTGCTATTCTGATGATCAATGTAGCCAATATACTTGATGCCTGGTGGAAACTGAGCAGTATCTTCAGTGGTGGTATGCTCGGTCTCTTTTTACTCGGGTTTGTTAGCAAGAGAGCATGCAATGTCGATGCAGCTATCGGCACTATTTGCGGCATTTTAATTATAGCCTGGATTAGTGCTTTTGAATGGCTTCATCTACCTAATCCCCACATCCACAATTATCTCACAATCGTATGTGGAACCGCAACCATCTTTCTCATAGGTTTTCTTGCATGCCATCTAAGAATAAGATTTAAGAACGCATAAAAAAGGATTTCAGCGACTCTGCTGAAATCCTTTTATACACCTTATAAGATTAACCTTTGATTAAGATTATATAATTACTCGTATAAAATGCCATTAAACAAATTTATTTAATTCCTAAAATATCCTTCCAATCAGAAAAAGCATCATCGATTGCAACTTTCTCGCTTGCCCAATCATGGCTATATGGAACACAAAGTTTATGCGGCACACCTGTTAAAGTAGTAGACAATACACTTTTACTACCATCAGCATAAGTAACCACAACAGGAATATCATTATTGAAATCAAAAGTAGTAATATTATCAGCAACCTTCTTGACTATCAATATAGAACTCGTAGCATCATGCTTTCCCGCTTCTGTATTTACCATCTGAGAAGTTGACACACCAAATAGTTTATGAATTTCGTTGCCATCAACAGTAATAGGCAAAGTTCCTCCAGCAGCCTCAATCTGGACAAAGAGCCATACACCAGGTTGGTATCCTGTATTTTCTCCTGTACCAGGAACTTTATATTTACCTTTCACACATGCTACACTAAATACTGCATCATTATAGTCCATATCGTTTTTAGAAGAAGAACCAAGATCTTCAACTAAGATTCTGTACTTAAAAGGAATTTCTTCTTTTGCTTTACCTGGATATACGTGCCCCTGCTCCACAACATTCCATTGACCACTTGTCCAATCTATGTCTTCACCAGAAAAAGCACGTGTAGTATTAGTCTTAGCACTAGCAGAATTATCTGTCCCAAATAATTCTGTCAAATCAAGCACGTCATCGCTAACAGACATATCTGCACTCTTGAAACCACCCATATTCCATGAAGAGTTTGGTTTACCAAATATCTGGATAAAGGCATTATCATACTCTACTCCCTTAATTTCGGCTTGTGAAGTTGTCTCTGTACTATTGGTACATGAACTCAAAACTAACGATACTAAAGCGAAGCCAAAAATAATTTTTTTCATAAAAATGTTACAACTATATTGTTTCTAAAATAAGAGAATATGGATACAAAATAAAGTATTTCATGAAGCTGAAAATTAAAAAACCTCTATACTTGCTATTTTCATAAATAGTTCAACCAAATTCCAATTTCTCTGATATCTATAATTCACTGTTCAAATATACTACTTTTTTTAATAACAACAATAAAAAAAAGAATAAATTACAAAAAAATAAGCTGTAAGTTGCTCATCTTAGGTATATTACACCTAATTTCGATCCTAAAAACACACTTCGATGTCTTAGCAATACCCTATAGAATTATCAACAAAAAACGCCTATAGAATTCTGTCAACAAACAGATATTCTATAGGCAAAATTTTCAAATTAACGTCAAACTTAATCTTCCATCAACTTACGATAACGGGTTTTCTTGATTTCATCGTTACCTAGACGCTTAGCCTTGTTGATTTCATATTCAGAATAGTCACCTTCGAAGAAGACGACTTCACCATTACCCTCAAAAGCCAAAATATGTGTACAAATACGGTCGAGGAACCAACGGTCATGACTGATAACAACGGCACAACCAGCAAAGGCTTCTAAACCTTCCTCGAGAGCACGCAAAGTATTCACATCGATATCATTGGTAGGCTCATCAAGCAAAAGGACGTTACCCTCTTGCTTTAAAGCCAAAGCCAACTGTAAACGATTTCGCTCACCACCAGATAGAACACTACAGAGTTTACCCTGATCAGTACCTGCAAAGTTAAAACGAGAAAGGTATGCACGACTGTTCACATCGCGTCCACCCATGCGAAAACTTTCATTACCCTGAGATACTACTTCATAAACCGTTTTATTTGGATCAATATCCTTATGTTGCTGATCTACATAAGCCAGTTTAACGGTCTCACCCACTTCAAACTGACCTCCATCAGGTGTCTCTAAGCCCATGATAAGACGGAATAAGGTAGTCTTACCTGCACCATTAGGACCGATAACTCCGACTATACCATTTGGTGGGAGCATAAAATTGAGATCCTTAAAGAGCACTTTCTCACCAAAAGCCTTCTGAACATGCTGAGCATTGATAACCTTATTACCTAGACGAGGACCGTTAGGGATAAAGATCTCAAGTTTTTCATCTCGTTCTTTCTGTTCTTCATTAAGCATCTGCTCATAATTATTCAGACGAGCCTTACCCTTAGCCTGTCGAGCCTTTGGAGCCATTCTAACCCACTCCAACTCACGCTCAAGAGTCTTACGACGCTTAGAAGCAGACTTTTCTTCCTGAGCCATACGCTTGGTTTTCTGATCCAACCAAGAAGAATAGTTACCCTTCCAAGGTATACCTTCACCACGGTCAAGTTCTAGAATCCATTCACTCACATCATCAAGGAAGTAACGGTCGTGAGTAACAGCGATTACGGTACCCTCATACTGCTGCAAATGTTGTTCTAACCAGTCGATACTCTCTGCATCCAAGTGGTTAGTAGGCTCATCAAGCAATAAGACATCAGGTTTTTGTAAAAGCAAACGACAGAGTGCTACTCGACGACGTTCACCACCTGAAAGGTTAGCTACAGACCAATCGGCAGGCGGACAGCGAAGAGCATCCATTGCACGTTCTAATTTTGAATCGATATTCCAAGCATCTGTTGCATCAATAATATCTTGTACTTCCGCCTGACGCTTCATCAACTGATCCATTTTGTCAGGATCACTATAATATTCCTCCAGGCCGAATTTCACATTAATATCATCATACTCTTTAAGGGCATCATACACATATTGTACACCCTCCATAACATTCTCCTTAACGGTCTTTTCCTCATTCAATGGAGGATCTTGAGGCAGATAACCTACACTATAACCAGGACTCCAAACCACCTCACCTTGAGTAGGTTGTTCCAGACCTGCAATAATTTTCATCAAAGTAGATTTACCTGCACCATTAAGACCGATAATTCCAATTTTTGCACCATAGAAGAACGAGAGATAAATGTTCTTCAGAATCTGTTTCTGGTTCTGTGGGATAATTTTAGAAACACCCACCATGGAGAAGATAATCTTCTTGTCGTCTACTGTTGCCATGTATATATTTTTGGATTTATATTTTGAATATCATATCGAACTTTTGCAAATATACGAAAATTTTCTGAGTCTACCACTATTTTCAATAGATTGACTGAACATATTTTAAAGTAAAAAAGATAGATTTATGTGCTTGTTTGATTAAAACAAAATACACGATATCTTCAACTTTTGTTCTGAACAGACAAACACCATGTTTTTGAGTCGTAAACATTATACTTTTGAGTTGTAAACACTATACTAATGAGTCGTAAACACTATACTTTTGGCATGCATGTATTAAACTGACGAAGCTAAAACGCATAAACTGTTGATTTTCAAATAGATATAAAATACTGCACAATTTGTATATTTGAGTCATTCTATCATGGCAATTCCAAGTAAGCAAATCACAAGACGATACATGTCAACAAAATTCAAAAAAAGAAAATTATCAGCTACAAAAAAAAGCAAGAAAAATACCAATAGCTAAAAAGAAAACTATTAAAACAAGAAAAAACTTAAGCATAAAAAAGGATGAGTAAATAAAAACTAAAAAAAAAGATTGGATTTTCGAGTATCATATGTTTTTAGTATATTTGTGACACAAAAAATAGAACCAATGTATACATTTAATAATAAATATTTCAAAAGCAGCAAAATACGTATCACCACTCTTTCACTGGTATCTCTCTTCGTTTTGTCTGCATGTGGAAATAAAGAGAATACAAAGAAGACAGAAAACAACAAATTTAGTGGTCAATCAATTACAATAGACCAACAGTTGAAGGATAATTTAGATGAATTTGCCAACAAACCTAGATGTAAGGGCAAATTTGCCATTTATGTTTATGATATAACAGCCAACAAACCGGTATATGGCAATAACGAAAATCTTGCTTTACCTTCAGCATCGTGTATGAAACTCATCAGTGGTATTGCAGGACTCCACCTTTTGGGTACAGATTATCGCTATACAACAGACATCTATACTCGAGGTACCATTAAAAATGACACTCTACAAGGCGACATTACATTGAAAGCAGATCTCGACCCACAATTGAAAGGTACAGATTTAAAGATGTTTATTAATGCTCTTCACCGGAAAGGTATAAAAAAACTATCGGGAAAAGTATATATGGATTTGACCATCCAGAAACCTGTAACAGCCGAGCCTCACTGGTATCCATGGGACTTATCATTCTCACAGTACGGTTTATTATACAAGGGTAAAGAGCGTGTTAAAAATGAATTTAAGACCATGCTGCGTAATCAAGGCTTTCAATTAGCAGATTCTCAGTTTGTTTTTAGTAAAACACCAAAAGGTTCAAAATGCATTTTTCGTTTTCAGCGAAGCATCGACCGTGTGATACAGCGTATGTGGAAAAATAGTTCTAACACGCAAGCTACTGCCATGCTTTATACCATCAGTAACCATATCAATGCTAAAGACAGCACGTTTACACGATCTGGAATAAATTATCTATATAAGTTTGTACAGAATGATTTAGGCCTAAAAGACAAGAAGCTAGTAATACATGATGGATGTGGTCTCTGTACCCATAATCATCTTTCACCTAAATCCTTAGTCGCAGCCTTACGCTATGGCTATAAGGACAATGCTATCCGAAAAAATTTATATACTCACCTTTCAGTAGCAGGAATAAACGGAACAGCCAGAAGACTCTTAAGTAAGCCAGAACTAAGAGGTAAATTACATGTTAAGACAGGTACCCTGTCACACCCTTATGGCATCAGTAGTCTTGCAGGATTTTGCAAAGCATCCAACGGTCACACCTTGGCTTTTGCAATCATGGATAGCGAAATGTCTGTATTAGATGCACATGTATTACAAAGTAAACTAGCTCAAGTACTTGTAAAATAAAAAAATATGAAATATCAAATGATTGTGCTCGACCTAGACGGCACACTGACAAACGCAAAAAAGGAAATTACACCTAAGACAAAAACTGCTTTAATGAAAGCACAACAGATGGGGGTAAGAGTGGTTCTGGCTTCCGGAAGACCTACTTATGGTATTACTCCACTAGCCGACGAACTAGAAATTGGCAAATATGGTGGATTTATCATGTCATTTAATGGTGGAAAGATAACCGACTGGAGTAATCATGAAGTACTTTTCGAGCAGAAACTGAATGAGGAATTGGTACCTCAGATCTATCAAAAAGCAAGAAATGCAGGTATGCATATTCTTACCTATCAAGGTGAGGGTATTGCTGCGACCAATAAAAACGATCAATACGTACAGCATGAGGCATTCATCAATAAAATGCCTGTAGAACAATATGACGATTTTCTTCGTCAAATAAAATACCCTATCAATAAATGCCTTGTCGTGGGCGATCCTATCCCACTTCATGAACTTGAACTGCACATGGCTAAAGAAATGGAAGGGAAAATCAGCGTGTACCGTTCTGCTGATTTTTTCCTTGAATGTGTACCACTAGGCATAGACAAAGCACAATCACTCGAACGGCTGATAACAAAACTAGGTATCAAACGTGAAAATATTATCGCTTGTGGAGATGGCTATAATGACCTAAGCATGATAAAATATGCTGGACTTGGTGTAGCAATGGCCAATGCTGCAGAAGAAGTAAAACAGTCAGCAGACTATGTTACCCTCTCTAATGAAGAAGATGGTGTGGCCCATGTAGTAGAAAAATTTATCACAAATATAGTAAAATAGAAACTAAACCTCTTTTTTACAAATAATTACCCTCTAAGTGAAAGAAATTACCCCACTTTGAGGGTTTTTTCTTATAAATTTGCAAAATACAATCAATAAGAAATATAACCGAAATATAATATTATTAGATTATTTTTATTAGTAAAAAATTGGGAAATTGCCCGTGAGGGTCATTTTCCAATCTTTTATAACTAAAAAATTATTAACTTTTTAGTGTTAAATTAAATTTTTCATTTTTTTATGTATCTTTGTACCTAATTTTGTGAAATAATATAAAACCTAAAATAAAATGACAAGAAAAACCATTCTTCTTAGCTTAGTAATTTTGTTCACGTCTGTTCCTATTATAGCCCAACAGAATGACCAGCAGCCAAAGGCTTTTAATAATATAGACCTGAATATGACAGCTGGTACTACAGGTATCGGTGTAGAGCTTTCTACCAAATTATCAAAAGTAGTTGGCATACGCGCAGGCTTCTCTTTTATGCCCCATTTCCTGTATAATATGCATTTTACGGCTCAGGTAGGCGATACTCCTGAATCTAAATATGACGAACAAGGCAACCGCGTGGAAACAAAATTTGATAAACTTCAGGCTACCATGAAAGACTACACAGGATTCACTGTAGACGAAGACCTTACTATGGAAGCACGTCCTAAATTCTACAATTTCAGCGTTTTGGTAGACGTTCATCCCTTTAAGAATAAGAATTGGTATTTAACAGGAGGTATCTATTGGGGAAATAGTACTTTTGCTGATTCTCAGGTATCCCAAGATGACATGATAACAACTCTCGCTGTAGGTCTTTATAACAATATGTATACGAAATCTATTAACAATGAACCTTTCTATCATGTCAATAACATGGATGTATACAATGAAGAAATGGCTGAGCGATTTATTAGTTATGGTAGAATGCACTATAGCATAGGAACCTTGAAATCAACAGGTGAACAATGTTATATCGAACCTGATGAAGCTGGTTATATCCGTGCAACAGCCAAGGTTAACCCATTAAAACCATATATCGGTTTCGGCTATTCTGGACGAATGACCAAAAACAACGATAACTGGAAAATTGGTATTGATGCAGGTGTCATGTTTTGGGGTGGTCGACCTGCCATATATATTGATAGAACGATAGAAACTGCATCTATTGATTCTGATACAGGTATTAGCTCATATAGCTATAGCACAGAAACTATCGATATGACCCGCGATTTAAAAGATTACAAGAATAGTATAAAGAGTAAAATGAACTTTATAAAAACACTTGGTGTTTATCCTGTCATCAATCTCAAAATTAGTCGTAAATTGTGGTAATCACAAAAAATAAAACTAGAAAAAAGCCATAAATCAAATCACTGATTTACGGCTTTTTTCATATATTATCGTCAAATGAAATACCTATTTCAAAATCTTTATACCATTTTGGATATAGACCCCATGAGGTAATATATCAGTATTGTCCCCTACTTTTTGACCTGAAAGATTATATACATCGCCAGCCTTCTCCGATTGAGAATCAGAAATTACAGCATGAATACCCGTTAAATAATCTTCAGGAGACAAAACCCGATATACATCAGGTGCACTGGTAGAAACAGACATGTAGAATGAATTGCGAGGAATATATTTCCAGTCTACTTTCTTCAAAACTAATGCACCATCTTGTACCTGAAGAACACGCATAGTAGTTGGATTATTCTCTACATAATTATCATGATTATAAATCTGATCATACCAAACAAACTGTGAAGGCACCGAACAAAAATAAACACCCGTAAGTAAATTATCTGAAGGAGCTGTAACAGATGATGTCAATAGATTGACACGATTATCAGAAGGGTTATCAGAATTACTCTTAATAATCATTGGTGTAGAAGCTGGTAAATCTTGGCCTGTAAACTCTTTAAGTTCAACAATTCCACGCTCATCACTCTTCTTATCTATATAATACGCTTTAGTATTTGTGGAAGCAAAAGAGAATGGGAATGATGCATAGAAACTCTGATAGTAATCATTACCCACTTTTAAATCGGGCTTGAAACCGAAATAATTGGTATCATCAGCAGAACTAATAGCATTGATATACCAATATTTCAGATTACCAGAAGTAGCCATATATGCCAAAGTATCAGCATCACTTGAAAAGCTTTTTCCATCATCAAACCCCTCATCACACAAATACACACTATAGTTGTTATAAGTACCATAAGCGGTATACGCAATAGCACTTGCCTTTTTAATAATCAGAGAATATTCACCCATCATCTCGCGAGTAGAACTTCCCTGAACCTTTAAAGCATAATTACCATTTTCACTATCAATGTAAATCACCGAAGCAGGATCAGAAACGATGCGATCATAATAATAATAAGTTCTTATAGCAGACAAATCTGCGTTAGTAGCAAGCTTATCTACTTTTGCTTTGGTATCATATAATGCGGCATATCGCTTTGTATTAGCATTCTGTACACGATAATATCCTGTGGCCACCTCCTGTGCAAAATTTGTTGAAGAACTCAACAAACTGAAAAATAATAGGAATAATTTCTTTTTCATAAGAGCATAACTAAAAAAATACTCTGCCTGCAACATTATAATAGATGAACAGACAGAGTATTGTAAATTTATAATCTATTAAGATTATTCAGCAATACAGATAGAAACACGGTTCTTATCATTCTCGCTGAAAGGCTGAATGTAAGCACCTTTAGAATCTGAAGTAATACGGCTTTCTGAAACACCATACTTATCACGAAGCATAGCTACAACAGCCTGAGCACGTTTAGCTGCAATTTTCTCATTAATCTTAGCAGAACCTGTACCAGCATCTGCATAACCTGTAACAGCAACCTTAGCGTCCTTGTTCTCGTTCAAGTAATCTACCAATTCCTTAATCTTAGCCTCCTCTGTAGCTGAGATTTTATTAGAACCTATTGTAAAGAATACATCTTTACGAAGCGCTTCTACTTTCTTTTCTTCCTTAACAGGAGTTGGAACTGGTTTCTCAACTATACGTTCAATAATACGCTCAACAGGTTTTGGAGCCTCAACAACACGCTTTGTATGAGTCTTACCCAAAGCTATCTTTACACCAGCGAGTGCATTAAAGTACCAATCTGGGTTACCAGCCTTCTTGCTGTTATAGTGATCGTTAAGTACATTAGCATTAACCTCGATACCAATCTTAACGCGATCGCTTACACGGAAATCAACATCAGCACCTGCACGACCTACGAAACGTACTTTAGAACCATCCCAAAGATAATCTAGATTCTGGCCTTCAACGCCTTGACTATAAGGCAATTGAGCAGCAATCTGACCATAAACAGTCTGAGCCTCATCATTATTCCATGCAATGTTAGCACCTGCACCAGCAAATACGGTAACATCTACAACACGATTTGGATTAAAACCGCAGAAAAGATTACTCAAGTTGAACATAAAGTCTACACCAGGAGCAACATAATTGTATTTCCACTTATACTTGTTACCATCAAGCTTCCAACCACCACGGCTCTGCCAAGCATTGGCCTGAAGACGCATGCCGAATACCTTATTAAAGTTATAACCTACCGCTACCTGTGCAGTTGGAGAAAGTAAATCTGAAAATTTAGTTTCACCTAATGTATACTGACCACCTGCTTGCAATTGTACGAACCAATGTGGCTGAAAGTCGTAAACAGTCTTGGCTGGCTCTTGAGCGTTAGCTGAAGCTACGCCCATGAGCAAAAGACTTGATAATAAAATATTATTAAATTTCATAATCGATTTTTCTTTAAAATTTTACCAATGTGAATTACTGTGCAATTACAAACAACTTAGTAGCTGCAATATTTCCATGGAAGTCAATACACTCATATACAAGTTCATAAACTTTACCTGAAGTCAAGCCACTAATCTGAACTACCTTCTGAGAACCATCAAAAACTTCGCCGAATCCAGCAGGCTGAGAAGTAACAGCAGTACCACTTTCACCAGTAGCAGCATCAGCTATTGAATTGTATACCTTGTTAACTTTAATCCATCTCTTGTAAGCAGGAGTCAACATCTCACCTGTATAAGTTGTTAAGTAAAGGTTAGAACCATTAGCTACAGGCATAGCACCAGCAACAGCTGTTGTTGGAACTTGGTTGAAAGTATTATTATTAGCTACCAATACAACTGGCTGCAAATAATGATTAGCATTGTTAATGTAGTTAGCTATTCGAGAAATAAAGTTATTGTACTTATCCTGCAAAGCAACACCCTTACTAATCAAATCATTGAACTTCGTAATCTGGCTCAAATTTTCATTCAATGCATTTGCTGTAGCAGACAACTTACTATTAATCTGATTCTGCAAACCATCTACAAAATCTTTAATTGAAGCTGTACCTATTTTATTACCACTAGCATCGACAACAGTTACAGTTTTCAATTCTTCATTAACTGTAATAGAACCAATCTCAACATCATTATATGTTAACTTCAAATCATTACTGATCATGTTAATCTTTAGACGATCCAAAGTATAGTTAAAGTTTTCAAATGAAGTATAAGATAAAGGTTTGATAGCTGTTGCAGCAATAACAGAGTTAGAGAATGCATTACCATAATTCTCAGCATTGTTTACACTAAGTGCCAACTGAGGAAGTACATTATGGATGTTGTTATAAATCAAACCTGCAATCTTTGTAGAGTTAACCTGTCTATTTTGAATTGCACTCTTAACTTCACTTACCAGTTCCTTAATATTTTCAAGAGATACATTAGACTTGACATCATTAACATTCTCTGGCTTTATTGTTGCATCGAATGAATAGAAAGGAACATCTACTGTAGCACGAGAATAACCATATGTCAACTCATCAGAAGACTTAGCTGCCTCTGACAAAGTAACAGGAACGACCTCTCCACTAGTCTTAACAAGAACACCTGTCTTACCAGTAAAGTCCAAGTTATTCTCATTCCAATTATTCAAAGTCGCATAAAGACGACCAGCATTACCTGTTGCTCCATCACCAGTTACAACAACACCACCACCGACTCTTGTTACACCGGTTACTTCGGAAGTCGAGATAACACCAGATACGGCCTTAGGGAAGTTTACAGCATCAAAATCACCATAGAATGTACCAAGAATAGTAGAACGGACATTACCTGCTGGGATTGCATATGTACCATAGATTGGATTATATGTACCATTGATTTCTACGCTTGTTACATTTTTCTTTAGAGCTTCTTCTATCTTGGTTACACGAGCATCCAAAGAATCAATCTGATCCTGAAGCAAAGAATCTGCTGTCTGATAAGCCTTTGTCAAAGCTGCAACTGTAGTATCAACCTTTACATCCAAAGCTTTAATTGCCAAAGAATCATGCAAGTGATTTAAAGAATCTGCAGCAGCAAGAGTCGCAGAATCTGCAACTGCCTTTTTATAAAGATTTTTGTAATCTTCAGAGAGACCAGCAATCAGATCATCATGATCAAGTAATTTTTGATTGTTTGCCGCAATTGCTTGAGCAAGAGTGTAAATTGAATCTTTGTTAATAACAACTTGCTTACCTAAAGCATCCTGTTGTAATCTGTAAGCTTCAAAAAGAGACATAGTCTTAGCAACATTCTCTTTCCAAATTGAATCTCCTTCGTAATCTTTACAAGATACGAAAGTACTTGCTGTAAGAGACACAACTCCAAAAGCAAGATACAATTTAGTAAAACGGTTTTTCATTTGACTTAAATTTTTTATTTAATAATAAATATATATGTTTTTCTTAAACATAAATCTGATGGATTATAATATGATTTTCATGATTTAACCCATTAACTTATTTTCTTTTTATCTACAATATGGGAACAAAATTAATTTTTTTTTTAATAGTATCCAAACATTTATTTGTTTTTTTTTAAAAAAAAGACACTTTAATATTATAAATCAAGAATAAAATCAGGGCAATAAGTTACATTATACAAGTAATAGTCTATTAAACTAAAAAAGGTGCAAAAGCAAACAACCTTTACACCTTATTATTCTCTATCAAAAATTACCTACGAAATAAATTTAATGCAAAATTCTTAACTGTTGGAACAATAGTCATTTGAGTCTTAGTTTTACCTGGAATTATTCCAAATCCTTCTTTTGAAATCAAACGTAACCCATAACCACTGGCTTCCATCTGTTCCCACCACTTCACATCAGCAACCATACTATTATATTTTCGTGAATATATAGGAGTTATATCTCCCTTAGCATAATACTCTAATTGATCCATATACGGAGTATAATCTAGCTGGATGCTAGTATTGTTTGTTATGCTGACAGTTAATACTCCACTCAATGAAATAGAATAAGTCATTGTGAAATCACGTGTATCACCATCTCCTTTATAATGAACTACTACGACTGTTGGCTTTTTCTTGTCGGGCTTACTAACTGTAATATTATTTAAATGGCAAGAAACCGCAGGGCGAATTCCAGTGAGATAATGATGATTAAACAACGTATACTTTGTAAGATAACCTGTTGTTTTATCGAATGTTACGGTATAATCATCACACGTTACTTCAAGCATCTCTTTGTCAATCAATTTTGGCTTGCGCATTTCACTATATTGTTGAGTTTTTGCCTCTCCCTTAGCAATTGCGTCACTGGCATTATATGGACGAAGAACTAGAAGATCATAACCAAACACATCACCAGATTTATGGTCCTGATAAATCATTTTAAGAATAAGTTCCTCATTTACAGGTACCTCGTCTTGCTTACAACTAATAGCATATTCACGACTACTCAAATGAGCTAGATCCGCAGGAATACTGCCATGATCAATAACATGTCCATTAGCATACAACTGCCATATCAAATCCAGACCTTTGAAATCTTTATAAACATCCTTATTGCTAATTTTTACTTGAACATGAGACGCATCTACAAGCTTAGCCTCTAACAACTGCGTTTGATGAAGTGCACGTAAACCTGCATCCGTAAACTGTCCCCTCTCATCAATAAAACACTCTTGGGTTGGCGCTTCTGCACGAACCACAGCTATACCATTGTTTTCACAAGCCTCCATAAACGAATTTTCAGAAGAAGCTTTATTATATGCAACAGCATTATAATTGAGTCGCTTGATCAAATCAATCGTACGTCGAGTATGCTTAGGAGACTCAACCCATCCCGTAGGAGGTTCTACAGATAACCTATCAATAATACGAACGGGAATTCCCTTGACTTTTCCATTTTTTACCTCATCAGGAATTTTACTAAGAACTGGCTCGGCACCATTCTTCAAGCGATAAATAAAAGAAGGACTAATTATACCAGGAAGTAAAGCCGTTTCTCCTTTTTCCCAACGACTCATTATGAAAGTATAAAGGTTACGGCCTTTTTTTAAATATTTCGTAATATCATACTCCATAGTAGCATAATATTTAGAAGTAATCCCCACCTTAAATCCATTAACATAGATATCCATTGGAGCCGTACTATTACCTACATGTAGCATAACACGAGTACTCTTATTGGCCCATTCAGGCAACAGTTTAACCCATCCACGATAAACACCAACGACATTATCTTTTGCCCATTTTTGAGGAATAGCACGCCATTGTGCAGGCATCATCTGAAAAGTCCATTGAGAATCATCAAAATTTGCACTCATTACATTTTGAGGAACAACGTTTGCAGAACGATACATCTTAAAAAGCCAAGTTTCATTAAAAGAAATCGTATCAGGTACTTGAGCTAAGACTGGTATCCCCATCAGGGTTAAAAAAGATGCAAGTAATAATTTTTTCATTTACAAATAAAACTAGTTTCAAATATACCGCAAAAATATAAATAAAATGCGATATTCTTCATAAAGCGAAACAAAAAGTCAATATTTTAAAGCAAAAAGTGACAGATAAAAAAAAATTAAGCAAAACATTATCGAATAACATATAAAAAACACTACCTTTGTACAGCAATTTAAACTTCTACGCTAATACGAGAGAGAAATGGAAAATAAAATGCTTTTCAAAGAGCTCCGAGATTATCTAATGATTGCCATAGGCATGATTTCATACGGAATGGGATGGACCCTTTTCTTGTTACCAAACCATATAACCAGTTCTGGAGTACCGGGTATAGCCAGTGTACTATATTGGGGTACAGGCATTCCACCACAGACTAGCTATTTTGTTATCAACGCTATTTTATTACTGATAGCACTAAAAATTCTTGGTTGGAAATTCTGCGTTAAAACCATTTTTGCCGTTATTATCCTCACCTTTTATACATCCTTTTTCAGCATAACAGCTGCTAGCCAACATTTGTTGGCCGACCAACCCTTCATGGCCGCACTAATCGGAGCAATTTTCTGCGGATCAGGAATTGGTCTGGCGCTGTCATATAATGGATCTTCCGGCGGTACAGATATCGTAGCAGCGATTATTAATAAATATCGTGATATTTCATTAGGACGAATCATCATGATAATTGACATTATTATCATTTCTTCATCCTACCTTGTTCTTCACAATTGGGAAAAAGTGATTTATGGTTATGTAGTACTTTGCGTTAGTAGTTTCTGCGTTGACCAAGTGTTTGAAAGTAGAAGAAAAAATGTACAGTTCTTTATTATTAGCAAAAAATATAAAGAAATCGCATCACGCATCGCTGTTTACCCACATCGAGGAGCTACTGTTATAGAAGCACACGGTTTCTATACAGGACGAGATGTCAAGATGCTTTTCATTATGGCAAAGCGTAGAGAAAAAAATATAATATTTAATCTCATAAACGAAATAGATCCAAACGCCTTTGTTACAGAGAGTAATGTTCAAGCTGTTGTTGGTGAAGGATTTGACCAGTTTAAGGTCCATAATAAATCACAACCCCCCAAAAAAGAAAGTAAAGAATAAATACATAATGTATAGAATATAACAAAAAAATGTAAAAAAAGATAGCAATTATTTCACAATTCAGAAATAATTGCTACCTTTGCATATGAACATACGTACAAACATTCTATCATGATAAAACAGAATAATGAGAATAATAAATTATAAAAACTCAACAAGTATTAATTCAAACATGATATTTCTGTTGGCATAAAGCCGAAATCCATAGAATGGATGATCTTGTAGAAATACAATTTCATGCTTTCCAATTATAATCCAATTACTATTGCTTTTTAACGAATATATTAATTATTTAAAGACTTCAATGAAAGAAATTTTTTTATCCGCTAATCATATGTTAATTTAGTTTCGACCGGCTTGCTCGCGAGAGCAGACCGGTTTGTATTTTTACACAAGAAGCATCTCAAATTGAGATGCTTCTTGTGTAAAAAATTATAATTTAGAACTGTATATTAAAACCAGTACTTAATTGAACATTACTATTCAAAGGAATTCCTTCCTTAGACAGCTTACCCAACACATGATCCATACCAATAAAGAAATTGAAACCCATAGGATGAAAATTCAACAACCAGCCTATACTAGGACCAAATGTTCCTACAGCAACATTTACATTACCATCTACCCAAGACAATGGCATAAAGTTACCACTTAATCGAGCCTCTGTCCAGCTGAATGATCCATGCAAACGGGTAGAACTTAACAATCCAGCCTTAAACCAATCGCATGCTTTATAACTAGCAGCAAGATTAAGGGTTGCACCAAGCATAGTGGTACGCTTTCCCTGATCCCCTAAAGAGGTAAGATGAGCAAAATCCATAAACTGATCAGCATATTCATCAGCAGGCTTATCCATCGGATTATCACTATCACCACCAACAGTCAAATCATGAAAACCATCAAAGGTAACATGATTAGAAATATTCTTAGCCTGAATATCATTACTCCAACTAATAAAACCAAAATCAAGTAAAGCAGCACTTAGATTCCATCTATCTCCAGCCTTATATTCAGCACCAAAATCAGCAGCCATACCAAAACCACTGATACCGTATCCACTTACTTTAACGTCATTTACATAACTATACTGCTCATCCCTACTATTGTATTGCTTATACTTACTTTTATACTCAAAGCCCTTAATAGAAACATCTGCTACTGCATCACCAGAAATCTCCCACTTCTGATTATCAGAAAGAGTAGCTTTCATATTATGCATTTGAAGACGTGCATTGCCAAGCCCCAAAAGGAATTTTAGTTTTCCACCGACCTTCCACCGATCGCTAACTTGGTGACTGTGCCCCAAAGCTATTTCTACATAACTAGTAGCCTCTGCATCAAGATCACCCATATCATAATCTTTATTGCCTGTATCTTTAGCAAATGCGAGAAATTCATAAGGTATCTTTACATCGGCAGTAGCTCGTAGATTAACATCAAAAGTGTTATAGCCACCCATTCCTTTCCAACCTGCAGAAAGTAAACCTACTTTTACATCAGCACCAACACGATTATTACCCTTACTGAAGCCATCTAATCCATTTTCGATATACGGACTCAAGAAAGTCGTTTTTTTCTTATTACTAGCATCTGGATAACGAGGATTATCAAAGAGAACATCCTGAAGTCCAAAATTACCATACATTCTTGCATTGACATTACCAATAACAGGAATAGAAATATAAGTAGTACTATCGTTGCCAAGAGCTGGATTCATCTGATGACGGTACAAGAACCCATCTGTAAAAAAGCCAGACATAGAACCTTGAGCCTGTGCTGGCAATATTGCGAAACTGAAAATTGATACCAACCCCAGTTGTTTCATTCGATTTTTCATCTATTCTAAAAAAATTAAATTCAAACTTAACAATATTTATGGATTAATTCGCATCATAGATAAGCTTTCCATAAATTGTTACAGCTATATTGTTCATTTTCAATGTCTGATAATAGGCATTCAAGCCAATATTCTGAATGGACTCACCATCATAACTTGTAGTTCCATCAAAACGAATCTTTATACCATCTAAATCCTTGAGGACAGTTGGATCTAATGGTTTAACAACAACACGCACAGAAGTATGCACTGGTGTTTTACCATCCAAAGACGGAGCTATAACATTCTCTACAACAATCTTAAGACGACTATCACTTATCGCTTGACCTCTATTATTAACACCATAAGCAGAAAGCTGAAGATACATAGGAATCTTGTTTTCCACATCAGATGTTACCACAATTTCAGTATCTTCATCTTTAAACTGAAGATCTTTCAAACTGCTGTTCCACCCTGTCATATCCTTACGATATACGATACGTGCACTATCTGCAAAAGCCAAAGGACAGTCTACTGCATATTTACTAGTTAATGTATAGCTAGTACCCAACTGAACTGAAGTAGAAGTCGAAGTATCGCCAATAGCTTTAATATCCGCAAATTTAATAACAGAAGGAATCTTATTTACTAAAGTAGAGAGCTCTGGAACTACCACTACAGAAGTATCACCACTGCTAGCAGCATATCTACGTCTGAGACTAACTACTCCTGCATTTCTAGGAATAATAAACGGATCTATAGCCAAAGACTTTATCACTTGATTAGCTGCATCATAAGCTATAAGATTTCCTGAAACCTTAACATCTATCGGCAATATAGGAGTAGATGATATGGTAAGATTAACATGAGGATCATAAAGATCTACCTTAACAGAATCATCAGACAACACTGATGGAATATTATTTAGCTTCACGCTACCCCAATTGGCAAAATTAAACGATGGAGAAAATTTACCTGTAGCATAGCTAATAGTTGTCTTACTCACCTTAGCAGATCCCATGATGGCACCATTAACCAATCCTTCTGTCTTTATCAAATCTTGCTTAAGCAAAGTCATAGCCAAACCAACACGACCTGATGCTTTTATGCTTTCCCCTTTTTTGAATACTAAAGATCCAAGTTTATCGTTTGCAGTAAAATCGAGACCCTTCACATAAAAACGGATAGTATGACTAGAACTGGTAGAAAGATTAAGCAATGACACTTGATTTGCTGTAGGATTAATTTCTTGCCCGTTATAAACTGCTTTATCAAGAACAAAGAATGATGGCAAACGGAAAGCCATATTGTAAACCTGCTTAAAACAACCTTGAAAAGCAGAATTGAAGGAGAATGTTACATCCAAATATGTATCATCAAAAGTTGCTGAAGTTAAATCATATATTTCATCAGGCACATTACTGATGGAATAATCAAAAGTGGCCAATGCAAGACTATCAGCTTCAGTTATTACAAAAGTTCCATCGCCATCACCTATTACTGAAGTACGCTTACGAGTATTATTCTTTGCAAGCCCCATTAGTGGTAAAGATACATAACGTTGTGGAAATTCACGAGCTTCCTGAGTTACTTCCTTTACTGTGGCAGAGGCCGTCTTTTCTGAAGCATCAGAAAGATGGAAAACATAATCTCCATTATCTAAAATATCAATAAAATTGGACGTATTGATGTGGACAAATGAATCTAATGGTATCTCTGCAGTAGAGTTGTTTACAGGCAATGCCAAAGAGTCTGAACCAATTCCAAAAATTGCATCGATATCCGACAAAGAATAGTCTCTATCCATGCATGAGGAACAAAATATTCCTATAGCAAGGGCTAAGCTGAGCCAGAAATAATGTAATGATTTCTTCATGTCTAAAATTATATGATTTCTAAAAAAAATAAAGCGATGTATAAATCTTGTGCAAATTTATAAAATAATACTTAAAAATAGCAAGCATTTTATTAATTATTACAGCGCGACCATGAAGAAACAATTGTATTTGGACATTATCTTTTTTTTTAGTATCTTTGCATCAATAAATGAAATTTCAATTCAATGGATATAGCAATTTATGAACTAAAACAGCCAGGTGAGGACCACGAATACATTAGCTTTCGTGTCAACGCTGACTGCAATCTTGGGCGCTTTCTAGTTTATGATACCAGTTATCTTGACAGAAAGGGACAAATGGAAAATCCCAATCATCATGTTTACCATTTTCCGGATGTGGATGTCTCACAGGATGAGATACAGATGATAAGGCTGTATACAAAGTATCCATATAAACCTAAAAAATGGGTTGATCCTGATGGAAACAATACACTTATTCTGAGTTGGTTTTTACCACGGCCTATCTTGAATAGCGCCGGACATAGCATCCACCTCGTTGAAATTGCACACGCTGATTTCAAGTCGTATAATGACTAGTTGACAAGCCATATGAGATTGTTCCGTCAAATCTTGACCATTTTAATAACTCTGCCTTTATTCAGCAGTTGCACGATTATGGACATGTATAAATATTCTAAGGATGTTCCATATTTTCAAAATGCTAATCAGGTAGTAATGCGTCTGTCAAGTCACGACTATAGTATTCGAATAAAGCCAAAAGATTTTCTCTCGATTACCGTACAGTCTATCGACCCAGAAACTTCTCAACCATTCAATTTGAATTTTTCTACTAATAGCACCACCGGACAACAATCTCCTTCAGAAAGCTTACAAAAATATCTAGTAGAAAACGATGGAACCATCAATTTTCCTGTAATTGGACGGCTAAAAGTAGTAGGAAAAACAACTGATGAGGTAAGAGATCTGATTTCCTCACGAGTAAACAAATATTTTACTAAACGTGGAAGACCGGTCGTAACCGTAAAAATACAAGACTTCTTCGTGACAGTAGTAGGAGAAGTAAGAAGTCCTAAAGACATTCAAATAACAGGAGATCATATCGGCTTAGTTGAAGCTTTGGCACAAGCTGGTGATCTTACAGAATATGGTCGCCGTGATAATATTCTATTAATAAGGGAAGGCTTCGATGGAGCTAAAGTGGTACACCGCTTTGACCTGAGGGATGCCAATGTATTTAACGACCCCTTTTATTACCTTCAACAACGTGATTGTATTTATGTGATGCCCAATGATCTGAAAGCAAAAGAAGGAAAAATACAAGAGGATGTCAACTATTATACATCAATGACAAGAATGCCATTTAGTATAGCAAATCTCATTGTCAGTCTCTATAATAAATAAAAAATCATTTAAAAATAAAAAGGATTGCGGTCTTCTCAGACAACAACCCTTCAAGCGAATAAATTAACCTCAATTGTATAATTAACGCTACAAATATAGTCATTTCAAATCTAAGCAGCAAATCTTTTTGAAAAAAAATATCTTTTTCCATCACCTTTTACGAGTATATTTACAAAATGATTACATTTCTTACCGCCTCCGTCAAAAAAAATCTACAACAGACTTATTTTTCGAAATGTTGATAGTCTTTACTAGACTTCCATTCACCACCCCATTTAAAGCCATATTTTTTGAACAATCTATAACATAAATCACCTTTTACTATTTTATATGGAAAATTAGCATTCCGATTAAGATAAGGTTTAGCTGTAATCGGCTCAACAATTTCCTTACCGTCTTTAAGATATTTATGATAAGGATTGTATAGCGTATTAATATCTATAGCCAATCCCAAACCATGTTTAGACACAACATTAGTATGAGAAATAAAACGAAAATTAAAACTGCTAGAATTGTTAGCCCGCATAGACATTTCATCATCAGCATTCCAATAATCGATCAGTCTCATGCGTTCTATAGGATATGAAGCTTCATAAAGTTGACGAAAAATACTTAGAATATCTTGAGCAATAGAAGCATTGACCACCATCTCTCCCACAATGGTTTTGCCAGCAATATCCTTATGAAGACAAAGAATATAACGCAAAGAACTACGGGGCACAGTACAATTTTCTTTATAAGATTTTCCAAACATCTTCTTAAAGATTGTATCAGGAATCTGATGTGAAGTAAAAAAAGAACGATAACCGTATGATTTAATATACGACCCCGGAACTACTTCACCAGGCCTAAACACTTTTTTACTAAAAACTTGATGAGCATATACACAAAAGAAAAATAAAACAAATAAAATCAACTTTCGCATGATAGTAAAATAATAAACCTTAACTCTGCAACACTTTGATTTGATTTTCATTATAAGCACCGAACAACATTTTTTTGCTCATGATTCTGCCGTGTCGTAAAATACACCTATTTTAGTGTTGCTAAATAAAAACAAGCGTTTCCACAACAGACATGACAAAAATACAAATTAAATCTAAAAGCCCTGCCCCTTTTGAGATATATTTTTCAGCATAAAGCGTTTTGACATTTTTTCCATGACAGGATCACTCCTTGGCTGAAATTATCATCTTATGGCCATCAATATCGCTTTTTCCTAACAAAGGCATCGGTAAGAACAGGCATCTAAAGTCCTTTATAACAGAAAATTAATTAGTACTACAAATATTTACTTGACAAAGTATATAAGAAAAGTTAGAAAAAAATTTGGTTAATTCAAAAAAATATAGTACCTTTGCAAACGCAAATAGAAAAAGGCTTCGTAGCTCAACTGAATAGAGCATCTGACTACGGATCAGAAGGTTCCGGGTTTGAATCCCAGCGAAGTCACTTTAAGTTTGTATAACAAACGGTATCCATGGTTCCGTAGCTCAGTTGGATTAGAGCAACAGCCTTCTAAGCTGTGGGTCTTGGGTTCGAACCCCAACGGAATCACTTGATGTTCAAACATCAAGTTGGATTAAAAAGGAGAGTAAAATAATTACTCTCCTTTTTTAGTTTTATATCCTATCGCACTTCCTAACAAAAAACGCACACTTTCATACCACTCTAATTAAATAACTTAAAACTACAAACTGGCTAATATACACAAAAGGAGAAATACATCACTGCATCTCCCCTTCTTCGCGCTTATGAAATTTTACACAAAAAGTAAAATCTATATTATTAATTCCTTAAAACTAAATAAACTAATCATTATTTTGTCTACGCTGAACCATTCTTTTAAAAGCATTACGATGAAATTTTTCTTCCGCTTTGATAATCTTAAGCACCTTCGCTGGCGAAAGAACTTTCATGAATTTTAGATGATATGTCCTTTGAACTTCCTTAAGTTCCAAATCTAACTCATCCATCTTTATAATAGCCTGTTTACAAGCTCGCTGGTTGGACAAATCTGTCATGTGACAGCGTCGCATTTCTTCAAAGAGCACACGTGCTTTCTTTTGCATTTCCCTATATACAGGGAAAAAAGACGCAGCTTCAGACGGACTTAACGCCGCTTGGCTCGTAATAAACTGTTCCATCTCTGCTTCAAATCGTTTCGGATCAAACTTTGCTTTTACTCTTTCAGGATTATCAGACCAAACCTGAACTGACATCATAAGAGCAACGAGAAGCATTATTATTTTAAATTTCATACTCATTTATGCGTTAATTACTTTTATTCTATTTGCCGAAATCTTCCATAGAGGCATATAGATCTGCATTATCAAACATAGTGTAGTCTACAGCCTCATCCCACGCATCAGAATTGCTCTGCTGTTTATATATAGAAGCAGAAGCTGAACCAAGTTCACTATCATGATGATTTTGAACATAAGTAGTTATGCTAAAGATAGCCACACATACGCTAGCTGCTGCAACTGCATACGGACGTAAGCGATGCCAATGCGAAGAACGAATATTCACCACCTTTGCTGTAGAATTTTCTGGTATCTGAGCCATCATTCGATCAGCAAAATCTTCAAAATATCCTTTAGGAACCATGAATCCAGGATCCTTACCATATTTATCAGAAAGTAACTTTTCTTCTTTCGTCATTGCTAATGTTGTTATTTATATATTTGTTAGACGTAGTAAAAAAATAAAGGTTTAATGGTGAGCCTTTAAAAATTCTGTAATTTTTTGCACTGCTATATGATAAGAAGCTTTCAAGGCACCTTCTGTTGTCCCTAAAATCTTGCTCATATCACTATATTTCATACCATCGTAATATTTCATATTAAATACTACTCGCTGCTTTTCAGGCAATCTACTAATAGCCTCCTGCAACAAAGCCTGCATCTCATCACCATCGAAAAAATCATCTGCCAATAAACGGTTCGCTACGGATACATCCGCATCAATATCAATATCCAATTCTTGCTTCTTTTTACGCAAGAAGTCAAGAGATTCATTGATGGCAATACGATAAAGCCAAGTGGATAATGAGGATTTCCCCTCAAACTGATCTAAATTATTCCATACTTTAATGAAAGTATTTTGAAGCACATCGTCAGCATCGTCATGACTGAGTACAATCTGACGAATCTTCCAGTAAAGCGATTGGCTAAACTGCTTTACCAGCATGGAAAACCCTACACGAACAGTAGAGGGATCTCGTAAATTCTTTAATATGGAAGACTCATCTATATTCACAAGAAATCTTTTAATTAATTATCCACATTAAAACATATAGTTTTTAAGATGCTTATAAATGATCTGATCATAACCATATACATCCTGATACTGCTCCAACTCACCTTGTCTATTTGGATACAGTGTGTAATAGACGATAAACACCGGAATATCCTGCATCACCTTCATGCTGTGGATGAGTTTATTTTTATCAGGTCCTGTCACAGAGTCAACTGTCATTGAATATTTGATTCGCCCGATAACAGACTTATTATTATCTAACATAAAAACTGCTAAATCAAAGGGATTTTCTACACGAACACAACCATGGCTCAAACAACGATCTTCTTTTTGGAATACACCTCTAGAATTGGTATCATGCAAATATATGGAATAATCATTATTAAAACGAAAGATAATTCGTCCGAGACTATTATAAGGTCCACCCTCTTGCACAACCACATAGTTACCACTAAGAATCATGGCACTGGTTACCTGATTTGTAGGAACAACTTTACCTGTACTACGATTACGTATAAAATAGTGATGTCGATTGAAATAAGAAGTATTGCCAGCAAAGCGAGCAACACTCGACTTCAATATACTCATCGGTATTAACCATTGAGGATTTATATCCATACGAGTAAAATTACTATGCAAAAGAGGCGTTTTCGTTTTCAGAGCACCTACAACTACTTTCATTTGCTGTACTTTGTCCCCGTCTACAGCGAACAAGGATAGTGCTGGAATATTAACAATAACATATTTGGTATGAAGATATGGATAATCTGACAAACGCCATCGGCTTCTTTCCATATTTACCAGAAGTAGTCTACGTTGTTCTGCTGTTATATTTGGCTTTTGTAACCGACTCATCAAATCTTTATAAAAAGGATTAGTCGGTTGTATTTCCCTTAACACTTCCTTTACACTATCAACAGTAACTTTATGAAGTATCGAATCATAGAACTCTCGATTACTAGCTTCGCTTTTATCGCCATAAAGAGTTCTAAATCTATCAGTCCCGTCAATTTTGTCTAGTTGATTAAACACATAACTTGGATTTACAAATCCAAACCGTTGCCCTGAGGTATATCGCAGATAAGCTTTGGTAAGATTATACTCCAAACGAGCCATTACATCATTAATTCGATTATCATCCTTACTATCCACTTTCAACTGACGAATACGAATTAAATCATCTTCTATCTGCTTAACACGGAATTTTTTTTGTGAGAATCCCATATCAGATACTGTCCGCAAATAAGCTAAAAGAGTATCCACCCTTTCATCTACACCATGTCGAGTAATCCACAAGAATGGATTACGCTCATTATAATAACCACGAGTACGATAGTCTGGAGTCATTGAATCTTGATCCAAACGGATTAGACTATCAATACATGCACGAATACGATGGGAATTCAAGGCATAAATATCATCACTTAGAGTCTGATAATACTCTAATGATAAATGTCTATTCGGATTATCTGCACGTTTTTCACATGCTGTAAAGCATAATAAACAGACAAAAATGGCCCCCAAAAAACCGATATTCTTCTTCAACAACACTCAAATACCTTAAATATACGAAAGATTAAATTCCCATTTAACGATATCTATCAACTGATGATACTACTGTAACTTACCTTAATTTGACACACGAATTAACTGATAGATACTTTTCTAACCGTTTTTCCAACTTTAATAATATAGCATCCTCGTGTAAGATTGCTCAGATTGAATTGCTTTTCATTACTTTCCACACGATAAGTACCAACACAGACGCCAGCCAAATTATAAATATGAACAACCTGACCACTTGCATTAAAAACATGAAGAATTTCTCCACGAACGCTAATAGTCACGTCATTTGCATCGATATCGCTAATCTCGATAGCTACAGCAGCCTGAGCACTTTCGGCAACAAAAGGTGCAACCAACATACCGATTAAAACGATTATAGTAAGTATACTATTTTTCATACAATAAATCAAATTAATATAGATATTGCAAAGATAATATTTTTTTTAATAGATTGATAAAAAATATAAAAATTAACAATCTAAACATCAAATATTTTTCCTTCATCAGTTAACTTACTGTTTGGGAATATAGCCTTAGCCTCTGCAAGTATTTTGCTTTCATCAATATAGCGGGCACTATAATGTCCTAAAAGCAACTGCTTAGCTCCTGCATCACGGGCTACAGAAGCCGCTTGTTTAGAAGTGCTATGATAATACAGTCGTGCACGATCTTCATAATCGCTAGTATAAGTACTCTCATGATATATGGTATCTATTCCACATAATAATTGGTGCAAAGTCGGTATATAACGGGTATCACTACAATATGCATAACTTCTAGCAGGATCAGCAGGAATAACCAACCTACTATTAGGTATAACTTGCCCACTCTCTGTTGTCCAATCGGCTCCAGCCTTGATATTATTTATTTGGCTTACAGGAATTTGTAAAAAATCTAACATATCTCTCCGAATGTGTGGCTTAAGCGGCTTTTCACGAAAGATAAAGCCACAACATGCTATACGATGCTCCAAGGGTATCGTTTCAATCGTCAAACTGCGATCTTCATAAATAACTTGCGATTTAGATGTGTCAACAGGATGAAATTCAACTTTAAATTCGAGTCCTGTACAGAAAAAATCAATTTGCTGCTGAAGAATCGGTCCAAAGTCAGCTGGCGCATACACATGCAAAGTTGCTGTACGCCCCAACATTCCAAAAGTTGAAATCATACCTATAAGACCAAAACAATGATCACCATGTAAATGCGATATAAAAACCGCACTGATTTTTGTAAATCGTATTTTACTTTTACGCAACTGCATCTGCGTACCCTCACCACAATCTATCATGAAGAGCTTTTCACGAATCTCGACTATTTGAGAAGATGCATTATGATGCAATGTAGGGAGAGCGCTTCCACATCCTAAAATATGAATTTTAAATGGTTCCATGACCCGAATATTATTTTTGAGATAATTTTACCCCACCCTCATTTTTCTGACGTTTATAAGTAAAGATGCCATTATTATTTTCTAAATATAGGCTATCAGCACCCAAACTTGTAATTTCAAAAGTATCCCGATTAAGTAAAAGGTTACCGTTATAGATTTTCCAAACATTCCAAGGATTCTTTTCGGCATTTGTAAAATTACGAACAGTCCCCCCCTCTTCTATTTCAAAATTCTTATCCAAACTCACCCATTTACCTAATAAAGTCGTCAAGTTTATAATTTTATTGGCAACCAGACTACCATCTTCAGTTTTATAGCCACACACGGCCATACGATCGCCCTCAAGTAGTCCTCCCTGTACAGGATTATCATCCTCTATGCCAAACATATACTCGATGGTATCACCACTATCCGTAATCAACTGAATCATATGCATAGAAGATCCTTCACCACATACACCATAGACAGTGGTATCATTATCATCCTCACTCGTCCGTATGCTGTCAGAAACCGTTACAACTGGCATTTTTTTCTTAGTATCATTGCAACCAACCATCATCATAGCAGACACAGCCATTACAACTACCGGTATCAATTTTTTCATAATATTATTGTTTATTTCTTTCTATTTGTTTTGCTTCATTCCAAAGTTTATCCATTTCCTCTAAGTCCGTATCTTTAAATGACTTACCTAAAGACTTCAACGCTTGTTCTACATATCCGAAACGAGAAATAAATTTTTGATTTGTACTTTCCAAAGCATTATCAGGATTTAGCTTATATAATCTAGCTGCATTAATCACACTAAAGAGAAAATCGCCCAATTCCTTCGTTGAATTTTCTTGATCTTCTTTTCGAATTTCTGCCTCTAATTCATCCAATTCTTCACGAACTTTTTTCCAAACATCGCCTTTATCCTTCCAGTCAAAACCTACATTACGAGCTTTATCCTGAATGCGATAAGCCTTAATAAGAGACGGTAGAGAATCAGGAACACCTCCTAAAACGGTTTTATTTCCATCGCGCTCTTTTTGTTTACGCTGCTCCCAAGTTGATTCCACCTGCGAAGCTGTTTGAGGAGCATCACTATCAACAAGAACACGATTTAACTCATCGCGATAAACCACCTGGCCAGAATCATTTACCACCATATCAGAACGAGTAAGCTTCCATCCCCTCCAATCGATAAAATCATGACGGAACATTAGCTTATCTGCTTGTTGATTACACACATCAGCCACATCAAAATCATTTGTTTCATCACCCATAATACTATATAACATCACATGTTCCATGACATCACCTAGTTCTTTGGATATATTTTTGCGATCATCCTTCATCAAGGCATCACACAGCTCAAACACTTCTTCGATAGTATTGGGACGAAGGCTTTCATACGTTTGTTTCCTATCCCAGGGACACTCTTTGCGGAGACGTTCCTGAACATCCAGAAGACGACCAAAAGCCTCAATTTTTTCTTCTCTTGTATGCATAATCTAATGAATTAAAGGCGGTATAATTTACCCATCAGATGCAAAGGTAATAAAAAGTTTGGAAATAACAAATTCTATTATTTATTACATTATTAAAAAGAATTTTCGTAATTTTGTACCCGATTATGCTATCAACTATATTCAGACAGCATACGACTAAGATTAAAATACGTAAAAAGATAAAAGTTAGAATGGAATTAGCAAGTAAGTACGACCCACAAAACGTGGAGTCAAAATGGTATCAGTACTGGCTTGACAACAAGCTCTTTAGTAGTAAACCTGATGGACGTGAACCTTACACTGTCGTCATCCCACCTCCTAATGTTACTGGTGTCCTCCACATGGGTCACATGCTGAACAATACAATACAGGACATTCTTGTGCGCCGTGCACGCATGGAAGGTAAAAATGCATGCTGGGTACCAGGTACAGACCATGCTTCTATCGCAACTGAAGCAAAAGTAGTAAACAAATTGGCTCAAGAAGGTATCAAGAAGACAGACCTTACTCGTGAACAATTCCTTGAGCATGCATGGGACTGGACCAATGAACATGGAGGCATTATCTTAAAACAGTTAAGAAGATTAGGCTGCTCTTGCGATTGGGACCGTACAGGATTTACTATGGATGAGACTCGCTCAAAGAGTGTCATCAAGGTTTTTGTTGACCTTTACAATAAAGGCCTTATTTATCGTGGTGTACGTATGGTTAACTGGGATCCACAGGCACAAACTGCACTTTCTGACGAAGAGGTTATTTATAAGGATGAGCACTCTAAGCTCTATCACCTAAAGTACTACGTTGTAGAACAAGACAAGGTAGAGCGAAAAGATGAAGGCAACATCATGCACAAGGACGAAAAAGGGTATTATGCAGTAGTAGCAACTACGCGTCCTGAGACTATCATGGGTGACTCCGCCATGTGTATCAACCCTGATGATATTAAGAATACTTGGTTAAAAGGTCTTCATGTTGTTGTTCCTGCTGTAAATCGCGAAATTCCAGTTATCGAGGATAGCTATGTAGACATAGAGTTTGGTACAGGCTGTCTCAAAGTAACTCCTGCACACGATATTAATGACCATGCCCTAGGCTTAAAACATGGTCTTGAAACTATCGATATTTTTAACGATAACGGTACCATCTCTGAAGCTGCAGGTCTTTATGTTGGTATGGACCGTATGGATGTCCGTAAGCAAATTGCTATCGACCTTCAGAATGCAGGACTAATGGAGAAGATTGAAGACTACGATAACAAAGTAGGATTCTCTGAGCGTACCAATGTACCTATCGAGCCAAAGCTATCTACTCAATGGTTCCTTAAAATGGAACACTTCGCAGAAATTGCACTTGGCCCGGTTATGAATGATGACATCGAATTCTATCCTAAAAAATACAAGAATACATATCGTCATTGGCTAGAAAACATCAAAGACTGGTGTATCAGCCGTCAGCTTTGGTGGGGACATCGTATTCCAGCTTACTATTTCACTACCGCAGATGGTAAAAAAGACGTAGTAGTAGCAGAGACTGCAGAAGAGGCTTTAAAACTTGCACAGCAAAAGAATGCCAATTTGAAAGCTGAAGACCTGACACAGGATGAGGATGCTCTTGATACATGGTTCTCTTCATGGTTGTGGCCAATTTCTTTATTCGATGGCATAAACAACCCTGATAATGAAGAGATTAATTACTACTACCCAACTGCAGACTTGGTAACAGGTCCTGATATTATTTTCTTCTGGGTAGCTCGTATGATTATGGCTGGTTACGAATATCGTGGCAAGATGCCTTTCAAGCATGTTTACTTTACAGGTATTGTTCGCGATAAACTCGGTCGTAAGATGAGCAAGAGTTTAGGAAACTCACCTGATCCTATCATGCTGATTGAAAAATATGGTGCTGATGGTGTACGTATGGGTATGATGTTGGCAGCTCCAGCTGGTAACGATATTCTCTTTGATGAAAGCCTTTGCGAACAAGGTCGTAATTTCAATAACAAAATTTGGAATGCTTTCCGCTTAATTGAAGGTTGGCAAACAGCTGATATTGAACAACCTGAAGAGAATAAGATTGCCATCAACTGGTTCGACGCTAAGCTGAAAGTTATAAATGCTGAAATGCAAGAACAGTTTAAACAGTATCGTATCAGCGAGGCACTGATGACTGTATATCGTCTATTCTGGGACGAATTCTCTGCATGGTATTTGGAGATGATCAAGCCTGCTTACGTAGATGGAAAGGCTCAACCTATTGATCAGATTACCTATAATAGCACTTTACAATTCTTCGAAACATTGATGAAGATGCTTCATCCATTTATGCCATTCATCACAGAAGAACTTTGGCAGCACATTGCCGACCGTAAAAACGGCGAAAGCATCATGAGTGCTACACTAACAATAGATAATCCTTCAGAATCAGACCATAAACTGGTAGATGCGATCGAGAATATGAAACAAGTTGTAGGTGGAGTTCGTACTGTTCGTAACCAGAAGAACATAGCACCAAAAGAAGCTCTCGAACTTCAAGCTATTGGCCAGAACGCATACGAGGCTTACAACAGTGTAATTATGAAAATGGCTAATTTGAAAGCCATTAATGTAGTTAATGCCAAGGGCGACGATGCTTCTGCCTTCATGGTTAGTACTGACGAATTTGCTGTACCTGTAGGTGATCTGATTGATGTAGCTGCAGAACTAGAGAAGGCTCAGAAGGAACTCGAACACCTACAAGGTTTCCATGCCAGCGTAGAAAAGAAACTCGCTAACAAGAATTTCGTTGATCATGCCCCTGAAGCTGTAGTGGCACGCGAACGCAAAAAGCTCAGTGACTCAGAAGAGAAAATGGCTGCATTAAAGGAAACCATCGCAAAACTACAGGGTAAGTAATTATAATTTATATTTGGGTACATTCTTTGATAACACAGGGAATGTACCCTTTTTATTTTTACTATGAAGAAATTTATCACTTATATTATTTTAGGCTTAACGGTTTTGGTAAACCTAACCTCATGCAAAGACGATCCTGTTTATGATGAGGATATAATTACGACCCAGACTCTTTTAGTATATATGCCTTGGACAGGAACAACTACAAAAGCTGATGGTCTGTATACTTATTTGACACAAAATCTTGATAGTATCAAAGCCGCCATTTTGGCACAAGGACTTGATAACAGACGAGTTATTGTTTATTTCAACAACTCTGCTAATTCTGCCAGACTATATGAACTTACCGTTAATGGCAATCAAATACAAGAAAAAGACATCAAAGAATACTCCGGCACAGAATACACTACTGCCGAAGGTATAGCTGATATTATTACTACTGCATTTACATCAGCTCCAGCTCTCAACTATGCAATGATTATAGGTAGCCATGCCATGGGTTGGACCTATAAAGAAGACTGGCTTAATTATCCCTATTACGCAAAATCAAATACTCAAGAATCTAATAAGAAACAGCAAACAAATCCATTAGCTAATTGGAATCAAGGTGATAACATTGAAAACATCACACGCTTCTATGGAAGTGTATCAGACATCAGCAGCTATGGTGTCGATTTAAATACATTAAAAGAAGCTCTCCTAGCTGCGGAAGGTAATATAACCTATCCTGCAACAGAATCTCACAAACTGCAATATCTTCTATTTGATGATTGCTACATGGCTAATGTAGAAACTGCATATGAGATAAAAGATGTTACAAACTATCTAATAGCAAGCACTAGTGAAGTTATGGGTGAAGGTATGCCATATCGAAGGATATTCAATTACCTCTCAAGTGCATCTCCATCATACTCCTCTATAGTTAGCACCTTTTACAGCTATTACAATAATAAAAAAAACTATCCGTATGGCGAACTTAGTGCTATCGACTGCAGACAACTAGATAATTTAGCTGAATTCATGAACAGAATGAATGCGAAATATACTCTTGCAGATTCACTTCGTGACAGCATTCAGGTTTTAGATGGTTTTTCTCATATTCAGGTAGAACCACTCTTTTATGACATGACAGACTACATAAACCATTTAGGACTAAAGAACTCCGAATTAGAAAACTACAATGACCTGATAAGTAAAGTAGTATATGCCCACCAGAACACCACATTACTCTATTCCAATTTGAGTAGTATCTACGGGGAAACTACTTTCAACGTTAATACTTGCTGTGGTTTAACTATCAGTGATCTGAGTCTTAATACTGTTGCTATCAAAGGCAAAGAAAAGACAGCCTGGTGGAAAGCTACCCACACCGCAACTAGCAATTAAATTATCATCGATTATCATTTTTTATTCAAGTAATATCAATGAAAAAATATTTTATTATCATTAATGGCCAGCAGAGCGGCCCATTTTCTTTAGAAGAATTATTCGACCGTCATATCACTTCTGAAACCTTGGTTTGGGCCGAAGGGATGCAAAATTGGACACCAGCTTGGGAAATAGAAGAACTTAAAGATATTCTTAGAGGTATTGATCCACGATCTTCTGCCTATAATGGAACTACTACACCCAATGAACAAGGTGTAACCCCTCCTCCATATCAGCCAACAAAACAACTTACACAAAATGACCAGCAGATACTACAACCAGGTCAGGGATTCCCAAACAATAATCCGATTGATAATGACATAAAGACTAAGGATAAAAGCAAAATAGCTTTGTATTCTGTCATTGCAGCTTTCATTATTCTACTTATTTTTGCTTTTACTGCTCCTAGCAAGAAAAGCCACGAAGAAGCTATTCACGAAGAAGTAGAAGAAGCCATACAAAAGAAAGCTGACTGTGAATTAGGTGACGGCATCTTCGCTTCTGGTTTAAAAATGTTTACGAGTATGCTAACACGTAATATTGTAGACCAAGTATTTAACGAAGTTCTTGATTATCATAATTATATTATCTTCAGTACCACTTCCGTAAAATATGGCGATGCAGAACATACTGTAAGTTGGGGTATCCTAGGTAAAGTATTCACCATGAACTCTGATGATATACTAAAGGCTATCGATAGTAATAGTCCCACAGTAGACACTTCTAATGAGAAAAATCAGCAACAGATGGAAGAATCAATTGACAACACCAATGATGAAGATAATTCTGACGACGTTACTAATGATAACTCAGAAAAAAATAAATTCCAGAAAACAATCGACAAAAAGGTTGATGAAGCTGTAGATCGCGTTACCAAACATGTTGAGAAAAAAGTAGAGCAAAAAGTCTCTGAGAAGCTAAACGAAGTAGCTGACTCTTCTACTATTGATAAAATTATCGATAAGATTATGTCTCTGTTTTAAGCAGAAACTACTATTTATAACAAAGAGAGTGTGTCATCTTTAAAATGACACACTCTCTTTTTTTGTAAAAATAGATATTTATAACTTACTTTTCTAATTTGTCATACTTGCTTAGTATATTGAACAAACGATTACTGATCTTCTTAACTCCTCCCTTAACATTAGACTCAATATTAAGAGGTAATACTGGGTCATGGAGAGAGAGACGAAGCAAGAACCAACCTTGCTCATCACCATTAGTACAGCTAACACGAATACCCTCATAGTTTGGCTCTACTATATTCCATCCAGCCTCACTCTTTACAGCCTCAGCCACTTCATCAAGTACCTGCTGACCATATGGTTTGAAATCTTCCAAGTTAATTGTAAAACGAACCTCTGTACTTTCAACAGGCTGTTTCAAGTCTTCTATAAGGTTTTGCAGTTCTCCCCCCTCCTTGCGTTGGCGGGCTGCTTCAACTAGTAACTTAGCCACCAAATAAGCACCATCATCAAGGAAATAATTCTCACGAAGAGCAGCATGTCCAGAAGTTTCTATAGCAAGCCAACATTCTTCACCTGAATTATTCAAACGAATACCCTCATCGATTACATTACGATAACCACGGCGAAAACGATGATGACGACCACCACGTACGGTGATAAAATCAGCTAAACCATCTGAAGTTACAGAGTCTGTTACAACAGTACTCTTAGGATGCTCACGAAGAATAACATCAGCTATCAGGGCAATAAGCGAATTACGGTTAATAGACTCGCCATTCTTATCAACAATTGCAGAACGATCTACATCCGTATCAAAAATAATACCTAAATCAGCTTTATTCTTCACTACTGCTGCACAAATAGAAGCCATCGCCTCTTTATTTTCAGGATTAGGAATATGATTTGGGAAACGACCATCAGGGTCTAAAAACTGACTACCTGCTGTATTAGCTCCCAACTGTTCAAGTACCTTGGCAAAGAAACCACCACCACCATTTCCAGCATCTACAATGATATGCATACCACTTAATGGAGTGCTGCTGCCTGCTGCAATGCGAATATAATCAACCAAGTGGGCCACATACTTATCCATAAACTTATAAGGAATAACAACTCCTCCCACTTTAGGCTCTGGTAGATTACCTTCCTCAGCATATTTTAGAATTTCAGCAATATCTTCTTTTTCAAGACCACCATCTTTAGTAAAGAACTTAATACCATTACGGTTGAAAGGAAGATGACTAGCTGTGATCATGACACCACCATGTACGGGTCTATTTTTATCTATTGTAGTCATAAACATAGCAGGAGTAGAAGCTAAACCACAATCATATATTGTATGGCCTACCTCTGTAACACCTTTAATAAAAGCTTCTTTCAAAGCAGGACCTGAGATACGAGAATCAACACCAATAGCTAAATTGACATCATCTGTTCCTAATCGTTTACAAAGCCATGTAATAAAAGCTTTTGCAATAACAGTAGTAGCTTCAGCTGTAAGATTCACATTTTCATTAGGCACACCTTCTAAAGCTATACCACGAATATCTGATCCATTCTGTAATTTTTTCCAATTCATGATTTTTCGCATTAAATATTTAATATTTTTTATATTCATATATAGGTAAATCCCATCCCATAATAGCAGAAATCTGCGGAATTAAAGTCATGGCTATTTTTGCCTGTCCTTGATAATTCGGATGCCAATCAGACCCCATATCACGAGCTTCTGTTACAATATTAGGCATCGGTTGAGAGAAGTAAACATTTGACCATCCTGCAACTTCTTTACTTAGTTGCTGTAAAGATGCCATCAAATAACCATTGGCTGAATGAGGGGTTACACACAAAATCGGTATATTACCATAATGTTTTCTGATAGTCTGTATCATTTTTTTATAAGACGCAACATACTGATAGATATCTGGAACCATCCCTGGATTATAGTCATTAGTACCTAAATTTATCATAACCAAATCAGGATGATAGACCTTAAAATCATAAGCCGTTTTCTGAGCAGCATCAAATAACTGAACAAAACGCGTAGACATATTCTCTACTGATATTTGCATTTTATCCCCCCAATCATGTACCATACCCTGACCAGAATGAGCAATAAGCGCATAATCTGCATCAAAATATCTAGCAATAATACAACCATAAGCCTTATTACAGTTTTCTGTATCTATACGAAATGGCTCACTGGCTTTTTTCCCTTCTGTACCATAACCACAAGTATATGAATCGCCATACACCTCTATCATACGAGTCTTTGCAGGCACAGCTCTTAACTGAGCTTTATCAGCAACCAAAAATTGATGAATAGTAGTACATCCGTATTGTCCCTCTGTGCATTTTTGCAGACGAAGACGATGTACTTTCTTTGACAACTTTTCTGCCAGTACTATTACCTGAGGATGTTTTCCTTGGATATGTATCTTCTTAACCCACACATCATCGATAAATACATTATGATAACTTTCCCCTGTTTCAGAGACTTTAATAGCTATTTTACCACCTGTAAAATCTGTTTGGAAATAAGTACCTATCCAATCATAACGAACACTTCCATCTGAAAGTTTTTCTACACGACCCGTGTAACTAACTTGACTATCATTAGCAAAAAACGATTGGTCTGCCCAAGCCGACAACGTGCATGCGCATACGAAGACCATCAATGACAAAATCTTTTTCATGTGTATAGTATAAATAATAGTTAGTCGTATGCAAAGATACAACATTTCTAGTAAAAATAAGAGAAATCATTTAGGAAATAATTTGCCTAGGTAACGAACAATATGAATAACCATCTACTCTTTGTAAGTTAAAAACATAACCTAAAAGTCCAAAACGCCTATCAAAAAAGCATCTTACATTTAAATTCAAAATATATCACACCATAGAAAAAATATACCCCACAGTGAAAATTGTATAAATTTCACTGTGGGGTATATTTTTAGCTATATAATAATCACTTATTAGATAGTTATTTTTTGCTAAGAGTAAACCTTTTTTTTATTAAGCGTTTACCCAATCTAACGTATGTCGGTTGAATTTATCTTACGCATATTACGATCATGATTGTCGACATAATAACCTTTTGTTTCAGAATTACCATCAACAGCTTTTTTAAGCCCATGAATCTCAGCTTCTTTCAGTTCACCTGTATAGAAAATTTCGTAATCCACAGGATCCTGAGTTGGGGATACTACATTCGTATCAAAAGAGAGCTCTAGCACACCCTTTGTAGCAAGATTGCCAAAAATACGAATAACTTCATGAACATAACCTAAATTCATGCTACTATCATACACAAACTCCACTGGTTTAGCCATACCAGGCATGATAATCACATCATTATCGGTTGTATTGGTCAAACTTAAAGAAGATGGCTGAATATCATTAATAACTAAAGGTTGGTTACCTGTATTTTTTATTTCAAAAATCATTTTTAATTTTTCACCTTGAATAATAGGATAATAATGTCGCACAGAGTCAACTACAGATACTGTGGTCGGCCCTATAACTTTTTTACAACCTACTAAAAATGGTAAAATCAACAATATTATAATAAAAATCTTTTTCATCATTCAAAATTAAGTTCAAACTGAATCTCATCGCACGCCACGGCGACTTTACCCTGTATATTTGGCAATATGATACGCACATCAAACGGTTTATTAGGCTGAAGTTTTTTTACCGGCATCCGGTATAATAAACGTTGGAGTTCACTATCACCATCTGGTGTATGCGCATAAGGTATATCTGTTTCTGCTATAAGTCTTGCTCCTTGCCACACTTGAACTGTTTTAGGGGCATAGATATGCCAAATAGGAGCTAACAGGCATCCGATAGTTAATACTCCATTTGATTGATCTACCATACACTTATAGTCTGTTGTTAACGTACTAGAATGTACCCAGTTAACATGATAGTCATAAGCAGAACCTATATAGCCATCCGACATCAATGGTTCATTACTGCAAACAAAAGACTTATATTTACCCACCTTCGGCTTATTACTTCTGGAATAAGCGATATAATCACTTAATTTTCCATGTCCCTCACGATAATGAGTTATCAGATTATAGCTGATACCACCTTCCAAATTGTTAAGGCAATCAGCACGATACTCTGCATTATATGGAATATAAGAAGCACGTATCAGCTCCAGCTGAGTATAATTAAAACCTGTAAGTAATATGTTCAGCTTTCTTCTCTCATCTCCTACTATCCCTTTAGACATTTTATCGAGTTTCCTAACAAATTCTAAAAAATTATCAACAGAGAGATACATACGAACCTCATCATTTATGCCTCCATACATGGCAAGCTCGCCATTCGTTTGATCCAAATGCTTTTCTAATGAGAGATAATAATTTGCTATCAACTCACCTGTCTCTGGATAATTATCTACATAGAACTGGTTAACTAACTGATCAAGTTTCTGGTAAGGATTGAGTAATAATTTTGCAAGTACTTCAGTCTGCATATCGCCAAAAGCAGAATAATCGTCACCACTTCCATTCAAGATAATACCTCTAACTCCTTTTTCCTGATACCACTGTAAACGTTTCTGCATCAATCCTAAAACAGGATAAGGAGAAAGATAATCATCAAAATTACTCATATAATCCCAAACATATATTTGGCCAACTTTATTTTTCCAGGATTCAATCAACCTGGAAAAAGATACACCCAACTTGGTCTGAGCAAAGCCCTTAACAAAAGGCAAATCTATAGCACTAATAATAACTCCAACATTATCTGGCATCTTATAAACAGGAGGTTCTTTGACCGACAAATATGATGATGTGAAAAACTCATCGTGAGGAAAGCGATTAGCCAGTTTAGAGATAAATGCTGTAACCGCTGGTGACGCAGAGCGAAGAGAATTGCCTTTCTTACGACACTTTTCACACTGACAGACTATAGCATTATCATTCGGCATAATAACAAATCTACCCGACTTATGCTTTGTATGGTAACTAACTATAAAATGTTCAACACTTCGGTACAACTGCTCTGAAGAAAAACAGTATTGCTCCTCATTTCTACATCCATTCACCAATGCATAAACATCATCTGAAACCTGTTTGCCAAGTATCTTATGCATATTATGTCCCCATAATCCCCAATCATAATCCAAATTTCCACAATCTAAAGCCTTTCTCTGATCTAAAGTTCGAGTATAAGGCGAATATATGCTTCTGTATTTGAAAGCAGAATCATCACCAGCAGACAAGTTCGCACATTGTGTAAACCCTGTGATGCTAGCTATTACAAACAACAAAATACGACTAGAAATATATCGACAAAGTACCATCTATACTAAACAAATTTTTGTATTTAGTTTCCGTATAATCTATAGGATTTAATTCATCACCCGAGCGACGAGACAATACATTGCTAAAAGTATTCCAAATACCAACCAGATTAAATGTAACCATACGAGAAAGCTGATACTGGAAGCCAAAGTTAACCATAGTATTTATCTTATCGAAACTACCCGGTTGAGCACGATCTATGATTTCAGTCTCTGGAGCTGTACCGACAGAAGCTCCTGCCGTAAAACACAGCCACTTACTATCTAATGGATAGTAATGACCTTGAACAGCAGAAGTATAGCAGAGGTTAGATGCATAGAAAACCAGGCCAGCCTTACCCTCAATATCAAACTGATCCCAAGTTTTACGAACTCCTAAACCAGCATTGACCATATTATTAGTCTTTTTGGCCCATGGACCATTTGCCCATGCCCCCTCTGACTCTTCAATAACATAAGTAAAGGTACGGTAATAATTATCTAATTGGCGATATCCTGCGTACAAATTAGCCGACCAATTATTTTTGAAATCATAGTCAAGACGAATATTGGCAGCTAATTTCGGAAAATACTTAGTTGCTACTGCTGCATTAATCATACCACTCCACCTATTATCAAATCGATGTTGCCATTCAACTTGCCCCTGTAAACCAGTTCCTCCTGGTACATAAGAATCTTCTTGATCACCAACATCATTGCCATCTCTACCAGCATAATTAATACGCCCAACATATACATTGTCCTTCGCTTTATGCGTATAAGCTATTGATGCAACGCTGTTAATAACATCAACATCACCATAACGTGATTGACGATATTCAAAATCCAAAATATTCTTTCTTTCCTTACGACGAAGCATATCGAGGTGAATCATAAAATCGCTGTATTCTGCAGCAGAAGGCTGATAGTAGCGCTGATATACATAAGCAGAATCGTACTCATGTACAGATTCATAAGCCAAGCCCTTGGTATACAGCAGTTCTTTATTCTTATCATCATAAACTAATGCAGTATCTACTACAGCAATAGCCTCTCTTCCCTTATGCTTCTTAACTAGTTCTAATGCTAATAAATTACTATTTTCAGAATAAGCACCCACCAATGTAGAATCATAAGAATAGGTAGATAGTAATGGGCGAAGAATATCTAACGCTTTGTGATAATCTTTTTGACGCTTATACGAAGTTGCAAGTTTTTCCTGGAATAATACATCTTCAGGATATAGTTCTGTAGCCCTCTCTACATAAGTGTCGAAATCTATGTACTGTTTAAGCATATCTGAAGTATTAATAGCAAATAACAAACCGTCATGAGATTTTGGATTTACTTCAAGTAGATTACATGCCGTATTCTTAGCACGTCTAATGGCTCCCATTTCTATCAATTTCTTCACATATGGAACAGCCAGTTCTTCATAAGCACTACGATATAATTCTATATTTTTTGCATCCTTAGCACCTTCTAATGCATCAAACAATACATCTAACGATTCATTGGTTTTTCCTTCTGAATCAAGAAGATATGCCTTTCGTATATAATAATTTTTCTGATTAGGAAATTTTTTGCTCATCAAATCAAGCAGTTTAGAAGCCCGACCATACTGTTTAGTTTCTGTAAGACAAGTATATTTCTTATTCATCGCTCCAAGCACCTGCTCTTTATCAGACGAGTGATCAATTACAAAATCGAGCAAAGGAATAGCCTCTGTATAATCATTGGTAACCATTAAATCTTGTGCTTGCTCCAGACGGTAAGCACTCAGTTCTATCACAGCTTCTCTATTACTTGGCTGTACCTTATACAATTTCTCCAGAGCTGATATGGCATGGCGTTTATCCCCTGCACGCTTATAAACTTGATACTCCATAAAGAGTAATTTAGGAGTATTGCCCTGATGTCTACGAGCCTCTTTCAAATAGTAAAGAGCATCATCTGTATATCCATGACTTACAGAAGTATTTAGCAAATAATCAAGAGCCTCTTTAGATTTAGACTCTTCATAGACCTTTCCATACATGGTATAAGCGTCATTACGAAGAGCATCCTCTGCCGCATCTTTACGCATATTTTTACGCATTGCAGCCAATTTGCTACTACTATGGCGCTTTAAGAATGAAGCTAAAAAAGTATCTGCTTCATTATAACGATGAAGTACGGCCAAGATACTAGCACGTTTTTCTGCTAAAGCCACATTACCAGGATTACGCTCCATACCTTCTATTGTAGCAGCTAGAGCTTCCTCGCTACGACCACTCTGTAATAATAAATTAGCTAATTGTAAATAAAGAGACGATTGCTTTGGATTCGCTTTTATCAAAGAACGTACGTTTTCTGCTGCAGCTGTAGTATTGCCATGCAGACGTAACTTTTTAATATTCTCCTCAGTACGCCCATAAAGTCGACGTTGCAAATCTATATCATTCGGGTAAACCTGTGCTATTCTTCGTAACAAGCGGTCGGCCATCTGAAAATTTCCTTGTCTATTATATAAGTCTATTTTCTTTAACCATAATACTTTATCATATGGGCTAACTTTCAGAATATCATTGATATAACTGATGGCAGTAGAATAATTACCCGTTTCTGTTTCTACTTTGACCAAAACGAGTTTAGCTTGAGTATCATCAGGGGTATACCTTACAGCTCGATAAAGATAATAACGAGCCTTATTATAATTCTTCACATCATAATAGCACTTACCAAGCAGATAGTTGAGTAAAGTAGACTCAGGATAATTCTTAACACCATTCTGTAAAACTTTTAAGGCCTCCTCATGTTTGCCCTTTTTAAGAAGCGTAAGAGCTGTAGACTCATAATTGGCAGGTCTCTGCATATCTTTGGGAATCTGGGCAGATGCAACAAAAGTAGTTGAGGCCAAAGCAAATAATATACTAGTTATCTTCTTATTAAACATTTTATGCATGCATTTAAGATTGTTTTGACTTATCTGTAGAATCATAACCCTTACGGGCAATAGTTTTCCAAACAGCCTTTTTACCAATAATATATTCAAAATATCCACGAAGTGAGAATAAAACAATCAATGGATGATAGAACAATGGTTCAACAGTAGCTGCCAATGCTAAAGGTATATATTGACTCAAATGCTTATATTCGCATTGCATCTTATAAGTAAAGAATATAACGACAGAAGAAAGCATCAAAAAGAAAGCATACACCGATGCACCAATAATAGTAGCTGCCAACCAATTAATTTCATTGTTCAGGAGTAAGTACACAAATACGAAAAATCCCATGAACTCTATAACCGGAGCACATAATTCATAAATAAACACATAGGGGATTGTTAGTAAACCTATACGATGATACTTGTAATTAAATAGCATATGGTAATGCAGATGGAATACTTGTATTAGCCCTCGTCCCCATCGTGTACGTTGTCGATTTAACATATAAAGAGAATTAGGTCCTTCTGTACGACAACAGGTTTTAGGAATCTGAACTACACGATACTTAATGTTATTCTCACAGCAATATGCTATCATACGGAACAATACATCCATATCCTCTGCAAAAGAATCTGGACTATAGCCACCTGCCTGTATACATACATCACGCTTGAACAAGCCAAAACCACCCGACACATTAGACATGGCATTGACACTAGACCAGCCCATTTTACCAATTACAAACGAACGTAAATACTCTAACTCTTGAAAGAGAGGTATCGGATTCTTAGGCGGAGCAAGTTTAGTAATCATACCGTTTTCTATGGTACATCCATTAGACATAGTCATCATACCACTTACTGCTATAATTTCTGGGTTCTTGAAGATAGGAAGCATACACTGATAGATTGCATCTAACTCAAGAATACAGTCAACGTCTGTATTAATAAAATATTCATACTGCGCTACATTCAAACCACAATTCACAGGGTCTGCTTTGGTACCACCATTTTCCTTATCTACCACTGTAAGATTTTTAAACGCTGGATTTACCGAACGATATAAAGCTTTAAACGGTCTAGTCTGCAACTTCTCCTCATACGAAAAAGGAGCAACCTTTAAGTCAAAATAATCAATCAACTTTTGAAGTGTAGAGTCTTTACTACCATCATTTACAATAATAACCTCATACAAAGGATATTGTTGGCTTAACAAAGACTTCACATTATCCACAATAGTTTTCTCCTCATTAAAAGCAGGAGCAATAATAGAAACACCAGGTGTAAAAGGACTCGTATTTACCACCATTTTGGCATAACTATCATCTACATAATTTTTATTACGATAATATCCTCTTGCTGCTAAATACATCAATGCAACATAAGTCAACATTAATGTAAAAGAATAAAAGAAGACTGCATATCCGTATATTTCAAAGAGTATTTGAGACATAGTTAGTAATATTTTCAAATTCATTTGCATGATGAAGCGACATATCCATGTTTTCACGATAAATTCTATCAAGATATATCGTATTCATCACTTGTTCAAATAAGACTTTTTCTTCAGGTGATGCCTGTTGTAACAATGCATGAAATAGGTTTTGACCTTCTGTACTGTATCCGAATAAACAAAGTAATGCAACCCTTCGTGTTTTAAAGGAAGCAGAACACTCATAAACATTTTTATAAAAAGATTCCAAATGACCTGAATGGATAAGAAATAGCGTACGTAATATCAACCGACGCTCATGATCTGATTTGGATATATACACCTTCTGCATTGTTTCTACAGACTCTGCCACTTGATTACGAGCCATACTCTTAATTGCAGCACGAGCTATTTTTTCATTAGATGACTTCACTAAAGGAATCAGTAACTTGACATCATCTTTACTTGACCAGAAACCTACTTCTTCTACAAAAAATGCCTTATTGACTGGATTATCAGATCGCTCAACGAAAGATAAAAAACTTGGCAGTTGTTTCTTTTCTAATACGCAGATACGACTTAACATATGCATTTGCATTTTGTCCCAATGCGTCATCTCATCTGTCAAATTCATAGCATACGGATCTTCTTTACAATTCAGCATATAAAAAATACGTGCTTCTTTACGCAAAACCGAATCCTTGTGATTTATTAGACGAGAAACATAACTAATACTTATGGGAAGCATCAACATTTGACTTATTTGTAACACCTTAATTTTATCTTTCAAAGAACCACTGATAAGTACTAACTCGCAATATTCCTTAAAGCCTGTAATGTCAAGTAAATTATGTAAGTTGACTCGATTAGAATATTTATCCAACTTACAATATTCATTCGTATATAATTCATACCAAGCGTTCACTTGGAACATATTATGAATGGAATAATCATCTTTTAATTCCATTTTTTCACGAATCTGAGCCTTGGAATAATTATCACAAGTATCTAAGAGTGACACGAAATTGTTATGATATTTCTTAACAAAATGATTAAGACGTCGAGCTTGCTGCCGATATACATATCCCTCATAGCTTATACGTCCTACAATACCTAACAAGACTATAGTACTTAGCAATACTATCATAAAAGATATGCGAACAACCAAAGCATAATCGTCAAAGTATTCATCCGCTCTAAATTCCAAAAAACTAATATAATCAAAGAATGAAAATTCTCGTGTCATCGTCCCTGGAACAACATATGAACCACTATTGGAACTAAACACAGGTTCTCCTCCTATATTAATCAATCGCAATACAATAAAAATAAGAATTGCGATTTCAAGTAATATTAAATATCGATGTTTATTTTTCATAGTATTTTATTTCTCAAAATTTGATATTATTCCCACCTATCATTTTCATCTGATAATGAGGTATTAACTTCTCTAAAACAGAAATAATTAATACGCTTAGAAAAATAGCTCCTACATTTTCCATAATTACATTACATTTAGTTGACTCCATATATATCCGTTCATATGAATTCGGAGTTAAATTTTATTTATTCGTTAGTTTGATTAAAAGCTTTTCCGCCAATATCTGCCCTCTTATTAGGACAAAAACCTTATTTAAAGAAATTATTCTGCAAATATAACTTATTTTTAGAAAATTACAAAGAAAATTAGAAAAAATGTCAAAAAACATAGCTACTAGAATTCGTAATCTAGTTCAAAATCTTCAACTTTTAGACTGACTATTTTGCATTTTTCTATAACACTCTACCCTTTTTCCTATAAAACCATAGCTCATGATAGGCAAAAGTTTATATTTGAGCTGACAAACACTATGCTTTCACTGCATAAACACTATGTTTTTAATCAATAAACACCATACTTATAATCCGTAAACACTATACTTTTGCCATGCATTTATCAGCATACCAAAACAGTACACACGACGATTCATAACAATAAAATTCAAAACACCTTACCATCTTTCCTTTAGATAGAGTAAAGCATAACACCAGTACTAATATACTTTTGCTTATAGCCATGTGTTATTCTAAGTTCAACAGAAGTTTTTTTATTTGGAGTGGCTAGCTTTCTTCTATCAAACACAAAGTTTAACTGGGGTATTTTGCTATACATCATTTATATAATACAATTAGAATGATAATTTAAAAAAAGAAAAGAAAGTGTAAATAATAGTATTAAAGTGTGTAAATACTACGTAAAGCATGTATACAAAAAATAAAAGGGAAAGCCGTATTGAAGTGAACCCCGAAAGTTAGACAAAAAACTTTCGGGGTTCACTTCATATAAACCTTCCCTTTACAATATCCTTGCGGAAGAAGGGGGATTCAAACCCCCGATACCCCGAAAGAGGTATACTGGATTTCGAGTCCAGCGCATTCGATCACTCTGCCATTCTTCCTATTAAATTGTACTAACAAAAGTACATATATTTCTTCAAACAACAAAAAATATTAAATATTTTTTTATTCAAAATCTAATTTCGCTAATCTACTTCGAAGCTGTTCTGCCTCACTTTTCCTGATACGAAGGGTTATAGAACAAGTATTATCAAAATGCTGATTAATAATTTGAGGTTGCATTTCTTTAACAATTCGCATCACACCATTCATCATAGGATAAGTAAACTGATACTCAACATCTTCTTCTACCTGCTTAGTTTCTATATCAGAATCAGCAATGGCTTCAGCTGCAGCTGTGCGATAAGCTACGATAAGTCCTCCTGTACCCAAATTTACTCCACCATAATAACGAACAACTACAATAAGGATATTCGTAAGCTCATTACTATTAATCTGCCCAAGAATAGGTTTTCCTGCAGTGCTACTTGGCTCACCATCATCATTGGCACGAAACTCTTCTCGAGCAGCCCCCAAGACATAAGCATAGCATACATGGCGGGCGTCATAATATTGTTTTTTATAAGAAGCCACTAGCTCTTTTATCTCATCAAGAGTATCCACATGATGAGAAAAAGCAAGGAACTTACTCCTTTTCTCGGTGTAAGTTCCCTTGCCTGTCTTATTAGATATAGTTTTATATTCGTCTGTCATTCGTAATGATAGATGATATTGAGTTATTATACTAATTTATGAATTATCAGACCCGAACGTAGTTTAGGTTCAAACCATGTTGCCTTAGGTGGCATGATCTTACCACTATCGGCAATATCCATAATTTGCTTCATACTAACAGGATAAAGAGCCAGCGCCAAACGCATTTCACCACTATCGACACGGCGCTTTAATTCCTTCAAACCACGAAGACCACCAACAAAATCAATACGATTACTTGAACGAAGGTCTTTAATATCTAAGATCTCATCAAGAATCAATCTTGAAGAGATATCAACATCAAGTACACCAATAGGGTCGCTATTATCAAATGTTCCAGGTTTTGCCTTCAAACTATACCACTGACTATCCAAATATAGTGAGAATTCATGAAGTTCCTGTGGTTTATATTCATCAGCACCTTTCAGTTCGACAATAAAGTTATCAGCTAACTTAGTCAAAAATTCTTCAGATGTTAAACCATTCAAATCGGTTATAACACGGTTATAATCTAAAATAGTTAACTGATTAGCAGGAAAACAAACTGCCATAAAATAATTATATTCTTCCTTACCTGTATGGTTAGGATTCTGCTTAGCTTTTTCTGCGCCAACTAAAGCCGCTGCTGCTGATCGATGATGACCGTCAGCAATATATAAACTTGGCATTTTATCAAATTCAGCTGTTACTGTAGCTATATCTTGATCATCACTGATAATCCAGAACTGATGACGGAAACCATCTATTGGGGCTATAAAATCATAAACAGGCTCTGTAGCAGCATAACGAGCAACAAGATCATCCAACACCTTATCATCTGGATAAGCAAAGAATACCGGTTCGATATTAGCATTATTGACACGAACATGCTTCATTCGATCTTCTTCTTTGTCACGACGAGTAAGCTCATGCTTTTTTATAACGCCTGTCATATAGTCTTCTACATAAGCACCAACAACAAGACCATACTGTGTTTTACCATTCATGGTTTGAGCATAAATATAATAATGCTCCTTTTCGTCTTGTACTAACCAACCTTTATCTTGAAATTTTTGGAATTGCTCTGCCGCACTTGCATAAACGCGAGGATCATATTCAGAAGTACCAGGTTCAAAATTAATCTCTGGCTTAATAATATGATACAAACTCATTTCATTTGTACCAGCTTCTGCACGAGCCTCATCTGAATTCAAAACGTCATAAGGACGAGATTCTACTTTTTCTACAAGCTCCTTTGGTGGGCGAATACCCTTAAATGGTTTAACTGTTGCCATAACTGTACAAGTTAAATTTAGAATGAATATATTGCAAAGGTATAAAAAAAAAGCGATATAATAAAATCATTCTAAAATTATATCTAAAAAAAAGCAGACCTCTACATGGAAGTCTGCTTTATATAATAATATTGGTGTATTACTTATTTACTTGAAATTTGGTATCACCATCCTTGAAGAATGCATTAATTTGCTTAGCTGCTGCAATACCCGCATTAACATTAGCTTCTGCTGTCTGAGCTCCCATTTTCTTAGGTGTAGCGAAATAACGACCTTCAAACTTTACAAATTCTGCATCAGCATCAGGCTTAATGTCTGCAACGTACTTCAAATCTTCACGCTCAGCCAACAATTTTAGGAGTTCTTCTTCGTTAATAACCTCTTTTCGTGCTGTATTTACAAGAATACCACCCTTAGGCATCTGATTAACTAATGCATAGTTAATGCTTTTTATTGTCTCAGCTGTAGCAGGAATATGAAGAGATACGACATCACTTGTCTGGAATAATTCTTCTTGAGACTTACAGGCATGAACACCTGCAGCCTCTATAACATCAGCAGGACAAAATGCATCATAAGCAGATACTTCCATACCAAAACCTTTAGCAATACGAGCCACATTTCGTCCAACATTACCAAAAGCCAAGATACCAAGTCGTTTGCCCTTCAACTCTGAACCAGCCTTACCATTGAAGAAATTACGAACTGCATAAACCAGCATACCAAACACTAACTCTGCTACAGCATTAGCATTCTGACCTGGAGTGTTTTCAACAACAATATTCTTCTGCTTAGCATAGGCTGTATCAATAGAGTCATAACCAGCACCGGCACGAACAACAATTTTCAACTGAGATGCAGCATCAAGTACTTCAGAAGTAACTTTATCAGAACGTACGATCATAGCATCCACATCCTTTACAGCATCAAGTAATTGAGCTTTTTCTGTATATCTTTCAAGCAAGACAAGCTCATTGCCCGCAGCTTCTATTTCTTTTTTTATACCCTCAACAGCTGCTGCTGCGAATGGTTTTTCTGTTGCAACTAATACTTTCATGGATTATATATTTATTATTTTTGTTACAAATAGAAATCCCTCTGAATAAATCAGAGGGAATAAATTATTTTTTTATAGAGAATTAATGCTGAGCTTCAAAATCCTTCATAGTTTGGATTAACGCATTAACCCCTTCCATAGTCATGGCATTATAGCAGCTAGCACGGAAGCCACCCACAGAACGATGTCCTTTGATACCAACCATACCGCGCTCTGTAGCGAAGTCTAAGAAAGATTTTTCAAGATCTTTGAATTCATCGTTCATAACAAAACAGATATTCATCAAAGAGCGGTCTTCTCTAGCAACTGTACCACGGAACAACTTATTACGATCGATTTCCGCATACAAAGCTTCTGCACGTTCATGAGCACGACGATCCATTTCTTTAACACCACCCTGAGCCTTAACCCAACGCAATGTTTCCATTAAAGTATAAATAGGAACTACAGGAGGAGTATTAAACATACTACCCTTCTCTACGTGTGTACGATAGTCTAACATTGTTGGCAATTCACGTGGAGCCTTACCCAAAACATCATCCTTAACTATAATAACGGTTACACCAGCCATAGACATATTCTTCTGTGCACCTGCATAAATTGCATCATATTTTGAAACATCTACAGGACGGCTAAGAATATCAGAAGACATATCAGCTATCAAACGAACTGGAGCATCAATATCCTCACGAAGCTCGGTACCAAAGATTGTATTGTTAGTACAGATATGAAGATAATCCAAATCTGCTGGAATTTCATAGTTATGAGGAAGATGGGTATAATTATCATCAGCGGAGGAGGCAACTTCAACTACTTCTCCAAACAGTTTAGCTTCCTTCATAGCCTTCTTGGCCCATGTACCAGAGTTTACGTAACCAGCTTTTTTTATCAAGAAATTTGCTGGAATCTGCATAAACTGCAAGGAAGCACCACCACCCAGGAATATAACGGAGTAGCCCTCAGGAACGTTGAGCAATTCCTTGACAAGAGCCTCAGCCTCATCTACTACTGGTTGGAAATCTTTAGCACGATGACTAATCTCCATCAGAGAGAGTCCAGAGCCATTGAAATCCAAAATCTGCTTAGCTGTGTTCTCAATTACCTCACGTGGAAGCATTGATGGACCTGCATTAAAGTTGTACTTCTTCATCTGAATGTTTATTTATTTGACTTTAGTATAAAAACGTACACGTATGTACCAAAATTACGATTGCGAAATTACACTTTTTATTTTATATAGCAAAATATTTTAGCAAAAAATTATCAAAATTCAATTTCTTCTTTCATATTGTCACTTTTGTTTGACATAATGCACATGAAAAGGCTATTTTATTTCACTTTTTCCACAACTGTCCGTATTCCTTTTATTTTTTCACCTTTAGTCTGATTAATAACTATATTAACTTTACTACGAAGTACTGCTGCATAGCAAAAACGATCCTCTATATCAATTCGACCAATTTCATTTCCTTTCAATCCAGCCTTTTTACATAGGAAGCCAAGAATATCACCTTTGCTAATTTTATCTTTTTTTCCCTTACCTATATAAATAGTAGCCATCAAAGCAGGAAAAACTTCAAATTTAGCATGTTCCTTTCTAAAAGCAACCGTTTCTTCCGGAATTTCATACTCCTCGACTTCTTCATCAACATAGTCTGGTACGACTTCACCAGGTCCCAAAAGGAAAAATGCTTTTCCTTTTGCTTCCCAACGAGCAGTTCTACCTACACGATGTATATATCCATCCTCTGATTCAGGAATATGATAATGTACAATATTATCAATATTAGGAATATCTAGACCTCGACTTGCTAAATCTGTAGCCACTAAAATATTAACAGAACCATTACTGAACTTATATAATGCAGCTTCACGTTGCTTCTGTTCAAGACCTCCATGAAAGAAACTCGTAGAAAATCCTTGTTCTTGAAGATATTTTACCGTTCTCTCAACAGAATCACGATAATTCAAGAAAACAATTGTACTTTTTCCTTTAAAACTACTAAGCAAATAAGCCAAAGTTTGTAATTTATCTTTTTCTGGGCTATCTACCTTATAAATACGAACACGAGCAGGTACTTGTTCTTCGTCCTGCAAATAATTCAAGGTTTTAAATCGAGTATTTATAATATGCTGTTCACGCATCTCTTCAGCTGGGGTAGCACTCAGCAAAATCTGTCTGGCCTTTTCTGGTAATTTACTAATGAGGTTCTGCATTTCTTCATGAAATCCCATTTCAAGACATTTATCAAACTCATCAATTATGATAAACTTGACAGTATCAGATAAGAAATTACCTTTATCCAAGTGGTCATTCAACCTACCAGGCGTTCCAAAAAGAATTTGTGGCTGCACTTTACGCATCATACGATGCTCATCCATCGTTGGACGTCCACCATATACTGCCATGCTACGAAGTCCACATTTCATATTATTCAACACCGTAGACGACTGGAGTGCCAATTCTCGTCCAGGCACAATAATAACAGCCTGCACTTCATTACAATCTTCAGAAACCAATTGAGTTAAAGGAAGAAGGTATGCAAGAGTTTTACCAGAACCCGTTGGTGATAAGATTGTGATATTATCACGATGATGGAGTACAGCATCTATAGATTCTTCCTGCATGGCATTAGGAGTAATACCTAATTTATTAATTATCTCTTGAATTTTCATTTTCTTAATATTTTATCAATTTCCTCAAATTCTTTACCCATATTCAAATTAAGATAAATCGTATAAAGTGGTACAGCCCAACGGTTTTCCATATCGGGAGCCAACTTTCGAAATGTTTGAAAATAAGGTAAAGCCTTACTATAATAACTCTTAATACTCTTGAGTTCTTTCCATTTACTTTTCCTGTTATTTTCCAATTTCAAGGCTTTATTATAATAAGCTAGTCCAGCATTTAGATATGCATCTTTTAAAGTATCATTAATTTCTATCAATTGATTACAAACTTGAACGCACTCATCATAGCGCCCGATATTCAACAAAATTGTACTTTTTGCAAAAAGGAACACTTGATTTTTCGAATCAACAACTAACGCAGAGTCCACTACTGCCAATGCCTTTGCACTATTTTTCTCTACATCACAATAATAATCAATCAATCGAGGAAAGAAAAAAGAAAAAGTAGGATACTTTTTAAATCCTTCGGTCAGAGTACTTACATACCTAGCTGTATCATTTTCTTCTTTATAGGTTTCAGCCAAATATTGAAGCATATATTCATAATGAGCAGTATCTTTTAAAGCCCAATAAGTATGTTTCAACGTTTCCTTTGACTTACCCTCCTTATAAGCACAATAGGTTGCCCAATAAGCTGCTTGTGGAAGCAGTTTATCATTTGTAGCATATTTATAATGACTAAACATCTGAAGGTCGGAGCATTTTAGATACTCATCAAAGAATTCATATGCCTGTGCATATTTTTGCTTATAAGTGAAATACGCACCACCATTATACAGATTTGGCCTAATATGATCTAAAAACTCTGCATGTCGTTCTCTATATTTCAATTTTACTCTTCCTTTTTTATCAGGTAAACTCTCGATAGAATCAAATTTTTCCAAAACAGAAAACAGTTTCAACGTCAAGTTAAAAAGTTGGACTGTATCATATTTTTCTTTCAGATAGAGCTTTTCATTACCTTGAATATATTGCAACTTTAAAGCATCATATAAAGTTAGCCATACTTTTTCATTCGATTTATTTGCACTATCCTTCAAAAGATTTTCCATAGAAGCAACAGCCTTATCTAGATCTTTTCCAGACTTAATTTGGTCTTGCGCTTCATTTATTACCTTTTTCTGTGCCATACCAGTTGATACACAGAAAACATTGATAAAAATAAGAAATATTACAATCTTTTTTATAACTATCATCTTTAATATACTCTATAATAAAGGGTTCTTTGCAAAATTATAAAAAATATCCCAAACTATTCGTATCTTTGCATACAAAAAAAATAAACAATGAAATATCTTTTTATATCAGACATTCATGGCAGTAAACCACAACTAGAAAAAGCATTGAATTTTGGCAAGAAACATCAATGCGATATGATATGTATAGCAGGTGATATTCTTAACTACGGTCCCAGAAATAGAATTCCGGAAGGTATTGATGCTCCTGGAATCGTGGAACTACTCAATAAAAATGCTGACCAAATAGTAGCCGTCAGGGGTAATTGTGACTCAGAGGTTGATCAAATGCTACTCGATTTTCCTATGATGTCAGATTATTTACTTATTGTAGACGAAGGAAAGAAGATTCTTATTACCCATGGACACATATATAATCAAGAAAAATTACCAAAAGGAAAATTTGATGCAATAGTATATGGTCATACTCATATTTGGGAACTTAAAAAAGTAAACAATATGGTCATATGCAACACTGGAAGTATTACTTTTCCAAAAAATGGTAATGTACCAACCTTATGTACTTATGAACATAACGAAATAAAGACATTCTCCTTAGAAACAGAAGAATGTCTTCAAACCATATCGATTTAACACATATAGACTTCGGTGGTTAGCCAAGGTATTTCATCAGTAACTTGGCATTTCCACTTTGTCTAATCTTCATAATACTTTTTTCTCTAATTTGACGTACACGTTCACGGGTTAGTCCCATTTCTTCTCCTATCTCCTCCAACCCTTTTTCAGGGCCACCAATACCAAAACAATCCTTAACGATTTTCAACTCTCTGTCTTTCAGAACAGACTTTAATACCCCTTCCATATCATTCTGCATTGACTCATAGTCTACCTGACGGTCAGTCCTAGAATCATCACCTGAAGAAAGCATATCAGACATAGAATTATCATCATCATCAGAAAAAGGTGCATCAATACTCATTTGGTGAGAATCCGCATTCAAACTCTTTTGAATTTTATCTGCATCGATTCCGGTCAATGTAGCAAGTTCATCAGCCGATGGCCTACGATTATGTTCTTGTACAAATTTTGCAGTAACCTGATTTATTTTGCTGACTGCACCTACTTGATTTAACGGAAGTCGAACTATTCGGCTCTGTTCTGCAATAGCTTGCATGATGCTCTGCCTTATCCACCAAACTGCGTAAGAAATAAACTTGAAACCACGAGTTTCATCGAACTTTTCAGCAGCTTTAACTAATCCAATATTACCTTCATCTATCAAGTCTGTCAATGTCAATCCCTGGTGTTGGTACTGTTTGGCAACTGATACTACGAAACGTAAATTAGCTTTGACAAGTTTTTCCTTTGCTCGATCTCCGGCTCGCCCACCTTTTCTAATCTGTTGTGCCAATTCAGTCTCTTCATCAATAGACACCATCGGTTCACGACTGATTTCAGCTAAGTATTTATCTAGAGCCTCACTAGATCGATTGGTAATACTCTTGCTAATTTTTAATTGTCTCATAAAAAATCCTCTTACCTAGTTTTTGCTAAATATTGTACAATTATAATTATAACACTAAACTACATGCAAAAATTGTGCTAAAACATAAAAATAATTACAAAATCTCGAATTATCTATAGAAAATTAAACTAAATTACGATATTGTTGTAACTTTGCACTTAATTTATGGAAGAAAGACTTTGGACTATAGACTACATCAAAGTAATGCTAACAAACTTTTTGCTTTACTTTGCCTTTTATTTGCTTACCCCCCTTCTCCCTATTTATTTAAGTGAAGAATATGGGGCTACAAAAGATACAATAGGAATTATATTGTCAGGATACACATTAGCAACACTTATCATTAGGCCGTTTAGTGGCTTTCTTATCGATAACTTTCCAAGAAAAAAGATTCTTCTAATATGCTTAGCTTTTTTCTTTATCTGCTTTGCTGGTTATATCGCAGCAAGTACTCTTTTGATGTTTGGTATTATTCGCACCTTACATGGTGCTCCTTTCGGAGCTTCTACTGTATCCAATAGTACCTGCGCTATCGATATATTACCATCCAGTAGGCGAAATGAAGGTATAGGTCTTTTCGGTTTAAGCAACAATTTAGCTATGGCTATTTCGCCTAGTATAGGTATTTATATCTATAAAATTGTTGGCAATTTCAATATTCTATTTTGGATAGCATTATTTATTGCTGGAACAGCTTTAATTACAGCCTCATCTATTAAGATTACAACAAAACCTATAGTCCATCAGAACATGAAATTATCACTAGACCGTTTTTTTCTTACAAGAGCGTGGATAATGGCTATTAATATTTCGTTGTTTGGATTCTGTTTTGGTATTTTATGTAATTACCTTGCTATTTTTAGCAAGGAAGAGCTCCATATAACCACAGGAACTGGAACATATTTTGCATTACTTTCCATTGGACTTTTTGTGAGTAGACTTCAAGGAACAAAATCACTGAAAAAAGGAAAGCTCACCCATAATGCTGGTATGGGCATGATACTCGCATCAGTGGGATATCTACTTTTTGTTAGCATACATAATCCGATAGCTTATTATATATCGGCCATACTTATTGGTTTAGGTAATGGACACATGTATCCAGCATTCCTTAATATGTTTATAAGTATAGCTCACCACAACGAAAGAGGAACTGCCAACTCTTCAATTCTTACAGGTTGGGACATTGGATTCGGACTTGGAGTTTTACTGGGGGGTATCATTGCTGAACATACTAGCTACGATGTTGCATTTTGGATTGTTGCAGCGTATAATATAATAGGTGTAGTTTTATTTTATACCTGCACGAGAAACAACTTTCTTCAAATCAACCTAAATTCCCAAAATCATTAATTTGCCTCAACTTACTTATAATCTCATTCTTTAAGCAAGAATTCTAGGAATAGATTGTATATAACAAGCGATCACCACGACAAAAATACAAATCAAAAGAAACTATTCTATTGTCACTTTATTTCAAAACAAAAGGCTTGACAATATAAACTCAGCAATAAAATAACCTCATTGAAAAAAATCCCAATGAGGTTATTTTTTATGTTACCATGACCTCGAATAAAAGTTGGTCATAATGTATAGAAAATTATCTTAAATTATCTTCAAAGAACTGACTAATCTGACGGAGCAAATGATTACGAGAGTTACCTCCTCGAATACTATGATTTCTGTTCGTATACAGAACTTCTTTAAAATCCTTATCTGCTTCAACCAAAGCTTCCTCATATTCGAAAGTATTCTGCGGATGTACATTATCATCTGCAGTACCATGACAAATCAACAAAGCCCCATGTAATTTATCAGCTTGTTGAATAGGATTTGTGTCGTAACCTGTTGGATTTTCCTTAGGTGTACGCATATAACGTTCAGTATAAACGGTATCGTAAAAGCGCCAATCAGTTGGAGGGGCAACAGCAACACCTGCTTTAAAGACTCCACGACCTTCACTCATGCTCATTAGAGTATTAAAACCTCCAAAACTCCATCCCCAAATACCAATGCGATTAGCATCTACATAAGGAAAAGTTTGCATATATAGAGCAGTTTCTACTTGATCCCTTGATTCCAACTCACCTAATTTCAAATAGGTACACTTTTCAAAATCTGCACCACGACCTCCAGTACCACGACCATCTACACAAACGATAATATAACCACGCTGAGCTAGATACATATCAAAAGCTCCGCCTTGCCCCATACTTCCCGAGTTCCACGAATTCATCACTTGCTGGCTTCCTGGCCCAGAATACTGGAAAAGAATTACAGGATATTTCTTTTTTGCATCGAAATTTGCAGGTTTGACCATCCAACCATCTAAGCGTACTCCCTCTGATGTCGTGAATGTAAAAGGTTCTTTCTTAACCCATCCATACTCAGATATCTTAGTTTTTAATGTAGAATTATCTTCTAAAATATCTATAACTTTACCCTGACGCGTACGAGAAGTAAATACGAATGGTGTATTATAATCGCTCCAAATATTGATGAAATATTTGAAATCACCAGAGAATATGGCAGAGTTTTCACCTTCCCTTTCAGATAAACGATCAATTTTTCCATTAGCATGGGCCACATAAATTTGTCGATCATGAGGATTCAACTTGGCTGCTTGATAAAAGACATCGCCACTCTTTGAATCATAACCATATACGGCAGTTACATCATAATTTCCCTTTTCGACCTGACGAATCAGTTTACCATTTATGTCATAAAGATACAAGTGCATATAGCCACTACGATCACTTGGCAATAAAATATGGTTACCATGAATTTCTATGCCTTCCATAGCCTCCTCTTTTACATACTTTGGCACTTGCTCCTGTATAAGCAACTTACTAATACCTGTAAAAGGATTAACAGCATAAAGACGTAAATCATCCTGATGACGATTGAAAGTATAAATTACAATTTTTTTCGCATCATTTGTGGCCTTTATACGTGGCATATAACCATCAGCATCCATAGGAACATTTAATGGAATAGAAGTCTTTGACTTTAAATCATAACTCCAAGCTGATACCTTAGAATTATCTTCACCAGCCTTAGGATATTTATAACTGTAAAGACCAGGATAAATACGAAACTCTTCTATTTCAGGCATTGAGCCCTTGTACATTTGCAGCGAATATTGCTTTACCTGTGATTCGTCAAATTTTAACCAACAGATTCTAGTCCCATCAGCATTAAAAACCAATGCTTTATTATATCCAAATTCCTCCTCATTAACCCAGTCTGGGAGTCCATTGATGATATCATTAAATTTACCATCATTTGTTACTTGAATTTTCGAAGCTGATGTCAAATCACTAACAAAAATATTATTTTGGTATACATAAGCAATATGTTTGCTATCTGGCGACCATACAGGAATTTGTTCTCTTCCTTCCGCGGACAATTTTATTAGCTTTTTTGTTGAAACCTCATAAATATAAAAATCTGCAGTATAAGAACGACGATAGATATAATTCGTATTTGTACGAATTAAAAGATACTTACCATCAGGACTAGGTATATACCCATCGAAATTATCAATCTTGTCACCTATAGCCTGAGAAACATCAAACAGAACCGCAATCTGTTTACCTGTTTTAAACGAATAACGTTGAATTTGTCTACCATCCTGACTAATTTTCGCATAATCTCCAGAACCCTTAATAGGAATAATACCAGATACATATTCCGCTGCAAAATCACCTGATGTAATAGACTTCAAATCAAGCTGCTTAACCGCAAAAAGATTTCCTGCAGTCATTACCATAAAACCTAATAAAATGAATATTTTTTTCATCAATGCAATACTTTTTCTACTGCAAAAGTACGAAAAAATTAATAAAATACGCAAAAATGAACAAATGTATTATTTAAAATCAGAATAATCTTCTGATTCCAATAATTTTCCAACCGTTACATTTTTATGCTTTTTCATATAGCGATCAACTATAACCGTATAAGGAGTAGTAAAGACCTGCCTACCTACGGCTTGATTAACAACCCACATAATTTTACCCATATGAAGGTCTCGCTTTAACTGAGGTAACGATTCAAAATTACTAATACGATAAGCACTTAATAAATAAAAACAAAACGCATCAGGAACGATAAACGAACGGTTCATAGATGCAGTCTGCACTGGAGTATAATATTTTTTATACAAAGGATAACTACCTCCCATATATTTATCCAATGAAATACCGATAGATTCCTCTCCCACAATCACACTCTGATCTAATGCACCTATCTGAGCATACACTAAAGGCTTCTTTAACGTAGGAAGCCACTCATGCAACTTTTCATACGTATCATTAAATTGCTGGTTAAGATCATCCATATTAGCATATTGAGTTTCTGCATCAGACAAAAGTGTCTGAAGCACAGAATCTTGATAAAACATCAAAAATTTATGGCTAATATTAGGATCATTAACTTCACCTAATTGTAAGACCTTTTCTAATAAGGTACGAGTTTCCATAGGATACTCTGTATTCATTTGCTGAAGGGCAGAAAAATCACCCGTGGTAAGATAACGACTTTCTAGACGATCATAACGCTTAATTTCTATTTGCGCATTCTGAACGTCCTCTATGTTAGGCTTAAGTTTAAACTCACATGCCACACAAAGAATTGTTACCAACAGCAATATGTAATATACCTTCTTCAAATAACAATTTTTAATTATATATCTGCAAAAGTACTAAAAAATCTTTTAAATGCAAAACAATAAGCTAAAAAAAATAAATTTTTCGCGTTTAATATCCCTATTACGTTTAAATATATAAAAAAAGCTTGTTAATTAATTCGTTAAACATTTTTCCCAACTTTACAACCTTGCGTAACTCCCGTTTTAATGAGATGATTGTGCAATAAGTTAGTAAACTGATAATTTTTTAATCCCCATTTGGGGGCTATAAGCAGTTCTGCAGGAGACTGACTTACGAATCTTTCCAATACTATATCATTACGCAGATACTGAATATACGAGGATATCAACTCAATATATTCGTCTACAGAATAGACATGAAAAGGGTGCTCTTGATATTCATGAGCAAGAATTGTGCCACGAATTATTTGCATTTGATGTATCTTCAAAATATCAATCGGCAAAGACGAAATGACAGATGCTTGACGGATACTCTCTTTCGCATCCTCACCTGGCAATCCTAAAATAATATGAGCTCCAACCGTGAGGCCAAGCTGATGACTCTTTATTATTGCTCGCTTACTACACTCAAAATCGTGTCCACGATTTATTCGCTTTAAAGTCTCATCATTTGTTGTTTCAACACCATATTCAACAAGTACAAATGTACGCTGATTTAATTCTGCTAAATATTGTAAAAGTTCATCAGAAACACAATCCGGCCTTGTACCAATAACTATACCTACAACATCAGGCACTTTAAGCGCCTCCTCATACATAGCTTTTAAATGTTCTAGAGTATCATAAGTATTAGTATATGCCTGAAAATAAGCTAGATATTTCATATCTGGATACTTTCGAGCAAAAAATTCTTTTCCGTCTTCCAACTGTTCTGTAATGGTTTTACTACGATGACAATATGACGGATTAAAGGTACGGTTGTCACAATACGTACAACCGCCCGTAGATATTCTACCATCGCGATTAGGACAAGAAAAACCTGCATCTATAGATATCTTTTGAACACGATACGGGAATACTGTCCTAATCCAATTTCCAAAGTCGTTATAATATTTCACTCTTTATTTTACTTCGATTACAACTGGAGCTTCATTATCTTCCTTCCAGTCTTTCAGCCATTTATACCATTCCTTTTCATTCTTAAAGCCAAAATTCTCATTAGCACTAGTATAAGCTAACTTATAACTTATCTTGTTGTCTGACGGTTTAATCACATAAGTCAAATCATTAACATTGGCTTGTTTTTCACTTTCGAGATACTTCATAGGTACATAAATACCTAGACCTACTGTTTCTAACTTATGAATACCATCATCCTTACCGGTTGGCCAATCCATACCATAGCAACCTCTAAGTCCCGCTTTATCTGAAAATTCTGTAGAATTCTTAACGTTAATAAGACCTGTAGAAAAGCGATAATTCGAAACATCCTTATCAAAGAATACATCACAGTCAAAATCTCGATGCCCTGCATATATGGTATAACGAATTATGGCTGTCACAGGTTTCAATCCTGGAGCAGGTGTCCATCCCTTATCCTCAACCTCTACAATAGCACGCAGAGGGCCTTCAGAGATAACACGTTGAGTACGATACTTTACATGATCCAGCATTAGACTCTTAGAGCCATCCCAACCACGAAGGGCACCCAATCCATAAGTATTACCAACCCAAAGTACATCGTCACCAGAACCAGCCTTTAACTGTTCTTCAGAAGGATAAAATTGTGTATCATAAACCACTAATCCTTTACGTGTCTTACCATATATATCCATAGTCTGACGATGATCAAAGTAAACCCGAAGTGCTATTAATTCACTCTCAAAACATAGGCCATGAGAATGTACATAGTGATAAGGATCTACTGTTCGCTGATCAAAAGTGATACTACGTAAATAAATATCTTGCTTATTTTTCGCTAATTTCTTGTTTCTACTTGGCAAACATAGCTCTGCAAATGTACGCTCAGGATATTGATTTTGTGTACCCTCCTGAAATAACTTTATCTGGTAAGTTTTGGCCTCTTTTTTATCTAAGTTCACGAGGAAGCAAAGTTCATCATTGGTCATATCAACGTTGATATCATCCAACTGAGATGGAATCTCCTTTCCATCGACAGTTACTACCGCTTTCTGAACATCACCATATTTAGCCAAACTTAAGACTACAGGAACATCTTTACGTTCTTTTTTAGTAGGATTTGATACCTTTACCGTTAATGATTGCTGCCCCATTACCTGCATTGAAAACGCAGACAAAAAAGCCAAACTTAAAATTTGATTTTTCATTGAATTATTAGTTTTTGTAGATTTCTGAATATTTTTTTCTGCCTAAAACATAGTACTGCCACAGTATAGAAAAATCAGATTGACCATCAATCTGTTTTACTACCCTTGATTTCTGAATAACGTCTCGATCCTTGTCAAAATCATGACGCCATTTACGAAATGCTAGACGAGCCTTAACGATAGCCTTGAAATCCTTAAAATTACCTTTTAGAATTAAAGTTTCAAACGCTGCAAGGTAATCCAAGAACAAACGCATAAACATAACTTTACGCAAATCGCTTTGAGGAACATTCTTATAAAGCATTGTAAGATTGTTTCGAAAATTTAAAAACGTCTTCATTGGATTACTCTTGGGCAAAGTTCCTCCACCTACATGATAAACATAACTCTCTGGCTCACAATAAATTTTTTTACCCAAAAGACGCAATCGCCAACATAAGTCAATTTCCTCATTATGCGCAAAAAAACGTCCATCAAATCCACCAACTTGCCAGTAATCAGATGAACGAACCATAAGGCAAGCACCTGTAGCCCAAAAAATTTCTTGTCGATAATCGTATTGTCCCTGATCTTTCTCAACAGTATCAAATATACGACCTCGACAATATGGGTAACCATATTTATCTATAAGTCCACCACTAGCCCCAGCATATTCGAATGCATCTTTATCATACTCCGCAAGCAGCTTAGGCTGACAAGCTGCAACTTCTGGATGAGCATCCATCAATTCTATCAATGGTTCCAACCAATGATGAGTGACTTCTACATCGCTATTTAGCAAAACATAATAATCTGCCTCAATCTCTTGAAGACAACGATTATATCCTTCTGCGAAGCCATAGTTCTTCTCCAATCGTAAAGTGTTTACCATCGGATAATGGGCTGTAATAAACTCTATTGATTCATCTGTCGAAGCATTATCAGCTACCCAAATATCCGCATCCATTCTAGAATAATCTATTACTGTTGGCAAATACTGTGCTAGCATTTTCAGCCCATTCCAATTTAAAATAACTATGGCTACTTTACTTTTCATATTATTATGCTAAAATTTCAGCTTTCAAAGCCGTTTTATCATGATTAAAATCACCTAATCGAACCTTAATCAATTGGTTATCAAAATCTTCTTTAGCTAAGGCTGGTGATAATTCAACTCGAATATAATTTTTGGTAAAACCATGCATAGCTTTTCCGACTGCAGATTTTTCAAATAATACCTCAGCCTCAGTACCTATATAATTAGAATAAAAATCTTGTGTTTTCTTATCACTTAAAGCAAGCAATTCCTTAACACGACGTTTCTTCTCCTTATCATCTACGACATAAGGAATAGAAAGCGCACTAGTACCAGGTCGCTCACTATATGGAAAAACATGTAATTGCGTTACAGGTAAACTTTCTAAAAAACGATAACATTCTTCAAAATATTCAGGTTTTTCCCCTCTACAACCTACCATTACATCCACACCTATAAATGCATCAGGCATAAACTTTTTAATAAGCTTTATTTTATGAGCAAACAAAGCACTATCATAACGACGATGCATAAGCTTCAAGACCTCATCACTACCACTCTGCAATGGAATATGAAAATGCGGCATAAAAGCCCTACTTGTAGAGCAATACTCTATTAATTCATCATCACAAAGGTCTGGTTCGAGACTACTAATACGAAAACGCTGAATTCCTTGTACTTGATCAAGTGCCTTAACCAAATCCAAAAAAGATTCATTCGTTGTTTCACCAAAATCTCCGATATTAACACCCGTCAACACTATTTCCTTTCCACCCTCTTCTGCAGCCTCCTCTGCTTGTTTTACCAATGAAGCTATTGAAGGATTCCGCGAGAAACCTCTTGCATAAGGAATAGTACAATAAGTACAGAAATAGTTACAACCATCTTGCACCTTTAAAAAATACCGAGTACGATTACCGCGAGAACAACTTGGTTGGAAAGTTTTAATATCTTTAGTTCTTACACTATGATAACTATGCAAGTGTTCAGTATCCGTCGATTCTGAACGGTTCACCGACATATCAGAAGTCAACTGACCTGTAAAAGCATCATTGAGATATTGGATAAGATTAGCTTTTTCATTGCTTCCCAAAACTAAATCTACACCATCTATTTTACTTACCTTTTCTGACTCTAACTGAGCATAACAACCCGTTACCACTACGAAAGAGCCTGGATTCTCTCGTACCATACGATGGATTTGTTGGCGACATTTATGGTCTGCCATTTCTGTCACAGAACATGTATTAATAATACAAATATCCGCTTTCTCTCCTTTTTTTGCAGCATGAACTCCCATATCTTGAAGCATCTTTCCAAAAGTAGATGTTTCTGAAAAATTGAGTTTACAACCTAATGTATAATACGCTGCAGATTTACCCTGAAATGCACTAGTATCTATCATAAATGCAAAAATACAACAAATGAAGAATATAACCAAAGAAAAAAACAAAAAAAGCCGCTGAAGACAATGTCTCCAGCGGTGTCTCAAATTTTCTGTTCGTGAGTAAAATTACTCAGCAGCAGCTGAATCAGTTGCAGCTGAATCAACAGCTACAGAATCAGCAGCTGAATCAACAGCTACAGTGTCAGAATCAGCACCTGCTGCAGGAGCCTGCTTACCATCGTTACAAGATGCAAAAGAGATAGCTGCGATAGCTACGAACATTAAAACTAATTTCTTCATTTTCTTTGCTTTTTTAAATCTGTAAAACAATCATTTGTTTATTAAAACGTTGCAAAGATAAGTATTTTTTAAATACCACGTACATTTTTTATAGACTTTTTTTAGGTGTTACCTGTAACTTTTTTATAACTTCTTAATTATCAACAACTTACCTACTCTAAACAAATGTTAAAACATATTTTCCATTTTGTGTACCTTCACAAAACGATTTATGGGAGGAACTTTAGAAATAAGTTCCTCCCATAATTTATCTAATGCTTGGGATTATTTTAATACTCACCCCATGCCTTAATATCTATATCATCAAGACTAATAGTACAGAATGCATTAATGAATGCACTTGCCAATCGGCTATTAGTAATCAAAGGCACATTCAAGTCGATAGCAGCACGACGAATCTTATATCCATTCGATAACTCACGAGAAGTTAAGTCTCTTGGTATATTTACGACCATATCTATTTCACGATTACGAAGCATATCAAGTGCTTGAGGTTTATTATCCTCATCTGATGGCCAATATACTAATGTATTCTCGATATTATTCTCGAAAAGATATTTGCTGGTACCTGGAGTAGCATACAATTTATAACCATGTTCTACTAAAACTTTAGCAGCATCAAGCATTTCAGCCTTCTGCTTAGCACCACCAGTAGACAACAAAATATTTTGCTTTGGTATACGCTGTCCTACACTCAACATACTCTTCAGAAGAGCAGTATTAGAATCATCGCCTAAACAACCTACTTCACCAGTTGAATTCATATCTACACCCAACACTGGGTCAGCTTTCTGCAAACGGTTGAAAGAGAATTGACTTGCCTTTATACCTACATAATCCAAATCAAAGAGATTCTTACTTGGCTTTTCTACAGGAAGACCTAACATAACTTTAGTAGCAAGTTCTATGAAGTTAATCTTCAGCACCTTACTTACAAATGGGAAAGATCGAGAAGCACGAAGATTACATTCAATAACCAAAATATCGTTATCACGAGCCATAAACTGGATATTGAAAGGACCACTAATATGCAATTCTTTGGCAATCTGTCTACTTACTCGTTTTATACGACGAACTGTTTCAACATAAATCTTCTGTGGAGGGAACTGGATTGTAGCATCACCTGAATGAACACCAGCAAACTCGATGTGCTCACTAATTGCATATGCCAAAATTTCACCATTCTTAGCTACAGCGTCCATCTCTATTTCCTTAGCATGCTCAATGAACTTACTAACCACAACAGGATGATCTTCACTAACATTAGCAGCCAATTGCAAGAAACGCTTCAACTCATCTTCATTAGAGCAAACGTTCATCGCTGCACCAGAAAGAACATAAGAAGGTCTTACCAATACAGGGAAACCTACTCGCTTAACAAATACGTCAATATCATCCATACTTGTCAATGCACTCCACTCTGGCTGATTAATATTATTCCTTGTCAACATAGCGGAGAACTTCGCACGGTCCTCTGCATTGTCTATATCTTTGGCAGCTGTACCCAAAATAGTAACATGCTGCTCATCAAGATACATAGCCAAATTATTAGGAATCTGACCACCAGTACTAACGATCACACCATGAGGAGCTTCAAAATCTATAACATCCATGACACGCTCAAAAGTCAATTCGTCGAAATAGAGACGGTCACACATATCATAATCTGTACTTACGGTCTCAGGATTATAGTTAATCATTACAGAACGATAACCTTCCTTGCGAATTGTATTCAAAGCCTGAACACCACACCAGTCAAATTCAACAGAACTACCAATACGATAAGCACCACTACCTAGAACGATAATAGACTTCTTATCATTTTCATAATTGATATCACTCTTTACACCGGCATAAGTAACATACAGATAATTAGTCTGAGCTGGATATTCCGCTGCTAGCGTATCTATCTGCTTTACTACAGGAAGAATACCATAGGTCTTACGAAGATTTCTAACAACCAACTGGGCCTTATGCATATTATGAATTTCCTGTTCCAAGCCAACAGCACGTGCTATCTGAAAATCTGTAAAACCATATACCTTAGCTTGACGAAGCAAATCCTTATCCAAGACATTGATAGAAGTACACTTTTTGAGTTGCTGATCAATATCGATGATATGCTTCAACTTTTCTAGGAACCACTTATCAATCTTGGTTAAATCGTGAATCTGATCGACAGTATATCCCTTTTGCATAGCCTTAGAAATAACAAAGACACGCTTATCTGTTGGATCTTGAAGAGCAGCATCAATATCTTCAATTTCAAGCTCTTTATTTTCTACGAAGCCATGCATACCCTGACCGATCATACGAAGTCCCTTCTGAATAGCCTCCTCAAATGAGCGACCTATGGCCATTACCTCACCCACAGACTTCATAGAAGAGCCCAACTCACGATCTACACCACGGAACTTAGAAAGGTCCCAACGAGGTATTTTACATACGACATAGTCTAAAGCTGGTTCAAAAAAAGCAGATGTAGTTTTGGTTACAGAGTTCTTTAGTTCAAACAATCCGTAGCCCATACCCAATTTAGCTGCAACAAAAGCCAAAGGATAACCTGTCGCTTTTGAAGCCAAAGCTGAAGAACGACTCAAACGAGCATTAACTTCTATTACACGATAATCTTCACTATTTGGATCGAATGCATACTGTACGTTACACTCACCAACTATACCTATATGGCGAACTATCTTGATTGAAAGTGCACGTAATTTATGATATTCACTATTAGTCAAAGTTTGGGATGGAGCAATAACAATACTTTCACCTGTATGAATACCAAGCGGGTCAAAGTTTTCCATATTACATACGGTAATACAGTTGTCATATCGGTCACGTACCACTTCATACTCTATTTCTTTCCAACCCTTCAAGCTCTTTTCTACAAGTACCTGTGGTGAAAAAGAGAAAGCCTTCTCTGCAAGGATATTTAATTCCTCTTCATTATCTGCAAAACCAGAACCTAAGCCACCCAAAGCATAAGCAGCACGGATAATAACAGGATAACCTACTTCCTTTGCAGCTTTTCTTGCTTGCTCAATATTTTCACAAGCCTCACTTTTAATGGTCTTAACATTGATTTCATCAAGTTGTTCTACAAAAAGTTCGCGGTCTTCCGTGTTCATAATAGCTTGTACAGGAGTACCAAGCACCTTAACATTATATTTTTTCAGAACACCACTCTGCTCTAATTCAACACCACAGTTCAAAGCTGTTTGCCCACCAAAAGAGAGCAAAATTCCATCTGGTTTTTCTTTCTGAATAACACGTTCTACAAAATATGGCTGAACAGGCAAGAAATAAATCTGATCAGCAACACCTTCAGAAGTTTGGACAGTAGCAATATTTGGGTTAATCAATACAGTTTCAACCCCTTCCTCACGTAAAGCTTTGAGTGCCTGAGAACCAGAGTAATCAAACTCTCCTGCCTCACCAATTTTGAGCGCACCAGAACCTAAGAGGAGAACCTTTTTAATATTTTCGTCTTTCATTTAATGATTTTCTTACGATAAACTTTTAAAAAATTCACTAACACATTACCAAGGGATTACTTTCCCAACTCGTCCACAAACTTGTCAAACATAAATTCTGTATCAATCGGACCAGCACAAGCTTCTGGATGGAACTGACTACTAAACCAAGGATTTGTCTTATGTCGAACACCCTCATTAGAGCCATCATTCATGTTAACAAATAATTCTTCCCAATCAGCACCAAGAGTCTTTGCATCTACAGCATAACCATGGTTTTGCGTCGTAATATAACAATTATTTGTACCAACAAGACGAACAGGCTGATTATGACTACGATGGCCATATTTCAACTTATAGATGGTTGCGCCACCAGCTTTTGCCAATAATTGATTACCCATACAAATACCACAGATAGGTTTACGACTAGCACTCATCTGCTTACGAATGATTTCGACCGCATCATTACACATATCAGGATCACCAGGTCCATTAGCCAAGAATAAGCCATCAAAATCCATATCAGTATAGTCATAATTCCAAGGAACACGAATTACTTCTACACCTCTATTAATAAGACAACGTATAATATTAGCCTTTACACCACAATCTACAAGAACTACCTTTTTACCGGCACCTTCATTGTATCTTATGATTTCTTTGCAACTCACCTGATCTACAAAATTTACACCTTCATACTGTGCGTCTGGGATATTATCAGGATCATCATCAAAAATAATCTTACCCATCATCACACCATGCTCACGAAGCACCTTTGTCAGCTCACGTGTATCAATACCAGTAATACCTGGAACATGCTCACGTTTCAACCATTCGCTAAGACTCTCTGCTGCATTCCAATGACTATAGTTCTGACTATAATCACTAACAATAAGAGCTGAAGCGTAAATTTTGTCACTCTCCATAAATGTAGGAAGACCATTTTTCTCAAAAGAGAACTCTGGTACTCCATAATTACCTACCAATGGGAATGTAAGTGTCATCAACTGGCCAGCATATGAAGGATCCGTCAAACTCTCAGGATAACCCATCATTGCGGTGTTAAATACAACCTCTCCGGCAACAGGAGCATCATAACCAAAGCTCTTGCCGTGGAATTTTGTACCGTCTGATAAGACTAAAGTTACGTTTTTCATTTATCTCGTTTAAATTCTAAATTTTATTCGTTTTGGTAGACTTTCTCAACGTAGTTGACAAAAGCTAAATTGCAATTTTTAGTACCTCCAGGAGTTGGGTATTTACCCGTAAAGTACCAATCTCCCTTATGATTTGGTATCGCAGAATGAAGTCCTTCTATACTCTGAAATACTAATTCTATAGGGGTTGTTACGCCATCAGGTCTAAGCATTTCAACAATCTTCTCATTAATCTGCTCTATTGTAAATGGTTTATAGATACCACGGACAGCATTTTGCATATCTTCCTTTGGCTTTTTAAGCTCATTTTGACAATCATGATAAACATTTTCAATTACATACTGCATATGATTATCTTTCAATAATTCAATAGCAGCACGGAATACACAAAATTCTTCCAAATGAGGCATATCTATACCATAATAGTCAGGATATCTTATTTGAGGTGCAGAACTTACCATTATCATTTTCTTTGGATGTAAACGATCCAAAATACGTAGAATACTTTCTTTTAAAGTCGTACCACGGACAATACTGTCATCAATAATAACTAAGTTATCAGTATATGGTTCTATTGAGCCATAAGATACATCATATACATGACTAGCCAAATCGTTTCTTGATTCACCTTCAGAAATGAAAGTACGTAACTTAATATCTTTCCATGCCACTTTCTCCGAACGAACAAATTCTCCAAGAATCTGCTCTAATTCTTGATGCGTTGGCTGATGATCAAGTGATTCTATAGCTTCTAGCTTCTTCCTGTTCAAATACTCTTTAAAACCGTCGAGCATACCATAGTAAGCAACTTCCGCCGTATTAGGTATATATGAGAATACAGTATGCTTAGTATCATAATTCACAGCTTTCAGAATTGGCTCAGTAAGTTGTTCTCCCAACTTCTTACGCTCTTTATAAATATCTGTATCAGAACCTCGACTAAAATATATTCGTTCAAAAGAACAAGCCTGCTTTTCTTTAGGCTCTAATATTTTCTGAATAGAGCATTCTCCCTTTTTATTGACCATCAAAGAAGTACCAGGCTCCAATTCCAAAATTTCATCACATTCCAAGTCAAAGGTTGTCTGCAGCACAGGACGCTCACTTGCCAAAACAATAATCTCATCATTCTTGTAATAGAAAGCCGGGCGAATACCCCATGGATCACGCATAGCAAACATCTCACCAGAACCAGTAAGACCACATACTACATATCCTCCATCAAAATCTTTCATCGTTGTTTTGAGGACATTGCTCATATCTACATGATCTTCGATATAACTAGTAATTGCTGTCTTTTCTAAGCCCTTACTTTTGGCATCAACAAAATTTCGCTCAACTTCTCGGTCTAGCCTATGCCCCATCAATTCTAACAATATATATGTATCACTATAAATACGAGGACACTGACCCTGTTCTGTAAGCTGATCGAAAATTTCATCAACATTGGTCATATTGAAATTTCCACAAAAACAAAGATTTTTTGCACGCCAATTATTTCTTCTCAAGAAAGGATGAGTATATTGAATACCGCTTTTTCCTGTAGTAGAATATCTAAGATGCCCCATAAAAACTTCTCCTGCAAAAGGAAGATTTTCCTTTGCAAAAGAAGCATCTGCCAACTGCTCTGGAGTTACATCTTTATAGTTATCCTTGAGATTACCAAAAATTTCAGTAATCGCATTACTACCCATAGCCCTTTCACGGAACATATATTCCTTACCTGGTTCTGAGTTTAATTTAACGCATGCCATACCAGCACCTTCTTGACCACGGTTATGCTGTTTCTCCATCATCAGATAGAGCTTATTCAGACCGTACATCCAAGTGCCATATTTTTGTTGATAATACTCAAGAGGCTTAAGTAGTCTTATCAAAGCTACGCCACAATCTTCATGTAATGGTTCCACTTCTAAAATTCCTATTTTATTAATATAATCTTGTTCTATTACGTATATATACAGACGGAGCCTGCTACTCTACGGTAACAGACTTCGCTAAATTTCTTGGTTGATCCACATTCTTACCTTTACAAACTGCTACGTGATAAGCCAACAACTGCAGAGGGATAGTAGCAATTAATGGCTCTAAGCATTCCAAAGTTTCTGGTAATTCTATAACCTCATCTGCAATTTTGGATATAGTATCATCGCCCTTTGTAACCAATGCTATAACTCTACCTTTTCTTGCCTTAACTTCTTGAATGTTAGAGAGTATTTTCTCATACATCTCATTATGAGTTGCAATAACAACACAGGGCATATCTGAATCTATCAAGGCAATAGGACCATGCTTCATCTCTGCGGCTGGATAGCCCTCAGCATGAATATAGCTGATTTCCTTTAACTTTAATGCCCCCTCAAGAGCAACAGGATAACTAAAACCACGTCCTAAATAGAGAAAGTTGCGAGCATAGGTGAATGTCTGACTCAATTCTGCAATTCTATCATTTTCCTGAAGAACTTCTCTGATCTTATCAGGTATTTCACATAAACCTTTTATTATACATTTATAATCTTCATCACAGATAGTATTCTTTTCACGAGCTATACAAAGTGCCAACAATGTCAACACCGTAACCTGTCCTGTGAATGCTTTTGTTGATGCTACTCCTATTTCTGGACCTACATGTATATAGGTACCTGTATCCGTAGCCCTAGGAATACTAGAACCTATGGCATTACATACACCATAAATAAAAGCTCCTTTTTCTTTTGCCAACTTTACAGCCGCAAGAGTATCAGCAGTTTCCCCACTTTGCGATATTGCAATAACAACATCGTCGGAAGTCACAACTGGATTACGATATCTAAATTCTGATGCATATTCTACTTCTACAGGTATACGACAATAGGTTTCTATCATCTGTTTACCTATCAAAGCAGCGTGCCAACTTGTACCACAAGCAACTATAATTATTCGTTTGGCACTAAGCAACTGTTTTTTATAATCGATTATAGCACTTAACGTAACTTGTTGCTTATCTAGGCTAATTCGTCCACGCAAACAGTTAGTAAGGCATTCTGGCTGTTCAAATATTTCTTTTAACATAAAGTGAGGGAAACCACCTTTTTCGATTTGCCCTAACGCTATATCTACTGTTTTTACCTCGGGATTTAAATCTACATTGTGAATATCAACAACCTTTAAAGGCTCTCCCAAACGTAAAACCGCAATATTACCATCCTCCAAATATACAACTTGATCCGTAAATTCTACTATAGGACTAGCATCAGAACCTAAAAAGAATTCTTGATTATCCTTTCCTATGCCTACAACAAGAGGAGACTGTTTACGTGCTGCTATAATTTGATGGGGATTATTCTTGTCTAGAATAGCAATTGCATAAGCACCAATAACTTGCTTCAAAGCAACTTGAACGGCAGAAAGAAGATCCAGATTCTTTTTTATCTCAATAAACTCTATCAATTGTATTAAGACTTCAGTATCAGTTTCTGAACGAAATTCAACCCCCTCAGCTATAAGATTTTTCTTAATCTCAGCATAATTCTCTATAATTCCATTATGAATTATAGCTAATTTTTTTGATTCTGAATAATGAGGATGTGCATTCGTTGAAGAAGGTTCTCCATGAGTAGCCCATCTTGTATGAGCTATACCAACTTTACCTGTTATATCCTTATCGCTGCAAAAATTTTCTAAATCATCAACTTTTCCTTTTGTCTTATAGACATTAAGATCGTCATTTGAATTAATCAATGCTACACCAGCCGAATCATAGCCTCGATATTCTAAGCGTTTCAGACCCTTTATAAGAACAGGATAGGCTTCACGATTTCCTAAATATCCAACGATTCCGCACATATACTCTATTTTATCTAAATATATTAACTAATAATGAAGATAACGAAGTCACAATTCCTACTACCGAAAACCAGATAGATGTTGTACTTCCTATACTAGAACTTCTTGCCTTCACCTTATTCGGTTCAACATATAAAATATCATTTTGCTGAAGATAAAAATAAGGAGAATTAATCAAATTTGCATCATTTAAATTCAAACGATGAATACTCTTCTCACCATTAACATCTTCTCGAATAAGCATTATATTATTTCGCTTACCATATATTGTAAGATCACCCGCAGAAGCGATAGCTTCAATAACACTCATCTTCTCTGTTGTAACAGGTATTACACCGGGCCGACTTACCTCACCGATTAGAGTTACACGATAGCTGGCCATTCTGACTGTAACAATCGGTTTTTCTGAAGATGCCAAATATGGAGCAACTTTTATTTTAATCAAATCCTCACATTGGGTCTTAGTAAGACCTGCTACATGAATTCTACCAACAACAGGAAAATTAATATTTCCATTATTATCCACCAGATAAGCTTGCAAAAAGCCACTACCACCCGATTCACCAAGTTGGCCACTTGTACCAACAGTATTAGAAACAGAAAGATTAAATGGAGCTGATGCAAGTGGATCTGAAGTTATTACCGTAATAGTCAACTGATCCTTAGGCATAATTTTTGCATCATAAAGCATCTTTGATGCGGCAAGACTAATTTCGTCGGCATTTTGAAAATAAGCTACTTGTCTACTCATTGAACAACTGTTCAAAAAAAGCAGCAAAGTGAACATAGCCACGAAGAAACTTACCTGTTTTTTCATACCTCAAAGATAAATCATTATAATCTCTGCAAAAGTACTGCTATTTTTTTAAAAAAACAAATCTTTTTATTGAAAATATTCTTCTATATACGATAAATGAAAGCAAATAAAACTTATCCTTTACAAGACGTCAAAAAAAGAGCAGGATAAATATTACCCTGCTCCTCTATTACTTTTACAGCTCTATATTAATAGAACTTAAAGTATCTACGTGCATTGTTGTAAGAGATGTCCTCTACCATACGAGCAAGAGACTCTTTATCATTAGGAAGTAGACCATTCTCTACATCATTACCAAGAATGTTACAAAGAAGACGACGGAAGTACTCATGACGAGGATAGCTCAAGAATGAGCGAGAGTCTGTCAACATACCTACGAAACGACTCAACAAACCAAGAACTGACAAAGAATTAATCTGACGGGTCATACCATCAAGTTGATCATTAAACCACCAACCAGAACCAAACTGAATCTTACCAGGCTCTGAACCATCCTGGAAGTTACCAAGCATAGTTGCAATAACTTCATTAGCACATGGATTCAAAGTATAAAGAATGGTACGTGTCAACTTACCTTCCATATTCAATTCATTGAGGAAATGACTCATAGCTGCAGCAGTAGTAAACTCACCAATAGAATCGAAACCGGTATCAGCACCAAGCTTGTTATACATTAATGTGTTATTATCACGAATAGCACCATAGTGATACTGCTGTGTCCAACCTGCATCATAATCCATCTCACCACAAACTTTCAAGAACGCATGTTTGTACTGACGTATTTCCAATACAGAAAGTTGCTGACCACGAAGAGCCTTTTCGAAAATTGTTTCTATCTGAGAATCTGTATAAGGCTCATCATAGAACTCCTCGATACCATGATCGCTCAGTTTACAACCATTTTCAGCAAAGAAGTCATGACGCTTCTGAAGAGCATCTACCATTGACTTAAAGCTATTAACATCAATACCACTAACTTCAGACAAGGTCTTCATGTATGCTGCAAATTCAGGCTTTTCAATATTCATAGCCTTATCTGGACGCCAAGCAGGAATCATCTTAATTTCGAAACCACTCTCACGTGTCATCTTATGCCAACGAAGGTCATCTACAGGATCATCAGTTGTACATACGCACTCTACATGATAGTGACGCATCAAGCCACGTGCACTAAACTCTGGTAATTTTAATTTTTCATTACACTCGTCAAAGATTTCACGAGCAGTAGCTGGGCTCAACAATTTATCAATACCAAAAGCAGTTTTCAACTCAAGGTGAGTCCAGTGATAAAGTGGGTTACGGAAAGTATATGGAACGGTTTCAGCCCATTTTTCAAATTTTTCCCAGTCTGAAGTATTTTTGCCTGTACAATAATCTTCAGAAACACCATTAGAACGCATAGCACGCCACTTATAGTGATCACCGCCAAGCCAAAGTTCTGTAATGCTATTAAATTTGTAATCCTCAGCTACCATCTGTGGTACAAGATGACAGTGATAGTCGATAATAGGCATCTTAGCCGCATGATTGTGGAAAAGATCCTGCGCTGTTTTAGTATCAAGCAGGAAATTTTCATCCATAAATTGTTTCATTTCTTATCTTTTTGTTTTAAGAGTTTAATAATTCTGTTAGCCTTTAAGTTATTATGGGCAAATATACTGATTTTTTTTGGTATATGTACGGATTTTAACTATCTTTGCAAAGATTTTCTACGAAAACGATAACGTAGATTATTCTTCTGGCAAATATGTCTGGTATTATTTATATATGTGATAAATTATGAATTTAACGAGAAACGACAAGGTACTACTTATTTATACAGGTGGCACAATAGGTATGGGAAAAAATCCTCTTACAGGCGCTTTAGAGCCACTAGATTTTAAACATTTAGTAAAAGCTATGCCTGAAATTTCTTCAGTAGATACCGAAATTGACGTTTATCAGTTTACATCTCCTATAGATTCTTCTGACATGAATCCACGTGTTTGGGCACAAATCGTAAGAATAATCTCCGAGAAATATAATGATTATGATGGATTTGTCATTTTGCATGGTACCGACACAATGGCCTATACCGCATCTGCACTTTCATTCATGCTTGAAAATCTTACAAAACCAGTCATATTAACAGGGAGCCAGTTGCCAATGGGACAACTTCGCACTGACGGACGAGAAAATGTACTAACAAGCATAGAAATAGCTTCTGCTCATCATGAGGATGGCACTCCTATTGTTCCTGAAGTTTGTATCTACTTTAACGGACGACTTCTTCGTGGCAACAGATCTACAAAATTCAATGCTGAAGGTTTTAGTGCATTTGAAACCTATAACTTTGGACATTTAGGTGAGGCGGGTGTGAACATACACTACAATGAAAATATTATGCTCAAGCCTGATTATAGCAAGAATATGATACCTCATATTTCCATGGATCCGAATGTCATCGTTTTCTCCCTATTCCCTGGTATACAAGAAAAAATTTTCCATCCCATTCTTGAAGCAGGCGATATCAGAGCTATTGTCATGAGAAGTTTCGGAAGCGGAAACGCACCTCAAAGTGAATGGCTGATAAAAATGCTTAAGAAAGCAACCTCGCGAGGTATCATTATTATGAATATTAGCCAATGCTCTGAGGGCGCGGTAGAGATGAATAGATATGAAACTGGATATCAGCTAAAAGAAGCTGGTGTAATTAGTGGGTATGATAGCACTGTCGAAGCAGCTGTAACCAAACTCATGCACCTCCAAGCTAGATTTAACGATCCACATATTATCCGCACATGTATGTCAAGAGCACTCGCTGGCGAAATAACTCTTTAAAACAAATTATCTAACAATATACTTATAATGCTTTTACAATGCTTGACAACTACATAATGTCATCAAGTATTGTAAAAGCATTTTAAATATTTGTCAATACATCAAAATTGCTAAATAATAACCCTTGTTTTATGATAGTTTTCCCTAAATTCACTAGGGCTACAATTTTTTTTCTTCTTAAAAATACGATTAAAATTACTCAAATTATTAAAACCACATTCTGTGCAAATTTCATTCACACTCTTATTCGTATCCAATAGTAGTCGAGAGCTCTTGCTTAACCGCATATCAATAATATAATCGCTTAGTGTAGTACCTGTATGTGCTTTAAAAAATCTAGAAAAAGCACTTGGTGCCATACCAGCCATATCTGCAAGCAATGCGAGGCGAAGATCTTCTGTATAATGATTAGCAATATAGTCCTTTATCGTCATAATGATACAACTATCTGTCTCCATTGCTACTTTAGCATCACTTGAAGAAGAAAGCATTCGCGCTGTATCACACTTAGAAAGTTCATACAATATTGTAAGGAACTGATTAACAGAATAAAAACCATCTTTTATTGAACTTATTTTATCTAACAAAGAATAAACGCCAACAATAGCAGACAACGGAAAGCACAATCCTCTTTTTGCTTTTTCCATCATTAGCCTTATACTCTTATATGGATTTCTATTCAATAACGAATCTGTTTCAAAATCTAGATCAAATTGTATAGTTATTTCACGAATATCCTCACTTTTACAGTGATACAACTCCCAAACATGTTCTAATTTTGGTGACGTAATCAAAACCAAGTCATAATCTCCTATAACTTCTTGAGAATCACCAACTATACGACGCATTCCTGAAGCATTAGCTACAAAATTGAGTTCAAAAACTTCATGATTATGTATAGGATAAGTAAACTCCATCTTGTGACGATCTGCGATATAAAGAATATCACTTCCCACAAGTGGAGTTACTTCATGTATTACGCGATGTTGTTTATCATCCATACGCGATAATTAAATATTTTTTAAAAAGGCAATGCCTTTAATATATCGTGCATTTTTTGTTTCGTTGTAATCGTTGTTGGAACAAGAGGCAATCTCAATTCATTCTTAATTAGCCCCATGTCATTAAGAAGGGCTTTAACACCTGCAGGATTACCCTCAACGAACAACAAACTATAGAGTTCGGTAAACATATGATGAATTCTTCGAGCAGGCTCATATTCACCTTTAAACTCAAGACGTATCATTTTAGAAAAAGGTTTCGGTACAGCATTTCCAATTACAGATATTACACCAACAGCACCACTTGCTACCATAGAGAATGTCAATGCATCGTCACCACTAATAACATCAAAAGTATCAGGTTTATTCTTGATTATCTCATCAACCTGCTCTAGACTTCCACTAGCTTCTTTAATAGCTATAATGTTAGAAAAGTCTTTTGCCAAACGAACCGTAGTTTCAGGCTTCATATTCACTCCTGTGCGACCTGGAACGTTATACATAACTATAGGAAGTGGACTAACTTCTGCAATAGCTTTAAAATGCTGATAAAGACCTTCTTGAGATGGTTTATTGTAATATGGACATATACTTAAAATACCATCAATGCCACTCCAGTCGCTGTTTTTTATTTCCTCAACCACAGCAGCAGTATTATTTCCACCACAATACTTAAGGATAGGGATTCTACCATTATCAACCTGTTTTATTACCTCTGTAATTTTATCTTTTTCCTCACTTGTTAAACAAGGAGCCTCACCTGTTGTAGCAAGGATACAAAGAAAATCTGCACCATTTTCGATTTGGTACTCTACTAGGCTTCTCAGAGATTGGTAATCTACCGACCCGTCTTCATTAAAGGGTGTAACAAGGGCTATTCCTAACCCTTTGAAAATGTTCTGTCCCATATTATAGTTCCTATTACAAAATCGCTTGCAAAAATACAACAATTATATCAATTCGCAAAAGAAATTAAATATTTTCTTTCAAAACAAACGTTTATAATCGTTTTTTGTTTAAATTATGAATAATTTCGCTTCTATCAACAATCTATTTGATTAATGGCTACCTATGTAAAGGAATAGCATTCCCAACAATACAAGAGCCAAGTCTATAATCTTAGATTTCAAGTTCTTTTCATGGAATAACCACGCTCCAAATAAGAAACTAACAACTACACTACCACGCCTAACCATCGATACAATCGAAATCATAGCACCATCAAGGCTTAACGCATAGAAATAGACAAAATCTGCAGCACTTAAAAATATTGAAATAAAGACAATACACCAATTCCAATGAAATTTAGTTTGAGGGAAAAGTGGTTTTCCACCTCTAAAACGAGCAAATGGACGAAAAACGGCTATTAGTAAAACTACTCCCATCATCAGCATTTGGTAAAAATTATACCAACTCTGAACCATCATCTTATCAAGACCGACTCCTCCATTTTCTGGGCTAGCCATAAGATATTTATCATATAAACCACTAATAGCACCTACTATAGCAGACAAGACAATACAAAAAATCCAAACATTATGTTTAAAGTCTATTCCTTCTTTCTTGCTACTTCTACTCAGCATGAAAAAAGAAGCTACTGCTAAAAAAACACCTATCCACTGCCATATATTCAGTTGTTCCTGAAAAATCAACAAAGCCCCCACCAAAACCATAACTGGACGAGTAGCATTGATTGGCCCATAAATCGTTAGTGGCACATGCTTCATGCCGAAATAGCCTAATATCCAACTTGTAAGCACGATAATACTCTTCAAAACTATATAGAAGTGATCTGACAGACTGCCTGTAGCCACATGAAAGATGCTACCATCAAGAAAGCTACTAAAATAAGACATACCTATAAAAGGCATAAAAATTAAAGTTGAGAACAACGTGTTAAGAAAAAGCACGGTGATCACAGCATTACCCTGCAAAGCCTTCTTTTTGAAGGCATCATAAAATCCCAGCAATGTGGCTGAGAGAAAAGCTAATAATAACCACATGATTAAAAATTATCTATTATGCAAACCTACTCTGAGGTTACCTATCAATATTCTACTTTCTCTAAAAACAAAGCATTTCCTGGCATAGACTCACCAGCTTTACTACGATTTCCTTCATGAAGAATAACCCGCAAATCATCTAGCGTGATCTTATGACGTCCAAGAAGAAATAATGTACCTACCACAGCACGAACCATATTACGTAAGAAGCGGTTTGCGGTAATCGTAAGATACCAGCTAGTAGGAGAAGTCTGAACCCACTTGCATTCTGTTACATCGCACAAAGTTGTTTTATTGTCTGCACCTGCTTTACAAAATGCTGCAAAATCTTGATGCTCCATAATTATTTTTCCTCCTTCATTCATCAAATCAAAGTCGAGAGGATAATGAGTCTCCAAAGAATAAAAGCGCAAAAAAGGATTTTTGTCTGTATGAATATAATAATGATACGTACGCCATTTTGCAGAAAATCGCGCATGCATATCAGACTCAACAGGATAAACATCACTCACAGAGATATCCCTAGGTAAAATGCGATTGATACGATAAACAATTTGTTTGCACTTACTTTCATCTAATAGAGGAAACTCTTCTTCTGAAAGTTCAAAATGGGCAGCCATCTGTCTCGCATGAACCCCAGCATCAGTTCTACCTGCTCCTACAACTTCTATTTCAAAATCATTTGACTTTAATAGTAGAAAACTTCGAAGAGACAAAGCTAATGCGTGTTGTAGCTCAGCCTGAACAGAATTACCATTTGGTTGTATTTGCCATCCATGATAATTGGTACCATCATAAGCAAATATTATAAAATATCTATGCATATGGTTGCAAAGGTAATATTATTTTTTGATTAATACAAATTTCTTAATAGCCATATAAAAAGACAAAATCGCAACATAGAGTAAAAAGACTTGAAATTTACTTATATACACATGGTTTATCATGGCTCCAGGAAGAGAAGCAACAAAAGATACTACTTTATTTAATATCTCTACCATTTCTTCAACTACAATATACAACTTTTGAGCAAAAACAGTAAATGGAAGCAACAGATATACCCCTAACATTCCATAAAGAATTATGGTTGATAATGGAATTACTAACAAACTTAAAAAAATCCCATAACACGACCACTGTCCAAAATAATACAAGGTTAATGGTAATGTCGCAATTTGTGCAGATAACGAAACAAGAAGTATACTTCCTACTTTATTATGAATATTTGGCGTCAAAAGTATAATACCCATTACTGCCATACACGACATTTGAAATCCAACATCAAAAAGTGACTGAGGATTACATAGGAGCATTAATATTGCAGCAAAAGACAAGCTATTAAGAGAAAAGCCTTTTCTATCGGCAATATGCATGAGCATACATAATGAAAGCATTATAGCTGACCGAACTACAGATGCTGACATACCTACTAATATTACAAATGCCCATATTGCCAAAAGTATAAACAGTTGACTTTGCCAACGATTTTTGGGAAACAAAAGCAAGAGTACACCTATTAAAATTGATAAATGTAACCCTGATAGTGCTAAAAGATGAGAACTACCTGCTGCAGAAAAATCATTTTTTTGCTCTTTACTCAAATATGATTTATCTCCCAAAGTCATTGCTGCGATAATAGCAAAACTTGGTGAATAATCATGATTGCTAATATGTAGCAATAATTTATGACGTAATTTTAAAGCATACACACGAAGTCGCATTAATCCACTTACGGCAGATAGCGATACGCTTGCTTTTATCCAGTTATCCTTATAAATAAAAGCGCCATCATATAATAATGCATGCACTATTACCCCATCACCCTCATGAATACGTCGCCATTTCTCCAGCAACCGATCTCGAAGGATACTAATATTAAAAGTCTGACCTACGTTTTGCCCATCCAACACTAGAAGCTTTGTTCTTACAACCTTACCATGTATAGAAGGTTCCTGAGCTACTATAGCTTGACAATAATCAAGCTGGTCATATTTTGTGCTAAATAGTTGATTCTGTTGTAGACACATTCTCCAACCTGCTACAGAAAAAGCCAAGAGAAATATCAAGAGACTTTGTGCTAATTGTAATTTTCGACAAAAGCTCAAGACAACAAAACCAACTGAACTCACCAAAACGATAAGCATCCATACTTCAGTGGAAACACCCCTTCCCAGATAATCTGCAAGATAAATACCAACTATTATAAATAATAGTACTCTGAGAAGGGGACATTTTTCTATTTCAGATTCTTCCATTATTTAATGATTATCCCCCTTGTAAGAAAATAACATTTTTAGTTATCTTCCTCTTCCCTATTATTTGTCGCCAACACTTTAAGATGATAATGACTTCCGTCAAAATTAACGCTCATTACCTTGGGTCTGCTATTGGAATCTTCAGGACTTAAAGCCAAAGCCACATGTCCCATGGTTCGTCTTAGATTTACTTCGACACATTCATTAATTCCATATTCTTCTGCAGATTCTGAAAGTGCATACACCATCATATCAACTCCAAATACACCAACATACACATTTTTAAGCTCTTTTTGCATAACTTGGATAATACGATTTTGAATATCAATCAACCTATCTTTACTAATATAAGGTTCCATCATCTTTATTTTTTGACTTTCAGAAGCCAAAACATTACCTACATATGCACCATTCACTGTATCAAACAAAGACAATCCACAATATTCGATATGACCATCAGCATGCGCTTCGAACTCCATACCAAAATCCTTTACCCTAGAATACATAGGTTCTACAGCAATTCCACCTTGTTTGCGTATAACATTATCTGCCCATCTTAACTGCAGTTCATCACCATCAATATGAAAACGAATACCACGACCACTAGAACTCCAAGGAGCTTTTAACACACTTTTCTTCATTTGGGAAGTCACTTCCTTAACACTCTCCAGAGAGAAACAATACTTTGAGTATTTTTGTAAATGCTCGACTGCCCACTCTCTACTACTTACCTTTCTAATTTTCTCCAAAGTAGTATCACTTGGAAGATAATGCGCAAGTTGCGGACATTTTGTCTGCAATTGGTACTTCAAAGATAAGTCCCATCCCCAGGCACAAACCTGCAAATTCTTTTCCCCTACAATTTCATCAAAATGTTCAGATAGTTGATCAATTGTAAGAAATTCAACGACTATGCTATATCCTAATCTCTTGACACGTTGAATAGCTAAGTCGATATCATCAACCAATACCAAATCACCTTCTTTCGCCCATAATGCAGGAATAAAAGCTAAATCAGAGCGTAGTTCCCTTGCAGCATGTGGAGCTGTAAAACCTTTCTTGTTAGCTGCCAAAGCTAGATCATGCTCCGGATTGAATATATGTAATGTCATAATCATCTTTATTTAGAATGCAAAGGTAACAATTTCTGCGCAGAAAAATACTATCTATAATAAAAAAGAAAACACCTGGAGAATTGATATATCCTTATCACTTTCAAAATTTAACTAGTAAAAATTATACAAAGTGAAAAGAAAACAATTATTTTCTTTTTTTAAAAAAGTAAATAAATTTGGTCGCTTATTTTTTTGATAGCTTTACAAACAACGAAGAATAAGATTAGTTAAAGTTTTACAAATATTTATTTATTCGACAAAAACTATCTTGGGAGTGATCTTAGCATGGTTAAAACTAAGAACAAATAGCACTAAAAATTAAGCTCAGATAACTGAGTACAACAAAAGGATGTTAGCCGAGAAGGCTGATATCCTTTTATTTTTATTTCAAATTCACTAGTGTCCCGTTAAAACGAGACGATTTAAATATAAGTTATTAAAATATAATGATTTAGACTCGATATTTCTTGTACACGATTTGAATTGACTAACTTTGCTGTCTTTATCAAAGAAGCGTGTTACATGAATGTCGGAAAGATCGTATTCGCACAGATTATGCAGTTCATACCTCGTAGGGAATTCAATGATATTGTTGCCAAGTACAGAGGCAATTACAGGGTGAGAAACCTCACCTGCCATGACCAGTTGCTGGTTATGTGCCTGGCTCAATATGCTGATAAGAATAGTCTGCGCGATATAGAGGCAAGCCTGAATGCGTTGGCTGTTACCCATAAGCTCTATCACTGCGGTATTAGCTATGCCGTTCCTCGCAATACTTTGGCTAAGGCGAATGAGCTCAGAGATTGGCATATCTATGCGGAATTGGGGCAAGTCCTTATCAAAAAGGTGCGCCCGCTCTATGCGAAGGATAGCTTCAGACTTGACATTGACAACATGGTCTATGCGTTCGACAGCAGTACCATCAGTCTCTGTCTCAAACTCTGTCCTTGGGCAAAATTCAGAAAGAAGAAGGGTGGCATAAAACTGCATACCCAGCTTGATTTGAGAGGCAATCTCCCAGTATTCGTGCTTTTGACCAAAGCATCGGTTCACGATGTTAACGCTTTGGATGAAATCTGTGTCGAGATGGGAGCTATCTATCTGATAGACAAAGGGTATGTGGACTTCAACAGGCTCTTCAATGTCATCCACAAGAATGGCGCATTCTTTGTAACAAGAGCTAAGGACAACATGCAATATGAGATTGTCAAGTCCATGCCTGTTGATAAGCAGACAGGTGTTATCAGTGATGAGATAGTCAGACTTACTAAGAAAAACTCCAAGCAGAAGTACCCAGAGGAATTTCGCATGGTAGTCTATGAAGACTTTGCCACGGGAAATCTCTACCGTTTCATCACCAACCATTTGGGATACGATGCTCTTACCATCGCAGAACTCTATAGAGAGCGATGGAACGTGGAACTTTTCTTCAAATGGATAAAGCAACATCTGCATATCAAGTCGTTTTACGGAACCTCAGAGAATGCTGTCTATACACAAATCTGGATAGCAGTCTGTGCATTCCTGCTACTGGCTATAGCCAAGAAGCACATGCATATCGAGGAACCATCTCTGTATATGATTTCCCAAACTATAGGTACTATGTTGTTTGAGAGGATACCAATACCAGAATTGTTTAACAAACCTATTATTAACGTCCCAAAGGATGATGGTCAACTCGATTTATTTCGAAATCTAAAATCTTAACGGGACAGTAGTGATTTCAAATTATAAAAAAATGCCAATTCTATTTGGAAAAAATCCTTTTAATTTGTATTTTTGTAGTAGTAACAATATTCTAAAATTACAATTTAATAATATGGCAACACCACATAACACAGCATCTATAGGCGAAATTGCGGAAACTGTCATCATGTCAGGAGATCCATTACGCGCAAAATTTATGGCTGAAAATTTTCTTGAAAACGCAACTCTGTTTAACACCACTCGAAATATGTTTGGTTACACTGGCACTTATAAAGGTAAAAAAGTCAGCATCATGGGACATGGTATGGGTATGCCATCTATTGGTATATACACACATGAACTATATCACTTTTATGGAGTAAAACAGATTATCCGAGTAGGAACAGCAGGCTGCATACAACCAGGTATAAATATTGGTGATATTGTTATAGCCCAAGCAGCTTGTACTGATTCTAACTATATTAATAATTTTTTAGACATACCTGGTACATTTGCACCTATAGGAAATTTCGACCTCTTAACTGCCGCTGCCAAATCAAGTAAGGATATGAATATCCCTTACCATGTTGGCAATATACTATCTTCAGATATTTTTTATGATTCAAAAGAAAATTGGAAAAAATGGCAAAAACTAGGCATTCTAGCTATAGAAATGGAATGTGCAGCCCTCTATACTAATGCCATCGAAGCAAAACGAAAAGCACTAACTATACTTACAATTAGTGACAACATTATTACAAAAGAAGAGACAAGCAGTGAAGAACGTCAAAAAGCTTTCACCAACATGATGAAAGTAGCATTTAGTATAATATAATTCACAAAAAAGGAAACTAAAAAAGTTTCCTTTTTTAATACAAAATGGAATTATCTTTACCACACAATTAACTTTAGTTAGTATATTTCTAAAAAAAACTAAAATACAAAGAATTTGCAATATTGAGTTTGCAAATTACAAAATAAATAGTACCTTTGCAGAACAAAACAAAAAAATATCAGTACTAACAAATGGAAGAAGCTTTCTTTCGCACACACACTTTTCTACTGGAACATACCAACGCTCCTGTAAGGCGTATTTTGATGGATCAGATCAACTGGAACGACAGATTGATTGGTATCAAAGGAACCCGAGGCGTTGGAAAAACTACGTTTTTACTTCAGTATGCTAAAGAGAACTTTGCGCCCAATGACCGTTCATGTCTATATGTAAATATGAATAACTTCTATTTTCAAGGACACGGCATTGCTGATTTTGCTAAAGATTTCGTTAGTCTTGGTGGTAAAGTACTTTTAATCGACCAGATTTTTAAAGAGCCGGATTGGAGTAATCAAATAAGAAGAGTATACGATGAAAACCCTACACTTAAAATAGTGTTTACAGGTTCAAGCGTAATGCGACTCAAACAAAATCCTATACTAAAAGATATTATTCATAGCTACAATTTGCGTGGATTCTCTTTTAGAGAATTTATTAATTTGCAGACTGGTAATAACTTTCATCCTTATACTTTAGAAGAGATACTAAATAATCATGAACATATTATTAAAGAAATACTCCCTAAGGTAAGTCCAATTAAGTATTTTCAGGATTATATCCATCATGGTTTTTTTCCTTTATTTTTGGAACAAAGTAATTTTTCTGAAAATTTACTAAAGACGATGAACATGATGACAGAAGTAGATATACTTCTCATCAAGCAAATAGAACTAAAATACCTTTCTAAAATAAAAAAGTTATTTTATCTTTTAGCAGTAGAGGGACTAAAAGCCCCAAATATTAGTAAACTTGCAGACGAAATACAAACCAGTCGTGCTACAGTTATGAATTACATCAAATATTTAGCAGATGCACGACTCATTAATATGGTATATCCACCTGGCCAAGATTTTCCCAAAAAGCCAGGAAAGATAATACTACACAATACCAACTTAATGTATGCTATTTATCCTATTAAAGTAGTGAAACAAGATCAGATGGAGACATTCTTTTCTAATGCTTTATGGAAAGATCATAAAGTTAATCTAGGTCCAAGAGACACCTACATAGTAGATGATAAATACAAATTCAAAATTTGTGATGCACAAAAATCAAGTAAAATCAGATATAACACAGATACAATTTATGCCCGATACAATACAGAGGTAGGGCAAGATAATAAAATTCCACTCTGGTTATTAGGTTTTCTGTATTAAGATTGTTAAAAACAAAAATATATACATTAACATTTTATATTATAATAAAAAATGGCTAAAGAAAAAAAGTTTATCACTTGTGATGGTAACACAGCTGCCGCACACGTAAGCTATATGTTTACAGAGGTTGCTGCCATCTACCCTATCACTCCGTCATCTCCAATGGCAGAGCACGTAGATGAATGGGCTGCCAAAGGTCGTAAGAACCTTCTTGGTCAGACTGTTACAGTTCAGGAAATGGAGTCTGAGGCAGGTGCTGCAGGTGCACTTCACGGTTCACTACAGTCAGGTGCATTGACATCTACTTATACAGCTTCTCAGGGTCTTCTTCTGATGATTCCTAATATGTATAAGATTGCTGGTGAGTTGCTTCCATGTGTATTCAACGTATCAGCTCGTACACTGGCTTCTCACTCACTTTGTATCTTCGGTGACCACCAGGATGTTATGGCTTGTCGTCAGACAGGTTTCGCTATGTTCTGTTCAGGTTCTGTTCAGGAAGTTATGGATCTTTCTGCAGTTCCTCACTTAGCTACCCTCGAGAGCAAAGTTCCATTCATTAACTTCTTCGACGGCTTCCGTACTTCTCATGAGTATCATAAGATTGAGGAAATGGATATGGAAGACATCCGTCCATTGGTTAAGAAGGAGTGGATTGAGGATTTCCGCAACCGTGCACTTACTCCTGAACGTCCTGTTACTCGTGGTACAGCTGAGAATCCAGAAACATTCTTCACACACCGTGAGGCTTCTAACAGCTATTACAACGCAATCCCAGAGATTGTAGAGAAGCACTTGGCTGAAATCAGCAAGATTACAGGTCGTGAATATCATTTGTTTAACTATTATGGTGCAGAAGATGCAGAAAACATTATCGTATTGATGGGTTCTGCAACAGAGCCAGCTCGCGAAGCTATCGATTACCTCGTAAAGCAGGGTAAGAAAGTTGGTATGGTAGCAGTTCACCTCTACCGTCCATTCTCTGTTGAGGCTATCAAGAAGGCTATTCCTGCTACAGTTAAGCGCATTGCTGTACTTGACCGTACTAAGGAACCAGGAGCTGAGGGCGAACCATTGTACCTCGATGTTAAGTCTGCTCTCTACGATGACGAGCGTAATCCATTGATTGTTGGTGGTCGTTATGGTTTGGGTTCTAGCGATACAACTCCATCTAAGATTGTTGCTGTATTCAAGAATCTCGAGTTGCCAGAGCCAAAGAATCACTTCACTGTAGGTATCGTAGACGATGTTACTTTCACTTCACTTCCAGAGGAAGAGGAAATTCCAATGGGTGGCGATAGTCTCTTCGAAGCTAAGTTCTTCGGTCTTGGTTCTGATGGTACTGTAGGTGCTAACAAGAACTCTGTACAGATTATCGGTAACAATACTGATAAATATTGCCAAGCTTACTTCTCATACGACTCTAAGAAGTCTGGTGGTTTCACATGTTCTCACCTCCGTTTCGGTGATGAGCCAATCCACTCTGCTTACTTGGTAAATACCCCTAACTTCGTTGCATGTCACGTTCAGGCTTACTTGCACATGTACGATGTTACTCGTGGTCTCCGTAAAAACGGTACATTCTTGTTGAATACTATCTTCGATGGCGAGGAGTTGATTAACTTCATCCCTAACCACGTTAAGGCTTATTTCGCAAAGAATAATATCAAGGTTTACTATATTAACGCTAGCAAGATTGGTCAAGAAATCGGTTTGGGTAACCGTACTAACACTATCCTCCAGTCTGCATTCTTCCGTATTACAGGTGTTATCCCTGTAGATCTCGCTGTTGAGCAGATGAAGAAGTTCATCGTTAAGTCTTACGGTAAGAAGGGTGAAGATATCGTTAATATGAACTACGCTGCTGTTGATCGTGGTGGTGAGTACAAAGAACTTACTGTTGATCCAGCATGGGCAAACCTTCCTGAAGATGAAAAGAAGGTTGACGATGCACCAGATTTCGTTAAAGAGCTCGTTCGTCCTATGAACGCACAGGCAGGTGACTTGTTGAAAGTTTCTGACTTCGTTAAGCACAATACTGTAGACGGTACTTGGCAGAACGGTACAGCTGCATACGAAAAGCGCGGTGTTGAAACATTCGTACCAGTTTGGAACGTAGAGAACTGTATCCAGTGTAACAAGTGTTCATTCGTTTGTCCTCACGCTGCTGTTCGTCCATTCGTTCTCGATGAAGCTGAAAAGGCTAACTTCCAGGGTGCAACTCAGGATATTTTGGCTCCTAAAGCTCTCAAGGGTATGAATTTCCGTATCCAGGTATCTGTACTAGACTGCCTTGGTTGTGGTAACTGTGCTGATGTCTGCCCAGGTAAGAAGGGTGAGAAGGCATTAAAGATGGTTCCATTCAATGTTGACGCTGAAGATATGATTCAGGAAGCAAAGAATTGGGATTATTGTGTTAAGAACGTAACTTCTAAGCAGGATCTTGTAGACATCAAGCAGAGCCCTAAGAACTCACAGTTTGCTCAGCCATTGTTCGAGTTCTCTGGTGCATGTTCAGGTTGTGGTGAGACTCCTTACGTTAAGTTGATTTCTCAGCTCTTCGGTGATCGTCAGATGGTTGCTAATGCTACAGGTTGCTCTTCTATCTATTCAGCATCTGTTCCTGCTACTCCATATACAACCAACGCTAAAGGTCAGGGTCCTGCTTTCGACAACTCATTGTTCGAGGACTTCTGCGAATTCGGTCTTGGTATGGCAATGGGTAACAAGAAGATGAAGGCTCGTATTGTAGAACTTTTGAACCAGGCTAAGGAAGACGCTAACGCTACAGAAGAATACAAGGCTGCTGCAGACAAGTGGATTGCAGCTAAGGACGATGCTGAGGGTTCTAAGGAAGCTGCTGCAGAGTTGAAGCCATTAATCGCTGCTGCTGCTGAAGCAGGTTGCCCTATCAACCAGGAGCTTAAGACATTGGATCATTACCTTGTTAAGCGTTCACAGTGGATTATCGGTGGTGACGGTGCTTCTTATGATATTGGTTACGGTGGTCTCGATCACGTACTTGCTTCTGGAGAAGATGTTAACATCTTGGTACTTGATACAGAGGTTTACTCTAACACTGGTGGCCAGTCTTCTAAGTCTACCCCAATCGGTGCTATCGCTCAGTTTGCTGCTTCAGGTAAGCGCGTTTCTAAGAAGGACCTTGGTTTGATGCAGGCAACCTATGGTTACGTTTATGTAGCTCAGATTGCAATGGGTGCTGATCAGAATCAGACATTGAAGGCTATCCGTGAAGCTGAGGCTTATCCTGGACCATCTTTGATTATCGCCTACGCTCCATGTATCAACCATGGTATCAAGGGTAAAGATCCAGATGGTAAGGGCAAGCGTTCTATGAACCGTTCACAGCACGAGGAAGAGCTCGCTGTTGAGTGTGGATACTGGCACTTGTGGCGTTTCGACCCACGTTTGGCAGAAGAAGGCAAGAATCCATTCCAGCTCGATTCTAAAGAGCCTAACTGGGATAACTTCCGTAACTACTTGATGGGTGAGGTTCGTTTTGCTTCTCTTGCTAAGGCATTCCCTAAAGAAGCAGAAGAGCTTTATGCTGCTACACAAGCTAGTGCTTTGAAGCGTTACAAGTCTTATGTTCGTAAGAGCAAAGAGGATTGGAGCGAATAATTCAAAGTTTCCAAACTAGAATAGTTTTATACTAATAAATAACGAGAGGAGTTCATCACACGATGAGCTCCTCTTTATTTATTAGAGCTGAATGCTAATAAAAAAAGTGATTAGAAAATTATCCAATCACTTTTTACTAAATAAAATATTTCTAAAATTACAAATTTTACCTTGATATTATACAGGGTCTTCAGTCCTGTCATTACTAAAGAGGTTATCTGCATCCTTCATCTCTTCCTCATCAAACCAAAGTCTCATTTTTTCTTTAGCCTTAACTTTAACATCATCAGAGACCTCACCCCATATCTTTTTAACTACGTATATCAACACAGCAATGTCATCAGTAAGACCAGCAATAGGAATGGCATCAGGTATAACATCTAATGGACTGATTAAATACCCTAAAGCACCTATAATAATAGCTTTGTCCTTCATGGATACTTTATCACTTTCTAATGTATAATACAGTATTAAAGCTGCATAAACCAATTTAGCACCAGAGCGCTTTGCTATACGAGCGATTTTCTCTATAAATGCTGTTTTATTAAACTTGTCCTTATAGGACATGAAATCTGGTAATTCAGGAGCTTGCATATATGTAACAATTAAGGATTTACAATTGATAATTCAATACATCATCGATATAACGATCTATTGACGGATTAGATATTTTATTTAACTTTGTACGAATCATAACCTTTACAATACACCATTTTATCAAACAAAGAAGCAAACCAACCAAGATAGCCATAATTATTGTCCACCTACCCAATGGTAAATTATCTTCAGGAATAGTAGACATCACTACAATAGGAATAACCATTAAGATTCCCACCCAGGTATATCGAGTTCTTTCTGAGCCCTCACTATCTATAATAGCCTGCTTGTCAAAAAGATAACTATCAAGTTCAGCACGTGTAATGCCATAATCCTCCATGACAGGAAAACCAGTTCTTCCTTCACAAGCACGGATACGATTAGTAACACTATGCTCAAAATCATCCAAAATTTTATTGGTTTCTTTTAAACGCATACACCATAAAAACAAAAAAAGGAAAAAAGAAAACAGTGCCCCTATAAGCCGGGTTCTGTACCTCAAAAAAGGTGCCTGTCATTTATCTAGTCTCAGAGTTACCCCTGAGCTCAAGCATTCTACCCTCCGCAGGAGTCCAAAGACAATCGAACGGGCCGCTCTCAATCTGCGGTATACATGAACTTGCGTCCTCCAGATGACACAGCCTGATGATCACCCATCAGCTGGTGGTCTCTTACACCACCTTCTCACCCTTACCCTAACACAACAAGATAAACCTCATTAGTATTTAAGGCGGTTATTTTCTTCTGCCGACACCTACTGTCACCAATAGCTTCTACTTTCGGAAGTGGAGTGCCCTATGCCGCCCGGACTTTCCTCTCGCACCATTAAGATGCCAGCGACAGAGCCGGGACACTGCTTTCATGATACAAAGATACTAAAAATATAATACATCAACAATATTTCCTTTACATAAATACAGTTTTTAAACTCTATTAGATTAACTCTTTCACTATTTTTTATCATAAAAGCCACTTTTAATTACATATATTTAATTATCTTTTCTTTCAATAAATATAATAGACCCCCAAAAATAGCACTACAAAACACTATATATAGATAAAACAAAGCTTTTTGTACATTAATTTGCGTTAAAGTGTTAAATCGAATTGTTAAAATGGGATAAAGAAATAACCTTTTTAGAACGAATAAAGAAAAATGCTCTTATATTTGCAAACGTAAAAGGGAAAACAGATCCCATATGGATTACAAAACCAATGGAAAACAATTCCATAATCGTACAATCCAATAGGAAATATTCCTTGAGAAACATAATAAGAACAATTTAAATAATTAAAAATATGAATAAACTAGGAAATTATGTAGTAACAGGTTTGTGCATAGCTTCACTTGCTATATCTTCAACTGCATTCATTAATGCAAAAGCTGCTAGCAAATCCATGGCTCTTCCTGCAGGTCAGCCTGTTGATTTAACTTATGCTGCAGACAAAGCTCTTCCTGCTGTAGTACATATTAAATATGTACAAAATGCAAAGACAAAGACTGTAGATGTTCAGAGCGACCCTTTCGATTTCTTCGATCCATTTGGATTCTTTGGCAATCCACAAGGTGGAAATGGCGGAACACAAAAAAGACAAGTACAAACACCAAAGAAGGAAGCTACAGGAAGTGGTGTTATTATAAGTTCTGATGGATATATCGTAACTAACAATCACGTAGTTAATGGTGCAGATGAATTAACTGTGACTTTAAATGATAACCGTGAATACAGTGCAACCATCATTGGCACAGACCCATCAACAGACCTTGCTCTCATCAAAATTAACGGAAAGAATCTTCCAACACTGCCTATAGGTAACAGTGATGAATTAAAAGTTGGCGAATGGGTAATTGCAGTAGGAAACCCGTATAACCTATCTTCTACAGTTACCGCTGGTATTGTTAGCGCTAAAGCCCGTGGTCTATCTGGACAAGGGGATGGCCCTAGTGTAGCTAGTTTTATTCAAACAGATGCAGCTATCAATCCTGGTAACTCAGGTGGAGCACTTGTTAATACTAAAGGTGAACTTGTAGGTATTAATGCTATGCTTTATTCACAAACAGGTAGTTATAGTGGTTATGGCTTTGCTATCCCTACTACTATCATGAATAAGGTAGTTGATGATCTTAAAAAATTTGGTAGCGTTCAGCGTGCTATGCTTGGCATTCAAGGCGGCGACGTTCTTAATTATATTAATAGCCAAAAAGAGGCTGGTAAAGAAGTCAATCTAGGAACCAACGAAGGCGTTTATGTGGCCAAAGTTGACGAAGAAGGCGCTGGTGCTGCTGCTGGATTAAAAGAAGGTGACGTTATTATTGCAGCAGATGGTAAAAAAGTTACAAAAATGTCTGAGCTTCAGGAAATTATAAGCAAGAAACGTCCTGGCGAAAGCCTCAGCTTAACTTATTTGCATAATAAGCAAAAGAAGAGTAAGACTGTAACTTTAAAGAACGCTCAAGGTACAACTTCTGTTATTAAAGCAGCCGATCTTGATATACTTGGAGGTAATTTTAGAGAAGTTACCAATGAGCAAAAAGAACAGCTTAAGATTAATTATGGTGTAGAGGTTACCAAGATAAATAAGGGTGCCCTTCAAAAAGCAGGTATCAGTCGTGGATTCATTATTCAGAAAGTCAATGATCAACCAATCAAGAGCATCGATGAACTTCAGAAAATTGTTAAAAATGCATCTACAAGCAAAGACCCTGTCCTCTATATCCAAGGTGTATGGCCTACAGGAAAGAAGGCTTACTTTGCTGTACCTCTTGAACAAGAATAAATCAGAGTTTCTATGGCTACTGTGTAGACATAAGACGTAGCAGATTGTTACAATAAAGATAAAAAATAGTAGGTATTTAGAAAAATATCTACTATTTTTTTTGTAAAATCAACAAAAAGCAGTACATTTGCGACTACTTAAATTATATGCCATGAGACAACTAAAGATCACAAAATCAATCACTAACCGTGAAAGCGCCGCATTAGACAGATATCTACAAGAAATCGGTCATGAAGACCTTATATCTGTTGATGAAGAAGTAGAACTTGCCCAACGTATAAAAAAAGGCGATAAAAGAGCATTAGAAAGACTCACAAAAGCAAACCTTAGATTCGTGGTCTCTGTTGCAAAACAATACCAGAATCAGGGACTAAGCCTTCCTGATCTTATTAACGAAGGAAATTTAGGGCTTATTAAAGCTGCAAAAAAATTTGATGAAACAAGGGGCTTTAAATTCATTTCATATGCTGTGTGGTGGATTCGCCAAAGTATTCTTCAAGCCATAGCAGAACAGAGTCGTATCGTTAGATTACCACTAAACCAAGTAGGCAGCGTAAATAAAATAAACCGACTTGTAAATAGTTTCGAACAAGAAAACGAACGACGCCCAAGTGTTGATGAAATTGCAGACAATATCGATTTGCCCGAAGATAAAATCGCAGATGCACTAAACGTGAATACACACCATGTAAGTGTTGATGCACCATTTCAAGAAGGTGAAGACAATAGCTTACTTGACGTACTTCCAAATACGGATATACCTTCAGCAGACAGTGAGTTGGTGCACGAATCGTTACGTGAAGAAATCGCACGAGTTCTTGAAACGCTAAACCAGCGAGAACGCAATGTCGTAGAGGCTTTTTTCGGAATAGGACAAGCCGAAATGACCCTGGAGGAAATTGGTGACAAATATGGACTCACTAGAGAAAGAGTTAGACAAATTAAGGAGAAAGCTATAAGGCGACTCCGTCACAATACGAAAAATAAGTACCTAAAAAGTTATTTAGGTCAATAAAAATTATCATAAATGAAATTTATAAAATACACTCTGTTAGTAGCACTTTATGTGATATCAGCATTCTGTGCAAATGCCAAGAATAAGCAAACAACTCTTTATATGTATGGAGTTGCAGCTTCGTTTAATGATTCAACCATCTATTTTACCGATGTACAACAGGTAGATTCTGCATGGATTGAAACAAGTAATAATTTTCTTATAAGCCGAGACAATTATTCATACCAACTTAGAGATTTTCTTGCAAACCATGGTGAACCTAACAGAACATGTATTGTTTCTTTTGCAACAACAGCTAAAAAAGCTCAAAAGAAATACCAAAAAACCTTGAACAAATATCTTAATGCCAAAAAAGAAAATTTTGATGTAAGATATCTGAAGCGTGAAGATTTTGCATTCAAATCTATTGCACCTTACGAAGCTGAAGAACAAAACGCCGAAACAAAAAAAGAAAAGAAAATTAAGAAGAAAAAAGAAAATACTAGAAAACGACCAACTTTAGGAGCAAAACCTCAAGAAGGAATGCCTAATCAGCCACCTATGGGCGGCGATATGATGTAATCATACATTTGATTTTCTGCTTTAAAAAACACAAATATGAGTAATGTTTATTACTACAACATTGCTGAATATGATATCCGAATTCATTTTTCAAATACGAGATATCATCCACAATATATATTATCTTCCTTTGAGCCTTTTCGACAAGAAAAGCCCAAAGGAAAACTTTTTTTTGACTTTACCATAGACAACCATCTATGTCCTTATCCAAAGGAAAAAGTAACTCCAATTCGTACATTCGATACAGGAAATGGAAATACAACAGTAGATTTGCTCGATAATGGAGGATACCAGTATATTATTAAAGATATTGAAGGAAACAAATGTGCTTTACTCATTTCAAATAAAGACTTTTCAGAATGTCATTGCGCTTTACGTGGCACTTTTGCCATGCAGCGCTTTGGTATAAACAATGCACTGATGTTAGTATTTGCATTTGCCGGAAGCTTCCACCAAACACTTTTACTTCATGCTTCACTTGTAAGAAAAGATGGCTATGGATATGCTTTTATTGCCAAGAGCGGCGTAGGAAAAAGTACACACGTAAGTTTATGGTTGAGAAACATTGAAGGTTGTGATTTAATGAACGATGATAATCCGATTTTACGCATTATCAATGGAAAGCCTTTCATTTACGGTAGTCCTTGGAGCGGTAAAACACCATGCTATCGCAATATAAAAGCAAAATTAGGTGCAATAACAAGAATAGATCGAGCGTTGCAAAACAGCATAGAACAAGTTAGACCAGCAGAAGCCTTTGCATCCCTATTGCCAGCATGTAGTACAATGAAGTGGGATCAAGTTATTTTTCATCATACCTGCAATACAATAGCTCATATTATAGAGACCACATCTATATATACCTTACATTGTTTACCTAACGAAGAAGCTGCAATAATATGTCAGAAGATCATATCCAAGAATTGAAATTCGCAAATTCTATTTTCATTCCTGAAATCATAAAATTTCTGGAACAAGGACATACTGTTACTATTAAACTTAAAGGATATTCTATGCGACCATTTTTGGAAAATAACCGAGATAAAGCTATTCTTCGCAAACCTGACAAACTGAAAAAAGGAGACGTAGTATTAGCAGAAATTAGTCCTCAAAATTATGCTTTACACCGAATTATTAAAATAATTGGTGAAAATATTGTACTACGTGGTGATGGCAATTTAACATGTGAATACTGTAAATCGGAAAACATCAAAGGATATGCAGTAGGATTCTATCGGAAAGGAAAGAAAAATATGGACTCAACTAACAGCATGAAATGGAAATTATATTCAAAAGTATGGTGTGCACTATTTCCCATTAGACGCTATCTCCTTGCGTTCTATCGAATATTATGGATACCTCTTTTCGAGACAAAATAAGAACGTTACTAATTATATTATTATAAGCAAAACAGAAAACTAATGAGAGCAAAAAGTGGATTCTTCCTCAAAAACATATGCGGAGAAAGCATTATCATCGCTGAGGGTGCTGAAAATATCGACTTCAGCAAGATTATTAGCATGAACGAAAGTTCAGTCTATCTGTGGGAAAAAATACAGAATATAAACTTTACAGAAGAAACTTTGGCAGAATTATTAATAGAAGAATATGAAGTAAGCAAAGAGAAAGCCTTAACTGACTGTCATGCACTTATCAAACAATGGATGCAAGCCGGCATCATAGAATGCGATAATAAAGTTGAAATTACAAAGGGGTGAGTCATAATAAGACACAACCCCTTACATATTTGAATAGTATTGATTCCATCTCTATAATAAGAAAAATAAAGAGACACCAAGCACAGAAATCACAGCACCTGCAACAACCTTAAGTGTCAATTTCTGATGAAAGAAATACCAACTAGGCAAAAGAATAATAATAGGAGTTGTAGCCATCAATGTTGAAGCTATACCTGCCGCAGTATACTGAACAGCCATCAGAGAAAAACCTACTCCTAAAAAAGGACCAAATAAAACCGCTAGCAATAACATGCCCATTCCCTTATGTTCACGATGACTTTTCTTAAGCTGTGAATACTCACCACGAACCAATAACCAAATAAAAAAACATATAAAACCTGCTATACATCGAATCATATTTGCCGAGAAAGGAAGATAGTTTTCTAACTGAGGCAATAGCTCATGAGGAACACCTGCCGTATATCGATCAAGCCCTATCTTAGACAAAACTAATCCTATGCCCTGTCCCAAACCTGCACCCAAGCCAAAGAGAACTCCTTGCCAAGGCAAATTTAATTTTACTTTCTTACCTTCTCCACGGCCCAATACAGTAATTGCAATTCCCAACAATGTTACCATCATAGCAACAAGAGATTGCCAAGAAAGCTGCTGCCCAAGTGTAAACCATGCAGCAAAAGCTGCAGCCATTGGAGCTATTGTCATAAAAAGTTGACCATATCGACTTCCTATCCATATATAACTATTAAATAGACACCAATCACCAAAAAAATATCCGACAACTCCAGAAAAAAGTAACCATAACCATGTTCCTCCATCTGCATAAACAGGAAACCAAGTTCCTGTAAAAAAATACATAAAAAAAGCAGAACACAAGAATGCCAATAACATTCGCCATACATTAGAGACAAAAACACCCATTCTCTTGGTTGCAACTTCTGATGCCATTGCAGTTATTGTCCAACTGAAAGCTACACCTATTGAAATAATTTCACCTATAAATTGCATATATTTTTACTTAATATATTCGTAAACGATGCAAAGATAACCATTTTTACACTTTTGACAAAATAAATATGTACCTTGTAACAAGTAATTCTATAAAATCTGGATATAATATGAAATCAACATACTGGAATAAATTATATACTCATAAACAAAACTATGTAAAAACTAAATAAAAATATTGTTCGCGACTTCATGTAATCAGTTCGCTTTTTCGGGTATTACTACACCACCTTACATATAAATAGTTTTTTAACGGTTATGACATTATATTATCATAAAAAAAAGGTAACTTTGCAATAATATTATAATAGATACTTGTTATACATGAGAAAAATATTTATAACAATAGCTTTATTAAGTTCTTTCGAGTATGTTGGAGCACAAAATACGTTATCACTCCAATATTGCCGCAAACTAGCTCTTGATAACAACAAGCAATTACAAATATCTAAAGTTGCAGTTGATATTGCAGAAAACGTTCATAAGTCGGCAAAAACAAAATATCTCCCCAAAGTAGACGCATTGGGCGGATATGAACTTTTCTCAAAGGAAATCTCACTACTCAACGCTGATCAAAAATCAGCACTATCAGGACTTGGTTCAAACATAGTTTCTCAAATGGGAAACGGATTAACTTCTAGAGTAAGTGAACTTTTAGGCGGATTAGTACAAAGTGGCATTTTACCGGCTCAAACAGCACAGCAATTAGGACAGCAACTTGGCCAAGACCTGAATGGAGCTGCAGAAAACGGCAACACTATTGGGAATAAAGTAAAAGATGCACTACGTACAGACACACGAAATATTTGGGCAGCAAGCATCATGCTGAGACAGCCAATTTACATGGGAGGTGCAATCATTGCAGCTAATAATATCGCTAAAATTGGCAAAGATATGGCTATTAACAATATGGACAACAAACAACAAAATGTTCTCTATGCTGTAGACAATGCCTATTGGTTAACCGTTTCTCTTAAAAACAAGGAAAAACTTGCATTGCAATATCGAGAACTCCTTGGCAAATTAAATAATGATGTCCATAAACTCATCAAGGAGGGACTAGCTACAAAATCAGACGGATTAAAAGTTGAAGTAGCTGTAAATGAAGCCGACATGAATATTACACGATTACAAGATGGTGTAGCCCTAGCTAAAATGTCTCTTTGTCAACTCTGCGGAATAGATCTTAATGAAGGTATCGTACTAGAAGACGAAAACAAAAATTTTTCAGAATCTACCGAAACTAATATAGCTACGACAACTGACACAAGTTTTCAAGCTCGACCTGAGGTTAGATTGTTGCAAAATATGGTTGATATTTCAGAGCAAAACATAAAATTAACACGCGCACTATATTTACCACATATCGCTCTCACGGGCGGATATATGGTAAGTAATCCGAATATATTTAACGGCTTTGAAAAAAAATTCTCTGGTGTTTGGAACGTTGGAATTCTCGTTCAAATACCAGTATGGAATTGGTTTGATAGTAGATATCGTATACGTACCAGCAAAGGTATGACTCAAATAGCCTTATTGGAATTGAATGACGTAAAAAGCAAGATAAGTCTACAAGTTGCTCAAAGCCGATTCAAAGTTAACGAGGCAACCAAAAAACTGAATATGGCACGAAAAAATATGGAGGCTGCTCAGGAAAACTTGCGTTGTGCTAATCTAGGTTTTAAAGAAGGAGTCATGAGCGTTACTGACGTCATGAAAGCACAAACAGCTTGGGTAAAAGCCCAAACCGAAATTCTCGACTCTGATATTGATGTTAAACTCTCACAAATAACCCTCAATAAAGCTTTAGGCTTATTCAAATAGAACACTAATTAACGTACAACAGAATATAGAAAAATAAAAAATATGTCAAAAACATCACAACATAGAAATATATTACTAGCCATTGGCGGTTTTATAAGTGTAATCGTTATTGTAGGTACAATTGGATACTTCACCGTGGATAGAGAACCGACTACAATACAGGGATCGCTAGAAGTCAGCGAATATAGAGTTTCTTGTAAACTTCCTGGTCGTATCAAGGAAATTCGTGTACAAGAAGGAGAAATAGTACACAAAGGCGATACTCTAGCCATACTTGAGATACCCGAGATAAATGCACAAGAAGACGTAGCAAAAGCAACTGCTGGAGCAACAGAGGCTTTAAGTGACTTAGTTGAAGCTCCTACACGTAAAGAAACTGTAGAAGCTGCATACCAACTATATCAACAAGCAGTTGCTGCCATGGGCATTGCTGAAAAAACATTTGGTAGAACAGACCGTTTATATGCTGAAGGTGTTGTAACAGGACAGAAACGCGATGAAGCTCAGGCTGCCTATACTGCTGCTAAAGCTGCTGTTGCTGCAGCTAAATCACAGTGGGAATTAGCTAAAAATGGTGCTAGAGCTCAACAAAAAGAGGCTGCTATAGAACAAGCTAAAGCTGCCAGAAGCGCTGTTAACGTCGTAAAATCTGTATTAAAAGAAACTATTCAAGTTGCCACACATGATGGTGAAGTAAGTACTATTTATCCAAAAGTTGGTGAACTTGTTGGACTTGGAAGCCCAATTATGAGTATATCTATAATGGATGATATGTGGGGAACCTTTAATGTACGTGAAGACGAACTTAAAGGTCTAAAGATTGGAGACACTTTTACAGCATTTGTTCCTGCTTTTAACAAAGATATTAAAATGAAAGTTTATGCTATGAAGGATGCTGGATCATATGCTACATGGAAGGCAACCAAGACTACGGGGCAATACGACTTGAAGACTTTTCAAGTTAAAGCACGTCCTATAAACAAATTTGAAGGACTTCGCCCAGGCATGTCTCTTATCGTAAAAAAATAAAAAGAATGAAATGACAGAAGACAGAGAACATACATGTTTAGATAGCTCAAAGCAAAAAAAAGCTAACATTCTGCAGTGTATAGGAAGATTAGCCTATCGAGAAGCAGGATTTATTACAAAAAATCCTGTTTATCTCTTTTGTGGTGTTATCTTCCCTATCATCGTAATCCTCTTCTTTACATCACTCATGAACGAAGGCGTACCTACCGATATGCCTTGCGGTGTTGTTGACCTAGATAACACTTCAACTACTCGTGAATTAATAAGGACTTTAGACAGTTTTGAATCAACTCAAATAACCGACCACTATTCTAACGTTGCAGAGGCTCGTAAAGCCATTCAAAGAGGCGACATATATGCTTTTATCTACTTTCCAGAAGGTACAACTAGAGATTTATTGGGCAAAAGACAGCCTAAAATTTCATTCTATTATAGCAGTGTTGTCATGGTAGCAGGAAATATGCTATTTAAAGATCTAAAAACCGTAAGCAGTCTAGGTTCAGCTGCAATAGGTAAAGCCAAGCTCAATATGATTGGAAAAAGTGAAAGCGAAATTATGGCTTTTTTACAACCTACAACTGTTGACTTACACATGATTGGAAATCCATGGGCAAACTATAATGTCTATCTCAGTAGTGTCATGATTCCTGGTGTTCTTATGCTTCTCATGTTTCTTATAACTACCTATTCCATCGGAACGGAATTAAAATTTGGACTTAACCATGAATGGTTAGCTATGGCTAATAACAATATTTGGATTGCATTAACTGGAAAACTACTTTTTCAGTTTGTAATCTTCTTCTCCATAATGATGGGATATATGTGGTATTTATATGGACATCTCTGTTTTCCACATCCAGGAGGCTTAAAAGTAATAATACTTCTAGCCTTTTTGACTGTAGTAGCAGCCCAAGGTTTTGGAGTATTTGCTTTTGGTATTGCACCATCATTACGCATGTCAATGAGTATTAGCTCTCTATGGGGAGTAGTAGGGTTCTCCGCTTGTGGTGCAACTTTTCCTGTATTTGCGATGGATTCTATCATAGAAGCCGTAGCACAGCTCTTCCCATTACGTCATTATTACATGATATACCAAATGAACCTGTTTAATGGTTATCCATTATCTGATGCATGGTGGGACATAACTGCACTCACAATCTTTGCATGCCTACCAATATTAGTTACCTGGCACATTAAAAAAGCCATGGTTGAATATGTTTATATGCCATAAAGCTATGAATAAGACCGATAATAATATAATAGAAAAGTGTACAAGTTTCATAACAGACATTATCTATGTATGGTGGGTAGAATTAAAAAACATCTTCAAGGATGAAGGTGCTCTTATCTTTATGGTAGTTGTGCCTCTTGCCTATCCCCTACTATACTCATGGATATATAATAATGAAGTTGTTAGAGATGTACCTGTTGCAATCGTAGATATGTCTCATTCCACAAAGAGTAGAGAGTTTATACAAAAATTAGATGCAACACCTGATGTTAAAACAACTTATTTTTGCAATAATATACAAGAAGCTAAAGATCTTGTTGGAAAACAAGTTGTACATGGAGTTATTTATTTTCCTGAAGATTTTGAGAGAGCTATTGGTCGAGGTGAGCAAAGCCATATAGGTTGCTATTGTGATATGAGTTTAATGCTGACATACAAAGCTATTTATCAAGCTACACAGTCTGTATCACTCGATATGAATACAGAAATACAGAAACCCAAATCATTTAGTTTCACTTCTCGCGATGAAGAAATCAACACAAAACCTCTTGAATTTGATGAAGTCAATATCTTCAATACAACAGGTGGATATGGCAATGCCTTACTACCAGGTGTTCTTGTATTAATATTGCAACAAACTTTGTTATTGGGCATTGGCTTATTAGCAGGAACTGCTCGTGAAAAAAATCCAGGAAACCATCTGGTTCCTAATAGTCCACATTATAGTAGTGCTATTCCCATCATTACTGGTAAGGGTTTAAGCTACCTCATGGTATATGCCGTTATGGCTGCATATATCTGCTTATGTGTACCAAGATTCTTTCACTTTACTACTTTAATAAACAAGTGGGATTTACTTATAATCATGGTCCCATACTTATTAGCTGCAATTTTCTTTGGTCTAATGCTTTCATGTACCATTAGATATCGAGAAAATGTAATGTTACTTGTTGTATTTACATCAGTACCATTCTTATTCTTAGCTGGCGTTAGTTGGCCTCTAAGCAATATACCAGGAATCTGGCAGGGAATTAGTTGGCTAATTCCATCAACATTTGGTATTAGAGCCTTCCTTAAATTAAGCAGTATGGGAGCAGACATGTCAGATATTCAAACTGAATATCTTGCTCTCTGGCTGCAAACTGGTATTTATTTTATCGCATCTTGCTTAGTTTATCATCACCATATTCAACGAACAAAACAACCATGTGAAGATGAACAATAAAATAAACATATAAAAGAAGGTAAGCAATTACTGCTTACCTTCTTTTATATAACCTTTTGATATTAAATCATAATAAAGAGCTTCTAATTCACCTCTTGTTAGATGTTCAACACTATGTTCGATAATTCTTATAAGTTCATCACGACGATACTCCCCAGATGAACCAAATTTATTAAAGTCCATAATAAAAGACAGTATTTATTTTTTTACTTCTGGAACAGCAAACTTATCACCAGTCTGCTTAATAACCTCTCTAAAATAACTCTTAGAGAAACCTGGACGTATAGTAGGAGCTGCAATACCCTCTTTAGTCATTTTAAAGGCTCCATTTTCTTCTGGTTTTACTACCATATCATTGTATTTAACAATCATATAATAAGCCATTTTTTTCCAATCTGATAGCATCGACTGAGCCTTATCATTACTATAACTATTCAGATACTTGACTGCTTCCTCTGAACTTTTCTTATAAAGTTGTAAAGCATTTGCTTCAACTTGCTTCTGATCTTTAAAATATGAATTTTCTAGGCTGTCTCTAACTTGTTTCAGAGTTGGAAATAGCATAGAATATCTAGGATACACCATATTACTAACCCAGTTACATACCCAGAAAGCATTTTTATCAGAAAAAGTTACATCATCAGCACCGGGAGTATTATAGCACTCAGGCTGAATCGTGTTACCACAATAAATAGGAGTATACGCAATCATGTTGGCATCATCATTGCCAAACCATAGAACACCACCAATTTGACGAGGCAACCAATTGCGCATCTGACTAACAAATGTAAAACCTGTCTGCTGTGTACTTATTGGTCGCTCATTAAAATATTGCTTACCATCAACCTCAAAAGTAAGTGGACTTGGGCGATAAGGCATTTCCCAAAGACCTCCACCAATATCTTCACCATCAGCTACAGACAATGGAGTACCTTCATAGTGGTCACGCATACACATTTCCACATCCTGAACGCTTAATTTACGATTAGGCAAAATCCAAAGAGGCATATCTTCAGCATTTGCATCCTTTCCAAGAGCCCAAGGAAGCCAGCGGCTCATATCATGAAAATGATTGAAGAAACTCCAAGCACGTGCATCGCAAAAGCGTCGACCTTCAAAATCTGGGAAAGCATAGGTATTCTTCCAAGAGAAGTCCTTATCCTTACCCACATACCATCCTTTATTACGAGCAAAACTAACAACATTTTTACTATGAAGTACTTCTGTTTTATAAGCAGAGAATACACCTATTCTACTTTGGTTAGCATGAGCACAAATAGCATTATCAGGGATACGAACTGCACACCATACAACTTTATTATGTTTATCACCACCGCAGCCTTGCATCTCAAGAATCCATGCTTCATTAGGATCACAAATAGTAAAAGTTTCACCTTCTGAATAGTAACCATACTTTTCGACTAAAGAAGTCATAACCTTAATTGCTTCACGTGCTGTCTTGCTTCGCTGCAAACCAATATAAATTAAACTTCCATAATCAATAATTCCTGTAGTGTCAACCATCTCATGTCTGCCTCCATAAGTGGTTTCCCCTATAGTTACTTGAAATTCATTGATATTACCTATCACATTATAAGTTTCTGCAGCTTCTGGTATTTCACCAAGGTATTTATGAGTATCCCAATCTACAATCTTACGCATTTCACCCTTAGCATGCTTAGCCGCAGGATAATGACATAAACCTATATACATACCATAAGAATCGGCATTGTAACTACAAATCACCGACCCATCAACAGATGCAGACTTACCTACTATAAAATTTGTACATGCCATTGAGGTATATAATCCCAAAATGGCACATACAAAACTGATCAAAATTCTTTTCATATTTTGAAATCAACTAGAAAATATGCAATGCATAATTAATCACAAGCCTTAAAGCTCATATCAAGCCCCTTAACAGAATGAGTTAAAGCACCTACAGAGATAAAATCTACTCCTTGTTCGGCATAACTACGAATTGTATCAAAAGTAATGCCACCAGAAGACTCTGTTTCGTAACGATGATCAATGATTTTAACAGCTTTAAGAGTATCTTCTGGAGTAAAGTTATCCAACATGATTCGATTAACGCCACCACAATCAAGAACCTGCTGAAGTTCATCAAAATCACGAACTTCTATTTCTATTTTTAGATCAAGATTATTTTCCTTAAGATACTCATGGCAACGATTAATTGCATTTGCAATACCTCCAGCAAAGTCGATATGATTATCTTTAAGCAGAATCATATCAAATAGTCCGATACGATGATTCATACCACCACCAATCTTAACAGCCTGCTTCTCTAAGATACGAAGGCCAGGAGTTGTTTTGCGAGTATCGAGGACACGAGTACCTGTGCCTTCAAGTAACTTTACATACTTACTTGTCATGGTAGCAATACCACTCATACGCTGCATGATGTTAAGCATCAAACGCTCTGTCTGAAGCAAACTTCTAGTTTTACCAGTTACAACCATTGCAATATCACCAACTTTAACAGGAGTTCCATCAGTAATTAATACATCAACCTGCAATGTTGGATCAAAACGAGCAAATACTTTTTTTGCAATTTCTACACCTGCAAGTATACCATCTTCTTTTATCAATAAATGGCTCTTACCCACAGCATTTTCCGGAATACAACAAAGAGTTGTATGGTCACCATCACCAATATCTTCTGCAAAAGCGAGGTCGATTAATCTCTCCTCCAATTCATCTACACTTAACATAAAATCCAAGTTTTAATATTTTTTATTCTAACATTCTACCATTCCAATAAGCTCTAAGCACATGAAACTCATCATAATGTATTTCAATTTTTCCACCTAACCATTCTGTCATTGGCATTTCATCAGAAAATTCTGAATAATCTACAACAATACCATCAACAAGCGTAACAAAAGCTTGATATAATGAATGATCAGCTAACTCTACAATATGTGCTGCAAAACGACGACTAGCCATTATTTTTTCTCTACTTTCATTTTCACTGCATCTTCTGCTTTTACAACTCGAGTTAAAACTCTAGCAGATCCAAGAGACTCATCAGGAACAGATGAACCAGGAGCCGGTATATGACTAGAGTCTAAACGAGATTGCTGTAAAGAATCAGATGAAAGGTTTGTAGAAGTAATAGATTCTCGTATATGCATACGAACCATTTTTATATTATCTATGATTAACAATCGCAAAGTTGTCTCACTACTTCCCACATCATTACCTTGTCCCAACAAAAAGTAGCCCTTAATGGCTTTGATACCGACTCGATCGCGATCTTCAAGCTGTATATTGAAATGCTGACTATTTTGGATATGAAGCAATTGAGAAGCTACACTATCATTGGCAAAAGTAACTGCTAAAACGACAATGCCATCACGCATTCCGTCTTGATATAAGAACTGTGCATCAAAGTCAAAAAGTATACGGTCACCCTTATGATACGCAGAATCTACAGGTAACGAAAATGTTTCTAAATTAAAAGGCTTGTTTGGAGAAAGAATTAAAGCATTATTGCCATTCCAAATATTTGTGGTATCACCAGATGCAACATCACCATAACGTTGTAAATCATTAGCATCCGCTCCTAATGCAACACTTTCGTTTTTCAATCTATCCACAAGATTTTTATAAACATCATGAAGCAACTCTGTATGACGCGAATAATATACCATTGAACTATCAAATTCAGCTTCTGTGACATTGTACTTTTTGAGTATGGCAACACGATATGTTATCATATCGGCACCACTTCCACCTCTCTGGTTATCAGCCATTGCCTGAGCTATATGATAATCATATAAAATATCCTCCATTTCATCACTAGACAAATATTCACTAGGAATACCTGGCTTACAAGACTGCAAAAATAAAAGCAGTACAAAGAAGGAACCAACAAGCTTTAAAAATACTTTCAATGTATATAACATATTACTTATCCTCCTCTGTCACAGGATTCTTTTTATTACGCTTAGTAGAAAAAGAAGTACTTAAATCATCTAGATCTTTTCGACAAAAAAGCAGCATACTAATCACACCAACACTGACACAAGCATCGGCATAATTAAACACAGGACTAAAAAAGACAAACTCTTCACCACCCCAAAAAGGAAACCAGTCAGGCCACGTTGCTACAATCAAAGGAAAATAGAACATATCTACTACTTTACCCAACAAGAAAGAAGAATAGCCCTGACCAAATGGAACAAAATAAGATACATAATAAGGTGAAGATGCATTGAAAATCAATCCATAAAACATTGAATCAACCATATTTCCAAATGCACCTGCTAAAATAAGAGCCAAACAAACAACATAACGCAAACGCGCATTCTTTTTTATTTGCCCATACAAATAATAACCTATCAAAGATATAGCAACTAAACGGAACAAACTGAGCACCATCTTATTAAAAAAAGTCATGCCCCAAGCCATACCATTATTTTCGATAAAGTTAATATAAAACCAGTCTGTAATACGAATAGACTCGCCCAAACTCATTGATGTCTTAACATTAATCTTTATAACTTGATCAATAATCAATGAAATGACTACAATGAGTATGGCGAGCCAACCTTTATGATTTTTCAAAAAATTATTCATATTCAAATATATACATGATTCTAAATCATGCAAAGTAACTTAATCAGTGTCTTCGTGCATTTTTTGACTCCACACTAAGTGTGGCATGTGGAACTGCACGTAATCGTTCTTTCGGAATGAGCTCCCCTGTAACTCGGTCAACTCCATAAGTTTTATTCTGGATTCGAATAAGTGCGGCTTCAAGACCTTTAATAAACTTTTGTTGACGCTGAGCCATTCTTAGGAGATCTTCCTTTGATTGCACTTCAGTTCCTTCCTCCACAGCGTGATAAGTCGGAGACGTATCAGCAACATCATTACTAACGGAATTGTCTAACTGTGACATCATATCCTTATAGTCACGTCGAGCTAAAGCTAATTTGTCATCAATAATAGCTTTAAACTCTGCAAGTTCCTCATCTGAATAACGTTTTTTGGCTGTAGTCATAATAATTATTTTTATAAGGTTAATAATAAATTGGGGAGAGATCGTTTTCTCTCTCCCCCAATTATCGCATTAATATTAATCTTTTACAACTTTGATATTGATAGAAAAGTCATCAAACTCAGTTGCAACTCCATCATTATCAGCAATAGTTATACTATTGGCCAACACCTGTCCTTTAATTAATTCAGCATATGCCTCAACGGCTTTCTCTACCTCTTCTTGAGGAGCAAGAGTAATTTGGACACGATCAGTAATCTCAAGCCCAGAATCCTTTCTAATATTTTGGATTCGGTTAATTAATTCACGAGCCATACCCTCCTTTTTCAACTCCTCAGTCAATTCCACTTCAAGAGCAACTGTAAGATTACCTTCATTAGAGACCAGCCAACCTGGAATATCCTCAGATATAATCTCGACATCAGCTACATCAACAGTAATTGACTGATCTTCAAGTTCGAAGCAATAAGAACCATTCTGCTCAAGCAAAGCTATCTGTTCCTGGCTCAAAGTACTCATATGAGCAGCAACTCCCTTCATAAGTTTACCATACTTCTTACCCATAACACGGAAATTGCATTTTACCTTCTTGACGAGAATACCTTGACCCTCAACAAACTTAAGTTCCTTGACATTCACCTCATTTTTCACAAGTTCAGCTACAGCTTCGATATGAGCCTTTTGCTCATCGTTAACTGCAGGTATCATAATCTGCTGAAGTGGCTGACGAACTTTGATATTTACCTTACGACGAAGAGCAAGAACCATAGAAGTAATCTTCTGAGCGATAGCCATACGTGCCTCTAAATCAACATTAATTGCTGTCTCATCTACAGCAGGATACTGTGATAAGTGGACACTAGCCAAATTACCACCCAAATCCTTATATAATTGATCTGCGAAGAACGGCGCAAATGGAGCAACAACCTTAGCCACAGTCATCAAACAAGCATAGAGAGTCTGATAAGCACTCAGTTTGTCTTCGCTCATCTCTTTACCCCAGAAACGCTTACGATTCAAACGAACATACCAGTTACTCAAGTCGTCATTAACAAAAGATTCGATCAAACGACCAGCACGTGTAGGATCATAACTATCCAACTCCTTCTTAACATTTTTAACTAATGTATTAAGACATGAGAGAATCCAACGATCTATCTCTGGACGCTTTTCGAAAGCTACCTGTGGAGCATCTACATCAAAATTATCAACATTTGCATAAAGTGCAAAGAAAGAATAGGTATTGTAAAGAGTTCCAAAAAACTTACGACGCGTTTCATCTACACCATTAGGATCAAACTTCAAATTATCCCATGGTTCACTATTTGTAAGCATGTAAAAGCGTACAGGATCAGCGCCATACTTATCAATCATCTCAAATGGGTTGGTAACATTACCTACATGCTTACTCATCTTGTTACCCTTTGCATCAAGTACTAAACCTGAAGAAATAACATTTTTGAAGGCAACCTGGTCAAATACCATGGTTGAAATCGCATGCAAAGTGAAGAACCAACCACGAGTTTGGTCAACACCCTCATTAATGAAGTCTGCTGGATAATAAGCTGGAGGTACAGGGATACCTGTATATGTGCTATGTACCAATTCTTCTCGATACTCGGCTTCACTCTTGCCTGTAGCAGCCAAAGCCTCAGCATTCATAGCTCCCTCAAATGGGTAATGCTGCTGTGCATAAGGCATTGAACCAGAATCAAACCAAACATCAATCAAGTCACTCTCACGATACATAGGCTTACCTTCCTCATCTACCAATATTATACGGTCAATATATGGACGATGTAAATCTATCTTATCATAGTTTTCCTGACTGTAATCACCAGGAATAAAACCTTTATCCTTCAAAGGGTTAGAAGTCATAACACCTGCAGCAACAGACTTTTCGATTTCTGCATATAACTCCTCTAAAGAACCAATACATTTAGCATTACGATTTTCATCACGCCAAATATTCAATGGAGTACCCCAAAAACGTGAACGAGAAAGATTCCAGTCATTCAAGTTCTCAAGCCAATTACCAAAACGACCACTACCAGTTGATTCTGGCTGCCAGTTGATTGTTTTGTTTAACTCTACCATACGCTCTTTTTTAGCTGTATCTTTAATAAACCAGCTATCGAGTGGATAATAGAGAATTGGCTTGTCTGTACGCCAACAATGAGGATAATTGTGTACATGCTTCTCTATCTTGAACGCAGTACCTTCCTGCTTCATCTCCATACAAATGACGACATTAAGATCTTCAGCCTTTTCACTAGCTTTCTTATCCCAAACGCCATCAGGATTATATTTCGGATCGTATGAATTCTTTACATAATCACCTGCATGGTGACTGTATACATCGTTTACACAAGCCTTTACAAAATTGACATCAAGATCGTCTACTAAGTAATACTTACCCTGGAGATCAACCATAGGACGAGTTTCTCCCTTCTTTGAAATAAGATAAAGAGCAGGGATATTAGCATCCTTAGCAACCTTAGCATCGTCAGCACCAAAAGTAGGCGCAATATGTACGATACCAGTACCATCATCAGTTGTCACGTAGTCACCCAATATAACTCTGAAGGCCTCATCAGCCATTTCCACAAACTTATCGCGCCCATCCTCACTGGCAAATACCTTTTCAGGATGCGCCGCAGCATATTCATTAACAAATGAAGGTGCAAAATCGCCAATTTTTTCACAAGGCTTAACCCATGGCATTAACTGCTGATAGTGTATACCTTCAAGGTCTGTTCCTTTAAAATGAGCAATAATCTTATAAGGTACGTATTTATCACCATGCTGATATTCTGGCAGTTCGCCATCATCCGTAACTTGACCTTCAGGCTTCAAATAAGCATTAACCAAATCATTAGCCATGATGAGGGTCATCTTTTTTGCATTATATGGATTATAAGTTTGAATAACCACATAATCAAACTTAGGACCTACACAAAGAGCTGTATTAGAAGCTAAAGTCCAAGGTGTTGTTGTCCAAGCTAAGAAATAAGGAGCACCCCACTCTTTTGCATGCTTCAAACTCTGACTTTTAGTTTTCAAAACTTCCCAATCAGCTGGTTGAATAGCAAATTGAGCAGTAACAGTTGTATCTTTAACATCACGATAGCAACCAGGCTGATTCAATTCATGAGAAGATAAGCCAGTACCTGCTCCAGGAGAATAAGGTTGAATAGTATAGCCCTTATAAAGTAAACCTTTATTATAGAGTTGTTTCAACAACCACCATAGTGTTTCAATATACTTATTGTCATAGGTAATATAAGGATGATCAAGATCCACGAAATAGCCCATTTCTTCTGTCAAAGTACGCCATTCCTGAGTAAACATCATGACATTTTCACGGCATTTCTTATTGTAATCTTCTACAGAAATATACTTTTCTGAAGCCTTATTATCAATATCCTTTTTCGTGATACCTAATTCTTTTTCCACACCAAGTTCTACAGGAAGTCCATGAGTATCCCATCCAGCCTTACGATGAACCTGGAATCCTTGCATAGTTTTGTATCTATTAAAAGTATCCTTGATAGAACGAGCAAGGACATGATGAATACCCGGATGACCATTAGCAGATGGAGGTCCCTCAAAGAAAATAAATTGAGGACATCCTTCACGCTCATCAATAGATTTGTGGAAAATATCATTCTTTTCCCACTCTGCTAAAACGTCTTTATTGGTCTTAACAAGATCAAGACCGTTATGTTCGGCAAATTTCTTAGCCATGATATGATCTTTATTTATTACGTAATATTTTTTAATGAGCGCAAAGTTACACAAAAATATTTTTTTCACCAAATAATTTATGAACTACATAACTTTGCACTCTATTTGTAACTATTCATTATAGATTCTCTAAATCCTTTAACCATATTGTAGAAACGGCATCAGAAGGCATACGCCAATCACCACGTGGACTCAAACTGACACTTCCTACCTTTGGGCCATCAGGCAGACAACTACGCTTAAATTGCTGATTAAAGAAACGACGAACAAAGACTTTTAACCACTTTTTTATAGTTTCATCATCGTATTTTCCTCCAAGATCAGCCCCTTTCGTTTCTTTAACTGTATCAGAAGTAGGTTGCTCAAAAGCATGACGTGCCAGCATATAGATTTTCTTTGGACGAAAACCAAAACGCAAGAAATAATACAAGAAGAAATCATGTAACTCATAAGGTCCTACAAGATCTTCTGTTTTCTGCTTGATATTACCATCTTCATCAGCAGGTACTAATTCTGGACTTATTGGTGTATCAATGATATCTAACAACGTTTCTTTCGAAGTTTCATCAACTGAAGTCATAGCAACATAGCGTACCAAATATTTTATCAATGTTTTGGGGATACTACAGTTTACGCCATACATACTCATATGATCACCATTATAAGTCGCCCAACCTAATGCTAATTCAGACAAATCACCTGTACCGATAACCATTCCACCAAGTTGATTACTCAAATCCATCAGAATTTGAGTTCGTTCACGAGCCTGTCCATTCTCATAAGTGATATCATGCACCGATATGTCATGACCGATATCTTCAAAATGCTGCGTTACCGATTTAGCTATACTTATTTCACGAATAGTGATTCCCAAACCATTCATCAAGGATATAGCATTGTTAAAAGTACGATCTGTTGTACCAAAACCAGGCATGGTTACGCCAACAATTCCCTTTCTGTCAAGTCCCAACCGATCAAACGTTCTGCAACATACGAGCAAAGCCAGCGTTGAATCTAATCCTCCACTAATTCCTATAACAACGGTCTTGCAATGAGTATGAACCAAACGTTTGGCCAAACCCATGGTCTGAATATTAAAAATTTCCTCGCAAGATGCATTCATATCTGAAGACGTAGGAATAAAAGGATGAGCATTAACCTTTCGCTCTAACTTAAAGTCATGAATTATATCACTCGATTTAGCATCAATCGTTCGAATAGCAAATTGCCCATTCAATTCTGAATATTTGATATTACGCTGAGCATTTACATACGTACTATTGGTACGTCGTTCACTACGAAGTTTTTCCACATCAATCTGGCTTACAACCATTTGTGATGAAACAGAAAAGCGATCACCTTCTTCTAGCAATTGTCCATTTTCATATATTAGCGCATTGCCCCCATAAACTACATCTTGTGTACTTTCACCAAAACCACAACTACTATAAATATATCCAGTCATAGTACGTGCACTTTGTTGCGCCAACAGACTCTTTAGATAAGCATGCTTTCCAATTAGTTCATCACTAGCAGAAAGATTAAAAATCAAATCTGCACCTGCCAAAGCTAATTTATTACTTGGCGGTGCCGGAGCCCAAACATCTTCACAAACTTCTATACCAAACTGAACACCATCTACTGTTCTGAAGAGTTGAACATCAGGAGTAAGTTGTAAAGTATGACCTGCATAACGGATACTCATGTTTTTTAAATCCTGTGCAGAAGCAAACCAACGCTTCTCATAGAATTCGCTATAATTTGGTAAATATGTTTTTGGAACAATACTTAGAATCTGCCCTTTCTGAATAACAACGCCACAATTTAGGAGTAAGCCATTAGCCGCAACAGGAGCACCTACAATAGCGATAATATCCAATTTTCGAGTAAAATCAAGCAACATCAATATCGCATTTTCAGATGCTTCCAAAAGAAGTTGCTGCCCAAACAAATCCTGACAACTATAGCCTGTTATCGAAAGTTCTGGAAAAACAACTATTTCAACACCCTTACCCTCTGCTTGAGCTATAATACTTTCTATTTCGTGTGTATTATATTCGATATCGCCAACTTTCACATTAGGAACTGCTGAAGCGACTTTAATAAAACCGTAGTTCATATTGACATTGCTTATCATATTAACAATTCTAAATTAGCGGATTGTTACCTGAGTTGCACCATAACCATATTCTTGGAAAGAAGCATCTTGATAGGTACAATTCTTATAACGATAATTCAATTCGTGCACTAAAGCTTGACGTAGCACACCCTCTCCTTTACCATGGATAAAAATAATTTTTTGTCCTTTTTTCTTTTTATTTTCATCCATTATTTTCTTAAAGTAGTCTATCTGATAATGAAGAATATCAGCAGAATTCATACCCTGAGTAGTTTCCAAGACTTCATCTGCATGTAAATCCACAATAATTGTTCCATCATCTTTCACAGTCTTCTTTTTCTCCGTCTGCGCCACAACAGCATCGTCCTTATACATTTGAGCTTTCAAACGTTTACTGTCAATTATCAATGGACGAGCGACTTCATCATTATCAACGATTGTATAGAGTAATGAAGGCTGTTCGAAGAAATCATTTTCTTCAAAAGCATGAAACTTATAGAACTTAATAGGATCAATACGGAATTGAACATCTATTGCAGGTTTCAATAAGAACGGCTTATCCTTTTTAAAAGCCATCATTTGCATAGCAACACGACCTAAATCATTCAGATTCTCACTATTTACATCTTCTATAAAAAGTTTCATATTTGGTTCAACAACACCCTGCGCTTTCAATGTCCACGCATTACCTTCAGAAATAAAATACACATACTGAAGATAATAATTGCTATCATTAACCAAGTAACATTCAAACTCTGTTTTTTCAAATTCCTTGATATTTTTAGGAACGAATGCTAAGAAAGCAGAAAGTTTATTACCTCCCTGACGTTCCTCAACTTGCTTTTGAAAAGTAATTTCACGATCAGCCGGATCATAATCATCAACCTCCATGGACACGGCTTCATCATGAGCACTCAACATAGACTTGATACTACGACTATCATGTGCAAGTTCTGTATTAGCATGAGCTTCGGCTGCCTCACGAGCATCCATCTTTTCATTGATCATTTTACCCATGCTATAATCATCCTGCTCTACTACAACAATATCAGTAATTGGTGTTGGAATCTGAAAGCCATCTTCATCTTCTACCAATACGATATTACCTTCTTGAAAACCGGCAACTTTTCCACCACCAGTTTCTGACAAAAATCTTACTTTATCACCGATTTTAACTTTCATAACTTACCTTGATATAATTAGTAATTAAGGAATCAGCAGAGAACTATCTCCATAGCTAAGGAAACGAAACTCATGACTTAAAGCATAATCATAAACCTTTCGCCAATCTCCTTTCAAAAATGCACTAACTAAAAGAAGTAAAGTACTTTGTGGCTGATGAAAATTAGTTATAAGCATCTTAACTATCTTATATTCATAACCTGGAGCTATAATAATTTGGGTGCTGCTATGTAACGCTTCCAAATTATTTCGATCCAAATAATCTAAGATATTTTGCATAGCTTTCACAGCCGTAATTCCATCTACAAGTTTTCCATCTCGCCCATCGTCATAAGGAGTCCATTGATGGACATGCAACTCGTCTTCTGAAGCATCAGGATGATGTTCCAAATAGACACCCATATAATAAAGACTTTCAAGAGTACGAACACTTGTTGTACCAACAGCAATAGCACTACAATCATGTTCCAAAAGTCTCTCAAAGGTATGACGATGCACTACAATATACTCTGTATGCATCTCATGACCATCTATTTCTACACTTTTTACAGGTTTAAATGTACCCGCTCCAACATGAAGGGTAACCTCATCACGTACAATTCCATGTTTATCTAAGTCCGACAAAACAGAATCTGTAAAATGAAGACCAGCAGTAGGTGCAGCAACACTTCCTTTTATTTTACTATAAACAGTTTGATAAGTTGTCTTATCGCTTTCTTGAGTTTCTCTGTTCAAATATGGTGGTATTGGCAGTTCCCCGACAGCTTCAAGAATTTCAGCAAAATTTACTTTTTCAGTATTCCACTCAAAATCTACCCAGTAATTAGTTCCACCAGAATGAGTAGTCAACTTTTCTTGTTCTGGAGTCAAAGCTTCGCCACGACGAAGGGATGCTACCAACGTAAACTCATGACCATTAATGGAAAAATCACGTTTAAGAGAACCTTCTTTCCACTTTTTCAGATTACCTATCATACATAGCCAAGCACAATGACCTGTCGTTTGAAACATTAATTCATAATCAGTAGGTGCAGCAGGTTCCATCAAGAACACTTCGATTAAAGCTCCAGTTGCTTTACGGAAATGCATACGAGCCTGAATAACTCGAGTATTATTACAAACCATTAGTGCACCTTTAGGAAGATGGTTAGGAATATTATAAAATACATCTTCACTAACTTCACCATGCTTGTACAACAAAAGTTTAGAATGATCACGCTGACTTAGAGGGAATTTTGCTATTCTTTCATCAGGCAAATCATAACTATAATCACTTATTTTTATATGTTTTGTTTCCATTTCTCGCACAATTTAAAAAGTAAATAAAATTCCTTTCATCACAACATATATTAAGATAAAAGATACTACTGTCAATACCATATTGATATCATCCAAATCATATCCTGTTTGTGTATACTGACAGGATATATAATTTGCATTTGTTGAAATCCTACGATAAACATTTTTAAAGACTACATAACCTATTGCACCAGCAACACATCCCCATAAGATTCCACAAATAATATCACTTGGATAATGCATCCCCAAATATAGTCTTGTCCAGCAATTAATTAAACTCCATGAAAAAAGCGTATAATTAAGGACTTTGCTTCTTACCAAAAGACAAAAAAATATGGCAATAGACATTGTATTAGCAGCATGAGCAGAGAAAAAACTAAATTTATCCCCACTTACATTAGCAACCAAATCCAAAGAACTCTTAAATGCTGGATCATTAAGAGGACGCAACCGTCCAACCCACGGTTTAATAATACCATCAGTCATTCCGTCAGCTAAGAATACACATAGGAAAGCACAACCTATTGCCAACATAATTTGAGCCATATTCTCATTATTTTTAATAACAAGAAACAATAATGCCATATAGAGTGGAATCCATGTCAAGCCATTTGTTAATGACACAACCACTCCATCTAAAAAGAGGCTTTCACTTCCATTAAAAAATAGTAAGATTGCTCTATCTATATCTAAAAGACCATTAAAGTCCATTTCACCTTATAATAATACTAATTTCCGTAAATAAACCAAAATAGAAATAATCATATTTCTTCTATTTGTTTCGTTTCAATCCATCCTTCACGACCATCTGCTAGTTTTATACCTCTCCAATCCTTCATTGTTTTATCTGTAATATCAACATGAGTTCCTTCATGAATTACAAAAGATTGTGTACTATTTGTCGAAGGTGTCTTCATAACATTTACTGTAGGAGCAATGACTATAGCTCCGGATCGATTCAGAAGCGTCTGCTTCTGCTGAAAAGCAAACAAATTGGCCATTAGGAATAATACGATAAAGAGAATACCACCAAAGAAACCAATTTTCCTCATCAGGATATTATATGAGAACAAATATATCAAAGTAAGAACCAAAGCTACAATGATAAAACCAATAGCCATGCAAGCCCAATTGTCCACACTCGTAAAATTAACCAAAGAATGATACCATGTAACAAAAAACATTTCATTAATCGGTGTAATTTTATCGATAGTCTTACTACTTGCAAATTGAAGATTAAATCGGATATCAGCATCACCTGGTGCAAGTAAATAAGCTCGCTCATAAGCCAAGATAGCCTGAGTAAGGTTGTCTGTACGGTAATAAGAATTACCTAAATTATAATATATATCGGCAGATACTCCTCGTTTCAATATTTCGTTATAATCTTTGATTGCCTGATGATAATTTCCACGAAGATATTCAGAATCAGCAATTTTTTTACTTGCAGCATCTGCACTGCTCTTTGGCGCAGCCTGTGCAGACAATGATACCATTACAAAAGCAAAAAGCAACAACAAAGTATGAAATCCTGATTTTCTCGCTTTTTTAGAAGCTTTAAGAGAATCCTCAATATGTTCAATTGCAGTCATAGCAGATTCAAATGTCTTATTCATATTACCAGTTGGATCACCAGGAGCATAACGTTCAAACTCACACTCGTCTAAAGCACTAACAAACTTTTTAATAGTTTCACTATCCACATGATTATTCGCCAAATTATCCTGAATATTATCACGAGAAAGGGTTACTACTGGCATATTTAATTTATCACCAACATATCCCCAAAGTGCTCTTAGAACTTCATCATAAAATTCTGCCTGTCTATTTTTAAACATCAATTGACTGGCCTTCTTAAGTCGTTTACTAGCAATTTTATTTGCTCTGTTTCTACGCTTCCCTACCATATCGGCATTTTCCAACGCACGCTGACGGAAAACAATAAGCAATGCTACAAAGATACAGATACAAATAGTCAGCCAAATCGTATAAGAAGTACTGCCAAAGAAGAAATCATGCTTTTTACTAAGTTCAACAGGTCCCTTCTTTATAGCATGAATATCCTTATCGATATCTTGAGTAAAATCTGCAGAAGAACTTAAGCCACCATCACCTCGCTCTACATGAATTGTAAATGGCTGAGTCTTAATTGTTTTGTACGCATTCTGTGTAACATCATAATAAGTAAAAGTAACAGATGGAATAGTATAAGTACCTTGATTTCTAGGAACAGCCATAAAATCATAAACCATATTACCTTCCAAACCATTCGCAGTCAACTTTGTCTTATCGGTAACTTTGGGATCATAAGTATCGAAATCCTTAGGAAAATTAACTATAGGCTGCTTTATCAACTTTAAGTTACCAATACCCCCTACGACAATACGAAGATTAATAGGATTACCTGATTTCAATTCCCTTTTATCCAACTGAGCAGAGATATTAAATTTACCAACTCCACCAGAGAAATCTGTAGGACGATTAGGTAACGGATCTACAGTTATATCAATACTAGGAGCTTTTATACTCTTTTTTACTTCAACATAACCAGAACCTCCATTAAAGAAAGCCTCAAACGGATCTACACTTCTATTTTCTTGAACAACAATACCATTAAAAGTAATGCTAGGTATTGTCAGTTTTCCTGTCATTTGAGGATACATAACATACTGACTCCAAGTAACACACTTATAGGTTTTGCCTCCAACTTTTTCTAGATGAAAAGACTTCTGTTGAGGTAACTGAACCTCTTGAGAATGAAAGCCTTTTAAATCAGGCATTTTACCCTCCAATTGAGTCAAATCCACCTGAGTATATACCTTATAGGTTAGAAGTACGGGCTCCTGCTCATGAACATGTTTTTTATTCGCACTAACACGAATAAACAAGTCATTTCCAGAGATAGGAGTACCAGCAGATTGCATACGGGAAGTATTAACATTATTCTGATGCATTGAAGGCTGCTGGTTATTCGAAGATGAAACATGGCCAGAGACATGTACTGTCACGGCATGAGAATGAATACGCTTTCCGTTAACAATAGCATAAGCTGGTGGAATTTTAAACGTGCCATCCTTTGAGGCATACAAAGTATAAGTAAAAGTAACCGAAGAGGAACTACTTGTATGCCCATTAATCATCTGAAAACTAGACTGCGAAGATGTATATGGACCTGCCAGTACCTCTAATGCTCCTGGTATATTCCCTGCACGAAACTCTTCTACATCTTGCGTATTCACAGTATAAGCCAGACGAAAATTCTCTCCAGCTGCGACATGAGATGGAGCAGATACAGTTATAGATTGTGCTTTAAGTGCAATAGCATTCAAAGCACAAAATACACATAATATGAAATATCGTAAAGTCAATCTCATCCTCTAAAAATTTATATCTATGTTTAATAACATAATTCTGTTTTGCAAAATTACCAATTTTTATCCAAATTACGGCTTTTTGGCTGCGACATATTTCGCTGCATCTTCTGTTTTGTAGCTTTTTCTTGCTGGATAGCAGCATTCAAAAGTTGATCGGCATTATCCCGACTCATTTTCTGCTCATGCCGCTGATTTTGATTTTTGTTTTTATCTTGATTTTGCCCCTTCTTATTTTGATTTTGATTTTGATCTTCCTTTTTATTATTTTGATTCTTTTTATCCTTATTCTTGTTCTTATCTTTATTTTTATCATTTTTTTTGTTCTGTTGATTAGGATTATTTTTCAACAGTTTTTTACAAAGAGCGAGATTATAACGCGTCTCGTTATCGCCTGGATTATCTCGTAAACTCATTTTATAAGCATCAATTGCTTGAGCATACTGACGCTGCTTTTGCATAATCACACCTATATTATGATAGCTTTTTGAACGTCTGAAAGGATTATTTTCTATTTTACTTGCTTTTTCAAATTGTTCAACCGCCATAGAGTCTTTATCTTGTTGCAGCAAGGCACAACCCAAGTTATAAAGAGCTTGAGAGTTTGAACTATTCTTTGCCAAAGCTTTACGGTAATTAATTTCAGCCTTAGTCCATTTCTGAGCATGAAAAGCACGATTACCCATACGAATAAGCCCTCTGTCACTTTGAGCTTGTAATGACAGGGTGCAAACCATCATAACTATTAATATAATATAGCGATAACAATCTCTCATTTTCTTATTACTTCCGTTTGAAAATTTTTATATTTTTCATGAGTGGATTCTTCCTGTAAAGAACACAGATTTCTAAGATTAGCAGAAACATAACCACAATTGCTACAGCCTGAAACTGTTCATTATAATCACTATAGATGACACTATCAGTTTCACCTTTTTGTAATCTACTTAAATCATCATTCAACTGATTTTCTGCATCTTTAGTATTATCCACGTGGATATACTTTCCACTACCTGCTTCAGCAATTTGCTTACACATTTGTTCATTTACAGCAGTCATTACAGTATTACCAGAACGGTCTTTCAGATAGTCACCATTACCCATTGGAATTGGTGCACCTTTAGAATCTCCTATACCAAGGATAAACACATTAATACCTCTATCATGAGCTGCTTTAGCAGCCTCAATTGCACCACCTTCATGATCTTCGCCATCCGTAATAACGATAATAGCCTTACCCACTTTATCATTTGGAGTAAAAGCGTGCATACAAGTATTGATAGCACCTGCTATATCTGTTCCTTGCGTCTGAATAAGACTTGGTTGAATGTCTTGCAAAAACATTTTTGCAGATACATAATCGCTGGTAATAGGTAACTGAACATAAGATTGGCCTGCAAAAACCACCAGTCCGATTTGATCATTATTAAAATGATCAACCAAATTTTCTACCAGCATCTTACTCTTAGTCAATCTTGATGGAGCAACATCCTCAGCCAACATAGAATTAGAAATATCTAAAGCTATCATTGTCTCTATTCCATTACGCTTATCATGAGATATACGAGTACCCATTTGGGGACGGGCTAGCATAATAATCGCCAAGGATAATGCACCTAGAGCTAACCAAAATTTAACTGAAGGTCGATATACAGATATATCAGGCATCAATTGTGCGACCAACTCAGGATCACCAAACTTTTTTATTTTCTTAATTCTTCTGCGCCAACCTACAAAACGTATCAGAACCATGACTGGTACGAGAAGCTGAAGCCATAAATATACAGGATCGTCAAATCTAAACATAATATTTAAGGTATTCTTCTAAACCAAGTTATGCGAAGCAATATTTCAAGCAATAATATAAACACTACAGCCATAGCAAATGGCTGGTAAGCTTCATAACGCTTAGCATAATGCTTAACACTCATCTTCGTTTTTTCCAGTTTATCAATATCTTTATAGATACTCTTCAACTGAGCCGTATTAGTAGCACGATAGAAATTTCCTTCTGTCGTTGCTGCTATTTCTTTAAGAGTTTGAATATCTATATCTACAGGCATATTTACATATTGTATTCCTCCTGCAACCATCATTGGATAAGGAGCAACTTTATTTGTTCCTACACCAATCGTATAAACACGAATGCCATAGCTCTTAGCCATCTCAGCAGCAGTCATAGGCGATATATCTCCACGATTATTACTACCATCAGTAAGGAGGATTATCACTTTACTCTTACCCTTAACATCTTTCAAACGAGATACTGCGTTTGCCAATCCCATACCTACAGCTGTACCATCTTCAATCATACCAGTAGCAGCCATATCTGTACGTGCGTCTTTTAAGAGTGTAAGCAGACTGGTATGATCTGTCGTCATCGGGCATTGGGTAAACGATTCTCCAGCAAAAATTGTTAGTCCGATATTATCATTAGGACGACCAGCAATAAATTCTGCAGCTACATTTTTAGCAGCCTCTATACGATTCGGCTTCAAATCTTCTGCTAACATACTGGTAGAAACATCCATTGCCAACATAATATTTATACCTTCCACCTGTCGGTTATTCCAAGAATTATGGGTCTGAGGGCGTGCCAGTATAAAAACCAACAATATGAACGTAATACACCTTAAGAACATTGGCAGATGTATCAAACGTACACGCCAACTTTTTGGCGCATAACGATACGGATTGGTGTCTGCCATCCTTAAAGCTGGCTCACTCTTCTTACTATATAAAAAATACCATAGTATATAAGGTATCAGTAGAAGCAGAAGCAGGAAATATCCTTTACTTGCAAATTCCATCTTTTATATGTGTTCTCTTATCTAGTCATTTACATCAGTAACATGACCACATTATATATAACATAACCTAAAATAGCCAATGATGCAATAATAAGACCAGCTATCAACGATTTTAGAACAATACGGTTCTTGCGTGTTTTCACATCATCATCACTCAATTGTGGCTTTACCTTTTCTTCTGTTGGTATTTCATCCGTTTTAGTCTGATCTATAAAGTTTATAGCATTGACCAAATTTGCATCATTCTCATTAATTAAGGTTTCGTATTTAGCAAACTTCACAAGATCAGCAGTTTGGAAAAGTTCATGAAGCTCTCTAATCATAGTTTTATCTCCTGTTGCCTGAAGATGTTCTATAATTTCAGAACTTGTCATCTCCATAGCATTGAACCCGAATCGCTGTTGAATATATTCTCGAAGCGTATCCGTCAATCTTGTATAATATTCCTTCTGACCTTCCTGAGTTTCTACACGATGCTGTTTCATCTCATTGATTTCATGAAGTGCTTTCTGATGAGCAGGTACCTTCTTTACTATCTTAATATGTGTAATAACAGGCTTATTTTTTCTTAATCTATCATACAGATAAAAGCCCACTCCACATAACAACAGGAAGAGGATACTTAACCAAAACAAAGGAGCCCATTCTGCCCAAGAAAAAGGATTATCCTGTACATCTTTAGGTGGATAAAACTGATTTGGATGAATTGTATCTACAGGTACCGTAAGAACTTTCAGTGCTAACTGATTGCCTTGGTAAGATTTACCAGCGACCTTTACTTTCAAAGCCGGAATAGCATATATTTTCTCATCAAAAGAGGTCAATGTATAAGAACGTGTTATACGGGTTGATTTATCATCGACCTCAGTTGTATCATCCTTCATTTTCAATACTTCTACACCAGGAGTAATATACTGAGATGGCTTTAATGAAGGGAAGTCTACACGTTTTCCCTTGGGTAAGGTAACCCTAACATGCAAATCGGTCTGCTGTCCTATCATTATTTGGATAGAATCAATTTGCTGTTCCACCTGTACCTGAGAACTACCAGCTATAGGAGTTGATAATACAACGAGTGTAAAGATTATATGTCTATACCAATTTTTCATTTTTTTACGAGTACAATCGTCTTTAACTTCTTTGTTTAAAAAGCAATATCAGTGCTTGAACAAAATCCTCATGAGTTGCCACACTAGTCCAGTCCACTTTACTTTTAGCAAATGTTTGTTTTAGAGAATCTTCTCTCATCTTCCAAGCCTGTTCATGTGCAATTCTCAATTTTTTAGAAGACGTATCAAGATACATCTCATGCCCTGTTTCAGCATCCATCACCTTAATAAGTCCAACATCTGGAAGAGATTTTGCTCTTTGGTCATATACCTGAATAGCTACCACATCATGTTTTTGGTTAGCAATCTGTAATGGTTTCTTAAAATCTCGTTGATCATAGAAATCGCTCAGTACGAATGCCGTACAGCGTCTACGCATAACACGAGTAAGGTACTCCATAGCCGCACCAATGTCAGTGCGCAGGCTTTGTGGATGAAAGTCGAGCATCTCACGTATAAGATATAATATATGCTTCTTACCTTTTTTGGGTGGAATATATTTTTCTATACGATCAGAGAAGAAAATGACACCTATCTTATCATTATTTTGGATAGCACTGAAAGCGAGTGTAGCTGCTATTTCTGTTACCATATCCTTTTTCATCTGCCGGGAAGTACCAAATTCAAGTGACCCACTGACATCTATCAACAGCATCACTGTTAATTCTCGTTCTTCCTCGAAGACCTTTACAAAAGGTTTATGATAACGAGCCGTAACATTCCAATCAATATCGCGTACATCATCGCCAAATTGATATCCTCGCACCTCTGCAAAGGCCATACCTCTACCTTTAAAGGCTGAATGATATTGACCTGCAAAGATATTTTGACTCAGTCCACGAGTTTTGATTTCGATTTTACGAACTTTTTTAAATATATCTTCTGTATCCATTATTCGAATTGAAAAGATCTAGACGCCTAACTATTAATCCAAGTGCCATAAACCTTAAGGCACTTCCACTTTATTAATAATTTTACTGATAATTTCTTCAGAGTTTACACTATCAGCTTCAGCCTCATACGACAGTCCGATACGATGACGCAATACATCATATGCTACAGCCCTAACATCCTCAGGAATAACATAACCTCTGTGCTTGATAAACGCATATGCACGAGCAGCTTTTGCTAAATTAATACTTGCACGAGGACTACCACCATAAGTGATGAAGTTTTTAAGTTCCTTCAAACCATATCGCTCTGGATAACGGGTAGCAAAAACAATATCCGCAATATACTGTTCTATTTTCTCATCAAGATATACCTGATTTACAACCTCGCGAGCTTTGATTATTTCATCTGCTGTTGTTACAGGAGTTACAGTTGGCATGTGCCCCTGAATGTTTTCACGAATAATAAGTTTTTCCTCTTCAATTGTAGGATAATCAATAATCACTTTCAACATAAAACGGTCCATCTGCGCCTCAGGCAACTGATATGTACCCTCTTGTTCTATAGGGTTCTGAGTCGCCATTACAAGGAATGGATTTGGCAACTTAAATGTATTATCACCAATTGTTACTTGATGTTCCTGCATAGCTTCTAGCAAAGCACTCTGAACTTTTGCAGGTGCACGGTTTATTTCATCGGCAAGCACAAAATTGGCAAACACAGGTCCCTGTTTTACTTGAAATTTTTCATCTTTCTGTGAATAGATTAGGGTTCCTACAACATCGGCTGGCAATAAATCTGGAGTAAATTGAATACGACTGTAATCTGAATCAATCAACTGTGAAAGTGTCTTAATAGCCAATGTTTTAGCCAAACCAGGAACACCCTCCAAAAGGATATGACCATCACTCAGAAGACCGATCAATAGCGAGTCTACTAAATGTCTCTGTCCTACAATAACTTTATTCATGCCAGTAGTCAGATTAGTAATAAACTGACTTTGCTGTTCTATCCGAATGTTTAATTCTCGAATATCTATTGATTCTGCCATAATATTTTAATCTATAGAAGTTTTTCCATCTTTTTTTTACACACGCAAAAGTAAGCAAAAATGATGGGCTAAGCGAATACAGCAGTCTAAATAATATTAAAAAACTTTTTAGAAGTATAGAAATTAAGAAAATTTCAATGATTATAAGCAAAAAAAATCCAGCTGTTTAAGAGACAGCTGGATTTTCTTCATTTTTTTCGCAAAAAATTATATCTTTCATAACTTTATTGCAATAAATTTACTGTATTTCTACAGTAGCTCGACGATTATTATCTACAGGTGACAAATCGTCTACTCCACCCTTAGCCTGAGTTGTTATCATCGATTTGTCTATACCAAATTTAACAAGAGCTTCAACCACTGCATCTGCACGACTCTGAGACAGTTTCTGATTATATTCTGCTGAACCAGTTTTGCTATCCGCATATCCAGTAACCAAAATCTTATTATTATTCTCTTTAGCTGATTTTGCAAAAGATTCGAGGTTTACCATATCCTTACTTGAAGCTATTTTAGTTTTACCTATATTAAAGAATACGGATACAGGTGCGCTCTTATATACTACTGATGAGGTTTGATTTGACTGTTTAGCTTCTAACTCTCCACGCAAACGCTCATTTTCTGCATTTGCATCTTCCAATTGGCTATTCAGTGCATCTAACTGACTTTGATTCAATGCATTCAAGGCCTCAACATCTGGAGTCTTACTCCAACCAGACTTGCCTAATCTGAAAGTAAAACCAACCTCTGCATATAAATTATTGTCTTTTCTTTCCCACACACCATCATAATTTGAACTACCTTTAACAGCTGTAACACCATCAAAAGCCTGTCCAAGACGATTCCATCCTGCTTCTACATAAACATCTACTTTTTTACCTAAACGCCAAGAAGATTGTAAACCGACATTAAGATCTACCACATTAATATTATCACTCATATTGCGACCAAGACCCGCACCAACAAAAGGAATTACGTTCCACACCCGATTAGGATTATAGCCACAAAACAAATTACTTAAATTAAACAAGACCTGCTCGTTAATAATAAGGTATTTGTTATGATTTCCTTTTGTTTGATCATTTACTACAGCCTTGCCCCAAATACCCTGGAACTTAGTGCGAAGACCTATACCTGGTGTAAACCATTTACCTAAGGCAATAGAAGCACCAGGATTGGCACGAAACTTTTTAAATGGACTATGAGATAGACCTAAACCATGCTCTTCATTCGAATAGAAAGCATTCCAATCTGCACCAACTTGCACGAACCAGTTGCTAAAGAAAGAGTTTGTTGCAACACTATACTTCTGTTCTGGTAAATCTTCCTGGGCAAAACCTGTCATCGCACAAGTTGCTAATGCCAATCCCATTATTAACTTTTTCATACCTATATTCTTGAAATTTTACTATATTATTTACTATATTACACTGCATTAATAAGATGCAAAGATAAACATATTATTTTAAAAAGGAAGAATTTCTTAAAAAATAGTTAATCAAATTATTTTATGCGAAGATACTCATCAAGATACTTGATAATGATGGCTTTATCTTTATGAAACACACGCCGTTTAACACTTATAGTTTCCAATCTTTTTTGGAACACAGGATACTGAGGAAAAAACTTTGCCATTGAAGACAATTTCATACTACCACCAAGAGACAAACCTGTAACATTAAAATTACCCAAATTGATAGTTCCTGGCACTAACGATTCTGAATAATACAATCGAATCTCTTTTTCTGTATTTAATCCATAATAGAACTGATCAACTTGTTGACTAAAATAATGTTTATTGGCATTACTCGTCATTTCTGCCACTCGGCTAGTATATACACTAGTTCTTTCACCTTTCCAAATTCTTTTTACCAACAATGGCCTATCCGTGTTTACAGGAGAACTTAGATTATAACTTTGATTTATCCATTTCGATTCCCATACTGTACGTTGTCCGTTATCTGTCATTACAATACTGTCTAACGATTCCGCTTTATATCGGACACGTTCACCGGTATCTTTTAGATATACATCTACATGAGCATCAAGTTTATTCAGTTCGTTTCTTAGTATGGCAACTTTAACTTCGCCTTTCTTCAAATATACTGTTACTTGCTTATTCATCTTGCTTGCATGAGCAATTTGCACAGGCGAAAAGGTTATTAATATACTAAAAGCCATCAAGGCCAAAGATCTTTTCATACCACTATTTTTTAATCTTCAGAATGTAGTTTTGGCAATGATATATGATATCTCACTGCAAGGAAACGTATCAAGCATACCACGACAAATACACTAGGTACTGTAATATATAAACTCACACCAGCCATCCACATCAACTGATATACGACACCTCCGATTACACAAGCGATGGCATATATTTCTTTTTGAAATATAACAGGTTCATTATTTAGAAGCACATCTCTTATAACACCTCCTGCAGCGCCTGTAATACAACCCATCATGATCGCCACCCAAAATGGATAACCCAAAGCTAAAGATTTTTGGATTCCAGCTATTGTGAACAACGCTAATCCTAAAGTATCAAAAACAAGCCACGCATTATCCAACTTTTTTAAGATATGATGGAAGATAATAAATACCACCTGTGCTAGCATTGTACATATCAAATAAATTGGTGATGTCATCCAAAAAGGAGTTTGCCCTAACATGACATCTCGAATTGTACCTCCGCCAATTGCGACTACAAGTCCACAGACAAATCCACCAAACCAGTCGTACTGCTTAGCCCCTGCCAATCGGATACCCGACATAGCAAAGGCAAAGGTACCAATAAACTCTATAACCTCCTGCAGATTTTTTACAAAAACAGGATCCTCGTACAGCATATTAATATTGTTTATATTATCGATTTACTACATTAATAGGTTGCCCCTCAACAAATGATTTTACATTTTCGACACAAGTATCTATAAGACGAGTACGTGCCTCTTCAGTTGCCCATGCTATATGTGGCGTAATAAAAGCATTCTTTTGCTTGAGTAATGGATTATCTTTAGATGGCGGTTCCTGACACATTACATCTGCACCATAATACAATAGTTTTCCTGTCTGAAGAGCCTCGGCTACATCTGCTTCGTTAACAAGAGGACCACGACCGGTATTGATCAATATTGTACCATCTTTCATCTTTGCAAGAGTATTCTTATTGATTAACTCATAGGTTTCTTCTGTCAACGGACAATGAAGAGTAAGAATATCACTTACAGAAAAAAGACCTTCTAAAGTTGTTTTTTGAATACCATCAGGAAGATCTGCTGCGTTCTTACTGGTATAGGCAAAAACATCCATTCCAAAGTCAAGCGCCAGATGAGCTACTTTCCATCCTATACTACCCAAGCCTACAATACCAAGAGTCTTCCCGGCCAGTTCGCGAAGTGGCGTATCCCAATAGCAGAAGTCATCATTATCACTCCATCTTCCTAATCGGTTTTTGTTGGCATAATGAGCCACTCGATTAGTCATATTCAGAATCAAAGCGAAGGTTGCCTGTGCCACACTATCTGTACTATAAGCAGGAATATTAGTTACTAGGATACCTAATTCTTTAGCTTTCTTGATGTCTACCACATTATAACCTGTAGCAAGCACACCTATATATTTCAACTTAGGCAACTGTATCAAAACCTCTGCATCAAGCACTACCTTATTCGTCAGGACGATTTCTGCATCTTTAGCACGTGATACAACATCTTCCTTCTTTGTTCGAGGATAAACGATAAGCTCTCCATATTCCTTAAGCCCATCCCAACTTAAATCACCAGGATTGGCTGTATATCCATCTAAAATTACGATCTTCATCTTTACGATTTTATTATAACTTCTATATAATTCTTATATCATTTTAGTATACACGATACCTTTTATATCATTATTTTTAGAATTCAATTAGGACCTTTTTACATTATTGGTCATATCGGTCACCCCAACAAGTTTTCATCCACTGATAAAGTCGTTCTTCCTGTGGAGAATGCTGTGCGTGCCAAATTCTAGTATTTTTGAGAGCATCAGGCAGATATTGCTGTTCCGTAAAATGCCCAGGATAATCATGCGGATACTTGTAACCATCATGATAGCCTAAATCTGCCATTAACTGGGTTGGTGCATTTCGTATTGGTAATGGTACTGGCAGATTTCCAGTCTGTTTAACCAACTGCAAAGCATCATTGATGCCCATATATGCAGAATTACTCTTGGCACTGGTAGCCAAATATATTGTAGCTTCTGCCAATGCTATTCTTGCCTCAGGCCAACCGATTTTCATAACAGTATCGAAAGCTGCATTAGCAAGTAGCAAAGCATTAGGATTAGCCAAGCCTATATCTTCACTGGCACTGATTACCAATCTTCTTGCTATAAACTGTGGATCTTCTCCCCCCTCTATCATTCGCGCCAACCAGTATAAGGCTGCATCAGGATCACTACCACGGATACTTTTGATAAAGGCCGATATAATATCATAGTGCATCTCCCCCTGTTTATCGTATGCTAAAGGATTTTGCTGCAATCTTTTCACCACCAAATCGTCGGTAATCTCGACATCTCCCATTTCTGACTCAACTACCAACTCCAGTATATTCAACAGTTTACGCGCATCTCCACCACTATATCGCAACAGGGCTCCATGCTCTTTCAAAATTATATTACGCTTCTTTAATTCCACATCCTCTGTCAACGCACGGTGTATTAAATCAAGCAAATCATCCTTATTCAAGCTCTTCAGTACATATAACTGACATCTTGAAAGTAATGGCCGAATTACTTCAAACGAAGGATTCTCTGTTGTAGCACCTATAAGTGTAACCGTACCTCGCTCTACTGCTCCAAGCAAAGAATCTTGCTGCGATTTAGAAAAACGATGTATTTCATCAATAAATAATATAGGTGAAATGGTATTAAAAAACTGCGATTTTGCAGCCTTATCGATAACTTCTCTTACATCTTTAACACCGCTCGTTACAGCACTCAGTGTATAAAAAGGGGTTTCGAGCTTATTAGCAATAATATGGGCTAAAGTTGTCTTTCCTACTCCAGGAGGCCCCCAAAGTATAAAGGAAGGAATGCGTCCCGCATCAATCATATTGCGCAACACAGCCCCCTCACCCACCAGATGCTTTTGCCCTACATACTCATCTAGTGTACGAGGTCTCATTCTTTCTGCCAAAGGTTCACTCATACAATTGCAAAGATACAAAAAAGTTAAGATTAGCGAAGAAGTAAACCTGTTTTTTTTAGAGCTACCATTTTTTTGAATGAAAAGTTTGGTTTTTAACAATTTAGTATTTAATTTTGCAGCAAATACAACTACAATTATGAAAGAACAGAAAGCTATTACTCTCAAGACGCTTACTAAGAGCAATGTTTGGGATCAGCAGGAAAATGATATTTTCCGTATGTGGGAAGCTGCTGAGAAGGAAGCTGACCTTCGTGATAATCAGCGAAGCTATATTAATACAATTCGCAGTGCTTTCGAAATTGAGGAGATCAAAGTCGATAAGCCTGAAATAATCGCAAAATATGAAAATCGAGGTTTTAAAGTTGGAAGCGTTCGTCTTGACGATTCTCAGAATCGTACAAAATGGGCCATTAAAAAGAAGCCTATTCTGCGCGTAACAGACCTTACTTATGAGAACATTCACCATATCAGTGCAACCAAACTTCTCGATGTTATCGACCGTAATTTCGGTGGTGGTTGGGATAGTCTATCTCAGAGTATTCAGGATATCATCATGTCTGGTTTTGACATAAGTAACACAACTCTTCCTACTGATCGCCTGCACAAACCAGGTGGCATGTATGAGAAAAAGAAAAACGATGGCTTTGAAGTTCTTGAAATTACAAAAGGTAACTGGACTGAAGCAATCTTCGCAAAAGAAAAACCTGAATCAGAAAAGCTTCACACAAAATTTGAAGACGACGAGGAGCTCGATCGTAAGAATCGTGATTTAGACATTGATGATGATGATGATGATGCACCAGAAATTGATGATCACTACAATGACATTGATGAGGATGACGATGCATTTGATGATGATAAGCTTACGGAGGAGAGTTATCACACTAACTTTGATGAGAATGCTGAAGACTTAAATCTTGAGGCTGAAGACGTGGTTGATGATGATGACAACTACTAAGATTTAAAAACATTTATTTTTAGATAGAATTTTCAAAAAAAAGACGTATAGAGCATAATGCTTTATACGTCTTTTTTATCATTTATCATATCCTGTTGGGCGAAACTGTTTCTGTTCTTCGCTATATACATAGCCGTTTTCTCCAAGATAGCTCTTAATCTCTTCAACTTCTTTATCATAGCAATTACAGAGTGACTCCAATGAATCAAATTCTTCATCACGCAGCAACATATTGATACTCGACACCAGAATGGCTGGCTCCTTTGGTAAATAATCCATAGTTTTTCTTTTTACTTCATTGATTTCGGAGTGCAAAGTTACAACAAAATTTCTAAATATCAAGACATATTTAGCACCCGCCTTTCATATCTTCTTTATGTGCCAACTATTTTTTTCTCAGCACTATCTTCTGATTTGAATATCTCGAATCTAGTGTTTCCCGATACTTACAATAATCAGCATAGAGCGATTTATCATAGCGTCCTTTCTTTTGCAGACGACGATTATAAAGCACTATCTTACGCCCTTCCAGTTTCAGTTCTGATGTAAAATCGGCAAAAGGATAAGTCTCCTTAATATTTTTGGGAATTGCCTCTACAACATATCCCTCAGGTATCAGCACTATAATGCTGTCTTCCTGCAAGAAACCATAATCCAATACCAATTGTTGCTGTCTCTCCTTTAGATTAGAAGGAGTCGAAACCTCCTGATGTAACGGACAAACTGGGATAAAAAGACGCAATCCTTTACCTTGACCATATTGCTTATCTTCCAACTTAGCTCTTATCTCATAGTGAGGAATACTATAAGCCTTTTTATCGTCAATCATTTCGAGCGAGTTGATAGTTACCAGCGGTTTGTTGAGCACGTGGTGTATATATTCACGTTGAACATCCTCCTTTGCTCCAATTAACCCCATCAAGGGTTCATATTCGCTCATATACGAATCTTGCAAGAAGTTCATTTTTGCCGAACCATTAGCCTGCAAATCGACCTCCATACAAGTTATTTCCCGATTATCAGCATCCTTATACGATGGCACCTTTAGAAATTTTCCTCCTTCAGCCGCCACCTCCAGACAGTCGTGACCAGCAATATCCATGTGGCAATAACCTAAAGGTATCTTAGCATCGGTACATTCAATCCATACCGTATCCTGCCGCATAGGAACCATCAGGATCTCGTGATTAAATTGATTAAAGTTAGGATAATCTTTGTAAATCTTATCGTACTTGGTACTGATAATAACCTCGCTTGATGGCACTCCCACTTCCTTAAGCATAGCATGCATAAAGTTACTCAAGCCTTTACAGTCACCAAATCCTGTACGGCATACTTCTGCAGCTGCTACCGGTTGATACCCACCTATACCGAGAGTTATATTTACATAGCGAGTATTCTGTTCCAGATACTTATACAGCACATCTATTTTACTTTTGACTGATTGACAGGTATCCGTCATTGAATGTAGTTTAGACTTCATATCTTCAGTAAGAGCCGTTTTTCCGTCTCGAATATTCCACAGCCACTTACCCATCTGTTTCCAGTCTTTCAGATTTACCGTTGTACCAAGATATTTAGCCGTTTCTGGCCCAAAAAAAATTCTTGGTGCCAATTCATGCAAAGGCTGCCCGAGAGGTTCTTTCTCAATGGAGGGCAAATTTTCTACCGATACAGTCCACACTTTATTACCTTTACCATCTGAAGTTTCCTTCACCTCTGCATTGGTATTCATTTTCTTATAACGACATGCTATAGAGTCGACTACGGTAAGCTGGTAAAACGCTTTCTTAACCGGCACATCATACGCATTCTGAGGATAAAACATCGGAAAAGCTAGCACATCATCCGTAAACGACTCCTCCCATTCATAAGTTACCATAATCGGATAAACTGGTGGCGTATAGTTGAACACCATCATATAGCTTACATGCCCTAGCATTTCCCGTGAATATTCAGAACGCACCATATCAGTCTTCTTAGCCTTCTTAATCACCTTACCGCTCTGATCTGTAAAGACTGCACTAAAGTTTATCAATTTATGGTTTTTATCAAATGGCAATACCAAATGAGCATAGTCAGCAGCTTTCTCGTCAAGTATTTTGTAGCAAAGCATATATTTCACGGTAGCATGACGCACATCAGTACAAATGACTTGCGTTACTTCATTTTCAACTATCACATGGGATTCTGCGTAAGCAATAAGTGTCATGACCACCAGTATTGCCACCATTAAAAATCTACGTATCTGCATCATTTATACCTTTTTAAGGACCACCATATCATCTAAACGTTTTACCACGGACTCGAAGATATGCTTAACATACTCATATTCATCTACACCAAATAATAGACGTTTTACATTAAATCTATACTGCATCTGCAGGACTCCTTCACTATTTTGGTTTACCATAAAGACAAACTCAAGTCCTTTATCAACCGTATAGGTCATCACCCCCTTAGGCAATTCTTCCACTACATATCCCTCAGGTAGCTTTATGCTTACCGTCTGCACTATAGTATTGAGATGTGCAAACTCAACAGGAAGCTCACGAGTTTCCTTTTTAAATGGATTTTCGTGTAAGAATCCCACAATCATCGGATTGACATATATACGGTCTTCTGTAGCATCATAAGCCTTAACAAAATCGAACTCATGTGTAGAGATACGCTCCACATTCATATCATTCATCTTATAATTGGTTATCCTTAGGCCATCCGCCTTAGCCATACTGTCAACGAAGGCAATACTATCTTTAACTTCGCGGAAATCATGACGGAAATCAGCAGCACTTTCATCTTTCATAACTGACTGAAAGTGTCCTCTCACAATACCTTTCTCGTCAATTTCTGATTCAATAAAAATTTGTTCTAATCCCTTCATAGCATGTTGCACATCCACCCAATCAAAAGTATCATCACGCACAAGTATACAACGATCTACAAGCAGATTGGAAGGCAGAGCGTACAACGATCCATCTTCTGATGATCCGTCAAGATAAAGATATTTATCATTACCTTTATCTACTGCCACAATAAATGTATTTAGTCCCCTTAGCGATGGAAAAAAAGCCATTCGACCATTATCACGAGAACTCATCAGCACTGGATAAGCTTTTAGTCCAGCTGCCTTTAGCATAGCGATGAGTATAAAATTGATGTCAGCATTACTGCCCGTACCACGTTTCAATATCTTGCTTGCATTATCACCACCAAGTCTATATTGCTTATCCCATTTCACTTTACTTTTAAGTAAATGAAATATAGTAGCGACCTTATCGTCTACGTTAACAATCTTGTCAATATTCAGTTTAGCCAACTCCTCTTTCAGCGGATTAGAAATTTTCAGTCGTTTACCAAAACTATCCGCCTCTTTCAAATTCTTAATTACCGCATCCCATGTAGAAGACAAATTTTCACACACATAACCAGGAACATAGATAGCAGAAAGTTCAAACTCAACTTTATCTAAAAAATCTGTTACATCATAAATGTAATTGTCAGCATCTACTCCAGGCAAATTTCTAGCTACCCACTCATAATCGGTACCAGATAAACTGGCTGTTTCGCTCGGCAGATCGATGTACACATTAGATACCATTTTAGAAGCTTCCAACTGGTGAGCACCAGACTGATTAAACTGAAATACAAATCGATCTGGTATAGATAGTTGCACTCTACTATACAGCACTGGAATTTTCTGCTGAGCTACCCACGTATCAATCAAGGAATAGAAATCGCTTTCCTTGCGGTAGCTATACTCGATAACGCTACCCGGCTTAACATTAGGCACGGAGAATTTCGTCGTCACATGATTATCATCAATACGCTCAGTAAAAATCTCGCTGCTTTTCATTTTCGTCTTCACAACTTTTCCATCCTCTATATTATAAGAAACAGCTTTCAAACCTACAACTTTCTCTTTTATCGAAGACTCATTTTTTGATTCATAATACCCAATACTTACATTAGCTTCATCCTTACCTTCTGAAGTAAGAATTTTGATTTTACAATCCACATCGGTATAAAGTTGCCAATACCCCTTCCGCAAACTATAAAAATGTTTCACATTGTGATAAAGTACCACAGCTGGCGCTTTCTTATCAGCCGGATACTCTTTCATAGCAATTTCTTCTTTAGTGGGACTTCCGAATTTTAAATTAGGTTGCATTTCTTGCGCCATCACAGTAGAAGATACAGATAGTACAAATAAGGAAAACAACAACCGCTTAAGGTTACATAATTTCATAATATATCAATATAATTTAGTTATAATTTTTTTACGTATTTAGCTTTTAGCGTTTATAGTACAAAACTATAAAAAAAATCAAAATAAACAAAAAAGATAAAGGAAAAAGTGACGATTAAAATTTAGGAAAATAATCCACTAGTATTTGAGAAAAGAGAAGACTATAAGTCTTCTCATTGTTGTTGTTAATTCTAGAAATTTAAAATCGTGATTGAAAGGTAGTCGGTAAGGGAATCGAACCCTTATGCCAAGATTGAGAATCTTGTATCCTAACCGTTAGATGAACCGACCAATTAAGGGTCAAAAAAAACCTCTTCTAAAAAGGAGAGGTTATATTACGTAGTCGGTAAGGGAATCGAACCCTTATGCCAAGATTGAGAATCTTGTATCCTAACCGTTAGATGAACCGACCGTTAGTGCAATTACATTTGCCTGACCCCCGAAGAGCGGAAGGTGGGGGATTCGAACCCCCGGTACGGTTACCCGCACGTCAGTTTAGCAAACTGGTGGTTTCAGCCACTCACCCAACCTTCCAGTCACGGGCTCGTTACCGAGTTGCCAAGCTTCATTTCTGAATTGCGAGTGCAAAGGTAGTATTTTTATTTTATCCCACCAAACTTTTTACTGTTTTTTTTCAAAAAAACTTTCATTTTTATTTTTCACCTTATTATATAGCATTTCAGATTTACCAGTACTCCATCCTACTTCACTTAAGCTCAAACTATAAATATTGTTTGAGAATGCCGATAAGCTGATACTTATCTACCTCAAGATATTTCGTTCGTACAGCATCAATTCTAAACCCCGAATGACGATGAGGAAAAAAAGCTGGTATACGATAATCATCAGCATTTTTATACAATGGATAGAAAAAGCTACATCCCTTAGCTCGTTCTGCCTGAAAATCGCTAATATCATTCCAGTCAATGTGGAGGTAATGACGAGCAAAAGGCGAATACACAAGAAGTTCATCTTTTTTAGCAACCACAGCAGGTTTGCGTTTTATACAAAGATCAAAGTAACGCATACAAAGATACCATATAAAAAAAAGACACTGTAAGAATCCAAACCAGCCTATTATATGGACCAATATCTCCAACCAGCCTACATAGCCAAAACTTCCTGTAGCCAAATATAAACATAAAGGTGCACATACAATTAATGTCATTATCGTTAATAGTGCTGAGAGCAGGTGCCTTCTCTCGAAAAATTTCCTTGTTTCCATTTAGTTGATTTCTAGAGTATTTGGAAGCAAAGATACCAAAAAGTATCCATATAAAAAAATTATGTGCACAAAATGATACCGTCACTTCATGCACATAATCTCATCAGAGTCCTATAGCATCTTTGCGAGACTGGGGAATAGCAAAATTAAAATTATCGCTAGCTTTAAGTTTTGCAAAATTAACACCTACCACCTCACCATATTTGTTGAGGACAGGAGATCCACTACTTCCCTGTACCGTAGGAATACTATACAAAATACGCGAAGAATCTGGATTTTGAGTAACTTTTCCACTCGTCATCTGCACACTGATTCCCTTCTGAGTATTAGCCAAAATTAAGCCTGCATTATAACCTATCATATATAGCTCCTGATCGATTTCGAGAGGATCATCCGTAAACGTAAAAATATGAGTATTGACAGGTGTCTGTTTGCTCTTCAACTGAATAAGAGAAAGATCTGCATCCTCTTCCTTAGAAGTTGCCAAAACTATAGCCGGATTGGTTCTAAGGAAGTCTGACTCACTTCTGACTTTATCACCATCATAGGCTATACCTAAAGTTTTAACTACCCGTATTTTCATTCCCTTCTGAAATTTAGAATTACCGAGCTGAGAAACCAAGCGACTCAATTGATTATATTCTTCTAATATTTTTTTCTCTGCAGCAGTTATCTGCTCCAAAGCTCGTTCATTATGTATCACGATATTACCAAACATATCATACCCTTGGAGTAAAACTTTTCTACTTTCCAAGACATCATATTCTGCCATCACTCGACGTATCAGTTGTCCAATATAAGACTGCAATATTTTAGCTACTTCGGCATAATTCTTACTAAGTACAGACTGAGTAAATTCTGTCTCTGTAACATGCCTGTTAGTAACTATACGACCTTCCTCATCTATAAAGAAACCTGTACCCGTAGCCACGCTCTGATGCCGAAGAATCGAATCGCGAATATCTGTAAGATTTTGTAAACCATCTTCACCAATATGCGAGAAAAAAAGTTGGTACCCACTAGGCAGCGTCAGTTCATAATAATACTTATTCATAATGAGTACTACACCCGATTTTTCCTCATCAAAAATTTGTTGAGCCGTCATTTCCCGTTTACCACAAGATACAAACAACAAGACCACTCCTAACAACACATATAAAGTTTTCTTCATGTCCAAAACATATTAGGGGCATCGCAAAAACATGCGACACCCCCCTATAAATCTAGTTGAAAAGTCTAAGAACTAATAACATGATAGCTATTAAGCCAAACCAAGGCTCTTTTTGATAGCTTCAACATGCTTCTCTGCTTTAGCCTCAAGAGCTTCGAACTGAGAAGGATCTGTCATATTATCCTTAATCTCGATATAGAACTTAATCTTAGGCTCTGTACCTGATGGACGAGCACTAACCTTAGTACCATCTTCACAGAACCACTGAAGAACATTGCTAGTTTCAGGCATAACAAGTTTGGTAACATTACCCTGTGCATCTTTAGCTTCGAGACTCTTGTAATCCTTCAGCAATACGACCTTACTTCCACCAAGTTCCTGAAGAGGATGCTCACGGAAGTTAATCATCATCTGCTGAATTTCATCAGCACCGCTCTTACCAGGGCGTTCTACATTGATGAGGGTTTCCTTAGAATAGCCATATTCCATATAGATATCCATCAATATATCATATAGAGTCTTACCATTATCCTTGGCATAAGCACAAATCTCAGCAAGAAGAGAACATGCAGATACAGAATCTTTATCACGAACGAAGTCTTCAGCAAGGAAACCATAACTTTCCTCACCACCACCAATATACTGCTGCTTTCCTTCAGAAATCGCAATTTCACGAGCAATCCACTTGAAACCAGTGTAACAATCACGCATTTCAATATTGTTCTTATCAGCAATCTTCTTGATATTCTCTGTAGTAACGATTGTCTTAACAATAAAATCAGTAGGTTTCATCTTACCAACAGCCTTACGGTTAGCAATGATGTACCACAAGAAAATCATACAAGTCTGGTTACCATTGATAAGTACCCATTCACCCTTATCATTCTTGCAAGCCATACCAATACGGTCTGCATCAGGATCACTAGCCATCAGGATATCTGCATCAAGAGCCTTAGCATCACGAAGACCGAGGGTAAGAGCCTCAGCAAACTCTGGGTTTGGACGATCTACTGTTGAGAAATTTCCATCTTTAACCATCTGCTCCTTTACACAATGTACATTTTCAAATCCCCACTGCTTAAGTGATGCAGGAATCATAACCCTACCTGTTCCATGAAGTGGTGTATAAACGATACAAAGATCCTTCTGACGCTTGATAACTTCTGGATCAATGCTCAAAGTCTGTACTTTATCAAGGTAAATCTTATCTACATCCTCACCAATCATCTGGATAAGGTCTTTATTGCCAGTAAACTTAACATCCTCAACTTTAACCTTATTTACTTCGTCAATAATACCCTTATCATGTGGAGCCAAAACCTGTGCACCATCCTCCCAGTAAGCTTTATAACCATTATACTCACGTGGGTTATGGCTAGCAGTAAGGTTTACACCACCCTGACAGCCAAAATGACGAATAGCAAAAGAACACTCAGGTGTAGGACGCATTTCATCGAAGAGATATACTTTAATACCGTTAGCAGAGAATATATCAGCAACCGCCTGAGCAAACTTGCTACTATTGTTACGACAGTCGTAACATACGACTACAGAAATCTCTTTCTTGTCCGCAAAATTTTTCTTCAAGTAGTTCGCAAAACCCTGAGTAGCCATACCTACAGTGTAGATATTCATACGGTTAGAACCTGCACCCATAATACCACGAAGACCACCGGTACCAAATTCAAGATCCTTATAGAAGCTCTCGATTAGTTCGGTTTTATCATCATTATCAAGTTTTGCCTGTACTTCCTTACGAGTCTCCTCATCAAAAGCTGGAGACAACCATGCTTTTGCTTTCGCCTCACATAGGGCGATTAATTCTGCGTTATTAGCCATATATTTAATATTTAATATTAGATTTTTTATTTTGAACATCACAAAGATAATCAATAAAACTGAAAAATCAAGGGTGTTTGAATATTTTTTTGTAAATTTGTAACCTAAACTTGATATAAAATTATGGAACTACATTACACAGGCATTATAATCGCAGTAAGCACTTTCCTGATTATCGGAATATTTCACCCTATTGTGATTTTAATGGAGTACTACACTGGTACCAAATACTGGTGGGTATATCTCATCATCGGATTCATAAGCGTTTGCAGTGCCTTTTGTATAGCTAATGTTATCATCTCTTCTATATTGGGTGTTCTTGGCGCCTCCATGCTTTGGAGTATTGGTGAACTTTTCCAACAAAAGCAACGAGTAGAAAAGGGATGGTTTCCAATGAATAAGAAGAGACAAAACGAATACACTCGAGCATACGACGAGTCGATAGACAAACGTAAATAAGCCGAAAGTATAACTACAGATACAATCAATAAAGCAACTAAAAAGATGAAAACGGTACTAATACTAGTAGGTAAAACAGTAAATAAGCATTTTGTAGCTGGCATTAATGATTATACTGAGCGTATAGGCCACTATATGCCATTCATCATAGAAACAATTCCTGAACTGAAAAATACAAAAAACTTATCAGAGGATCAGCAAAAGGAAATGGAGGGCGATTTGATCATGAAGCAGATACAACCTAGTGATACCGTGGTGCTTCTTGACGAACATGGTGCTGAATACCGAAGTATCGAATATGCAAAATGGCTACAAAAGAAACAAAATACTGCTAGAAGGCTGGTATTCGTTATTGGTGGCCCATATGGCTTTGCTCAAAAAATATATGATAGATGCAATGAAAAAATCAGTTTGTCTAAAATGACATTCTCGCATCAAATGGTCAGACTCATCTTTGTAGAACAACTCTATAGGGCATGTACTATTATTAAGGGCGAGCCTTATCATCACGAATAATAAACAATAGACCTATATTAAGTTAAAACTAATCGATATCATCTACTTTAATAATAATAGATATGAAGAAAACTAACCGAACATCTTTACTTTTAGGTCTTATGGCCTTATCACCAATAACAGCCTTGGCACAAAACTGGCCTGCAGCACAGCCCGAAGCTAAAGCCGGTGCGAGATGGTGGTGGCTTGGATCTGCCGTAGACACAACAAATTTAAAATGGAACATCGAACAGTATGCTAGTCATGGTATAGGGACACTAGAAATTACCCCTATTTATGGTGTACAAGGCAATGAAGCTAATGATATCCCCTATCTTAGCGATCGTTGGATGGACATGTTGAAGTTTACGCAAGCTATAGGTAAAGAGAATAAGGTTGAAATCGATATGACTACTGGTACTGGATGGCCTTTCGGTGGACCATGGGTTCCACTCGAAGAGAGTGCATCCAAATCAGTATTTATTGTTAAAGCCATCAGCGAAAAGAAAATCAAAAATATGGATTTGTCTCCTGCTGAAAAGGATGCTGACAGATGTAAACTACTCAAGGTGATGGCTTATGATACGAAAGGTAATGTTGTGGATTTATCTTACGGCATAACAGTAAATGGAAACAAATATCTACTTAATGCCAAACTGCCACAAAAAGACAATTGGAAAATATATGCTCTGTACAACAGGTATGGCATCATGAAGGTAAAGCGCCCTGCTCCTGGTGGAGAAGGGCTGGTAGTTGACCACTTCAACAAGAAGGCTGTTGAACACTATCTCACACACATTTCAGATGCTTTCAAACGTACCCAAACTCCTTACCCTCATACCTTCTTCAACGACAGTTATGAGGTAGCAGAAGGAGACTGGACACCAGAGCTGCTTACCGAATTCGAAAAGCGTAGAGGTTACAAATTAGAAAACTATCTACCACAACTACAAAACGACAAAACGGCGAACCAAAAAACTGATAAGACAGCCCAGCAAGTTATCATGGATTATCGTGAAACCATGAGTGAGATGCTGCTCCATAATTTTACACAAACATGGGCAAATTGGGCTCACCAACATGGTGCAATTGTAAGAAATCAAGCACACGGTTCACCAGCCAACCTTATAGACCAATATGCTACTGTTGATATACCTGAAATTGAAGGATTTGGTTTAAGCGATTTTGGAATTAAGGGGTTACGCAAAGACGAAGGAAAGACTCGTAAGAACGACAGCGACTTGAGTATGCTGAAATATGCTCCAAGTGCCGCACATATCACAGGCAAAAATCTAACTTCTAGCGAAACTTTCACTTGGCTTACAGAGCACTTCCGTACATCACTTTCACAAATGAAACCTGATTTGGATTTGATGTTTGTTAGTGGCGTGAATCGTATGTTTTTCCATGGTACTGCATATAGTCCTAAGGATGCAGAATGGCCAGGATGGAAATTCTATGCTTCTGTAGATATGAGCCCTACCAACACGATATGGCGAGATGCTCCTTTCTTAATGAAATATATTCAGAGAAGCCAGAGTTTCTTACAATGGGGTAAACCTGATAATGATTTTTTAGTATACTTACCAATCCGCGATATGTGGAGCAAGAATCTTGACAAAAAATTCATGCAGTTTGCTATTCATAATATGGGACAGCGAGCTCCTGAATTTATCAAGGATGTACTCGCCATCGATGCACAAGGTTTTGACTGCGATTATATTTCTGAGAAATATATTCTCTCGACCCAATTCGTGAATGGAATGCTCCAGACTGAAGGTGGTACACGCTATAAAGGTTTAATACTAACTTCTGCCAACACCCTAATGTCAGAAGAAGTAAAAAAACATATAGCCAACCTGAAGGCACAAGGAGCTAATATCATTATCGGAACTGAAGCATCTGACATGAGCAAAGCTGCAAAAGCTGAAGAAATAAAAAGCAAATTAAAGCTGAAAATGATCAGACGATCTAACGATAATGGATACCATTATTTTATTGCAAATCTCACACCAAACAATGTAAATGAGTATGCAGCGTTGGCAGTACCTTTTAAAAACGCTATGTGGTTTAATCCTATGAATGGTGAACGCTATGCTGCAGATATCAAAGACGGTAAGATAAAGGTTAATCTGAGTTCTGGAGAAAGCATGATACTCGAAACCTTCACAAAAACTACACCAAAATTGATTCAGGATATTAAGGCATTAGGACTCCGAAAGGATACTCCCTATGACAAAACCGGCAAATTGCTACGTGGAGGATGGACATTACATTTCCAGAATAGCATACCGGAACTTGATAATGCCTATTTCATCGACGACATTAAGACTTGGGAGAATATTAACGACTCTACCAAAAACCTAATGGGAACAGGTGTATACGAGACCAAATTAAAACTTACAGCAAAAGATTTGCAGGGTTCAGATACATGGGCCATAAATCTAGGCGACGTACGCGAAAGTGCTCGTGTATATATCAATGATGAATTTGTGGGTTGCGCATGGTCTGTTCCATACGTACTCACCTTTACCAATAAATTGAAAGTTGGCACCAACAAAATTCGTATTGAGGTTACCAATCTACCAGCCAATCATATCGCTCAAATGGATCGTGATGGCGTAAAATGGCGTAAGATGAAAGATATTAATATCGTAGACATTAATTATAAAAGAACAACATATGCTGACTGGAAACCTGTTCCGTCAGGTCTAAACAGCAATATTCTGCTGTATAAAGTAAAATGAAAGAAAAAAGTAAACCAGAAGAATTCCTCCGCTCTAATAAAGACGAGGGATTCATCGAAGTAAAAGGTGCGAGAGTAAATAATCTGAAGAATATCTCACTCACCATACCACGAAATAAACTTATCGTGATTACGGGTGTGTCGGGTTCAGGTAAATCATCTCTAGCTTTTGACACTCTCTATGCAGAAGGACAGCGTAGATATGTAGAAAGTTTATCTGCTTATGCCCGACAATTTCTTGGACGTATGAGTAAGCCTGAATGCGACTTTATCAAAGGCTTACCTCCAGCAATCGCTATCGAACAAAAGGTTACTTCGCGTAATCCACGAAGCACTGTAGGCACAAGTACAGAAATTTATGAATATATGCGCTTGCTTTATGCACGCATTGGCAAAACTTTTTCACCTGTAAGTGGCAAAGAGGTGAAACGACACACCACTGAAGATGTACTAGAGTGCACTTTACAGTTTGACAAAGGCACAAAATTTGTTATACTGGCTCCAATGCATATCATTGAGGGTAGAACCATCGTAAGGCAACTCGAGATGGAATCTCAGCAAGGCTACAGTCGTATCTATATCGATGACGACTTTATGCGTATCGAAGACTATTTAGAACAGCATCAGAACGATGAGACGACTCAGACGGATCAGCCTATCTATATAGTTATCGACCGAATGTCAGTTTCAAACGAAAAAGATACTGTAGCCCGATTAATTGACTCTGCAGAAACGGCCTTTTATGAAGGTAATGGTGAGCTCAGACTACTATTTATGCCTAGCCAACAAGTATTCGACTTCAGTACCAGATTTGAGGCTGACGGGGAAACATTCGAGGAACCCACAGAGAATATGTTTGCATTTAACTCTCCCCTTGGAGCATGTCCTACATGTGAAGGCTTTGGTAGTGTAGTGGGTATCGATGAGAAACTGGTTATCCCCAACACCTCTCTCTCCGTTTATGATGGATGTGTGCAGTGCTGGCATGGCGAAAAAATGGGCATATGGCAGAAAGAATTCATACGCAGAGCTGCTGATGACAATTTTCCTATCTTTAAGCCATATTATGAACTAACTCGTCAAGAGAAAGATATGCTTTGGCATGGTTTGCCGTCTGATAAGAAAAAAAATAAGGATATTCATAACCAGGTTAGCATCGATGCCTTTTTTGAAATGCTCAAGGAAAATCAGTATAAGATACAATACCGAGTGATGCTTAGCCGATTTAGAGGTAAAACTGTATGTCCAGACTGTCACGGCACACGCCTAAAGAAGGAAGCTACATATGTAAAGGTAGCCGACAAAAATATTACAGAACTGGTAGAAATGCCTATTCATAAACTCCGCACATGGTTTGACGAACTAAAATTATCTAAGCACGATGCAGAGGTGGCTAAAAGACTATTAACCGAAATTCGTAACCGTTTGCAATTCCTTGACGAGGTAGGCTTAGGGTATCTTACACTGAACAGAAAGAGTAATAGCCTTTCTGGTGGTGAAAGCCAACGTGTTAGTCTGTCCACCAATTTGGGAAGTAGCTTAGTAGGTAGTCTTTATATCTTAGATGAGCCTAGTATTGGTCTACACAGCCGAGACACCGATCGCCTTATCCATGTACTTCGAGAATTACAAGAATTAGGCAATACTGTCATCGTAGTAGAACACGATGAAGATATTATGCGAGCAGCAGACTACATTATAGATATAGGTCCTGAAGCAGGAAGACTAGGAGGCGAAGTTGTATACGAAGGTAATGTACCTGAGGATAAACAATTAACAGAAAACGGTAAACAGCTCTGTGAACAATATCCATCATCACATACCATTAAGTATCTTACAGGTACAGACATCATCACTGTACCAACAAGCAGAAGATCTTGGAATCAGTCAATCATACTTAAAGGTGCCCGAATGAATAATCTGAAAGGAGTAGATATTGAGATTCCATTGAATGCCTTTACCGTTGTAACAGGTGTTTCTGGTTCTGGAAAATCAAGCCTCATCAAGGGCACTCTATATCCTGCTTTGAAGCGCCATCTTGACGAAGTGTGCGATGCTCCTGGAGAATATTCCAAGTTAGAGGGTGACTGGAAAAAAGTGAAACATGTAGAATTTGTTGATCAAAACCCTATCGGCAAAAGTACACGAAGTAATCCAGTAACCTACGTAAAAGCCTACGATGCCATACGACAACTCTTTGCGGATCAACCTTTGAGCAAACAATTAGGCTTTACTCCACAATATTTCAGTTTTAATGCAGAAGGTGGACGGTGCGAAGAGTGCAAAGGCGCAGGTGTTATCACTGTAGAAATGCAGTTTATGGCAGATTTGGTCTTGGAATGTGATGCATGTCATGGTAAGCGATTCAAACAAGACATACTTGATGTACGTTTCCATGAGAAAAACATCAATGATGTGCTCAACATGACAGTAAATGAAGCTGTTGATTTTTTTGAGAAATATGAACAGAAAGCTATTTATGCTAGACTGAAGCCATTACAGGATGTAGGTCTAGGCTATATCAAATTAGGGCAAAGTTCAAGTACACTATCTGGAGGTGAAAACCAACGTGTGAAACTTGCCTACTTTATCGGACAAGAGAAACAGGAACCTACACTATTCATTTTTGATGAACCTACTACTGGTCTACATTTCCACGATATTCAAAGACTACTCAATGCCTTCAATGCATTAATAGAAAGAGGACATACCATTCTAGTTATCGAACACAATCTAGATGTAGTAAAATGTGCAGACTATCTTATAGACATGGGGCCAGATGGTGGAGACAGAGGTGGCCAAGTAATCTTTGCTGGTAAACCTGAAGATATTGTCAAAGAAGAAAAAAGTATAACTGGCAAATATCTAAAAGAAAAGCTATAAATAGTTGGCTATCATATAAAAATAACCGTATCCATTATTCTAACGGACACGGTTATTTTTATATGATAGCTCTTCAAACAAAGAAAGCGAAACTTATTAAATTATAACAATACCATCAACTGTTTTACATAAGGACGCTCCCAGTCTTTAAGATGCAAACGTTTATCTCCATACTTTAAAATATCAATGTCCATATGGACAGTACCTCTTTCTTTATCTTCTGGCTGGCGACCACACAACTGTTCAATCTTCTTCAATTCAAACTGAAGTTTGTCTAAATGCATAGCAGTCATAGCTTCAGCCATACAGTTAACATATTTGTCGGATACAATACCAATAGGCTCAGTCCAAATCATCTCCGTGAAATGAATATTATCTAAAAGACACTTTAAAAGAGATTTGGCATAAAGCACATTTTCCATCTGATTCACATTTGAACCTATAGACAATATAATCTTAACAGAATTTGACATTGATACTATTCATGAATTCAATATGCAAAGATACTAAAAAAATGTACATAATAATATGTATATTCATCATTTTTTGCTAATTTTGCAAACGTAGGAATATTCAACCTATCTCACTTTACCCGGATTAGACTCTTATATGAAATATAAAAAAAATACCCATCACAATATTTTTATCATTAGCTTGCTTATGCTGACGTTATTACCTATACAGAAGGCACAAGCACAAATGCGATGGAATCAAGCCTACCAAAATTATATAGATCAATATAAAGAGCTTGCCATCAGACAGATGCAGAAATATCATATTCCTGCTAGTATAACCTTGGCACAAGGATTGTTTGAAAGCGGTGCCGGTTTAGGTAAGTTAGCTAAAAACTTCAATAATCATTTTGGTATTAAATGCCATAACTGGACAGGCAACAAAACTTATCATGACGACGATGAACAAAACGAATGTTTTAGGGCATACGACGATCCAAAAGAAAGCTACGAAGACCATAGCATCTTTCTACGCAATAACCAAAGATACGCTTCTTTGTTTACACTTAACCAAAATGACTACAAAGCATGGGCATATGGGCTAAAACGATGTGGATATGCTACCAACCCTGCTTATCCGCAAAAGTTGATACAGATCATAGAACTATATCATCTTAATGAATTGGATAAGGGCAGCAAAGATAAATTTATTGAACAGCATAGCGGATTTGACGTAGCTCAAGATAGGCTTCACCCTATAAAGATGTTCAATAAGAACTATTATCTATTAGCTAGAGAAGGTGATACATTTAAGAGTATCGGCAAAGAAGTGGATATTAGCTGGCGCAAACTTGCTCGCTATAACGAACGAGACAAGAAAGACGTGCTTCATGAAGGAGACATCATATTCCTGAAGAAAAAACGTAGCAAAGCTCCAAAAACATTCAAGAATGTACCTCACGTGGTAAAACCTGGGGAAAGTATGTACTTGATATCTCAACGATACGGTATAAAATTGAAGAGCCTATACAAGATGAATAACTTGTCACCAACTTATCAGATTTATCCAGGAGCAAAACTTAAAGTTAGATAAAATCCTTGACATCATTGAGGAGATAACATAAAAATGAGAAAAGTAATATTATTCATACTTTTTGCCTTAACGGGCACCACCATTGAGGCACAAAATTTTAATGAATTTTTCACAGACAATACACTTCGTATTGACTATACATTCGCTGGCAACAAACAAGAGCAACATATCGCTGTTGATCAACTAAATGCTATACCTAAGTGGTATGGAAAACGCCAACACCTTTCAGAACTACCAGTAGAAGGCAACGGACAGATAACAGTGAGAACGCATAGCACAGGCAAAGTTATCTATCGCAACTCGTTCTCTACCCTCTTTCAAGAATGGCTTTCATACGATGAAAGTAAATCTATATCTAGAAGTTTTGAAAATGTATTTCTCGTACCTATGCCTAAAGATACTGTGGAGGTAACACTAGAACTAAGAGACAACCGCCGTCAGGTGATGGCTTCTTTAACCCACCAAGTGGTACCAACAGATATTCTAATTAGACATATTGGCGAAAAAGACGTCACTCCATACATCACCTTGCAGCAGGCTGCAGATACAAACCGATGCATTCACTTAGCCTTTATCGCAGAAGGATATACGAAAGATGAAATGGCAACCTTTATTAAAGATGCCGATACTGCCGTAGAAGCAATGTTCGAACATGAACCATTCAAGAGTATGCGTGACAGATTTAATATCATTGCAGTAGAAGCTCCTTCTGCAGAAAGCGGAACCAGTGAACCTGCAAAGGGAATCTGGAAAAACACAGCTCTACATTCACACTTTGACACTTTTTATAGCGATAGATATCTAACAACTTTGCATCTCAAAGACTTACATAATTGGTTGGCAGGTACTCCTTACGAACACATCATCGTTTTAGTTAATAGCAGTAAATATGGTGGTGGTGGCATTTTGAACAGTTATAACCTCACCTCCACCCATCATCTCTACTACAAACCAGTAGTAGTACATGAGTTCGGACATAGTTTCTGCGGACTAGCAGACGAATACGCTTATGAACAAGAAGATATTCCAATGTATCCTCATGATATAGAGCCATGGGAACCTAATATTACAACAAAAGTAGATTTCGCCAAGAAATGGCAAGATATGCTTCACAAAAAAGACAAGGCTATCGGACTCTACGAAGGAGCAGGATACAGTTTAAAAGGCGTATATAGGGCATATCCTGATTGTAGAATGAGAACCAATCAGAATCCTGAGTTTTGTAAAGTCTGTCAGCGTGCCCTGATTCGACTCATCAACTTTTATACCAAATAACGAATAAGAATATTAAGAATATAATCATTTGAAATTCAAGAAACAACATATATTTTTATTTCAAAAATTCACTATCTCGGCACTTATTATTCTTTTAGCTGTACCCGTAAAAGTTCACTGTCAAAAGAAAGATGATGCTCGTAAATTGGGTATGGCTCTTGAATATTTCACCTCTGCCAAATATAGTGAATCTCTAGCTCTCTTTCAGGATCTGGATAAAAAATATCAACTAAATCCACGATACATAGCATATATTGGAGTATGTTATTATTATATATGGGATTATGAGAATGCCATTAAATATTTAGATGAAGCCATACCACAACTCGATCATTTCGCACCTCATGAACGAAGTGTATACTATTACTGCAATGCAGAAAGTCATTTTAATCTGCAGAAATATCAAGAGTCAGTGCCCTTATACGAAAAAATGCTCGAGTTGTGTTATGACGAAGAAAAAGCCGATGTGCTATACCATTTAGGCTTCTGCTATATGTTTCAAGAAGACTGGCTATTGGCAAGAGATTATTATCGTATGGCACTAAAATACTACAAGAAGTACCTAAATATACCTGAGAAACAAGCTCGAATGGCTCAGATAAAAAATATGATAGCAGGATGCATAGAGCATCTTCCTCAAGAATTTAACTATTTACCCATCTGTAAATCCTTCGTGGAGGAAAAACTTAAAGCTGCTTTAAATACAGAAATCACGAAGCATTTATCCATTACAGATACGGATTCGATAAAAGTTTCTCAAATAGACTAATAAAAAGCTCATATTTTTTTGCAAATTCCTCAAAAGCTATTACTTTTGCAATAAATTCAATATTATGGAAGAAATCAAACTTGAAATAAAAATGGATTTCGCCCAAATGGACGAACTCAATGACATTGAACAGCAATTGATTAAGCGCGCTATAGAAGCCACTCATAATTCATATGCAAACTATAGTCACTTCTACGTGGGCGCAGCTCTACTTCTTGAAAATGGAGAAATCATGATTGGAGCCAACCAAGAGAATGCAGCTTTCCCATCTGGTCTTTGCGCTGAGCGCACTGCCATTTTTGCAGCCCAGGCAAACCATCCAGAACTGAAGATTACAACATTAGCAATCGCTGCTAGAAACGAAAATGGTCTCTTAAAATCTCCTATCACACCGTGTGGAGCATGTAGGCAAGTTATTCTGGAAATTGAAGACAGATACAAGAGTCCTGTTCGCATCTTATTATATGGTACAGAAGGTGTTTATATTATCAAGTCTGTAAAAGATTTACTTCCACTCTGCTTTGTAGATGAGAATATGCATAAAAAATAATTAAACAATAATATTATTAAAAAGGGAAATAACCAGAACGTTATTTCCCTTTTTCTGTTATTTTTCTGTCTCTTTTCTCACAAATTCATAAGCACCAATATCAGGTATACTATCTCTTAATGTACCATCATGATCATGAGAAGTTCCAGATGATTTATCTCCTGCATTAATAGCAGCTGACTTTTCAGACAAGTGAAAGTCATAAATCATATGACTCGTATCTAATAAGACAAAATGCTTACGACCATACATCGTGGTATCGCTTACATCCTCATATACAATATGCGTAAAACGTACACTATCATTTGTCGTTATCGCTGGGGTACGAATAATACAATAATCAAAAAAACAATTCTTTAGAGAATCACTTCCAGGAATACCTAACATTTCATCATCAGCATATCCTGTAATCAAACTATTACGAACATGCAACTTCACAAACGATTTCCAACTCTCATCAAACTTAAATGCATATTCACGATTAGCACTAAAAGGATAAAACTGAGCAAAAGTACAATGATTAAAACTAACGTCCCCCCCATTAATATCGACACAATTCCCCATTGTATTACTAAACTGCGAATTTACGATATCAAGTTTACAATTTACGGCATACAACCCTGCACCCTGACAGTTATGAATTATACTATTGCCCATAGTAACTGTAGAAGAATCTGCATAAACACCATTATAAGAACTATGAAGGTCAAGATGTTCTATACACCCCTGAGCACCAGGATTAAATATAACACCTTTCCATAATCCCGGAGTACGATCATATGGCAGGTAGTCAAAAAGGTTATCTAAACGATCACTTCGAAGGATAACAGGGTGACCTGCGGTTCCATCTACATGTAAAGCACCATCAACAGAGATACCAGCACCCTGATGAAAATAGACAGTTGTGCCTGCTCCCAATGTTAACGTAGCCATACTATCTATCTGAATATCATGCTTCAATACTATAGGTCGTGTACTACTTATCAAAGTATCTTGGGATATGTGGAGAGCATCGAGAAGATCAGCATCCCAACTATAACCACAAAGATTTACCACATGCTCCTTAGCACTTTCAAGAGTAAATATCAAATTATCCTCAACCAATTGCGGATCTTCCTTACCAGTTGTAGCAGATGTCAATTCTACAAACACACGAATACTGTCGCCCTTACGAATTTCTATATCATACAATCGATAATTGGAAGACGCACTCATATATGAGCCATTTACATTAACACGATATCCTGAACTTATACCATTTTCCAATCGCACAGAAGCCAAACGTAGACCAGCATTAGAATTATTGTATATCCAAAAGGAACGTGTAGTAGTTGGTACATTTGAAAAAGTCGTATCCATCCGAACAGTATCGGTTTCAAATGTAAGCACAGCAGATGGAGATGTAGTAAAGCTATCATCATCCATGCAGGAAGTAAAAAAAACTATCGCAACAAGAACAATTGCCAGAAATAAATTTCTATTTTTCATATTTACATAACGCAAAAATAAAATACTTATTTCATTAACTAGAGTCTTCCTTTGGAATTCCATGTACTCCCAATTAAAGCAAAAAGGCCGATAATAAACATCGATACTGATGGTATATATCGCCACCCATTACTTGCTGCTACATACCAAACTGACCCTCCCAAAAGGAGTAAAAGAATAAAGACTATAAGTACTTTTTTCATACTGTCGCAATTTGCGTGTAAAATTACGTTTTTTTGTGGAAAACGACTAATTTTAGAGCATAGAAATGAAAAGAAAAATAAGTTATAGGGGAATAATATCCAAAAATAGGGGTAAAATTATCGTTTTTGATCAAAATGTTATTTTTTATTTTGAATTCATAAAAAAATTAATACCTTTGCGGAATAAAAAATCGACTACAAAACTTAATAATCTGAAAATAAGTAGAAACCAGATTATAAAACCTAATATACGGAGAAAATTAAACTCTAAATAATTTTTAACTAAAACAAAACACATGAAGGACGCAAAAAAGCGAATGTGCAAATTGTGCCTTATTCCTGCTCTTGCCGCAACTCCCCTCTCGGGTATGGCACAAGGTGTAATTAAAGGTACAATTTATGACTCCAACAATGAACCGATTATTGGTGCATCGATTGTGGAAAAAGGTAATACCAAGAATGGTGCCGTAAGCGACCTAGATGGTAATTTCACCTTAACTTTGAAAAAAGGCAGTAAGGCTGTTATTTCTTACATCGGAATGATTTCTCAGGAAGTCGGACTTGGTGAGAAACAAATTATTGTTCTAAAGGACAATGCCAGCGATTTAGGTGAGGTTGTCGTTTTAGGCTATACCAGTAGAGCCCGTAAAGACCTTACTGGATCTGTTGGTTCTATCTCTGGAACTAAACTTGCAGCTGTACCCGTTACATCTGCTGCTGTCGCTCTCCAGGGTAAGATAGCCGGTGTACAGGTAACAACTGTCGATGGTCAACCTGGTGCTGATGTCAATATCCGTGTCCGAGGTACAGGTTCCGTAACTCAAAGTAATGACCCTCTTTACATCGTCGATGGATTTGAAGCACCCAACATTAACGATATACCTCCATCGGATATCGCTTCTATCGATGTTTTAAAAGATGCTTCGCTTACAGCTATTTATGGTGCCAAAGGTGGTAATGGTGTTATTGTCGTTACCACCAAAAGTGCGGCTGCTGGTAAAATTCAGGTTTCTTTCAATGGAAATCTTTCAATCAGTCACTTAGCTAAAAAACTCGATCTGATGAACAGTGCCCAGTTTGCAGACTACTGTTGGGATAGAGCCGCAGCTGGTAGTACACGTAGCAATGCAGCTAAGTATTTCCGGGCCAACTTTGGTAACCCTAATGATCTTGACATTTATCAGAGAGCAACCACTCACGACTGGCAAGACGAAGTAATGGGTGAAACACCTCTTAATTATTCAGCTAACCTCACTGTCGGAGGCGGTTCTGATAAGATTCACTTTAACACCTCACTTACCAATAGTCAGGATAATGGTATTATCCTTGGATCTGGTGTACGTCGTACTAATCTAAATATCAAACTAGAAGCTATACTCTCTCCTAAATTGACCTTGAAAATGAATCCAAAGTTCTCTTACCGCCGTGATATTGGTGCTGGTGGCGACAACATTGGTTCAGGAGGTGTAATTGACGTACTCCGCTATCGACCAACAAACGGTTTGCGCGAATTTGCATTTTGGGATCCAGCAACTGTAGACCCTGACGAAGAAGCTAATTTTGCTTATACCAATCCGAAAAACGATATTCAGACCAATACGCAAAAGAAGCACAGTTACAATATTACTAATCAGATTGCATTAAACTGGAAACCAATCAAGGGACTTACAATAGAGACAAACTTCTCTTATCGTATGTACTTCAACGATACAAATCGTTTCTATGGCCCTTTGACCAAGACTGGACAGTCTAATAATAAGCTTCCAGTAGCTCAGATTACGAATTCTCATCGTGAGGCTTATACATGGACAAATACAGCCAACTATAATTTTAAGATAAATAAAGAACATGAATTTGACTTTTTGTTAGGCTCAGAAATTCAGAACGATCAAACCAAAACAACTTATCAATTTAATCGCTATTTTCCTCGTGAAATAGATTCTGAAACGGCACTCAACAATATGACTTTGGGTGTACCTTACCAGTCTACATCTAGCTTGACTACCCCTATTCGACAGGCTTCTTTCTTTGGTCAGGCCAGTTGGAATTATAAACATCGTTATCTGGCAGCTGTAACTATGCGTGCGGATGGTTCCACTAAGTTTGCTCCAGAGAATCAATGGGGATATTTCCCTTCTGTATCAGGAGCTTGGGTTCTCTCAGAAGAACCATTCATGAAAAATATCAAGTGGATTAACAACCTCAAGATTCGCGCTTCATGGGGTCTTGCCGGTAATAACCGTATAGACAATGATATGTGGCGTTATCTCTACTCTGTAAGTACTACAGGTGGTCCAGGATTCGGCGAAGCTACCGAAAATGGAGAACAATACTACAGCTTTGGCAATGGTAATAAGTTCACCAACGAGAAAGTAAAGTGGGAAACCAGTGTAAAACGAAATCTCGCTGCCGACATATCACTCTTTGATAATCGTCTGCAGATTACACCTGAACTTTATTGGAATACGACCAAAGACCTACTCTATCTTTCGGATATACCTTCTGCAACAGGTTACACTACACAGATGCGCAATATCGGTCAGGTTTCCAACACTGGTGTTGAGTTGACTGTAAACTACGATATCCTTCGTGGCAAAGACTATGTACTGAGCGCCAATGCAACATTCGGTTACAACAAATTTAAAGTAGATAAATTAAATGAAACCGATAATGTAATTTGGGACAACAACAGCCGTTGGTATTCTTCAAGTGCAGTTACCAATAATGACTATGCTATTCGTGTAGGAGATGAAGTTGGCTTGCTATATGGTTATGTATACGATGGTCTTTACTCTGCCGACGAGTTTGATTTTGATCCTAACCAAAACTTCCTGGCTATACCAAAAAAAGGCACAGTAATCATGGACGGCATATTCAATGACAGCCAAAGTGGTACAGCCACTTTACCTGGTAAAATAAAATTCAAGGATCTCGACGGTGATGGTAAAATTACAGAGGCCGACCGTACTAACATTGGCCATACCGTTCCACGATACGAAGGAGGTTTTGGCTTAAGCGGTCAGTGGAAAGGTTTCGACTTTGCTGCCAATTTTAACTATATGCTTGACTTTGACATTGTTAATGCTACTGCATACCAATTGTCTTCGTCTACATCAACCAGCAGTACATTCTATAATGTATTGAGTAAATTTGCAGACAACCGTTGGCGCTACACACGCATTTCAGACGGCGAGAACCTATATAAAAACTATTATATAGATGGGGCTTTGGAAGAATATATCAGCATGAATGCCAACGCAACATTGTGGAACCCTGCAGACATTACTAACAATGTTCTCCACTCTTACTTCGTAGAGAATGCCTCTTTCCTCCGTTTGCAGGATGTTACAATTGGCTATACCCTACCTCGTAAACTAACAGCACGATGGGGTATAAGTAAAATACGTGTATATACCTCTGCTTCTAATCTCTTTGTTATCACAGGATATACGGGTTATGATCCAGAAGTCGACATCCAGACCAGTCTCTGCTCAGGTATGGACCTCAACCGTTATCCACGTAGCCGTAGTTTTGTATTCGGTGTGAATGTGACTTTCTAAATTACTAAAGAAAAAAATATGAAACTGAAATATATTTTTATGACAGGATTGGTTATGGCAAACCTCACATCCTGTAACGACTATCTAGACGTGGATACCCCTTCCAAATATGGTGATGATTACGTCTTTAGCACAAAAACAGAAATTGATCGTGCTCTTAATGGTGTATACGCACAACTGCTCAACAATAACCTTTACGGCGAAAAGTACCTTAAAGATTTGTGTTTGAACAGTGATGTAGATTTTGCTACATCTTCTGACGAAGCTGCAACCAGCAACGGTTTCCGTCGCTTTGAATGTACTGCCGATGCAAGTCAATTAAAAAATACATGGAACGCAGCATATCAAGGTATCGAATATGCCAACAACTTTATTTATCAGCTCGAAAAAAGCAATATCTATAAAGCCGGCGATGAAGACCTTTTCCAGAAAATGGGTGAAGCCAAAGTTATTCGCGCCATGTTTTACAATGATATCATAGATTTATGGGGTGATGTACCCTTCTCTTTCACACCTACTTCAGAAAAAGAAGATATGATTACTCCAATTGTTAATCGAGATACTATCCGAACTTTACTCATTCAGGATCTTCAAGCTATTGCACCTCGTATGAAGTATGCTCGCTCTTTGGAAAATACTATCGAGCATGTTTCTAAAGAGGCTTGCTGGGCAATGATATCACGTATGGCTCTTTCAGCAGGTGGCTATTCCCTTCGGCCAAACAAAAGTGATGTTACCAGTCATGGTACTATGGAGCGTCCTGCCAACTATCGTGAGTTTTACCAGATAGCCCGTAATTATGCAGATTCTGTCATTAAATCTAATACACATAGTCTAAACAAGAGCTATCGTAATGTCTTTATCGATGAATGTAACTTCATCGTAGACAATGGAGATGACCCAATTTTCGAAATTCCATTTGCCAAAAAAACAAGTGGTAACATCGGTTATATTCAAGGTCCAAAAGCCTCTCTTTCTTCAGGTGTCTCTATCCAGCCGAACGTATGGGGTGAAACTAGCGGTAGTGCTCAAATAAGTGCATTCTATGGTTATTCCTTCGATGAAAAGGATGCTAGACGCGACTATCTGAATGGCATGTGGAGCTATACTAATCAAGGCGACTCTATTTGTGTTCCTGCAATTCAAGCCAATTATACAATGTATAATAATAAATGGTCTAAATTATGGTCACAAGCTGGTAACTTTGAGAATAACTCATCTGGTTCTACTGGTATCAACTATCCGTACCTGCGTTATGCTGATGTCTTATTGATGTTTGCAGAAGCAGAAAATGAACTCAATAATGGTCCGACAGAAGCTGCCAAGAATGCATTGAAACAAGTTAGACGACGTGCTTTCTCAAGCGAAGATATTCCATTGAAAGTAGACCACTATGTCGACTCTGTTAGCGCTAATAAAGAGTCTTTTCTCATGGGAGTACTCAATGAGCGTAAATGGGAATTTGCAGGTGAAAATATGCGTTGGAAAGACTTGGTACGTAATAACCTCTATAGCGTAGAATGCTTCTATTCTTTCCTACGTTATTATGGTGTAGGTGAAAATGCTGGTGGTACATCTCAATACCTAGATTATGTTGCAGAGCATGATGGAGTAGAAACAAGCCGTTTCGACAAACTTCCATTCAGTGTATACTATCGTCGTATAGCCAATCCGAAAAATACAGATGTTTATCCAAATACAGCTTTGGAAATTTTAGAGATTGCTAACCCATACACTAATCTCAACAAGAAACCTACAGACGATGAATCTATAACGAACGAAGAATATACATGGAAAGAATATCAAGGCAACTTCGGTTGGTGGAACGATGGTAAAGGAACTCCTACCAACCAATGTATGTATTCATTCTATGGTTTCATTCGTGGAAGTGAAAATGGCATGATATATCTGGTAGGAAATGATGGAAACACACAAATGTTAGGCGAGGTTACTGGCCACATGACAGCAGCTCAGCTTCCTGTAGTACGCTACATTCTACCTTATCCAAGTTCAGCCATCCAGCGTAGTGCCGGTGCATATAAGAACTATTATGGTTACGCTAACTAATCGAGTTCAAACATTAAGAATCTATGAAAAAAATATTTCTATATATAACGACAGCCCTCGCAATTATATCATTTAATTCTTGCTCTGACAAGGATTCTATAACCGAAGAGGCCGATCGTGAATTCATGACCATGTTCCGCACCGATGATAATACGGGACGTGGTGATAATGACCCTTATCGCTGTCAAGTCATTACAGTCAATGGACATAATAACAGTGTACACCTTTACTGGTATGGTGTAGATGACTGTGCGGGATATGAGCTAAAATGGGCACTTCAGCCTGCAGTTTCTTCCGGTCTTGCAAGCGATTGGGAAAATCCAGATAATATTATTAAGGATACTATCGTTTCTCCAGACTGTCTAGATATGGTTATCAATAATATGGAGTATAGTACTGACTACCGCTTTGCCATTCGTACCCTTTCTAAAAAAGGTGAAGGCTACCACTCTAAGTGGTATGGATATGGTAGTGGACGTCAGTGGGCTGAATATTGCGGACTTACTACTGGTAATCGTTATCCTGTTCCTGAAATTATTACTCAGAGTGCTCCTACAAAAACGAGTGTTCGCATTTATATTAACCCTTCTTATGAAGATGCTGTAAACAACTACACGGAGTCTGTTCCTAACGAATTTGATAAAAATTTTGAAGTCAAAGATGGTAAATTCGTTATGCAAAAACTCACTGTTAAACCTTCATCGGAAAACCCAAATGCCCCTGTTCCTGATGAATTTGCTAATTACGAACTGAGTGAAGCAGACTTCGAACGAGGTTATATTGATATTGAAGGCTTACAAGAAAGTAGTGTATATATTATCAATGTAGAGAATACTAATATTCCAGTTGCCGTTGATGCTGTTTATAATACTCTTTCTGTACGCACAGATGGCGAAGTTGGAGATCCTATTCTTATCACTCATGAAGTTACACCTAATGATACTTTGAGCGATGGTACCACATTAGTAGATATTTCAAGCTATAATGCTATGAGACTTGATGAAGTCTTCACTGACTATATCCACAACAACAAATTAGCTGAGGGGACAATCTTCGAGCTCGAAGGTGGTAAAGCTTACTATTTCAAGAACAATATGAGTCTTTCAAAAGGCCTTACACTCCGCACCCGACCTGAAGACATCGCTGCAGGAAAAGGTCGAGCTAAAGTTTACTTAGGTGGTCTCTGGAAAGAAGGAACCACAGTGAAGTCTAACAACTTCATGTTTGGTCGACAGCCATTATCGGGTGAAAACTATACATTGTTCGTGAAGTCGCTCGAATTTGAAAATATTGATTTCGACTGTCCACTAGCAGAGCATTTCAATGGTACAAGCAATGGTACAGGAAATTACTTCATTAACATGTACTCTAACGGTATGGCCGTAACTTTACAGTCATTTACCATAAAAGACTGCTCTTTCCGTCGTATGATTCGTGGATTTATACGTGTTCAGGGATCGAAAGTCAAACAGTTTGAGCATGTATTGGTAGAAGGCTGTGACTTCTATGACTGTGGTTACTACGACAACAATGGTCGTGGATATGCATGGGTAGCTGGTGATGGTGCTCAACCAAAATCAAATATCTTCAAGGATATGGTTTTCAGGAATAACACTTTCTATGATAGTCCACGCACTTGCATGATTACTGATAATGGTAAGGATTTAGACTGGCCTACATCTATTACTTATAATATTACAATAGAAAATAACACATTCGTGAATTTCTCTACTTGTAGTTCGGGCCGACAAATCATTGACTTGCGCTATCTACCTGGTGGTTCTAAAATTAGTATCAAGAATAACCTTTTCATTCTGACAAAGCAATCTGACGATGATCGTTACTTGTATCAGGGTGGTGCTGACATTCGCACAATTAATGGTTCTGGTGAAGCATCTTGGGATATATCAAATAACTGGTCTACCAACACATTCTTAACTAGTGGACAGATATTCACTGGTAACGCATTCAATGCTACCAAAAATAGTTTCGGAAAGTGGGCTGAATGGAATGTAGCTGGTGCTAGTGAACTTGAAGTTCATGTAGACAATATCTCACCAGAAGACTTGATGACAAGTCCTAATCCACCTCATAAACAGAGTGGTACAACAGGTTCTATCGATACACATACTATTGACAACCTAAATGGCCTATATTTCAAAAACACTTCTACTGTGAAGAACTCAAAAATATACCAGCTAGGTATTGGAGCTTCAAAATGGAGAGAAAGTGTAAAATAGTACATACGATCAAAATATAACAAAGCCATTCAAATTGGCAGTCTATTAAAAAAGCCTCCTAATAAAAGGAGGCTTTTTTTTATATAATACCGCCAATAAAAGAGTATTCTACATTAATTATATCCTAAATTTGTCAAATAATATAGCAAAAAAACATAGCCACTAAAAATCATCATCTAGCTTAAAATATTCAACTTTTGATCAGCCTGTTTGTTCTTTTTTCTTCCCCTAGATTTTCTCTCCCGCCAAAACCACAGGTCCTAGGGGTCGAAACCTAAGACTTTGTTCGCTAAACTCTATGACCTTATCGCATCAACCCTAAGCTTTTACCCCCTAGGACCTATGGTTTTGTCGTCCATTTCTTAAACCGGCGAAGCGTTGAATGCATAACAAGTTGATATTCAAGAAGATACAAAAACGCTTCAAAATTCGCGTATTTGAGGAATACTTACGTTGCAATTCCAAATACGCAAAGCACAAGACAGTTTATGTCAAGTAAATTCAAAAAAATATTAGAACTGTGCGATAAAGTACAAATAGTATCTCATGACAGATAAACTAAAGCACATATATTATCATACATAGCATTAAATACAAAGCAAAAAGCAACTTCACCTCATGAAACTGCTTTTTGCTAATATAGTCTTAATTGATGTTTTACTACAACCTAAATACCAATATCATTAGTTAAACCAGATATCAGTTTTAAGTTCATCCCTAAATTCAATTGCTACATCTTCATCAGCTAAATCTTGGTCAATGTAGCTTTTTGCAGTAAAATCTTTATAAATTAACTGCTTTTTTAAATCTGTAACTGCCATAGTGTTGAAGTTTGAGTTGAATATATATATTTACAAAACAAAGCACAGATACATAATCTGCCTTATACGGTAACAAATATAACTTATAAATTGATATAAATCAAATAATTGGAGATTTTTCGTCTTTATTTAACTTTTATTGCACTATATATCTGTTTTATAACTAATTCAATTCAAAAAAGCAGAAAAGTATAAAATAAAAACAAGTTAAAATAGGATATAATAGGAACGACAAGAAATCAAATCGAAGAACACAAAGTTCCTGATTAAAATTACAAGTATTTCCTAAAAAGAAAAAGGATGCAAACATAAGTTAGTTGCATCCTATTTTATTTAGTTGTAAAATTAGAATTACTTTATAATTCCTAAATCTACAAATACCTTCTTCAAAATCTGTACACCACGCTCAACTTCTTCCTTAGAATGAGAAGCCATTAGCGAGAAGCGAATCAATGTATCCTGAGGTGCACAAGCTGGTGGAATAACAGGATTAATAAATACACCTGCTTCAAATGCAGCCTGAGTAACCAAGAATGTTTTGTGAATGTCACGAACATATAGAGGAATAATTGGACTTTCACTATCACCAATTTCAAAACCCTCTTCCTGGAAACGCTTCAAAGCATAATTAGTAATATCCCAAAGATGCTCTATACGTTCAGGCTCCTCCTGTATAATATGAAGAGCCTCTAATGCTGCAGCTGTAGCTGCCGGAGTATCAGAAGCACTAAAAATATATGTACGGCTAGTATGACGCAAGTAATTAATAGTTTCCTTACCAGCGGCAATAAAACCACCAATAGAAGCCAAACTCTTAGAGAATGTACCCATAATCAAATCAACCTCATCTGACAAGCCGAAATGATCACAAACACCTCTACCCTGCTTACCAAATACACCAAGACCATGAGCCTCATCTACCATGATACTGCAGTTGTACTTCTTCTTCAAAGCAACAATTTCTGGTAATTTAGCCAAATCACCTTCCATTGAGAAGACACCATCTACAATAATCAACTTAACAGCCTCATAAGGAAGAGTTTTGAGCACACGCTCCAAATCATCCATATCATTGTGCTTATAATGCAGTGTACGGGCAAAAGAAAGGCGACGACCATCAACTATAGAAGCATGATCACGATCATCACAAATAATATAATCACCTTTTCCTACTACTGTAGCAATAACACCAGAATTAACCGTAAAGCCAGTAGAGAAGCAGAGAGCTTCATCCTTATGTACAAACTCTGCTAATTCTTTCTCCAACTGAACGTGAATATCAAGAGTTCCGTTAAGGAAACGACTTCCTGCGCATCCTGAACCATATTTATCAAGTGCTTTCTTAGCAGCCTCAATAACACGTTCATCTCCAGTCAAACCAGTATAAGCATTAGAGCCAAACATCAACACTTTGTGACCAGCCATTTCTACTTCTGTAGCCTGCTTACTTGTAATCTCACGGAAATAAGGATACACACCTTGTTTCATGTACTCTTGTGGTACACGATAATTTTTGTATCTTTCTTCTAACTGTCCCATTATAATAGGTATAGTATTTTTATATTTTTCTATTTTTCAGACTGCAAAGATACAAAAAAGTACTAACATACCATCTTTTTTACTAAGAAAGTTATCTTTACTACAAATTTTATGCGATTAAAACATGTATTTAATTGGATTTTATTAACTTTGCATTGCATAAATCAGCGTTATGTTATTTTATGAAGAAAATTTTGTTTATCATGAACCCTATATCTGGTACCATTAGTAAAGCTGGTATTCCAGAAATAATAGAAAAAACTTTAGACAAAAAAAAGTTTGACTATCAAATACGCTTGACAGAATATGCAGGGCATGCTTCGGAAATAGCAATTGACGCTAAAAACAATGGCTATGACATTGTTGTTGCCATCGGAGGTGACGGTACTGTCAACGAAGTGGCTCGCGCACTAGTCCATTCTCAGACTGCTCTTGGAATTATACCATGCGGATCTGGTAACGGATTAGCAAGACACCTCATGATACCAATGAACATAAAAAAAAGTATAGAAATAATCAATAAAGCCGAAATTCATGATTTAGATTACGGTGTAATTAATGATTACGATTTTTTCTGTACTTGTGGTATGGGATTTGATGCGCTTATCAGTATGAAATTTGCAGAAAGCGGCAAACGTGGGCCTATAACCTACATGGAAAACATTTTGAGCGAATGGCTCAAATACGAACCAGAAACTTACGAAATAGAGGACGAGAGCGGAAAATATAAGTATCAGGCGTTTCTCATATCCATAGCTAACGCTTCACAATATGGTAATAATGCGTACATAGCTCCTCAGGCATCTATGTCTGACGGATTAATGGACGTCATCATTATGGAACCTTTTGACATACTTGAGGCTGGACAAATGAGTTTTGATTTATTCAACAAAACTATGGATAAAAACCCACATATCAAAACATTCAGATGCAAACAACTCCATATCCATAGAAGTCAGCCGGGCGTCATCCATTACGATGGTGATCCAGTGATGACAAATCAGGACATAGATGTAAAGATTGAGCCAAGTGGAATTAAAGTTGTTGTCAACCCAAATGCAAACAAGCGACAAAGAAGACCTAATATTTTACAAAATGCCTTTACTGACTTCTTTAACAACTTGCATTCTGTAAGAACAGACATTACCAAAACTGGGAAAAAAGTTGAAGTTATCAGTAAAGCCATCCAAAGAAAATTGAATTCTAATTTTTAATATAAATAAAAATCAGACGTCATATTAGCAAACCAATCTGTACGCTTTCCATCTGAGTTCATCAAACAAAATACTTGTTCGTCTATTGTCCCAGAAAACATTAATTTAAGCTCTAATAAATAGCGAGAAGGCTGTTTTCGAGACACCGTTTTTATCGCATGTTTCCGAGATAAATAATATCCTTTTGAACAAGCTATAGAAACAAACAAATCAACCGTTTCCGCTGGTAATATCACTGACAAAGAACCATCAACCTTTAGCAAATTCTTAGATACTTCTAACAATTCGCTATAAGGCAACGATTCCGCATGACGTGCCATCATACGTTGAGAATCTGGATTTTTTAAACTATTTACAAAATATGGAGGATTAGAAATAATACTATCATATTTTTTGACATCTCTCGAATTACCCTGCAAAAAAAGATAATATTTTTGTAAATCCATAAAATGCACACAAATTTGGTCATGAAAAATACTATTCCGAACATTCTCAACAGCCTGCCTACACGCCGCATCATCTATATCTATCGCATCAACAAATGCATTAGGATAACGTTGAGCCATCATTAGTGCCAACAATCCGGTACCTGTACCGATATCAAGAACGTGATCTCCGCCTAAAGCCCAAGCGCCAAGGAGAACCCCATCAGTACCAACTTTCATACCACAATGTTCTTGTTTAATTTCAAACTGTTGAAAAGTAAAGCTATTATTTTTCATACCACTTAAACGAATATTCTCACAGTTTATTATCTTTTCACAGGCAAATACACCTTATTTAAAGAAATTAAAAGAATAGCGCCCCCATATTCGAATTAAATTTCTTATCTTTGCACACTAAATGACAATTTAAGACAATGAAGAGAAAATCAAATACACAATTTCAGATGATTGCTGATTATGATGGGGATTTATCTGCACTTATGGGAACAATGGAGACAGGTGAATACCCTATTTTAGCAACAAGAAACCTGGTTCTCTTTCCTACAGTGATTAGTCCAATTCTTGTAGGTCGCGAAGCCAGTGTAAACTTAATAGAAAAGCTGAAAGACAAAGAAGGTACAGTCTTTGCCATTTTTTGCCAAAAAGACCAAAATGTAGACAATCCACAACAAGAGGATTTATATGAGACCGGAGTCTTTGCTAAAATTGTAAAAGTGATGGAAATGCCTGGCTCTGGTGCTAATACTACAGCTATCGTCCAGGGACTTGGACCATGTAAGCTAGTCAATCTGACTAAAACCCGTCCGTATTACAAAGGCATTGTTGAACCAATTGAAGAAGTCATTCCAAACAATGACAATAAAGAATTCAACACACTTATCGATACCCTTAAGAAAACCGCCATTCAGTATATTCGCCAGAATGACGAGATTCCTGATGAATCTGAATTTGCTTTAAAAAATATATCCAACAATGTCATGTTGGTAAATTTCATCTGCGAAAATTCTCCTTTCAGCATTCCTGACAAAATAAAAATGTTGGAACAGAAATCGTTTGTCAACAGGATCTACATGACATTAAAACTACTCAACAATGAACTCGAACTAAACGACATCAAACAACAAATTAGACGCCGTACTCATGAGGATATTGATGAGCAGCAAAGACAGTATTTCCTGCAGCAGCAAATCAAGAAAATTAAGGAAGAGCTCGGCACTGACTCTGGATCACCAGAACGTGCTGAATTAATGGAAAAGGCTAAGACCAAAAAATGGAATTCTGATATTCAGGAGGTATTCTACAAAGAAGTAGAAAAACTCGACATGCTCAATCCACAGAGCCCAGAATATTCGGTTCAATATAATTATTTGAGAACTCTGGTAAGTCTGCCTTGGAATGAATTCACAACAGACGATCTTAACTTAAACCATGCAAAACGAAAGTTGGAACATGACCACTACGGCATGGAAAAAGTTAAGGAACGTATTCTTGAATATATAGCAGTTCTAGCTCTCAAAGGTGACATGAAATCACCTATTATCTGTCTGTACGGTCCTCCAGGTGTTGGTAAAACCAGTCTTGGAAAAAGTATTGCTGCCAGCATGAAACGTAAATATGTACGCGTTTCTCTTGGTGGTGTACACGATGAGGCAGAAATCAGAGGACACAGAAGAACTTACATAGGCGCAATGCCTGGCCGAATCATCAAGAGTATCCAAAAAGCGAACTCAAGTAACCCTGTATTTATCCTTGATGAAATTGATAAAATCTCACAGAATAACATCAATGGAGATCCATATTCCGCGCTTCTTGAAGTTCTCGATCCAGAGCAAAACAAAGCTTTCCACGACAACTACATGGATGTAGATTATGACTTATCAAAAGTATTGTTTATCGCTACAGCAAACGATTTAGGTTCTATTCCTCGTCCACTACTCGACCGTATGGAAATTATCGAAGTTAGTGGCTATATCACAGAAGAAAAGATAGAAATTGCTAAACGCCACCTTGTACCAAGGGAAATGGAAAATACAGGCCTTGATCAATTAGAAGACAAACCTACATTCAGTAAAGCCGCATTAGAATATATCATCGAAAATTATACCCGAGAAAGTGGTGTACGCCAGTTGGAAAAGCAAATCAATAAAGCTCTCCGCAAGATGGTTTATACAAGAATGAGAGACGGCAAACTACCTTATACCAAAATTACACCTGCAGCAATAGAAGGTATATTAGGCAAACCTCCATATTATAGAGATATTTACCAAGGTAATGACTATGCTGGTGTTGTAACAGGATTAGCATGGACAAGTGTGGGCGGCGAAATTTTATTTATCGAGACTTCACTTAATAAGGGTAAAGGTGAGAAACTTACCATTACTGGTAACTTGGGAGATGTCATGAAAGAATCGGTAGTCATAGCAATGCAGTATGTAAAAGCTCATATTGAAAAACTTGGTATAGACTACAAGATCTTTGACTATTGGAATGTTCATGTACATGTTCCTGAAGGAGCAACACCTAAGGATGGTCCTTCTGCAGGTATCACAATAGCAACAAGTATTGCTTCAGCTATTACACAACGTAAAGTACGCAAAAATACAGCTATGACCGGTGAAATTACACTTCGCGGTAAGGTGCTCCCTGTAGGTGGTATCAAGGAAAAAATTTTAGCTGCAAAACGCGCCGGCATTACAGATATTCTCATGTGTAAAGACAACAAGAAGGACATCGATGAGATTCCTGATAAATACTTAGAAGGTGTATCTTTCCATTATGTAGAAAATGTACAAGATGTTTGGGATTTTGCTCTTACAGACGAAAAAGTAGATAACGCCATCAATTTCACCATTCCCGAAGAGAATAAAGAAGAAGAAAATAAATGAAATTCGAGTTACAACATACAGACAGCGCATCTGATGCAAGAACTGGTATCATAACAACAGACCACGGACAGATCAAGACTCCTATTTTCATGCCCGTGGGTACTGTAGGTACTGTAAAAGGTGTTCACTTTAATGAATTGAAAGAGCAGGTAAAAGCTCAGATTATATTGGGTAACACATATCATTTGTATCTCCGTCCAGGCTTGGACGTATTGAGAAAAGCTGGAGGGTTACACAAATTCAATGGTTGGGATCGTCCAATTCTTACTGACAGTGGTGGTTTCCAAGTATTTTCACTGACAGGCATTCGTAAATTGTCAGAAGAAGGTTGCGAATTCCGTTCACACATTGATGGAAGCAAGCACTTCTTCACACCAGAAAACGTAATGGACACAGAACGTATTATCGGTGCTGACATCATGATGGCATTTGATGAATGTCCTCCAGGAAAAAGTGATTACCAATATGCCAAGAAGAGTTTGCAGATGACACAAAGATGGCTCGATCGCTGTATCAAGCGCTTTAACGAAACAGAGCCTCTTTATGGATACAATCAGAGTCTCTTCCCTATTGTTCAAGGATGTACATATAAAGACCTTCGACAAGAAGCAGCCAAGTATATCGCAGACAAAGGTGCTGACGGAAATGCAATCGGCGGACTCGCTGTGGGTGAACCAACAGAAATCATGTACGAAATGATAGAGGTTGTCAATGAAATATTACCAAAAGACAAACCTCGTTACCTTATGGGAGTAGGTACACCTCAAAATCTTTTGGAAGGTATTGAGCGCGGTGTCGATATGTTCGATTGCGTAATGCCTACTCGAAATGGTAGAAATGCCATGTTGTTCACCTATAATGGAACCATGAACATGCGTAATAAGAAATGGGAAGATGATTTCAGCCCTGTAGATCCAGATGGATGCGAAATAGATCGCATTACAACAAAGGCATATCTTCATCATCTGTTTAAAGCGCAAGAGTTACTAGCTATGCAGATAGCAAGTATACACAATCTGTCTTTCTATCTAAGACTTGTAACAGATGCTCGTCATCATATAGAGCAAGGTGACTTTGTAACGTGGAAAAGATCTATTATAGATCAACTCGGTAGAAGAATTTAACAAAAGAAATGGACTACACGAAATTAAGAAAATTCCATAAACTTTTTAGACTAGGCAAAACTATGAAAGATAGGTTTGCCTGGCTTATCAAGTTTTGTAAATGGTTAGGTATAAAGCTTTCTTTTTTAGGTTTTCTAAATCTCCGTCGATACATCAAGCGTTTAGACTGGTATATCATCAAGAAATTCATCGGAACATATTTCTTTTCAATTATCTTGATTATTTCCATCTCTATCGTTGTCGATATCAATGAGAATCTGGCAAAATTTACAGAATATCACGCCCCTTTAAAGGCAATTGTTTTTGATTATTACGCCAACTTCATCCCATATTTTGCCAACCTTTTTAGCGCTTTATTTGTTTTTATCGCCGTTATTTTCTTCACTTCAAAATTAGCAGGGAATTCGGAAGTTATAGCAATTTTAGCCGCTGGAGTATCTTTCAAACGACTCATGAGGCCATATATGATTTCTTGTATCTTGATATCGATGCTCAACTATTATTTATCAGCCTATGTCATTCCCCACGGAAACGTTGTAAGACAAAATTTCGAGTCCTTATATAAAAACAAAAAGAAAATTACTTCTGCAGATAACGTAATGCTACAAATAGACAAAGGTGTCATTGTGTATATACAGCATTATGACGACAGACTAAAAAAAGGGTTTGGCTTTTCTCTAGATAAATTTGAAAATAAAAAACTTGTAGACCACATGACAGCTATGGAAATACAGTATGACACAATTTCTGATAGTAAATATCATTGGCGTATGAGCAACTGGAAAGAGAGACATTTAAGAGGATTACGAGAACATATTACAAACGGGAACCAAAAAGATACGACATTATATATGGAACCTACTGATCTCGTATATTCTAAAGGACAACAAGAAACTTTTACAAGCCCACAACTAAAAGAATATATCTCAAAACAAAAAAATAGAGGTTCTGGAAATGTAGTACAATACGAAGTAGAATATCATAAACGAATAGCCTCATCCTTTGCATCTTTCATTTTAACCATCATTGGCTTGTCTCTATCTTCACGCAAACGAAAAGGAGGAATGGGTATGTACCTAGGAGTAGGCTTGGCATTAAGTTTTGCTTATATCATGCTCCAGACCGTAAGTTCTACATTTGCTATTCAAGCTGATGCCCCACCTATGTTGGCAGCATGGATACCAAATATGATTTTCGCAATCATAGCCCTATTCTGCTATAAACGAGCACCAAGGTAAAAAGATTAAAGAGATAAATATTATAATTAGAAACAAATAAAATCAGATAATAGTGAGATTTGAAAATTTAGACTTAAATGATAATGTGCTTGATGCACTATACGATATGAGGTTTGATTCATGTACACCAATTCAGGAAAAAACCATCCCTGAAATATTAAATGGACATGATGTATTAGGTGTAGCTCAAACAGGAACAGGAAAAACTGCAGCATATTTGTTACCTGTATTAAGTAAATTAGATGATGGTGGCTATCCTGAAGGAGCAATAAACTGTGTTGTCATGAGCCCTACAAGAGAATTAGCTCAGCAGATAGACCAAGCAATGCAAGGATTTGGTTATTATCTGCAAGGCGTAAGCAGTATCGCTGTGTATGGAGGAAATGATGGCAACCGTTACGATCAAGAAGTAAAAAGTCTTAAACTCGGAGCAGATGTTGTTATAGCTACTCCAGGACGTTTGATATCACATATAAGTTTGGGAAATGTAGACTTGAGTAAAGTTAGCTTCTTTATTCTAGACGAAGCAGACCGAATGCTCGACATGGGTTTCGCAGATGATATTAAAGCTATTGCTAAAGAACTTCCTCAAACTTGCCAAACTATCATGTTCTCTGCAACTATGCCTGAAAAAATCGAAGACTTGGCAAAAACACTGCTAAAAAAACCTATTGAAATTAAATTGGCTGTAAGCAAACCAGCGGAAAAAATTAAGCAAAGCGCCTATATCTGCTACGAAACACAAAAATTAGGCATCATTAAAGATATATTCAAAGCTGGAGATCTAAAAAGAGTTATCGTTTTCTGTGGCAGTAAAACAAAAGTAAAACAAGTAAATAGTGCTTTACAACGTAAACATATTAATAGCGGAGAAATGCATTCGGACCTGACACAAGAAGAACGCAATGATATTATGTATAAATTCAAAGCAGGTCAGCTAGACGTACTTGTTGCTACAGATATTGTTTCAAGAGGTATTGATATTGATGACATAACCATGGTCATCAACTATGATGTACCACACGATACAGAAGACTATGTACACCGCATAGGTAGAACAGCACGTGCAGATAGAGACGGAGCTGCAATTACACTTGTAAGTGAAGAAGATCAATTCTATTTTCAACAAACCGAAAAATTTCTCGAAAAAGAAATCCAAAAGAATAAGTTACCAGAAAATTTAGGTGATGGACCTGAATACAGAAAACAGGGAAAACCTAATAAGAACAACAATTCTGCCAAAAACAGAAGACGCAAAGATCGAAACCAAACTTCACATAAAGATAAAAAACAGCATTGTCACCAGAAAAATAACGACATAACTGAGCGCACATCAAATCCACAAAACAAAAGGACCAACCCGATGTATCGCGACCATCAATATGAAGGAAAAAAGACAAACGAAAACAGAAGAAATAAAAAGTCATCTGAAGCTAATAAAAATAAGGTAAGAAAAGAGCAATACAATCCAAACCAAGAGAATACTCAGAATAGAAATACGAACGCCCAAAACAGAAGTAGCAATTATCCAAAGCCAAAACGAAAAGGGAACATAGAAGGCAACTTTAAAAAACGCCAAAATAGCATTAAGGATAATAAAAAGCAAAACTATAATGCAAAACAAAATAAAAAAGTAGCCCCAATACAAGAAACGACTGTTACTAAAAAAACAGAAAGAATCAAAGGTTTCATAAAGAAATTATTTGGCTTTAGAAAATAACATAATGTAAAGTTCTGGAAGTAAATGCTTTCAGAACTTTATTGTTTTTTACGTAAGAAAAAAGAATAAAATGGCTACTTTTACACCTAACAAGTTACTTTTTATAATCTTTTCTTAAAAAAAAGTGTCTTTTTTCTTGTTTTTTAAAAGAAATCCTTTAACTTTGCAACCGCAAGTCAAATATTAAGAATTACTTTCTTAAAAAGTAGCTTATTATAGAATTTATAAACCAATAAAGGATTAAGAAATATGAAAGCAACAGAAGTCATTGAAAAGCTCAAGGCTAAATTTCCAGGTCAGCCAGAATACATTCAGGCTGTAAGTCAGGTTCTTGGTACTATAGAAGAAGAGTACAATAAGCATCCTGAATTTGAAAAGGCAAACCTGATTGAACGTCTTTGCGTTCCAGATCGTATTCTTCAGTTCAGAGTTTCTTGGGTTGACGACAATGGAAATGTACAGACAAACTTGGGATATCGCGTACAGCACAATAATGCTATCGGCCCTTATAAAGGTGGTCTTCGTTTCCACAAATCTGTTAACGCTTCTATTTTGAAATTCTTGGCTTTCGAGCAGACTTTCAAAAATTCCCTCACAACTCTTCCTATGGGTGGTGCCAAAGGTGGTTCAGACTTCGATCCTCACGGAAAGAGTGATATGGAAGTTATGCGCTTTTGCCAAGCATTCATGAATGAGCTCTACCGTCTTATCGGTCCTGACGAGGATGTTCCTGCTGGTGATATCGGTGTTGGTGGTCGTGAAGTAGGCTACATGTTTGGTCAATATAAAAAGTTAACTCATCAGTTCCAGGGTATTTTAACTGGTAAAGGTCTTGAATTCGGTGGTTCTTTGATTCGTCCTGAAGCTACTGGTTATGGTAATGTTTACTTCCTTGAGGATATGTTGAAGACTCGTGGCGAAAGTCTCGAAGGTAAGACTGTTTTGGTTTCTGGTTCTGGTAACGTTGCACAGTACACCATCGAGAAACTTCTTCAGTTGGGTGCAAAACCTGTTACATGCTCAGACTCTAACGGTTATATATATGACCCTGATGGTATTGATGCAGAAAAACTTGCATTCATCATGGAATTGAAGAATGTTAAACGTGGACGTATCAAGGAATATGCTGAGAAATATGGCGTTAAATATGTAGAGAATGCAAGACCTTGGGGCGAGAAAGCCGACATTGCAACCCCTTGCGCTACTCAAGACGAAATTAACGAAGCTGAAGCTAAAACTCTTATAGCAAATGGCGTATTTGCAGTATCAGAGGGTGCTAACATGCCTACAGAACCTGCAGCTATCAAGGTATTCCAGGATGCTAAGATTCTCTACTGCCCAGGTAAGGCTTCTAATGCTGGTGGTGTTGCAACTTCTGGTCTTGAAATGTCTCAGAACTCTGAACGCTTGAGCTGGACTCGTGAAGAAGTTGATACCAAACTCCATAACATCATGGACGAAATTCACGCTAATTGTGTGAAGTATGGTACAGAACCAGATGGATATATCAACTATGTCAAGGGTGCTAACGTAGCAGGCTTCATGAAAGTTGCTAAAGCTATGATGGCTCAAGGCATTTACTAAGATTTTTTATATCTACATTAAAATACAAAGGGTTATCGTAGTTTTTACGGTAACCCTTTCTATTACCATAAAAGCCATATTTTTTACAAAGAAAAATACGAATAAAAATTTGGCAGAATCAAAATAAATTACTATCTTTGCACTCGCAATTCAGAAATGATGTACAATTGGTGCGTTAGTTCAGTTGGTTAGAATGCCTGCCTGTCACGCAGGAGGTCACGAGTTCGAGTCTCGTACGCACCGCAACTACATCAGCAAGAATTAACTGGTGCGTTAGTTCAGTTGGTTAGAATGCCTGCCTGTCACGCAGGAGGTCACGAGTTCGAGTCTCGTACGCACCGCAAAGTCTTCAGAATTATCTGAAGACTTTTTTTGTTTATCTCCTAACCCATAGATTAAGGATACCATTTTAGTGCAACCTTAATTTTATCAAAGATCATCGAAAATTACATCACTTGGTGTAATAACCATTTTTTTGTCCTTATATAAAAAAGCTATCGGACGTTTATGATCAGAGTTAGCAAGTTGCTTAAGAATCTCTCTGTATTCCATATTTTGTGTATCACACACTAGAAACTCTTCCAATGTATCAGAAGGAACCTTTTTCGAAGAAACAAAACCTAAACTTCGATTTAAATTTTGAGAAAGCATAGAGATTGTTGCCCAAAAAGCTTTCACATAAATAGCAAGCTTAATTGGAATACTAAACAACAAATTCATAGCACTAAAATGCTTTTTGAAGAAAATAAACATAGCCCCATAAAACACATGAACATAGCGGAATGAAGATTTCTCAGTACTTTCACCTTTATAATGAAGTATCTGTTCTGGGATATAATAATTATGATAACCACCCTTTAAGATTCGATAGCTCAAATCAATATCTTCACCATACATAAAAAAATCTTCATCAAGCAGTCCTACTTTATCCAAAGCTTCTTTACGCAAAAGACAAAAAGCACCACTAACAATCTCTATTTCACAGGGTTTATCCCAAGGTAAATAGCTCATATAATACTTTCCAAAACGTTTACTTCTTGGAAAACGATTACAAAGGCCAATCATCTTATAAAACGCAGTCATAGGAGAAGGGATACCTCTTCTTGACTCCATAGCTACAGTGCCATCAACATGAAGCATCCCTACTCCTACAGCACCTGCATCAGCATGTTTATCCATAAAGTCAACAGCATGAATCAGCGTATCTTCACCAACAACAGTGTCAGGATTAAGCAAAAGTACATACTTACCCTTACATTTTTTTATAGCAAGATTATTAGCACGAGCAAAACCTAAATTATGTCTACTTGCTATAAATTGTACATCACTAAACTTTTCTCTCAAGTATTCGCAACTACCATCCTTACTATGATTGTCAACAACAATTACCTCACTATCTATTGTAGATAAAGCACGTTGTAAAGAAAGCAAACACTGCTCCAAATAATATTTAACGTTATAACTAACGATAACTACCGACAATTTCATTTTTCTGAATTATTATTTATTTCAGCATTACATCTTTCTTTACTCGGATTCACAAAAAAGAGACAAAGAAATAATATGATAGCTAAATAAGCAAAAGCAGGAGAATAAGATTGATAGTAGCATACCAGATTAGCAAACATTGGAATCTGCAGAAGAGACAAGCGAACTAACCCCCACTTTAATAGAGCCTTTTCTTTACGATTTATCAGTTCTTGATGTATTCTATCAAAAGTGAATAGACGTAATGCAAGTGGAATACAAACTATTGAAAAAAGCTCCAATAATACTTGACTAATAAAGACTCCATTACTGCTCATCACAGGCAATACTATCATTTCTGTCTCAGCCAAAAGAACCAACAGACCACTTGCACCAAGAAGACCCCAAAAAAAGAATAATAATTTTTGTTGTATAGTATTCATATCAAAAATTCTACTTACCAAAAGGTGTACGATTAAGAATAGAACGGCCCAAAGTCACTTCATCAGTATACTCCAATTCATCACCTACCGAGATACCACGGGCAATAACACTCAATTTAACAGGAAAATCGGCCAATTTCCGTGATATAAAAAAATTTGTTGTATCCCCTTCCATCGTTGAGCTCAAAGCAAAAATAATTTCCTCTACATGTCCTTCAGCTACACGATTGATAAGAGAATCTATTTCAATATCAGCAGGTCCTACTCCATCCATAGGTGAAATAATACCACCCAAAACATGATATAAACCGTGATATTGCTGCGTATTTTCTATCGCCATAACATCTTGGATATTCTCTACCACACACACTGTAGAAGCATCTCGACGAGGATCAGAACAAATTGGACATACATCAGTATCGCTGATATTATGACATACCTTACAATATTTTACCTCCTTTTTCAAATGCGATATAGCAGATACAAAACCATCTACATCCTCATTTGTTTGGCGAAGCATATGCAAAACCAAACGCAAAGAAGTTTTACGTCCTATTCCCGGTAATCTTGAAAATTCAGAAACCGCCTTTTCTAAAAGGCGAGAAGGATATTGCTTTTCCATAACTGCAAAGATACAATATCTTTTGTAGAAAATTGACAATTCAACTTAAAAAGGTGAAACTTCTATTACGAAGTTTCACCTTTTCCCTTTCCTTTAAAACATTTACTAACAATTTATCTGGTTGTTACTTTGCGATACCAAGCAAAAAAGCCACTTAGAGATAATACTAAAATAACAGTAGCTATACCATATCCAATAGACGTATTAAATCCGAATGCTTGAGGGCTCATAACCAAGAACGAAGAGCATACAATCGTCATAAATAATGCTGGAATCAAAGTGATAATAAATGGCTTTTTTTTCTGCACCAAGTAGACTGTAAGCGTCCATAATGTAAACACACTCAAAGTTTGATTAGCCCATCCAAAATATTGCCAAATAACATTAAATCCATTAGGATTCTTCATTTGCCATACTAGAAGAGCTACGACTACAGCAAATAATGGTATACTAATATAAAAACGATTTTTCACGGATTGCTGATCCAATCCAACAAAATCAGCAATAATAAGTCGAGCACTTCTCAAAGCAGTATCCCCACTAGTTATAGGGGCAGCAACAACACCTAGTAGAGCTAAAATTCCTCCAAATACACCTAACCAACTTGAGCAAATCATTTTGACAACCATCGGAGCATCAAAGAATTGAACCAAGGTTTTACCTTTACCATGATCCCATTGGGCAAAGAAAGTCTGTATCTGATCTGCAGGCACAACCTCTCGCCATCCGTCATTATAAAAAAAGAAAATAGATACGGTAGCCCAAATCAAAGCCACTACACCTTCAGTAATCATTGATCCATAAAAAACAGGACGACCAAGTTTTTCACTTTCAACACACCTCGCCATTAAAGGGCTTTGAGTAGCATGAAAACCACTAATTGCACCACACGCTATTGTAATGAAGAGGCAAGGGAAAATAGGATTATTACTTGCAAACTCTTTTACGCCCAATAATTCAGATGACTCCTTGGTACCTAAGCTTGCTACATCAGACCAAAGTTCAGGAAGTGCTGGCATCTTGATGAAAAGCCCAACCATCAATGCTATTGCCATGAAGATAAGAGAGAAAGCAAATAAAGGATAAATCTTACCGATAATCTTATCTACTGGCAACATAGTTGCAACTACATAATAAACAAATATAACAACAATCCACATGATTTTTTCACCCCAAATTCCCTCTAAAATAATAGCAGGACTTAAAACAAATACAGCTCCTACCATCATTAATAGTAAAACGGAGAATATCAGCATGACCGTCTTTGTACGCTGTCCCAAATAGTTACCTACCAAATCTGGTAAATTAGCACCACCATGACGAATACTTAACATACCAGATAGATAATCATGTACAGCACCTGCAAAAATGCATCCAAACACGATCCAAAGATAAGCGACAGGACCAAACCACGCCCCCATAATAGCGCCAAAAATAGGACCTGTTCCGGCAATATTTAGGAATTGAATCATAAAAATCTTCCAACTAGGAAGAGTCATAAAATCTACACCGTCGCATTTAACGACAGCTGGAGTTGGTCGATCATCAGGGCCAAATACATGCTCTACAAAATGGCCATAAATAAAATAACCTATAATTAGAGCTAAGAGACTTAAAGTAAATGAAATCATAAAATGATTATTTATTGGTTTTATGTTTAAATTCAAATGCAAATATACAAATTTACTTTCAGAAAGAAAATAAAATTAGCCAAATAATAATAATTTACTATCCCGTAATCTTTCAAGAAGAAATAATCATTTTTACATATAATAATTATTTTGTACCTTTGCTTTCAAAATTTACAAATAAGAACATGAAACATCATTTGCTATTGCTAATTTTGGCATATATCTATATTCCATCTTGGGGACAAAATCAAAGTATCTACTATAATAGTTACAAAGAAAAAAACGAAGATACTAATTATTTTAACACAAATATCCCTAAACGAGAAGTTCGTGCCGTATGGCTCACCACTATCGGCGGATTAGACTGGCCTCACTCCTATTCTCAATCAGAACGATCTGCACAAAAACAAAAGACCGAACTCTGCCACTTACTTGATTTATATCAGCAAGCCGGTATAAACACCATTTTGATTCAGACCCGAGTAAGAGGTACCATGATCTATCCCTCAGCGTATGAACCTTGGGATGGATGTCTTTCCGGATTTCCTGGTAAATCTCCAGGATACGATGCCCTTGCCTTCGCTATTGACGAATGCCACAAAAGGGGAATGGAATTACACGCATGGATTGTAACTATACCTGTTGGTAAATGGAATAGTCTTGGGTGTATAACATTAAGGAAAAAATTTGGAAACCTCATCAAAAAGATTGGTATTGATGGCTACATGAACCCAGAAGATGCTAGAACTGGCGACTACCTGGCTAAGATTTGTGCGGAAATAACGCAAAATTATGATATCGATGGTATCCATCTTGACTATATACGATATCCTGAAGACTGGAAACTCAAAGTCAACAAAGAGCAAGGAAGAGCCTATATTACTTCTATTGTAAGCAAAATAAACAAAGCTGTAAAGCCTATTAAACCATGGATAAAAATTAGTTGCTCACCAATAGGAAAATACAACGACTTACCACGTAATTGGGCTCATGGATGGAATGCTTACGAGAGGGTATGTCAAGATGCACAAGGTTGGCTTCGTGATGGTTTAATGGACGAACTATTCCCGATGATGTATTTCAAGGGAAATAATTTCTATCCTTTTGCCATAGACTGGAAAGAAAATGATAATGGACGAATTATAGCACCTGGACTAGGTATATATTTTTTGTCTCCTAAAGAAAAGAACTGGCCTATAGAAGAAATTACAAGAGAAATGCAAGTTATTCGACAACTTGGCATGGGACATACGTTCTTTAGAGGAAAATTTTTCACAGACAACACAAAAGGCATCTACGAATATACTAAGAATTTCAATGCCTATCCAGCTTTAGTACCTGCCATGACTTGGGAAAAGAAAGTGCCTACTGATACCTTGTATAATATATACGCTTCTAACCAATATCCAGTGAATACCGCTGATGCTCGAAATCTAGTGATTGGAAGAATTCCTAAAAAAGAACTAAATCACTATCTTCAAAAAGTATCATCTTACCATTATGCTATTACTCGCATGGATAGGTTCGGTAATGAGACACCATGGATTGAAAAAAAGTCTTATGCAATAGAAGCTCAGCAAAAGCTAGACATCGTTAAAAGGAAGATATTCAATATCTTCTAATTTGGCGATACCGAATAGTATAAATCTTATGAAATAAGTGTTCCCACTCATTTTCATGTTTTTCATCTGAAGAGATTATTCGAAGTCCATAAAACTTGGTTCCTGTCTTTTTATACTCTTCCCATTTTTTAAAATATCGAGTTTGCTCTGGCATAGGAATTAAGAAGTCGGTAATCCAAAGCACATCTGCATTTATATAGGCCTTACCATCATTGTCCAAAAGTTCCATCATGGTATCAAGCATTAATTTGGCACTAGTACCCCCACCGATAAAAGGAAGTCCTTCTTTTCGATTTCGCTCTTGAACACTCATGCGCTTATTTCTATCAGATAATCCTATTTTTTGCAACCGCTGTTGATGCAATTGCTCTAATAAATCTACAGGATGAACACTTACGGAAAAATCGATAAGAAAACAGTCTCTCTGAAGCTTTTCTGCAGAATCTTCTAACAAAGATATAAGAGAAGACTCAATACGCTCAGGCATACCATACATACTTGCAGACGTATCAATACACACGATCATAGGTCCCTTACGAGTAGCATGCACAAAACCTAATTTTCTAGAAGGTTTTGTTATTTCCGACTTATAACGTAATGTCTGCAACCCTTTCGTGAGATACTTGTAAATAAAAGCATCGCCCAAAAGCTCATCACCATACTGTGCCAATTCTGCAGGTAAGAGGGCATTAAGATCATTACCAATAGTTACTCCCTCGATATCACTTCCAGAAGAATGTTCTATCTTCATGGAATATCCAGCTGCTACAGTTAATCTTTCTCGACCTGAAGCATCTTCTATCCGGCCCATACAACTTACAATCTCTCCGATTTCTGGATATCTGTCCTGAAGACGGATCTCACGCAATTTACGTTCAAATTCCGTTTCTGTCCATGTACCTTCCATCTGATCAAAAGCCTGAGAAGCTTCTGCCTCACTAATATTTTTCTCACGAATATGCTGAGTCATCTGATCCATCAATAATCGAAGATTAGTTTCAAAACCAGCCTTACGAGCTTTGATATGATTCTCGACTATACGACGATGCCCATGATTCAAGGATTCCCGCCAATCTCTTACTAATAATTCCCAATTTAAAAGATTAGCAGCACCCTCTAACTCATTATCTTTTTCTTGCGAAAAAAGTCGAATAAAAAAATCTTTATCAAAACCATCATCATGGTGGTTCCGATCTATTTCATGAAGTAATTCCATCCATGTTTCACGATCCCGACGCTTAGCTTCCCCCCATTCCAACACTTTTTTCATCTTATTTTGTTCTGTCCAAGAACGCATATTTTGGAACTTCAGGTAATGGATATTATCAACTATAAATTTACCTACTTCTGTATAAAACAACTTTCCCCTTATTCGGCTGTTTCTAACCTGAGCTTGATAATGTGAATCAGCCATGAGTTCATACAAATAATCCATCAAAGCATCATCCAAATGAATCCATGGTTGTTCCACTGCCTCAACTTTTTTACGATCAGGAATAACGCCTTGCTGACAATATGCCTGTAAAACATAGAGATAACGACTACTTTCAACTAAATCTTTATTCATAAAGCTTGGACGTATCCTGACGGGTAAAAGCTAATTCTTTATAAAAATCCTTCAAATACTCTTTAATCCTAATCTTATCAGAATTTCCAATAAAAATATTGTTTTGGATAGACTGATCACGATTTTGTAATTGATCAGCAATTGCTTCAATTTCACTTACATAATCACGATTACAATGGTGATAAAGAATATCTTTAGCCAAATCATCTTTAAGAGTAGCCAACTGCTGTGCTAAATTTAAGAATAATGTACGAATTACAATATTTCTAACTTCATCACGCTCTTCAGGTTCCTGCCATAAGCAATGATAAATAGGAAAAATATCTACTATCTGTACCTCGTCACGATCTTGCAACATCGCAGATGTCCTTAACAATTTAACGATTTGCTTCCATCTTCGATCGCTTACATAAATACGACGACGTTCATCAGCAGGGTCTATATTTACAGCGCGAAGCTGCTTACGTATCTGCAAAATAAGCGACATCGCTTCATGAGAGATGGAAATATCAGAAAGTTTACTTTGCCATTCTTGATATTGAGCATTAGTTATCTTCCATTTCTCGCTAACTTCGCACTCGCGATCTTCCCCTATAAGCATCTGCTCAAAATTACGCTCGTCGCGGATAGGAGTACTCTCTAAGCGGATAACAAAGCGATCCCATAATGCCTCTAGACCTTCGCCCTTTGCAGGTAATTCATTACTTGCAGCAATTAATAATTTAAGAGGAAGTTGATATTCCTGAGTACCATTACGAAATATTTTTTCATTAACAACTGTCAAGAGCGTATTCTGAATAGCAGGGCCAGCCTTCCATATTTCATCCAAAAATACAACATCAGACGTAGGAAGATAACCATCAACAGATCGCTCATAAACACCATCCTGCTTGAGACGAGATATACTCACAGGACCAAAGATTTCATCGGGGGTAGAGAAACGAGACATCAAGTATTCAAAACTCCTTGCTCCAAGAAATGCAAGTTTCAAACGACGTGCCACCATACTTTTTGCAACACCAGGAGGTCCTAGTAAAAGGATACTTTCTCCAGCGACGGCTGCCAACAATGAAAGAGATATCTCTTGCTGCTTTTCGTATATTCCTTGATTCATCTCCCGAAGAAGATTTTCTATTTGTTCCTTCATAATCTGCAAAGTTACATATTTTTTTATGTCTTAACCTACCTTTTTCTTTTAATAATTTGGATAAACCAATGCCTTTATATATTTTTGCAAATAAACTTAATGAAAAACAAACTATTAAACATGAAAAAAAACCTAAAATTGTATAGATTGCCATTGTTTGCTGCGTTAGTTTTTAGCATTGGAACATCCAACGCATGGGCAGCCAATGACACAAATCCGACAGTAACCATCAACGGAATTCAAGTAGAAGAAACATTAAGTAAAATAACATTTGATGGAGACCATGTTATTTTACATTTTAATGCTAACGACAGCCAGCAAAGCGAAGATATGGAAGATGTCACAATAACCTGGAACCAAACTGCTGGTATAAGCTCTATAAAGACTTATCAAAACCTCTCAAATATCACCGGAAACACTCTTAACTTGCAAGGTATAGTACCTGGTGAACGCATCGAACTTTTTGATACATCCGGAAAAAAATGCTTTCAAACCAGAGTTTCTTCAGAAAGTATAACTCTCCCTTTAGAGCATCTAACAAAAGGTATCTATATCATTAAAGCTGGTCACACATTTATAAAATTCCAAAAAAAATGAAATACTCTTATATACTATTCTCGACACTTCTTGTATCACAATCGGCTTTAAGCCAAAATGAAGTAAATATTACTCTTCAAAATGGTAAAATCGACAATTTTCAAACGGCTAACCTCAATAGTATTGAATTCAACCAAGATCAAATAACAGTTAATCCAATAAACGGCAATACAATAACCTATGACGGAAATGTAAGCCATATTAAATTCAAGAAGATTGCTGAAGGAAATATCACAATCAGTGAAGCAAAGGGATGGCTTGAATCTGCTTATGCAGAATGGGCCATTATGAAAGGAGCAGAAAGCTACAATGTATATATAAAAGGTGGAAACATCAACGAATATAAACAAATTGATAATGAACTTGTACGTCAATATACCGATTATGTTCGAGCTGATGTGGTTGGACTTCAAGCAGGAGATTATCAACTACGCATCGTACCTGTTATCAATGGTAAAGAAGTAGAAAACAAAGCTAGCGAAACAGACGTATTGACAGTAAAGGAATATACTCGTTCTGGATTTGCACACCTAAATTATTCAGGAGTAGGCGCCTACAAAGATGATGGTACGCTTAAAGAAAATGCCGTCGTTGTATATGTAAATGCTAACAATGCAAAAACTGTTACTGCTAATTTAAGTTCTGGTACTTTTACTGGACTGCAGTCTATCCTATCTGCCCTTGAAAAGGGTAATGTTACTAATCCGGTAGCTATTCGTATCATTGGTTGTATTAAGGATGGACAACTAGATTCATACGGAAGTAGCGAAGAAGGTGTTCAGATAAAAGGTAAAAAAGCTAACAGCGAGTTAAACCTAACTATCGAAGGTATAGGCGAAGATGCAACCATCAAAGGATTTGGTTTTTTAGTAAGAAATTCAAAAAGCGTAGAATTCCGAAACTTAGGAATTATGCGACAAATGGATGATGGTATTTCGCTTGATACAAATAACTCCAACATTTGGGTACACCATATTGATGTCTTCTATGGTAAAAGTGGTAGCGGAGACCATGCCAAGGGCGATGGATCCATTGATGTAAAGTCTGATTCAAAATATGTCACTATCGACAATTGTCACTTTTGGGATTCAGGAAAATCAAGTATGTGTGGTATGAAGAGTGAAACTGGGCCAAACTATATCACTTATCATCATAACTGGTTTGATCATAGCGATTCTCGACATGCTCGTATCAGAACCATGTCTGTACACATGTGGAATAATTATTTCGATGGTAACTCGAAATACGGTGTAGGTGTAACTACAGGAAGTGACGCTTTTGTGGAAGCAAACTATTTCCGCAATTGTAAATTCCCGATGCTGACATCTCTACAAGGCAATGATGTATATGATGGTTCTAGTTCCTATAAACTGGATAATGCTACTTTCTCTAATGAAACTGGCGGAAGTATCAAGAGTTATGGCAACAAGATTGTATGCACAAACAATACCGTGAGCTATTGGCCTTACGGAGCTTCAACATTACTCACTAAAGGAAAAGAGGTTACTGCAGAAAGTCTAAACATCGACACAAAAACTAACTTTGACGCTTATGAGGCAAGCAGTAGAGATGAGAAAGTTCCTGATATCGTTAAGGCACTAAGTGGCGAAGATACCTATAACAACTTTGATACAGATACATCACTTATGTACTCTTATACCCCTAACGCGGCTGAAGATGTACCATCTATCGTTACTGGATATTATGGAGCAGGACGCCTGAATCATGGTGATTTGCAATATACTTTTTCTGACTCCGAAGATACCAGCTCTGACGTAAACACAAGTTTGGCAAACCTGATTGACAATTATACGGGTCTTAGTGCTAACTCTGATCAACAACCATCAGCAAATACACAAGATGGTGATTCCACTTCAAATGATCAAACCGATCAAGATACAAATCAAGCAATAACAGAAAGTCTTATCTGTAGTTTTGATAAAACAGGTGTTCCTTCAAATCCATTATTTACGGTTATTGGCAATGGTTCAAATAGCAAAGGAACAGCTACCTATAACGGTACAACCTACTCTACTTGCTTAAAAATGGAAGGTAGCACGAGTATAAAGTTCACAACGACTAAAGAAATGGAACTGACGCTTGTTTTTGGAGACAACGAAACTGCATCATTCAAACTTAATGGAACCAGCTATACTGGCAACACAAGCATTTATAAAATAACAATAAGTCCAGATAGTTATGAAATCAAGAAAAAAGACTCTCGAAATCTTTTCTTGATTACATTAGAATAAGAGAGTTTTCCAAACACAATAAAATGTCTAAGTGCCAATTCCTTTTTCAAGAATTGGCACTTGCTGTTTTAGTCGATTAAGACTTTCTTACACAGAATAATAGAGAGGTTTCTCGGGGGCTTTATGCTTCCGGTCAAAACGACCGACACCTTAGGTTATCTCATGTGGTAACGGTTTTGCAGAAGCCTGGTAACGGTTTAGTAGCATATATATGAATTTTCGTACGCTCATATAGTTTTTTGCGAAACAACAAAAACTGCCGGAAAGCCCATATATACGAAAAAAGGCTGATGTATATAACCATCAGCCTTCTTCTATGTACACCCTTAGGGATTCGAACCCTAGACCCACTGATTAAGAGTCAGTTGCTCTACCAACTGAGCTAAGGGTGCATAAATTTCAGAAATTCCATACAATGTACACCCTTAGGGATTCGAACCCTAGACCCACTGATTAAGAGTCAGTTGCTCTACCAACTGAGCTAAGGGTGCATTGTTTCAACACTAGCAAGTAGTGTATTTCTGAATTGCGAGTGCAAAGGTACTACTTTTCTTCCATACTGCCAAACTTTTCAAAGACTTTTTTTGAATTATTTTTAGAGCGTTTTTCTATATCATACATAAATATCACTAAATCAACCACTTATAGCATTTATCAAAAATTAGAAAAAAAAAAAACGAGCTAAATATACATTTATCACTTACACCATCCATATATAATTCATAAAACTATTTTTGCAAAGCAGTACTGAAATTAAATCATTTCATGATGTTTAGACTATTTACTTGTTGTTTTACCCGTTCTTCGTTAATCAGAAAAACTTTACCAAGAACACCCACAGAAGTACTTACTTCAGAACCACCAATAGTCATGCGCCCTACAGTACAAAAATAATAATCATCCACATACAACGAATGATCAACTGTAAAATCTATCATAGCATTATTCAACTGCTTTGAAGCACCAGTCCTCTTCATCAACCGTGATGACATTAATTGATGTAATTCTTCCTTTACTCGGTCACGATGAGCATATCCATCAGGAGCTGATATAATAAAAACAGCTAAAACTAAGCCCACGCAAATTGCTACAAAATAAAATTTCCTATCTTTCATAAAGCAAAGATAGGAAATTTTATAATAAATAACAAATATCTTAACGATACTTATATTAATCTTCAGATTCCTCAGCAGCATCAGCTTCCACTATCTTGGCAGCTTGCAACAATTTAATAGCATCAACATACTGCATCATACTCGCAGCGACCTCTTTAGCAGCCTTCATAGCCAAGACTACAGTTTGCGGACGATGAACAACATCACCACCAGCAAAAAGTCCTCTACGAGTGGTCATACCAAATGGGTAATCTACCACCTTCACATAACCTTTTTCGTCAACTTCAATACCCTCTGTAGTACTAACAATACGATTAGCAGGACGGCTACCTATAGCAAGATAAATACGATCAAAATTTTCTTCGCACTCACCTTCTGGAGTAACCAACTTACATTTTCCAAGACGACCATTAGGACCTGCAATAAATTCCGAGACAGAAGTTTCCCATTTAAACTTCACCCCTTCATTTACAGCTTCTTCATATTCACTTTGAATAGCAGGCATTTCCTCTTGTGTTCGTCTATACAACACCGTTACATCAGCTCCCAATCGAATGGCTGTACGTGCAGCATCCATAGCCACATTACCACCACCAATAACACCTACCTTCTCACCTGTTCGCAAAGGCACCATTTCACGACCAATAACGCCCTCATTATATGCATTTACATTGTGAAGAAAATCAGTACTCTGAGTTACACCCCGTAAAGTAGCACCAGGGGTATTATTCATATTTTGAGGTATTGCTGTACCTGTTCCCATAAAAATAGCATCAAAGCCCTGTTGGAAAAGGCTATCAACAGTAATACCATTTTCACCAACCAAAGTGTTACAAATAATATTCACACCCAAAGCTTCAATTTTAGCAATTTCAGCACGCACTACTTTCTTAGGCAAACGATATTCAGGTATACCAAACATCAATACTCCACCAGGCTCTTCTTGACCTTCAAAAATAGTCACAGAAAAGCCTTGACGTGCCATGTCACCAGCAACGGTAAGACCAGCAGGACCAGAACCGATAACAGCAATTTTTCCTCTATTTTTTTGAGGAAGTTTATCACGAGTAAGGTTCATCTTTGTATCAAAGTCTGCAATAAACTGTTCGAGCTTTCCTATTTGAATAGGATTGCCCTTTTTGTTCATTACGCAATGACCTTGACACTGCTTCTCATGAGGACAAACTCGTCCACAAATAGCAGGCAAATTACTCTTATTATTAATAATGCTCATGGCTGAACCTATATTTCCCATGGATAACTCATGAACAAAATCAGGAATATCATTACCTATAGGACACCCCTTTTTACACTGAGGTACCTTACAATGCAAACAACGTTTTGCCTCATCTATTGCTTCTCTGGTTGTAAACCCTTCATGTACTACTTGAAAGGCCTTATACTCTTCATTACTCATGCCTAAATATTTACCCTTTACCTTTTATCAAAGTAATCTAAACTTTGCAAAAATACATTATTCTTAATAGATATTGTATTATTTTCTTCTCAATTTAGCAACCTTTAACAAATTTACCCTTCAAAACATGGTCTAATTAGTACCAAATTAGAAAAAATGTTATTTTTATTTTCTTATTTCACATTTTTTTATTATATTTGGAAAATCAAACATTAAAATAGAACAATGATGAACACATTAACTCGTATCAAATATTTCGTAATGTTTCTGCTGTTAACATGTTCTGCGCAAAAAATAATAGCAGCTAATTACGATTATATTAATGTGAAACATATCGGACTTGAAGAAGGCCTTTCTAATGAATTTGTCAATGACATCACATTCGACAAACAAGGATTCACATGGGTTGCAACTGATTATGGACTAAATCACATCGTTGGAAGTCACATCTATATGTATAGATATAAGACTTCTCCTATCGTAAGCAGCATTATCAATAAGCTTTTTTACGATCATTACAACAATTTATTATATTGTGTATCCAGCAAACGAGGGATAAGCATTATTAATTGTATTACTCAAAAATTTGATACTTTAACCACAAACAATGGACTCCGAACAAATGGAGCAACGAGCATAGCAGGTGCCGGAAAAGGACGAATTTGGATAGCCTGCGACAATGGAGATATTTGCATGTATGATGCAGCCACTAAAAAAACTTCACTCATGAAAATTAATTCCTTCAAAAAAGGACTTGCCAAACCAACATCTATTCTCGATGATGGTAATGGGCATCTTCTTGTCGGAACTTGGCGCTCAGGTCTCTATTCTGTAGATCAAAGAACAAAAAATACACGCCACTATTTAGCTAACCAGTCTGTTAGAGACGTTTTCATAGATCACTTACACAATGTTTGGGTTGCCACATCAAATGGCTTATTCCTTGTTAATTTGAATGATGGTAGTTACATACAATACACTTTCACTGGAAATGATTTTGGCTTGATGAGTAATAATGTACATCAAGTTAGAGAAACTAAAGAACACAAATTGGTCATTACGACTGACTATGGTGGTAATATTATCGACCTGAATGTATATACCAGCCCACAGCTACAACAGATTAAATTTGAAAATATTAGTAATATTGTCGGTAAATTATCTTCACCAAACTTACGAGTTGTACGAATAGACCAATATGGAAACATTTGGGCCGGACATAAAGGTGGAGGTATAGATTTTATATCTAAGCTAGCCTCTCCATTCCACATTCTCAACAGAAACTCTGAGGATAAAAATAATAATAAGCTGTACAATCCGGTATATGGCTTAAAAGGGTTCCCAGATGGCAGTATTTTTGTAGGAAGACAAAACGAATTTTCACTTTATAAGAATTTAAAAGAGGTAAAAACTTGGAATATTTTACCTTACATCAATGGAAATCTTACTCAAGTTATATGCTTTCAAAAGGATAATAATGGTAGAATTTGGATTGGACTTCGTGAAGAAGGTGCTCTTGTCATGGATGCGAAAACGGGAACTTTTTTACCTCGTATTCCTGAATTAAGCCATTGCGACGTTAAAGACTTCTTCACAGAAAAAGACGGTTCTATGCTTATAGCGACTAGTAATGGAATATACTCCGTTAAAGGCAATACCTGCAGACCGCTAAAAGCTATCAACAGCCAGCTTAACACAACTTCCACAAGTGCAATCATACGAGACCATCAAGGCAAGCTCTGGGTAGGAACCACTTCTGGAGGTTTTACCGTTTTTGATCAAAATAACAGAATAATCATATCTAGAAACACAGGAAATAATTTCGCTACCGGTGTAAACCAGTTCTTACTAAACAAAAAAGGGGGGATCTGGATTGCTTCAACCTATGGTCTATTAGAAATAAAAGATACTAAATATCCTCATCGTATCATCCGATATGGATTACCTGACGAAAACGGTGATAATAATTTCAGGAGTATCCAAGAAGATGCCAATGGCAATTTATGGGGCTGTACATACGATGACATTATTTGTCATAATAAACAAACTAGTACAATCACCTTTTATGGGTCACATAATGGATTACCTAAGGGAGACTTTATGGAAAAAGCTGTTGCTTTCACTCCCGATGGCACTCTATTCTTTGGCTTTACTAAAGGGGCTTGCTATTTTAAAATAAAAGAAACAAAGCGTAAAATGAATATATCGCCTATCGTTATCGATGGTATTATAGGATTTACCCCAAAAGAAGAAGGCAAATATATTTTAGGTCACGACCAAAATACTTTCTCTGTTCGTTTTAGCGTTAACAACTATGCACAAATTGAATTTGTAGAATATGAATATAGAATGCTTGGTCTAAGCAAAGACTGGATCGCTATTAATAATGCTGATGATGTTTCTTTTCTAGAACTCAAACCTGGCACGTACACTTTCCAGGTAAGAGCAAAACTCAAAAGTGACACTTGGGATAAAGCCAAGGTTAGCGAAATTGAAATCACGATTAATTCACCATGGTATTGGTGCTGGTGGTCTATATTATTATATGCTTTACTAGCAGGTACCGTTATCGGCTATGCCGTATGGAGTTATTATCATCACTTATATTTAAAAGCTGGCTTAAGTCTAGAAAAACAGAAAAATGAAAGTAGAGAGCAAGAAATAAAAGACAGAATGCGTTTCTTCACCTCTATTACTAATGAATTGAGAACTCCGCTAAGTCTCGTTATGAGCAGATTGGAAGACTTGAAAAATGATAAAGAACTTTCCAACAATTTAAAAGAAAAAATCGAATCAATTCATAATAGCAGCATGCGCTTGCTCAACTTGATCAACCAGTTACTCGAATTCCGAAAAACTGAAAATAAAATTCGAGAATTAATTGTGAAATATGGCAGTATAAACAAGCTTATTGCTGATCTTGGCGAAAAATACAAAAAAGCCAATAAGAATTCTAAAGTAGAATTCATTATTGACATAGATAGCAATTGTCCTGATATATGGTATGACAGAAATGCGATCACGACTATCGTAGAGAACTTACTTTCTAACGCTGTCAAATATACATCTAAGGGACATATCACTCTTTCTCTTAAAGTAGATAATGATAAATTAAAATTAAACATATCAGATACAGGTTTCGGCATTGATAAAGAATCTCTTCCACATATTTTCGAAAGATTCTACATGGTAAATGGCAAGCATCAATCAAAAGGTACAGGTGTGGGGCTTTCCTTGGTAAAGAATTTGGCTGATTTGCACCAAGTTACTATTGATGTAACAAGTGAGATCGGTAAGGGTACATCTTTCACTCTTTCGTTCAATATTAATGCAACTTATCCAAATGCCCTTCATGAGGAGCCTGAGGTAAAGACGTTTACACCGATCAAGGATGATACGACGAATGCTGAATTCGCAAATAATTCTGTAACAATTCAGGACTCACCACAAGATTATCCTAATAATAAGAATGAGAAATCACTATTGGTAGTTGAAGACAATGCCGATATTCGTCAATATGTTGCAGACATCTTCAGCGATAACTTTACCATTTACCAAGGTGTAAATGGTAAGGAAGGCTTGGAATTAGCTGTTACTAAAACTCCTAGCCTCATCATTAGCGATATCATGATGCCTGTCATGGATGGCATAGAAATGACTCGTCTCATAAAGAGCGATATTCGTACTAGCCACATTCCTGTAGTCTTATTAACGGCAAAAGACACGATAGAGGATCAAGCTAAAGGTTACGAAATTGGAGCTGATTCATATCTAACCAAACCGTTTAGTGGTAAACTACTAAAAACCCGTGTTCTCAATATTTTCAAGGCTCACGAGCGTATGGTAGAATTGCTAACTTCTGACACAAGAAGCAGACGCTTTAATCAAGTAGATAATACAAAAGCCATAGAAGTATCTGCAGAAAATAATTCTAATTCCGAAGAATACCATAACAACACTTATAATGACAGTACTACAAATGGCAATATCGAGAAAAATGAAGACCAGATAATAGAATTAAGACTATCTCCTATAGACCAAGAGTTTATGGATAAATTTAATCAGATGATCAATGACAATATTGACAACTTAGATTTAGACATGAATTTCATGACAGACAAGATGTACATGAGTGAATCTACTTTGTACAGAAAAGTTAAGGGTTTGACCGATCTAACACCAAAAGAGTATGTCAGAAAAAAAAGAATACAGTATAGTATGGAATTGCTAGCTACAAGGAAATATAGTGCTAAAGATGCTGCTCATATGGCAGGATTTAACAATATAGGAAGTTTCCGAGATGCTTTCAAGAAAGAATATGGAAAAAATCCTTCTGATTTCTTGAAAGAAATAAATGGATAATAAGAAAGAGTTGCGCTTTGCGTAACTCTTTTCTTTTTTATTATACCTGTGACTAATGTTTTTTGATTTTAATTGACATGAACCGTCTTGTAATTTGTCGTTTTGCAAAACTGATAAATGCATGGCAAAACTATAGTGTTTATGGGTTAAAAACATGATGTTTATACTGCGAAAGTATAGTGTTTACCAGCCTAAGTGTAAGCTTTCCCCTCTTTGGCTATAGAATTGCTGGATGTGAGGATAAAGCGTCATAATAGTATACAAGAAAATACCCTGTACTACCTATAGAAGTCAACAACAGATTTATAATTATCGTCGTAACCGAATTCTATGTATCGAATATCATTCTATACTCTATTTTAAAGTACTATTATTTGAGTCATTTATATAAAGGTCTAACCACGCGAACACCAATTTGTGATGGATGTTTTTGCATATATTTAAACAAAGTCATCGGTTCTTCTATCACTTTTTTATGAACACTTGAAGCATTCAGCATATGTAATCCATCTTTATGCCAACTGGCAATACCAATATGCGATGTATCAAGTCCCTTTTTATTCGTAATCATAACTAATATATCTCCATCATGAATCGTCCTTCTTAACAAAGAGGTATTAGAGATTTTCTCCTTTGGTATATATCGATAAACCTTGCCATTTATATCATTCTCCATCGTTTGAATACCATGAACCCAAGCAGGATGTGCTTTTAGCATTTTATACAAGCTAATATGAGTAGTCATATAATTTACATGAATCGTCTGTTTTGACGAAAATGGAGGAACAGGTCCTTGAACATCTTTTACCAAGCCTTGTATAACATTGTCATTTATCCAAGTAGTAAAATAATGCTGGCGCTTAACATAACTAATTTGACCATCAATATACCGGATATTCTTCATATATGACAGAAAATCATTCCAACTATATTTATGGTGAGAGGCACACTGACTTAAAGCAAGTACTTGCTCCACAAATGTAGTACAATCCAACTGTCTAAGATTAATTATAAGATTTTCCTGCTCACCATCATCAAGGACTCCACCTACATAGGGAACACCTTGCAGTTTTCTACCAAAATAGAGCATCCAGTTCACATTCTTCTCTTTATTCTTCTGAGCCTCTTTAAGAAGTCGAACGACTTGAATACTATCTGCTTGAGAATAAATAGTATGCTGAGCTTTCACAGGAGTACCCAAAAATCCAAGGCATAATCCGACCCAAATCAATAAACGCTTCATCTTACAACAAATGCCACATTAATCATCAAAAATCACTCACCACTCTTTTAATTTTTCCATAGGATACGATCAAGAACCCAATTAGCTGGAGTTGCAGAAACACTAGTACAACTACAATGACCTATTCCCTGCAAATCTTCAATAACACTACGAATTATTGGCAACTGAACATATGGTGGATTATCAACCGATATATTCTGTGTTCCATCACTTGTAATCAAACGAATAGGATCATAATGAAAAACAGAAAAAGAAAGGGTTCCTTTATCACCAATAACTTCGATACAATCCTCTTTCGCACTTTCATGACCAACAAAACACCAACTTCCACTTCCAGGGATTCCACTTTCAAAGAAGAAGCAAGCAGAGATTGTATCTTCAGGAGCATATAGGTGTGCGCGATTACTTGGATAACCATGAGCACGAGTTATAACACCAAATAAATCTTGTAACATATCGATCTGGTGTGGTGCTAAATCATAAAAATAGCCTCCTCCTGAAATATCAGGTTGTAGACGCCATGGTAACTCCTTCTCTGAAGAGTAGTCTAATTCTCTTGGCGGTACCGAAAAGCGTAGTTGAACGTTAAGAACATTACCAATACAACCATCATTTAGAAGTTGCTTTACCTTTTGAAAATAAGGAAGATACCTTCTATAATAAGCCACAAAACAAGGAACTCCTGTCTGTTCACTTACTCGATTAATACGAATACAATCTTCATAACTTGAAGCTAATGGTTTCTCAATATATACTGGTTTACCTGCATTCATAGACATAATAGCATACGTCGCATGAGACGATGGCGGTGTTGCTACATAAATAGCATTCACATCAGGATCGTCTATAAGTTCCTGTGCATCAGTATACCACTTTCGAATATGGTGTTTTTCTGCATAAGCACGAACCTTATTTTCATTACGTCCCATAACTGCCACAACTTGCGAACCTTCCACTTCATCAAAAGCTGGTCCTGATTTTTTTTCAGTTACTTCACCACAACCAATAAATCCCCATTTGATTTCTTTCATATTAAGCAATGTTTAGTGCAAAGATACTGTTTTTTTTTGTAACTTTGTAGCCTAAATTAGTAAAAACATGATTATCAAAAAATCAGAATTCACAATATCGGCTCCTACTGTCAGTAAGTGTCCGAAGGATAACAAGCCAGAGTATGCTTTTATAGGCAGATCTAATGTTGGAAAATCAAGTCTTATCAATATGCTCTGCAACCATAAAGGTTTGGCCAAGACATCAGCTACTCCTGGTAAGACTCTACTCATTAACCATTTTATTATCAATAATGAGTGGTATCTTGTAGACCTTCCGGGGTATGGATTTGCCAAGCGCTCGAAATCGGTTCAACAAAAGCTGGAGCAAATGATATCTTCCTATATATTACAACGACAGCAACTGTATAACGTATTTGTACTCATAGATGTACGTCACGAGCAACAGAAGATTGACCGAGAATTTGTAGACTGGTTAGGAAAAAGTCAAATACCATTTGCCATAGTTTTCACCAAAGCCGATAAACTAGGTCCTGTAAAAGCCAAAAAGAATGCGGAAGCATGGATGAAGCAATTACAAGACACTTGGGAAGATCTCCCCCCATATTTTATTACCAGTAGCGAAAAGAAACTTGGTAAAGAAGAAATTCTAGATTATATCGAACAATGGAATAAGACTCTTGCAAAGTAAATATGGCACAGAATATACCTTATCTTGACGTCCAAAATTTATCAAAGAGATTTGGAGCCGAAATTCTCTTTGAAAATATATCATTTTCCATCTCAGAGGGGCAAAAAGTTGGATTAATAGCCCAAAATGGAACAGGAAAGTCTACTCTTATCTCTGTTTTAACAGGCAAAGAAGGTTACGAAAGTGGAGATATAATATACCGCAGAGACCTGAGAATCGGTTGTCTGGAACAAGCCCCTGACTTTGATGAAAACGAAAGCGTCCTAGATGCATGCTTCAATCATCATGGCGATCCTGAAAAAGTTATTAAGGCTAAGCAAATTCTCACACAATTAAAGATTAAGAATTTAGACCAGCCTATGGGGCAACTAAGTGGTGGACAACAAAAACGAGTTGCCTTGGCTAATGTACTGATAACCGAACCAGATTTTCTAATCTTAGACGAACCTACTAACCATCTAGATTTAGATATGATAGAATGGTTGGAAGGATACCTTAACCGAGGAAATAAAACCCTCTTGATGGTTACTCATGACCGTTTCTTTCTGGATCGTGTTTGCGACATTATTCTAGAACTCGACAACAAACAGATTTATACATATAGAGGTAATTATAGTTATTATCTTGAAAAGCGACAGGCACGAATGGATAATCTCAGAGCTGAGATTCAACATTCCAAGAATTTATATCGCAGAGAACTTGAATGGATGAGACGGCAGCCTCAGGCCCGTGGTCATAAAGCACGATATCGCGAAGAAGCATTTTATGATTTAGAAGCAAAAGCCAAACAGCGAATTGAAGATCGACAAGTACGATTAAAAGCCAGCAACGTATATATAGGAAGTAAAATTTTTGAGTGTCAGTATGTTTCAAAAGCATGGGATAATACCGTCATTCTGAAAGACTTCTATTATAATTTTTCCCGATTCGAAAAAATGGGTATTGTCGGCAATAATGGTACAGGAAAGTCTACATTTATAAAAATGCTTCTTGGACTGGTACAGCCAGATAGCGGAAAATTTGATATTGGCGAAACTGTTCGTTTCGGATATTTTTCTCAGGAAGGATTAAAATTTGATGAAAATGATAAGGTTATCGATGTTATTACCAAGATAGCTGACTATATAGACCTTGGAGGTGGTCGACATATGACAGCTTCACAATTTCTACAATTTTTCCTTTTCACACCTGAAGAGCAATACAACTATGTATACAAACTAAGTGGAGGACAGAAAAGAAAACTTTACCTCTGCACGGTATTGATGAAAAATCCTAATTTCCTTGTACTTGACGAGCCTACCAACGATCTCGACATTCAGACTCTACAAGTTTTAGAGGAATATTTACAAGATTTCCCTGGTTGCGTAATTGTAGTAAGCCACGATCGATACTTTATGGATAAAGTAGTAGATCATCTCCTCGTTTTCAAAGGTGAAGGCGAAATCAAAGATTTTCCAGGCAACTATACTCAATATCGAGAATGGAGTGCCCTTAAATCAAAAGAAGAAAGCGAACAGGGAAAAAATACTGAGAAAAAGGAGAAAAAAGACTATCATCAACAGATAAAACGTAAACTTACCTACAAAGAAAAACAAGAGTTTGAGCAACTCAGTAAAGATATAGAATCGCTTGAAAAAGAACAGAAACAAATCGAGGAAGAACTCTGCTCTGGTAATTTAAGCATCGAGGAACTTACTGAAAAGAGTAAACGATTACCTCAAATCAAAGATATCTTAGATGAAAAAGGTATGAGGTGGCTTGAATTATCGGAATACAATGTATAATATACATTAATTTGTTAGGCAAAAAATTTGGATAAACCATTTTTTTTGCCTAACTTTGCGTCGTTAATTCAAAACAAGTATGCTTCCGTTCTGGAAGCATATAATTTCAAATTCAGAAATTCATCATACCATATTACATACTAAATATGTATAGTAAAGAAGAACTATTATCCAAAAGTAACGCTGAGTTACAGGGTATCGCTAGTGAACTTGGTGCACACTTTAAATCAAGAAGTACCAAGGAAGAATTAGCTTATGCTATCCTTGACCAACAAGCGGCAGAAGGTGCGAAAGCTCCTACCACTACTAAGCGAAAAAGAGTAAGAATCTCCGCTAAAAAAGAAGACAGAGTTTATTCGGTAACAGGAAAAGATGGAGAAAATTTTGATGTACTCAAAAACCAAGCTAAAGGACCTGTAGTACAAGAATCTTCTCTCTTCAAAGAAGATGACAAAAAACAAGAAGAAACTACAGCGTCAACCAAAAGACGTACACGAAAAACCGTAAAAGCCGTCCAAGAAGATCCTGTTTCTTCTGAACAGGAAACGGCTACCAATGAAAAAGTCGAAAATATAGAGACCTCCAAGGTATCAAGAGTAGCAGAAGCACTTAATGAAGCTTCTGATGTACTCCACTCAGAAGCACAAACTCAACCAGAAGAAATCTTACCAGACCTTGTACCTGAGGCAGCTTTTGAACCTAACGAACCAAAAGCTGGCGATGAAGACGATGAAAACAGCGCACTATTAGCAAAATTACAAGCAAAAATTCAAGCTCACAATGAAACAATGGAGCCTAAGAATATTGCAGAAAATAATGACGCAGCTGTACCTAATATGCCTCAAGCAAGTATGACTCAAGTTTGGGAAGGCGATCCTGGTGACGGTACTGACTTTATTACGGTTGTTGACATACCTATTGAAGATCAAGGGGCTGTTCCTAATTTCGACATGTTCGATCGCCCTACTACTCCAATGGCAACATCTGCATATCTACCAGTGAACAATCCTGTTGTAAACAAAGCTAAATATGATTTTGCAGACTTGATTACAGCAAATGGTGTACTCGAAGTAATGCCTGACGGATATGGTTTCTTACGCAGTAGCGATTACAATTACCTTTCATCTCCTGACGATGTATATGTAGCAGCAAACCAAATTAAACGTTATGGATTAAAAACTGGTGATGTAGTATTATGCCATGTACGACCACCTCATGATGGAGAGAAATATTTTCCTCTTACATCCATTGACAAAATCAATGGTAGAACACCTTCTGAAGTAAGAGACAGAATTCCATTTGAACATCTTACCCCTCTATTCCCTGATACTAAATTTGAACTGTGCGGAGATAGAGAAACAACAAACCTGAGCACACGAGTAGTTGATTTGTTCTCACCTATTGGTAAGGGACAACGTGCACTTATTGTAGCACAGCCAAAAACAGGTAAGACCATACTGATGAAGAGTATTGCTAATGCAATAGCTGCCAATCACCCAGAAGCCTATCTGATGATGCTTCTTATCGATGAACGTCCTGAGGAAGTTACTGACATGAAACGTACTGTGAACGCTGAAGTTGTAGCTTCAACTTTTGATGAACCAGCAGAACGACATGTCAAGATTGCCGGTATTGTTCTCGAGAAAGCAAAACGTATGGTAGAATGTGGACATGATGTTGTTATCTTCCTAGACTCTATTACTCGTCTCGCTAGAGCATACAACACAGTAAGTCCTGCTTCTGGTAAAGTACTTACTGGTGGTGTTGATGCAAATGCTCTCCAAAAACCAAAAAGATTCTTTGGAGCTGCCAGAAATATCGAAGGTGGAGGTTCTCTTACTATTATTGCAACGGCTCTCATCGATACAGGTAGTAAAATGGATGAGGTTATCTTTGAAGAATTCAAAGGTACCGGTAATATGGAGCTTCAACTTGACCGCTCACTTAGCAATAAACGTATCTTCCCTGCAGTTAATTTGGTTGCTTCAAGTACCCGTCGAGATGACTTGTTACAAGACAAGACTACACTTGACAGAATGTGGATATTACGCAAATACATATCAGATATGAACCCTATAGAAGCTATGAATTCCATTCATGATAGAATGGTTCACACACGTAATAATGAAGAGTTCTTATTGTCTATGAACGATTAAATCTAAAATAAATATCCTCAACAAAAAAGCCATTCTTTTTAGAATGGCTTTTTTGTTGAGGATATCATTTAAGCTAATAAATCACTCATTATATTCATATCTATATCTGTAACATGATTTAGATAAAGCAAGTTCTTATCTTTGTGAAAGATAGATAAGATTAACGATTTTCGCTTAGTTACCTTTTTCAATTCAAAATAAGACTTAAAAGACTGAATAGCCTCTGGCATTTTTCCCTGTATCCACAAACTATATCCCCTATTGATGAGGTCTTCCGCAGAAATTCCTGATTTATCAGCAACTAATGTATCATAATAAGATTGGGCTTGCTCTACCTTTTGTTGAAGCATCAGTCCCCAAGCCAACACACGCATTACTGTTGTATCTTCGGGATATTCAAAATTTAATTTAAATAATCGCTGTACACCCTCTTCTACATGCTCATTATAAAGAGAAGTTAAGCAGAAATAGATTTCATGACTCTTATTATTTGGATAATATTCAACTAACTTTTGAGAATAAGAATAAGCATCTTCATACTTTCCATTATTAAAACTATTACGAGCCAAACACTTTAATGTTTTTTCGGAATGCTCATCAATCTCCAAAGCTTTCTCAAATTTACTCGTTGCAAAAGGAAGATCTTGTATTTCATCTACCAATCCTGCAAGCATATAAAAATTGAACCTATCTGACTTCGAAAATTTTAAAGCATCAATATTATCCAACAATATTTCTGCATTTTTATATGATTTATTTTTATACAAAAATTTGGCTAAATCCAAATAACCCAGATATAGAGCATCTATCCCCCTAAAAACTCGGTGAATGATAAACAAATAATGTTTAAGACGACCATTATCTGAAAAAGGATTAACAAAGGAACTTGAAAAGCGATAGATTCGATAAAATCTAAAGAGGTCCTGTAAATAAGAACGACGTATAAAAGACGGAGCATTCTGATCTATATCCACAACACCTCCAGCCATAGAAGAAGAACTACCCAAAAGTTCTTTCATTTCAGCCGGTATCGTCCGTATAACACTAGATAGGGCTAACATAAAAGAATATTTATCGCTTGAGCAAAACGGATTTATTTCTAATATTCGAGAAAAGATCTGTTTATCTTTTGGATCCTTTATTAGACTAACAATCTCTGGATGTTCTGAATAAAAAGGCATAAACCAATTTGAAACCGTCTGGAAAAATGGAAAAGATTTCATCTTAGCAAAACCTCCAAAAAAGATATCACTTCCTTGCTTCTGCATATCCATCATTTTCCGAAAACTCGCTTCAGCCTTTTCTATTTTTTCTTCCTCTTCACCTGAATGCAATATATCATTCAATGTATCAGATTCCTTCTCAGAAATACCAAATCTTGTTATATTTAAATTACTATTTTGTGTAAGATTTGGCATAATATCAGTTTCTATTTTTTTGATATCGCTATCAACATTCATACAATAGAATATCTGCTTCTGCAAATCTATTATTTCTGAATAGGCATTATCATCAGTCAAATACAACTTTACCGTTTCGCTTATTTGATCATCATAGAACGTCTTTTCTACAGGTAAAGACAAAACCCATCCAACTAAAGATCTAGCATGAATATGTATATCCGAAGATAATGATGCTACCTTAATTAAGGTCTTGAACTTGAAGAAATCAAAAACATTTAGACAAGAGATTGTTATCGCACTAATAAGTAACTGAGCGTCTGCAGAATCAATAATCGGAGAAGTAAGAAGGTCTGAATAAAAAGAATATTCAGACTCACCCCACAAAGAGCTCACTAAGATTTGGTTAAATAACCCATCAAGGTCTTTTTGATGTTTCTGATAAACCAAACGGGACTTTTCCTCACGATTTCCTTCAGGTTCTAATCCTATCAAAGCTAAATCTGTTACAAAATTCTCCAAAGAATGCTTGATACTATCAAAATCAGAACTATAAAGCGAAGCGCGTGTAGCAGCATTTCTGTATACCTCAACCTCTGAGATGTTGATTTTAATTCGTATATTATCAATGAGACGGTCTAAACGATATAATAAAGAAGTATAAATATCCTCACGCTTCGGATCTTTAAAGCCTCGTCCTATAAAATCAAGCATTAAGTGGTAGTCGTGTTTGATATTATCAAATTCCTCCACAACTTCAGAAACCATATTAGCTTGAAGATAATTATCCAATTCTGCAAAACAACCACCGATGTCCTTACTCTTATAAAGCAACGACTTTATCAATTTTATTTTTTCAATATCAAACATGATTAATATCTATTTTCCGCAAACTTCAAATCCTTTCTTCGTGGCGAAGAAGCATAAGCAAAATGAAGCTTTGGCAAAGCATTTACTGTTTTATCATCTATGCCACAATATTTCTTTACCAAATATCCATAATGTTTTACACCATTCTTATTGATACTATCACAGGCCATATTATAAGCCTTAACAAATAGCTTCAACTGCTTTTGGCGTTTTACATCTTTCAGAGAATTTGAACGAAAAGCGAATACACCAAATTGCATATCTCGATCGCGTGTATCCATTAATACTGGATTTTGATAAAGACGAGCTTTTGTAGCTTGTGGCTCAGTCAAGAACATAGCATCCATTTCTTTGTTCAATAACATATCCAAACGGACGCCAACATCATTAACTTGAATACGATAAACTTCATATTTTGGTTTAACACTATCGATAGCCAAACTCGTAAGAAAATCTGTAACAGAATAGCGGGTCATAGCAACCATTTTATCCTCTAATTGCTTGATTTCAGTAATACGAGCCTTACGATTGCTTATCAATTGCCAATAAGCATTAGTAGCTATCGGATAATTTAGCAATACTCCTCGTTTACGAAGACGTTCTGCTCGAAACAAATCTGTAACAGAACCTTCTACTCGCTCATTAATTAAGGCTGTATCACAGTCCATCTGAGACTTAAAATACTTAAGATGAACACTGACACCTAAAGTATCAAACAATCGTTCTTCCTTGGCTATATATAAAGGAAGACAATCCAAAGTCGGCATAACACCAACCTTCAATGATGCTTTATCTATACTATCTAATCGAGCACGATCTTGCTTAGAGATTCTCTGCTTTTCTTGGTAAGACTGTCCACAAGAACTCACCAAGATAATTGCAATTAATAAAGGGAATATCTTTTTCATTAACTGCAAAAATACAAATAAATTTTGTTATCCAAAAATATATTAGTATTTTTGTTGAACTATGGCAAAGGATAAAATCGTATACGTTTGCAGTAACTGTGGACAAGAATCAGCAAAGTGGATTGGGAAATGCCCTAGTTGCAACCAATGGAACACTTTCAAACAAATAAGAATAACTGATAGTACTGGTAGTTCTGCGGCTAAAAGTGTTGCAATTCAAATGCGACATGGTGGAGCTGATATGCTTTTCGGAGCCAATACAGGTAGCGAAGAAAAGCCACGAAAGCTTACTGAAATCAAGGCTGAAGACGAGCCTAGACTAGATATGCACGATTCAGAATTCAATCGGGTTTTAGGTGGTGGAATGGTACCAGGTAGCATTACTCTTTTAGGGGGAGAGCCTGGAATAGGTAAGAGTACTTTAACTCTTCAAACTATTATCAACATGCCTGAACGAACGATCTTATATGTTAGTGGAGAGGAAAGTGCTCACCAAATAAAATTGCGTGCAGAAAGATTAAATAGAAACCACACAAATACCGAGCACATCAGTATTCTTTGTGAAACCAATCTTGAAAAAATTTTTCAACGCATTTCAGAATATAAACCCGACTTCATTATTATTGATTCTATTCAGACTATATCTACAGAAAACGTTGATAGCAGTCCTGGTAGTATCTCGCAAGTTAGAGAATGTGCTGCGGCCCTACTCAGGTTCGCTAAAACTAGCGGCATTCCTGTAATTTTAATTGGTCATATCAATAAAGAAGGAACTTTAGCTGGACCTAAAATATTAGAACATATTGTAGATACTGTTATACAATTTGAAGGCGATCAACATTATATGTATCGTATTCTTCGCAGTATTAAAAACAGATTTGGAAGCACATCAGAACTTGGTATATACGAAATGACACAGGGAGGATTACGTCAAGTAAATAATCCTTCTGAGCTTCTTCTAACTCAAGACCACCAAGGTCTTAGCGGCATAGCTATATCGTCGGCCATAGAGGGGGTACGCCCGTTTTTGGTTGAAACACAAGCCCTAGTTTCCAGTGCTGCATACGGTACTCCACAACGTATAGCTACCGGATTTGACCAAAGAAGACTTAACATGCTATTAGCTGTCCTCGAAAAAAGAGTCGGTTTCAAGCTCATGCAAAAAGATGTTTTTCTCAATATTGCAGGTGGACTTCGTGTTACAGACCTAGCTATGGATCTCAGCGTAATAGCAGCAGTTCTTAGTAGTAATGTAGACACCGCTATTGAATCTGGGTGGTGCATGTGTGGAGAAGTTGGTTTGAGTGGAGAAGTTCGTCCTGTAAACCGAATAGAACAAAGAATAGCTGAAGCTGAAAAATTAGGCTTCAGCCATATGATTATACCAAAATATAACCTAAAGGGTATAGATCCTCAAAAATTTGAAATAGAACTACACCCCGTACGAAAAGTCGAAGAGGCTCTTCGAGCTTTATTTGGCTAATTACTCTATGTATTCTGTAGGATCTTGTACACCTGCCAATTCGAAAGCCTCTTTTCGTTCTGTGCAGGTGCCACATTTCCCGCAATGTATATCACCACCCTTATAACAACTCCAAGTATCTTCATAATGAATACCTAAAGCAGAACCACGTTTTACAATATCAGCCTTGGTAATATTGGTATAAGGAGCTTCAATTCTAACATTTTCATATGTTCCAGCTTGAGCTGCATTGTCTATCGCTTGTATAAACTCTGGACGACAATCCGGATATATCGTATGGTCTCCACCATGATTAGCTATAAAAATTCTTTTTAAGCCGTGACTTTCCGCCAAACCAACAGCAATGCTTAACATGATTCCGTTTCTGAAAGGAACTACTGTTGATTTCATATTCTCTTCGTCATAATTTCCTTCAGGAATAGCATCACCACCTTCTAAAAGACTACTTTTAAAATATTGATGCATAAACTCCAAATTGATGGTAATATGCTTTATTCCTAAACGCTCGCAATGCATTTTGGCAAATGGAATCTCTTTGCTGTTATGATTAGACCCATAATCAAAACTAATACCTAAAGCAATCTCAGCTTGCTTTTCATATAATAATGTGATAGAATCCAATCCACCACTTACTACAATAACAGAATCTTTCATATCTAACTTTTTCCTTTTTCACTGCAAAGATACATCTTTTTGTAAACTCCACGTTACATATAGACAATTAAATTATTAAAATTTCATGAAATGTGACGATTTATTTTTTTTATTATATTAAAAGTGTTATTTTTGCGAAACAATTGATAACAGAAATATTAACTATTTAAATAATAGAAGAATGAAAATCAATGACTTTAACTTTGCCGGACACAAGGCAATTGTACGCGTGGACTTCAATGTACCATTGAATGAAAATGGAAATGTAACAGACGACACTCGTATCAAGGGTGCTCTGCCAACACTGAAGAAGATTCTTTCAGATGGAGGTTCTGTCATCATGATGAGCCACATGGGCAAGCCAAAAGGTAAGGTTAATCCAAAACTTTCTCTTAGCCAGATTGTAAAGAATGTTTCTGATGCTTTAGGCGTAGATGTAAAATTTGCAGAAGATTGTGGTAATGCATCTGACGCTGCTGCAGCTTTGAAACCAGGTGAAGCATTATTGCTCGAAAACCTTCGTTTCTATGCAGAAGAGGAAGGTAAGCCAGTAGGTATCGACAAAGCAGATCCTAAGTATGACGAGGCTAAGAAAGAAATGAAAGCAAAGCAGGAAGAATTTGCAAAAAAACTTGCTTCTTATGCTGACGTATACGTAAACGATGCTTTCGGTACTGCCCATCGTAAACATGCTTCTACAGCTGTTATCGCTGATTATTTCGATGCAGATCACAAAATGCTTGGTTTCTTGATGGAGAAAGAAGTAACTGCTATCGACAATGTATTGAAGAATGCTCAGCATCCTTTCACTGCTATCATCGGTGGTAGCAAAGTTTCTTCTAAACTCGGTGTAATCAAAAACTTGCTCGATAAGGTTGACAACTTGATTATCGGTGGTGGTATGGGTTATACATTCATTAAGGCTCAGGGCGGTCACATCGGTAAGTCTCTTCACGAAGATGATTTGATCCCAGAAGCACTTAACGTAATGAAGGTAGCTAAAGAAAAAGGTGTAAACTTGAGTCTTTCTACTCATACTGTATGTGCTAAAGAATTCAGCAATGATGCAGAGCGCGTCGTTTACCCTATCGGCGAAATTCCTGAGGATTACGAAGGTATGGATGCAGCTGAAGAATCTGTTAAGGTATGGCAGGATATCATTCTTAACTCAAAGACTATCCTTTGGAACGGTCCTGTTGGTGTATTCGAGCTTGACAACTTCGCTGTTGGTACAGGCGAAATCGCTAAGACTGTTGCAAAAGCAACTCAGGAAAATGGTGCTTACTCACTCGTAGGTGGTGGTGACTCTGTAGCAGCTGTTAACAAGTTCGGCTTGGCAGATAAAGTAAGCTATGTTTCTACCGGTGGTGGTGCTATGCTTGAAGCTATCGAAGGAAAAATTTTACCAGGTGTAGCAGCAATTGAAGGAAAATAATTTCATACTATAAAACAAAAAGATGCATAAATAAAATGTTTATGCATCTTTTTTTGTACCTTTGCAGCCAAGAATAAATTATTATCATGGATTGGTTATTAGATCTATTTAGAACACAAGACAGTGTAGCGCACATCGTCTTACTTTATTCCATTGTAATTGCGGCAGGTGTATACCTTGGCAAGATTAAAGTAAAAGGCATTTCTTTAGGCGTTACTTTCGTACTGTTTGCAGGTATTTTAGCAGGGCATATCGGTTTTACCGCTCCTACCCCAGTACTTAACTTTTTGCAGGATTTTGGTTTAATCCTCTTCGTTTTTATGATTGGTCTTCAAGTAGGCCCAGGCTTCTTTGAAAGTTTCGGAAGAGGTGGTATCAAACTCAACATGTTAGCAACTTCTTCTATCATTCTTAATGTTGCCGTAATGTTTGCTTGCTACTTTATTTTCTTTGATACAAGCAACGTTGACAACTTACCTATGATGGTTGGTACAATGTATGGTGCAGTTACCAATACTCCAGGCCTAGGTGCTGCAAGTGAAGCTTTACATTCAATAAGAACTGGCCAATTGCCTCTTATTGCGAATGGATACGCATGTGCATACCCACTAGGTGTTTTAGGTATTATTGGTGCTACTCTACTTGTCAAAGCTATTTGTAATGTAAATTTTGACGAGGAAAATGCTGAACTTAATCAAAAGGAAGCTGAAAATCCACACGCAAAACCTCACTCATTACACCTCAAAGTTACAAATGATTATATCGTAGGTAGAAATCTAAAACAAATTTCAGATTTCCTTAATCGCGATATTGTGGTTACTCGTATACTTCATGAAGGCAAGTTAGAAGTTCCTAGTCGTGACACTATCTTTGAAAAAGATGATGAAATCCTGCTCGTTTGTGCAGAATCAGACGCAGAAGCCATTCAAGCTTTTATCGGTCCGGAAATTGATACTGACTTCAAAGAGGATGACCAGCAGCAACCTATGATTTCTAAGAGAATCATTGTTACAAACAGTTCTATGAATGGTAAGAGCCTTGGAAAAATGCATTTTTCAAGCCTCTATGGAGTTAACGTAACACGTATTACTCGTCAGGGAATTGACTTGTTTGCAAGCCGAAACCATCACTTCCACGTTGGAGATAAAATCATGGTTGTTGGCCCTGAAGAAAATGTTAATCGTGTAGCAGAACTGATGGGAAATTCACAAAAGAAGCTGAATGCTCCTAATATTGCTACAATCTTCATAGGTATTATAGTTGGTATTCTCTTTGGAAGTTTACCAATTGCGATACCAGGCATGCCTGTTCCTCTAAAATTAGGTTTAGCAGGTGGACCTCTCATCATCGCCATACTCATCGGAAGATATGGATACCGCATGGGACTTGTCACTTACACGACGACATCAGCGAACATGATGCTAAGAGAGATCGGATTAGTGTTATTCCTTGCATCAGTTGGAGTAAAAGCCGGTGCAGGCTTCTGGGACACCGTAGTAAAAGGTGACGGTTTGTGGTATGTACTTACAGGATTCTTGATAACTATCATTCCGATCTTCATTATAGGAACAATTGCTAGAAAGAAATATAACTTTAATTACTATACTATCATGGGTATGATTGCTGGTACATATACTGACCCACCAGCATTAGCTTATGCAAGCTCTATTTGTCCAGGAGAAGCTCCTGCTATTGGATATTCTACAGTATATCCATTAAGTATGTTCCTAAGGATTTTCTTTGCGCAGATAATAGTTTTATTCTGCTGCTCTTAATGATATAAAAAAAAGCATGGTAGTTTCAACCATGCTTTTTTTATATCAAAAGAATAATACTATCGAGAACTTCTCATTGTTAACTTTCCATCAAAACCTATAATGAGTTGCACTTCATATACACTTGGACTATCAGGTATGCACAATTGTGCTGTATAATGCGCTCCATCTGAACTAATTTCCATAAACAGGATATCACTCAATATGCTTTGAGATAATACATCTTCTCTAACTCTACCCCTAAAATCCATCTTATGAAAATCGCGAGAAAAAACACAAGACGCACCATGAAAAAGACTGATATGAATAATATTGTCATAATAAATATTGTCAACCTCAACACCATCGTCATTTACATACGACTTATAGACCTTGTATGAAGTAGGATTCACCTGCACATAACTATGATATTGCTGCCCATGAATATGAACCACTGTATCCCGCTTAATAAGTTGACCCTGATTGAATTGATTTATTGCAACAGGCTGATCCACATTAAAAGCTTTAACATCATTAGGATCGGTACTTTTTACCAACTTAACTAAATCGCCCGTTTGATTTTTAAATTGAAATAAATGAGGAGCCTGCTTTACTATATAATACTTAACATCATGAGTACCATGCATAATCAAAGTATCACGTCGAATTACAAAATAGCAAGGTCGACTTGTAGAATCGGGATAATAAATGGTATCGCCCTTAACACGGAATGCAATTTCTTCATCATCTTCACTAATCCAAACACCTTGAAGCATTTTTTTAGCGTTAGTGTCTTCTTGGACCTCATTCTTTACAGGATTCTGCCTGCAACTATATAAGCCTAAGACAAGGCAAAATAACAGAATTAATTTTCTTTTCATTATCAGTTTTGATTACTGTACTTTCCGTATTAAAAATACGATCAAACGAAACTCACATGCAAATTACAAATGAAATTAAGCCATAAAGCCTATTTCGTTCGAAAGTTACACTTACACAAATATTTAAAAGCGAAAACAAAGATAGTTTTTTTTAAAAGAATAACAAAACAAATATACATAATTATTGAGTCATATGTTTTTTTACGTTAATTACTCGCTTTTTACAAGAAAAAATATTAATTTTGCAATCGTGATAAATTTGAATAGACATATAGAAATCCTTTTGCTCAACAACGATTGTGTTATAATCCCAGACTTTGGAGGTTTTATGGCTCATCATGTTGAAGCTAAATATGATGACAAGAATCAAATATTCTTGCCACCTCTTCGTACGATTGGTTTTAATCCGCAATTAAAAATGAATGATTCATTGCTTGCCCAATCATACGTTGAAGCTTATGACATTAGCTATCCTGAAGCATTAATTAGGATAGAAGATGAAGTAAACGAACTAAAACAAAGATTAGAAATAGAAGGTAACTTTACCCTTACCGATATAGGTACTCTTACCTTAACAGAAGATGGTAAATATAATTTCGAACCTTGTGAAGCTGGTACATTGACACCAAGCTTATATGGATTATCAAATTTTGATTTTCCAATGCTTCAAGAAGTAGAAACGACACAAGATATCACTAACTATAAAGAAGTAATGATATCTAAAGACGCTATACCTTCTAACAATACTACATCAAGAACATTAAATAGTATATTGAACGAAGAGCAAGAAGACAAAACAAAAGAAAGAACTATAAGCATTCGCGTAAGTGTATTAAGAAACTTAGCAGCTGCTTGTATTGTACTTATTGCATCTCTCTTCTTTGCTACACCTTTAGGAAACTATCAAAGTTCAAAAGTTAATCAAAGCAGTATTGATACAGGTATTCTATATCATATTTTACCTAAGGATATTTCTTCAAATATCCCATTAAAGCTAAATACAAACAAAACAGCAAATAGTAAGAAGGTTAATTTAGAACTTTCTTCTCTGAATAATAATTCAAAGACATCTGTTCCTACATCAGAATACAGCATTGTAGTAGCTAGTCACACTACAACACAAAATGCAGAAGCCTATGTAAACATTTTACGCAAACAAGGCTATGTTTCTGCAAGAGTATTAACAAACCAAGGAGCTACTAAAGTTGTATTAGGACATTATCGAAATGAGAAAGAAGCTCTTAAAGCTTTGAATACACTCAATAATGAAGAAGAATTTGCTGGTGGTTGGGTAATAAAAATTAATAAACAGATATAATGAAACGAGTTCGTTGTCCTAGATGCGACCAATATACCTTTTTTGATGAGACCAAATATGAATCTGGTCAATCATTAGTATTCCAATGTCCACAATGTGGAAAAGAATTTGGAATAAGATTAGGTGTATCCAAACTCAAAAATACTCGTAAAGAGGAAAATATTGAAGAGGAAGCTAAGGAAAATGAAACTGGATATGGCTCTATAGTCGTCATCGAAAATGTGTTTCATTACAAACAAATAATTCCACTACAATTTGGAATTAACAAAATAGGACGCTATATGAAAGGGAGTAAAATTAATTGTCCTATAGAAACCGTTGATCCAAGTGTAGACATGACACATTGTACTATCAATGTAACAAAAGATAAAAAAGGAAAACTTAAATATATTTTACAGGATGGTCCAAGCTATACTGGAACTTTTGTAGATAATGAAATCTTAGGAGACAAAGAAAAGAGAGTTATTTATGATAACACTCTCTTTACTATAGGTGCTACTTCTATCATTCTTCACTCTGCTGAACATTCTGATGAATAAATGAGCTCCCCCTCTTAAAGACTGTAAGCTAAACTAGCACAAATACTATAATTTTCACCTTTTCTACACCGAAAAGTAAGAAAATATATCTATATTGCTTTCATTTGAAAGAAAAGTTGTACCTTTGCAATATATGATGGTTTAAAATCACCAGAAATTAATTACAAAGTGAATTTTCGGATAATAATATAGCAATAAAGAATGAAACCAACGGCAATACTATTGCTCCACTGCCCAGACAAACAGGGCATCATCTCAGATGTTACAAAATTTATCACAGATAACAAGGGCAACATCGTTTATCTCGATCAATATGTAGATCGAGAAGACGCAATGTTCTTTATGCGTATCGAATGGGAACTGGAGAATTTTCTAATACCTCGAGAGAAAATTCAAGATTTTATTAATACTTTGTATGCTCAAAGATACAAAATGGAATTTCAATTATATTTTAATGATGAAAAACCTAGAATGGCTATCTTTGTCAGCAAACTAAGTCACTGCTTATATGATTTATTAGCTCGATACAAAGCTGGTGAATGGAATGTGGATATACCATGTATCATTAGTAATCATGAAGACCTCAGATATATTGCCGATCAGTTTAAAATACCATATTATGTTTGGTCAATAAAAAAAGATCATAGTAACAAAGCTGAAGTCGAGAAAGCAGAAATGGAACTTTTAAAAAAGGAAAAGATTTCTTTTATCGTTTTAGCTAGATACATGCAAATAATTAGTGATGACATGATAAAAACATATCCAAATCATATCATCAACATTCATCACTCATTCTTACCTGCTTTCATTGGTGCAAAACCTTATCACCGAGCTTGGGAGCGAGGCGTAAAAATTATAGGTGCCACAAGCCATTATGTAACAGCAGAACTAGATGCTGGTCCTATTATAGAACAAGATGTAACTAGAATTACACATAAAGATACTCCAGAAAGTTTAGTACTCAAAGGAAAGGATATTGAAAAAATAGTTCTTAGCCGTGCTGTAACAAAACAAATAGAACATAAAATACTCACCTATCATAATAAAACAATTATCTTCAGTTAATGAATTTAGCTATAGTAAAATATAATGCAGGTAATATTTACTCTGTTGTAAATGCAATAAAAAGACTTGGAATTGATCCAATTTTGACAGATGATGTAGAGGAATTATCAAAAGCAGATGGTGTTATTTTTCCAGGACAAGGTAATGCACATGAAGCTATGGAATATCTAAAAGCCCATAAACTTGATGAAGTTATACGTAACCTGAAACAACCCGTCTTGGGAATATGTGTGGGACAACAATTGCTTTGTAAATACTCTGAAGAGGGTAACGTTGATTGTATCGGAATATTTGACGTTCCTGTCAAGAAATTTATACCCCAAAAGCATGAAGACAAAGTACCAGCCATGGGATGGAATGAATTAATTTTATCTCAAAATGAAGATAATCGTTTATTAAAAAATTTAGGTAATCGCCCATACGTTTACTTCGTACATAGCTATTACGTACCTATATGTAAAGATACAATAGCTGAAGCAAATTATATCGAAAATTATAGTGCTTGCCTTCACAAAGACAATTTCTATACTTGTCAGTTCCACCCAGAAAAAAGTGGGAAAGTAGGTGAACAGATATTACGCAATTTTATAGATATCATTAATCAAAGATAAAACATGACAAATAAGATTGAACTTATTCCTGCCATTGATATTATCGGCGGACAATGTGTAAGGCTGACCAAAGGTGACTATACTCAAAAGAAAGTATATAATACAAATCCTATCGATGTCGCTTTAGAATTTGAATCACTCGGATTTAAGAGACTTCATGTTGTGGATCTTGATGGAGCAAAATCAAAACATATCGTCAACAAAGAAGTCTTAGAAGCTATATCAAAATCGACTAACTTAAAAATCGATTTTGGTGGTGGAATAAAAACTAAAGACGATATCGAACAAGCTTTTGAACATGGAGCATCCATGGTAACAATAGGCTCTATTGCTGTTACCCAACCAGACTTATTTATAGAATGGATAAATAAATATGGAGCAGATAAACTTATTCTTGGTGCAGATGTCAGAAATGGCAAAATATCGATAAACGGATGGAAAGAAGACTCTAGTGAAGACCTTCTACCCTTCTTAAAAAAATACATAGATAAAGGGGTTAAAAATGTATTATGCACAGAAATAAGTAAAGATGGAACTCTGCAAGGTCCTGCGATAGAATTATACAAACGCATCATGCAAGAATATCCAGACCTTCATTTAATAGCAAGTGGAGGAGTTTCTAGTAACCAAGATATCACCGAACTGGAAAAAGCTGGAATTCCTGCTGTTGTCTTTGGCAAAGCCTATTACGAAGGGAAAATAGATATTCAAAAATTAGGATTGAAAAAATAATACGACTCCATGATCAATAAAGGATTAGCAAAAAGAATAGTTCCATGCCTCGATGTTAAAAATGGAGAAACCGTCAAAGGTACTAATTTTATTAATCTTCGCAGCGCTGGCGACCCAGTAGAATTGGGAAAAGCATATAGCGATGCAGGAGCAGACGAGCTTGTCTTTCTGGATATTACTGCAAGTTTTGAAGAAAGAAAGACATTTACAGATATGGTAACTCGCGTTGCTGCTGAGATTAATATTCCATTTACAGTAGGTGGCGGTATCAATGAAATTACCGATGTAGATCGCTTACTTAATGCTGGTGCCGATAAAATAAGCATTAATAGCGCTGCTATCAGAAATCCTAACCTCATCGATGAGATTGCGCATCACTATGGATCACAGGTCTGTGTATGCGCCATTGATGCGAGACTAGATGAAGACGGCTGGTATTGCTACGTTAAAGGAGGTAGAGAACGTACAGAATTACCACTTTTTGAGTGGGCTAAAGAAGTTGCTGATAGAGGAGCCGGAGAAATCCTATTTACTAGCATGAATCATGATGGAGTAAAACAAGGATTTGCAAATGAAGCACTTGCACAATTAGCTGATGAAGTTAGTATACCTGTTATAGCAAGCGGTGGTGCAGGAAATATGGAGCATTTTAAAGATGTCTTCGAATTAGGAAAGGCAGACGCAGCATTAGCCGCTAGCGTATTTCACTTTGGCGAAATTACTATTCCTGATTTAAAAAGATACCTTAGAAAAGAAGGTATTAATGTAAGAATTTAAATATCTAACAGATATATGGAAATTGATTTTAAAAAAATGAATGGACTTGTTCCAGCAATAATACAAGACTATAAAACTAAGAATGTTCTCATGCTTGGTTTTATGAATGAGGAATCTTATAACAAAACAATAGAAACAAAAAAAGTTACATTTTGGAGTCGCTCTCGAAATTGTCTTTGGACTAAAGGTGAAACTTCAGGTAACTTCTTGAATTTAATTAGCATAAAAGTTGATTGCGATAATGACACTTTACTTGTAGAAGTTATACCAAATGGTCCAACTTGCCATAAAGGAACTGATACATGCTGGGGTGAAGAAAACAAATATAATCCTATCCTCTTCTTATCAGAACTTCAAGATTTTATCACGAAGCGTCATCAGGAAATGCCTGAAGGAAGCTATACTACAGCCCTTTTCAACAAAGGAGTAAAACGAATAGCACAAAAAGTTGGCGAAGAATCACTAGAAACTGTTATTGAGGCGGTATCAGGAACAGATGAAAAACTGGTCTATGAAGCTTCAGATATTCTTTATCATCTAATTGTCTTGTTAGAAGCTAAAGGACTAAGAATCGAAGATGTAGCAGCAGAATTACTTAAACGTCACCAACCAGATTGGGATAAAGACCGAAGATTGGCTAAGTTTCTAGGAACATACAAACGATAAAAAAAATTACGCATTATGTTAATAGATTACGAGAAGGTAAATATTTACCAAGAAGACAATTTAATTCTAAAAGACGTCAACTTCCATGTAGATGAGGGAGAATTCATATACATTATCGGTAAAGTGGGCTCTGGAAAAAGTTCGTTATTAAAGACATTTTATAGCGAGCTGGATCTAATAAAAGACGAAACAGAAAAAGCAGAAGTTCTAGGTCGTAACCTCATTGCGTTAAAAAGAAAAGAGATTCCTGCACTTCGCCGAGAAATTGGAATCATTTTCCAAGATTTCAAACTACTGCATAGATTAACTGTACGCGAGAATTTACAATTCGTACTAAAAGCTACAGGTTGGAAGGACAAAAAAGATATCGAAAAACGTATCCAAGACGTACTAGAAGAAGTCGGAATGACTGATAAAATTGACAGACTGCCACATGAATTATCTGGTGGCGAACAACAACGCATCGCAATTGCACGAGCTTTGCTTAACCATCCTAAAATGATAATTGCAGATGAGCCTACTGGTAATCTAGATTCAGAAACAGCATATAAAATTATCCAACTTCTTAAGGATATAACAAACATGGGAACAGCAGTGATTATAACAACCCACAACATACCACTGCTCGATAAATTTCCAGGAATTGTTTATCGCTGTAAAGACGGATTAATAAAAGATGTCACAAATGAATACAATCACCTTGACTTAACAGAAGATGCAGAGACAGGTGAGGAAAGTTAAAAGAATAAGAATTTAAACTTAAAAGATACGATTATGAAGGTAATGAAATTTGGAGGTACTTCTGTTGGCTCTCCTGAGCGCATGAAGGGAGTAGCCTCATTAGTCACAGAATCAGGTGAACCAACATTCGTTGTTCTCTCAGCTATGAGTGGAACAACTAACTCTTTGGTAGAAATTAGCGATTATCTATATAAAAAGAATCCTGAAGGTGCCAATGAAGTTATCAATAAACTTGAAGCAAAATACATGCAGCATGTAGAGGAACTGTATTCTAAAGAAGAGACTAAAAAGGCTACACGTGAGTTTCTTGCTGGCGAATTTGATTATCTTCGTTCCTTCACTAAAGATCTTTTTACTTCATTCGAAGAGAAAAGTATCGTAGCACAAGGAGAAATCATGAGCACCAATATGGTTGTAAACTATTTAAATGAAATTGGTGTTAAGGCTGTGCTCCTCAATGCACTTGACTTCATGCGTACTGACAAAAATGCAGAACCTGACACTCAGTACATCAAAGAGAAGCTTCATGACGTTATGGAAGCCAATACTGGTTACCAAATTTATATAACACAGGGATTTATCTGCAGAAATGCTTATGGCGAAGTTGACAATCTCCAGCGTGGAGGTTCAGACTATACCGCATCACTTATTGGAGCTGCTCTTCCTGCTGAAGAAATACAAATCTGGACAGATATCGATGGTATGCACAATAACGACCCTCGTATTGTAGAAAAAACAGAAGCTGTTAGACAACTTAATTTTGAAGAAGCAGCAGAGCTTGCTTATTTTGGAGCTAAAATTCTGCATCCTACATGCGTTCAACCTGCTAAATATGCAGGAATTCCAGTGCGCTTAAAGTATACCATGGACCCTAAAGCTGATGGTACTATCATTGACAACGTTATTGTTCGCGGAAAAATTAAAGCAGTTGCTGCCAAAGATAATATTACAGCAATTAAGATTAAAAGTAGTCGAATGCTTTTGGCAACAGGTTTCTTAAGAAAGGTATTCGAAATCTTTGAGAGTTATCAAACTCCTATTGATATGATTACAACTTCTGAGGTTGGAGTTAGTATGAGTATTGACAATGATTCACACCTTAACGAAATTGTTGACGAATTAAAAAAATATGGTACTGTTACAGTGGATAGTAACATGTGTATCGTATGCGTTGTAGGTGACCTAGACTGGAGTAACCTTGGTTTCGAAACAATAGCAACCGATGCCATGAAGAATATTCCAGTTAGAATGATTTCATATGGTGGTTCAAACTATAACATATCATTCTTAATTAGAGAAGCTGATAAGAAGCAAGCACTTCAGAACCTTAGTAAGGTGCTATTCAATAAGTGATAATATTTTTCAAAAGGAGAATAATGAAAGGAAAATTCCAGGTAGAAAAGTTCAAAAATATACGAACTCCCTTCTACTATTACGACACAAACATTCTCAGAGATACACTAAAAGCGATTAAATCTGAGACTGACAAACATGAACATTTTATGGTTCATTATGCCATAAAGGCAAATGCTAATCCAAAAGTACTAAATATCATCTGCCAAGCTGGTCTCGGTGTAGACTGTGTCAGCGGAGGTGAGATAGAAAGAGCGTTAGAAGTAGGATTTCCTGCAAATAAAATCGTTTTTGCCGGTGTCGGCAAAAGCGATTGGGAGATAGAACTCGCTATCGACAAAGATATTTTCTGCTTTAATGTGGAAAGTATTCCTGAACTAGAAGTAATCAACCAAATTGCGCAAGAAAAAGGAAAAATTGCTCATGTTGCATTTCGTATAAACCCAAATGTTGGCGCCCATACACATGCTAACATTACTACAGGATTAGCAGAAAACAAGTTCGGTATCGCTATGTGCGATATGCTAACTGTTATAGAGGAAGCCAAAAACATGAAAAATGTAAAGTTTGTTGGTCTTCACTTTCATATAGGCTCCCAAATACTTGATATGGGTGATTTTGAAGCGCTCTGCAACCGCATAAACGAACTTCAAGACACTCTTGAGCGAAACAATATCAAAGTTGAACATATAAATGTCGGTGGTGGCCTAGGTATCGACTACGAACATCCAAATCTGTCTCCTATTCCTGATTTTAAATCTTATTTTGAAACATACTCAAAATTTTTGAGACTAAGAAACGGCCAACAGGTACATTTCGAATTAGGAAGAGCCGTAGTTGGACAAATGGGAACATTAATTACAAAAACATTATATGTCAAACAAGGTAGTGCTAAAAAATTTGCTATTGTTGATGCTGGTATGACAGATCTTATTAGACCTGCTTTATATCAAGCATATCATAAAATAGAAAACATTTCCAGCAATGCACCAACTGAAGCATATGATGTAGTAGGCCCTATTTGTGAATCAAGCGACGTATTTGCGAAGTCAATAGACTTAAATAAATGTCAAAGAGGTGACCTCATCGCAATTCGTTCTGCAGGAGCATACGGAGAAATCATGGCCAGCCAATATAATTGCAGAAAAATGCCACAAGGATATATCACCGAAGAACTGTAAAATTTATCAGAAACATATTTGCAAAAACAAAATAATTATTACCTTTGCAAATATGTTAATAATTGATGAAATAACAATCGCACTCTGTATAATAGTGATTTTATTAGCGATCATGGCATCGCTAATAAATCCACTATTACATCGCATTTCTGTTGTAGATAATGAATATGTAGCAGATCAGCTACCACCAATATCGATTCTTATACCAGAACATGATAACGCTAAAGAACTTGATCAAAATTTAGCCTTATTTTTAAACCAAAAATACCCAATCGACTATCAAATAATAGTCATCACAGAAGAAGGACATGGCGATACAGAAGATGTTCTAAAGAAATACTCAAATAACAGCCATCTCTATACTACATATATTCCGCAATCCTCGCGCTATATGAGTAGGAAAAAACTACAAATTACCTTAGGAGTAAAAGCTGCTAAACATGAATGGATACTTTTAACTGACCCTAGCTGCAAACCATTAAATGAGAATTGGTTGGCAACTATGGCATCGAAATGCAACAATCAAACCAATATTGTTCTTGGATATACGACATTAGAAGAAGGTACTAATGAATATAGACGATTTGAGCATATTAATACTGCTCATTACATTCTAAATCAAGCAAATAGAGGACAAGCCTATATTACGAATATGCAAAATCTCATGTTCAGAAAAAGTGAGTTTTTACAAAAAGGAGGCTTTCTAGGTAACCTAGACCAAATAAGAGGTGAATACTATTTCCTCGTTAATAAATTTTCTGAAGATTCTAAGACTAAAATAATAACAGATAGAGATAGTTGGCTTGAAGAACAAGAACCAAGTGATAAGGAATGGAACAACAGACATCTATACTATCTAGCAGCCCGCAAAGATTTGAAACGAAGTAAAAAAATCCATTATAAAATGCTTGTTAACGAGATTATACCACACTTGAGTATATTAACAAGCTTAGGCATTATAGTCTATAGTGTAAATTCTCAAAAATGGCTACTTACAGCTTGTAGTATTTTATCTATAGTAATCCTTTTCTTTGCTAGAAGTATCATAGCCTCCAAAGCTATAAAACCATTTTACGGTGACCTCGCTATTTGGAAAATACCATTCTATGAATTATCACTAATTTGGCATAGAATATATTATCACATTTCATATATGAAAGCCGACAAACGAGATTTTACTACCCATAAACTCTAATTAATAAAAGCACCATATTGAAAGTCTATCTACATATATCAAAAAGTCTTTTGAAAAAAAGCATACACCGTGATTTAATATCCATATTGAGAGAAAATCTATCTCAAGACATGGATATAGTAGATAATCTTGCTGATACTGATATCGTTTATATCTTCGGTGCATGGAGAATGCAAGATGCAATATTTGCAAGAAAAGTAAGGCAAATGGGTATTCCTTATATCCTTATTCCTTTGGGCCATATTAGCAGATGGAATATAGAACATTATCTTATTAAAAGAATAATACAATCTGTACTCTATCAAAAATTATTAGCAAAAAAGGCAGGCTGTATTATAACAACATCAAAACTGGAGGACACATATTTAAAAAAACTCAAGTGGAACCAGAATATTATCTATGTTACTAACTGTCTGTATTCTCAAGTTACAACTAATTCTGAAACAGCAAACGAGATTTGGCAATGTGGTAATAAGATTCTCACAAGTTTTACACAAGAAAAAGAAGAAAAGATACATAAGATAACAGACGATGAAATCATTTATCAAATACTATTGATAAAGAATAGAATGCCACACCAAAATATACCTTTTCAAATGGTAGACCAACTACACTGTCTGCTAAAAAATACAGAATATAATGATGACGAACTGGAAGAAAAGATAGAGAAAATGAAACTAAAAAAATTTTCAGAATCTTTATTTGCTGTCACCATGGAAAAAACTGGATTAACAGAAGGTTTTATACCATTTCCACAAAAGGTAAACAAACTATCAAAAAAGATAAACAAATATATAAAATTTTAGATCTACTATGACTCAAAGCAAAGTTGAACAAGACATAAAATATTTGAAACTTTTAGCTAAAAGTTTTCCAACCATTGCTGAAGCAAGCTCTGAAATTATCAACCTTTCCGCTATATTGAACCTTCCCAAAGGAACAGAACACTTTCTTGCAGATATACATGGAGAAAATACAGCTTTTCAGCATGTTCTAAAAAATGCTTCGGGAAATATCAAGCGAAAGGTAAATGAACTTTATGGAAACACATTAAGAGAAGCTGAAAAGAAGGAACTTTGCACACTCATTTATTATCCTGAAGACAAACTCCAACTAATAAAGACTAAAGAGAAAGACATCAAAGATTGGTACAAGATTACCCTTCATCGCTTGGTTGCTGTATGCAGGGATGTTTCCTCTAAATATACAAGAAGCAAAGTAAGGAAAAGTCTACCTCCAGAATTTAGCTATATCATAGAAGAACTTCTACATGAACGTACTGATGATAGTAACAAAGCCGCTTATGTTGATACTATCATAGATACAATTATATCAACAGGTAGAGCTGATAATTTTATTATAGTTATATGCCAAGTTATCCAAAAACTTGCAATAGACCAACTCCACATTTTGGGTGACATATACGACCGTGGCCCAGGAGCTCATATTATATTAGATACACTTGATAAATATGGAAAATGGGATATTCAATGGGGAAACCATGATATTTCATGGATGGGTGCTGCTGCTGGCAACAAGGCTCTCATATGTAATGTAATTAGGTTGTCACTAAGATATTATAACTTAGCAACTCTCGAAGAAGGATATGGCATAAATCTTGTGCCATTGGCTACATTTGCTATGGAAACTTATGGCCAGGATCCATGTATTGAATTTCAACCAAGATTAAATGGAGGAGCAATCAAACAGGACAAGAAAACGACCCAGCTAACAGCGCTTATGCATAAAGCTATTACGATATTACAATTTAAAGAAGAAGCCCAAATCTTTGATCGTAATCCACAATGGCACATGGAGAATTGTGAAATGCTTAAGTGCATAGATTATGAAAAAGGAACTATTAAAATAGATAATCACGAATATCAATTAAGTTCTTGCAATTTCCCAACAATAGATCCAAAGAATCCATATAAACTAACCAAATCAGAAGAGATTCTTATGGCAAAACTTGTGAGATCCTTCAAAAAAAGTGAAAAATTACAGCGGCATATTCAGCTATTGCTTCAACATGGTTGTATGTATGCCATATATAATAGCAATTTATTATTTCATGCAAGTTGTCCACTTAATAAAGATGGAAGCTTGCGAGAAGTGGAAGTATATCCTGGGAAGAAATATAAAGGTAAAGAACTCATGCACCAAATTGGAATGCTTATCAGGACGGCATTCCAAGATGAAAGAGATGAAATCAATAAAAGATATGCTATTGATTATTTTCTTTATCTTTGGTGCGGTAAAGATAGTCCGCTATTTGACAAATCTAAAATGGCGACTTTCGAAAGGTATTTTATTAAGGACAAATCTACTTGGAAGGAAGAAAAAGGAAGTTACTATACTCTTAGAGAAAATCCAAATATTGTCGACTCTATATTAGATGCTTTTCAGGTACAAGGAGAGAATAGACATATTATCAATGGCCATGTGCCAGTACACGCAGCAAATGGAGAAAATCCCATTAAAGCTGAAGGTAAACTTATGGTTATTGATGGTGGATTTAGCCAAGCCTATCACCAAGAAACAGGTATAGCAGGATACACATTAGTATATCATAGTCGTGGTTTCCAACTCGTACAACACGAACCTTTTACAAGTGCAGAAGAAGCAATTATAAAAGGAACAGATATTAAAAGCACTACTCAAATTGTCGAAATGAGTAGTCACAGAATGCTTGTCGGAGATACAGATAAAGGCTACGCTATAAAGGAACAAATTAAAGATTTATCTGAATTATTATTTGCCTATAGGCATGGCTACTTAAAAGAAAGGTAAAATCTTTGGTATATTCCATTATGGGTTTGCTGATAACTTACTTTGTTATCGGCATCTAGCACGAGGACGAAAAGTTATATATCGATGAAATATACTCTTATAGCTAACAATATAAGCCATCAGAATGTTCGTATTACTGATGGCTTACACATGATATTATAACAATACCCCACTTAAAGTCGGACATAAACAAGAGAAAACTATACTGTCAGAAAGCTGCTAAATACACTATCATTACTTTTTATTAGATTCAGCTCTAAAACCAAATTCATGGCTTTCCAAATAAGCTCTTTGAAAATACTTACCTTTATTTTCAATTTCGCTTAAAAATCTTCCTTCTAACAGAGATGTTAACTCTTTCTGGTACGTCTTAATCATCACATCATAAAGTTCTTTGCTCTGACAAGCATAACGCAAAAGAAGTTTCACTGGAGTATCATTACTAAAATGATGCTTATTCATATCTGCCATTGCAGCTTCATAACTATCAAAATTGATTGATAGAAGAATCGGAAAACTAACATTACAGAAGAAAATCGAAAAATGCTCATAATAATCAGAAGCAATCTGTTTTATTAATACCGCATCATTTTCATTATTTCTCCATGCGGGCTTTCTTTTATCTAAAATACCTGATATGAAGCCACAATAAAAACCTGATATAATATCTTTTAATATTTCTTGTTTTTCTTCCATAAAAATAAAAATAAAAATAGGAAAGACTCATCCTTCCAATAGAGAGCTCTCCTATTTTATTATTCATATACAGATAAATCAGTTATTGGCTGATCCACCTACTATGTCAAGCAATTCATTAGTAATGGCTTGCTGACGACTCTTATTATACTGTAAGCTGAGTTGACGAAGCAACTCATCTGCATTATCACTTGCTGTTTGCATAGCTACCATTCGTGCAGCATGTTCACTTGCATTACTATCAAGAAGAGCTGTGTAAACCATCAAATTTAATTGCTTCGGAATTAAACTATCCAAAACCGACTCCAAATTTGGTTCTACAATAAAGTCATCATTAAGAGGTTTAACAGCTTCAACCTTTGCCACACGTTCTTCATCCTTTTGGCGAAGATATTCCTGAGCCTTTGCTGTAGCAACATTACTAGTTAAATCACGATCATTTTCTGTGCCAATACTTTCTGTTGAAAGGTCTATTGGTAGCATCGTTTTACACGTTAAGATTTGGGAACCAGCACTCTTAAAATGATGATAGATAAGATCAACTTTATCCAATTCACCCGCTAAAAATTTATTCATTAGCTCTTGAGCAATATCTCCACATTCACGTGCATTAGGTTTTTCGGCCAAATCCAAGAAACTACCACCAGACTTAATACTATGCTTCTTGATATAATCTTCAACTTTCCTACCAATAGGATAAACCATAATATCTTCAACACCAGAAGCCTGATAATTATCAACAACTGTCTGAAGTTCCTTAAGCACATTATTATTAAATCCTCCACAAAGAGAACTATTACTGGTAAATGCAATAATCGCTACACGCTTAATCTCTTTGTGTGAAGACGCCAATGGAGAATCAATATTTGGAGTAGAAACCAAAAATGATTTCAAAATATGCTCCAACAAATTTTCATAAGGAAGCATATTTTGAATCGCCATTTGAGCATGATGCAACTTACTAGAAGCAACCATTTTCATAGCACTTGTAATCTTACGAGTACTATTTACACTGGCTATACGATTTTTTATCTCTTTTAATGAAGGCATAGGCTTTATGCTTTATATTGTCCAGCAATATCAGCCATTGTTTCCTCAATAACTTTTGTTGCCTCTTCTGACAACTTTCCATCACTAAGGATCTGTAATGTATCTGAATGCTGTGTACGCATCTTATCCAAGAATGAATCCTGACAAGAACGAACTTGCTCTACTGGAACATCATGCATAAGACCATGAACTCCGCAATAAAGAATGGCAATTTGCTCTCCTACTGGCATTGGGGAATATTGAGGTTGTATAAGAATCTCATTATTCTTACGTCCTCTGTCCAATGTCATAGCTGTTACAGGGTCCATATCAGAAGAGAATTTAGAGAAGCTCTCTAATTCACGATACTGAGCCTGGTCAATTTTCAAAGTACCTGCAACCTTCTTCATACTCTTGATTTGAGCACTACCACCTACACGTGATACTGAAATACCCACATTGATAGCTGGACGGAATCCTTGATTAAATAAATCAGTCTCCAAATATATCTGACCGTCAGTAATAGAAATTACGTTAGTTGGAATATATGCAGAAACATCACCAGCCTGAGTCTCAATAATAGGAAGCGCTGTAAGTGAGCCTCCTCCTTTAACTTTACCCTTTAATGATGCAGGTAAATCATTCATTTGCTCAGCAATTTCTTGCTGATCGTTGATACGAGCTGCACGCTCCAACAAACGACTATGAAGATAGAACACATCACCTGGATAAGCTTCACGACCAGAAGGACGACGCAAAATCAATGATACTTCACGATAGGCAACAGCCTGCTTAGACAGATCATCATATACAACAAGAGCATGATAACCTCGATCACGGAAATACTCACCAATAGCAGCACCAGCAAAAGGAGCATAATACTGCATAGCTGCAGGATCGGCTGCTGTAGCACTTACAACAATTGTATAAGGCATTGCCCCATGATCTTCCAATGTCTGAACAAGAGATGCAACAGTAGATGCCTTCTGACCAATTGCTACATAGATACAATAAACAGGTTTGCCTGCTTCATAGTTACTTTTCTGATTGATAATCGTATCAACTGCAACTGCAGTTTTACCTGTCTGACGGTCACCAATAATAAGTTCTCGTTGTCCACGACCAATAGGAATCATAGAGTCTACAGCCTTCAAACCTGTCTGGAGAGGTTCTTTCACAGGCTGACGGAAAATCACACCTGGAGCCTTACGATCCAAAGGCATCTCTATAGCGTCAGTAAGATCTATAGCGCCCTTACCATCTATTGCCTGACCAATAGGATTAACAACGCGACCAAGAAATTTATCATTGACGCGAATAGAAGCAATACGATGAGTACGCTTAACCTTCTGTCCTTCTTTGATACCAGCAGTTGGCCCCATGAGCACACAACCTACGTTGTCTTCCTCAAGGTTCATGACAATAGCCATGGTGCCATTCTCGAATTCAAGCAGTTCAGAAGCCTCAACATTGCGCAAACCATAAACATGTGCTACACCATCAGCTACAGTAAGTACAGTACCTACTTCATCAAACTGATTAGCTTCGTTGATGCCTTTCAACTCTCTTTCGAGTACTTCAGACACTTCGCTTGGTTTTATTTTTTCTGACATTATTCATTATTTTTTTAATTCACTAAGGATGCGATTAAGTTTAGTTTTAACACTAGCATCCATTCGATAGGTATCATACTCGAGGACAAACCCACCAATAATAGAGGGATCCACCTCGGTAGTGAACTCTACTGTTCCCTGAGTTTTTGCCTCTACCATCTGTTTCATCTTCTGCTCTACAGCATCTGATACAGCAACGGCAGTAGTCAGTTTACCGCGGGTGATATTCTTCTGTTGTCTATAAAGAGTGATATACGAATTAGCCATGAATTGCAGGGCGCTTTCCCTATCCTCTTTTAAAACGAGTTCCAAAAAGCGTACGCTCAACTGCTGAGGGCTTTGACCGAGAGCAGTTGTGAGCAAATGTAATTTTTTAGAACGTTGGAGCATAGGGTTATCTATCGTAGAACGAAGACTAGGCACATTAATATAGCAATCTGAAAGAGATACCATATTTTGATATACCAAATCCGCATTCTTCAGCTCTGTAGCACTCTTAAGGAGAGCCCGGGCATATCTTACCGATATTACACCTAAATCCATAAGCCTACTTATATTTTCTTATTATCAGAAGAAACTTCATCCAGCAGTCTGTCGATTAATTCCATCTGCTTGGCATCAGTAGAGAGATTCTGCTTAAGAACCTTTTCTGCAACAAGAATACTAAGTTCTGCAACCTGTGAACGTATATCACGAATCGCATTTTGCTTCTCAGTTTCAATTTGTATTTTTGCTTCGTTTACGATGCGAGCACCTTCTTCACGAGCTTTATCCTGTGCATTCTCTACGATAGCATCACGAGTTTCAGCTGCTTCTTTAAGAATAGCAGCCTGTTTCTCACGAGCTTCTTGCAGTATGGATTCACCTTCTTTCTGAATGTTGGCAAGCTTCTCATTTGCTTCATGCGCCTTACGTAGTGAATCATCGATAAAAGCCTTACGGTCATTCACCATCTTGATTATAGAAGGAAAACCCCACTTAAGCAAGACTAGGAAGACGATGATGAAGACGATGGTCATCCAAAAAAGCAAGCCGCTTTCAGGCATTAATAAATCCATTCGCGCTGGTTTAAGTTATTTGATAATGTGAATACTCTTTATTTCATTACAACGGCCAAAAGGGCTACAATCACCGCCAAGAAGGCAACACCCTCTACAAGAGCAGCCGCAATGATCATAGATGAACGAAGATCACCCATTTTCTCTGGTTGACGAGCCATGGCATCCATAGCCTGACCACCAATTTTACCAATACCGATACCTGCACCGATTACTGCAAGACCTGCGCCAATTGCGCCACCCATTTTTGCAACTTCCGCTGCTAATAATAATGCTGTTAACATAACTATAACTTTTTAATTATTATTTATTACTTAATGATATTATTCATGTTCTTTTACATGTGCCAACGAGATAAACACCGCTGATAACATGGTAAATACAAGAGCTTGGATATAACTTACCAAAATTTCAAGTAACATCATGAATACACTTAATGCCACTGATATTATGGACATACCCGAACCTGCTAAATTATTGACTACATCGTCTGTCGTTAAATGAAACATGATGAAAATCATACCCGCAAAAGCTAATGCTATAGCATGACCTGCCATCATATTGGCGAATAATCGAATAACAAGAGCTAATGGCTTTGTAAATATACCAAAAAGCTCTATTACTGGCATCAAAGGTACAGGAACTTTTAACCAAGCAGGAACATCTGGCCAAAAAATTTCTTTCCAATATTCCTTCGTACCCGTGAGATTCGTAACCAAGAAAGTTGCTACACCCAAAAAACAAGTACAAGCAATATTTCCTGTCAAGTTACCACCTCCTGGGGGAAATGGTACTATACCCATTATATTAGCTATGAAGATAAAGAAAAAACATGTCAACAAATAAGGTGCATACTTATCAGCCTCCTTACCCATAACAGCCTTAATCACATCATCATACACCGACATAACAAACATATGCATCAATCCAACAAAACCTCTTGGAGCAGGATCATCTACTTTATGATTTCGGCACCAACGTGCTGGGATGAGTATACAAAGTAACAAAATAAATGCATCGATGAATAACACACAAGTGGTCTTCGTTATGGAAATATCCAATGGACGAACTTCTGTATTACCAACTTTTTCTACTATTTTATTCGGATATGTCTCGTCTTCACTACCCTTGATATAAAGCCCATAAGGTCCACGACGATTGCCCTCTGAATCAGGATTTTCTTCAAACTGACTACTACAAAAGACATGCCATCCTGTAGAACTTTTAACTATCACAGGCAAATGGATAACGACAGGTGTTTCACCCAAATTCGTTACATGCCACTCATACGAATCTTTGATATGTCCCCATAATATCTCTTTCATATCAATATCTTTTTGCACAGCAAAACTTGACATTGCTGCAAAAAAGAAGATAACTATGAAGAAATACCTCTTTAGATGTCTCATATCTTAATCTTTTCTTTTTTGTTTCTGCTTCTCCACAATAGAGAAGAACGTTGTTTCAAATATAAGCGAACATATATAGAATAAAGCGAAAGTAATCACAAAACCAAGCATCATATCCTGCCTCTCATAAAGGACAAACATACCTGCCAAAACTACCATTAATGCCAATAGCATTCTTATTGAACCACATGCCATGTAATAACGGTTCATCACATTAGGCGAATGAACCGCGACATATCGCCAAGCACATATAGAAACACTATTAATCACCAATTGGTATAAGCTACAGAAAGCGACACTATAAACATGATCTTTTAGATCACCTACCGATACAAAAAAGAAACCGGCTAGAGCCATTCCACACACCATCCATATAGACAACAGACGATAACGATGAACGATTCGCTTGATTCTTTCACTTCTTTCCATATTATACTTCTACACAGAGAGACACCTCGTTTCGTTTCACTTCAACAAAGCCTCCCAATACTTCTAAACATTGTTCTCCTTCTTGCGTTTTATACTTCACTCGGCCTTTTTCAAGACTTGAAATAATAGGGGCATGATTAACTAATATCTCGAATTCACCGAGAGTACCAGGAACCGTAACACTTTCTACATCTCCCGTGAATACAACTTTTTCGGTAGAAACAATTTTGAGTTTCAACATAGATACAATCATTTTAGGTAAAAAGAAATAAGTACTATACTCTTAACTTAAGCATTGGCTGCAGCCAAAAGTTTCTTACCTTTCTCCTTAGCATCCTCAATTGTACCAACATTCAAGAAAGCCTGTTCTGGAAGATCATCAACCTCACCATCCATAATAGCATTAAAGCCCTTAATAGTATCTTCAATACTAACCATAACACCAGGCGTACCTGTAAACTGTTCTGCTACAGCAAATGGCTGAGAAAGGAAACGCTGTACGCGACGAGCTCGTGCTACCGTAAGCTTATCCTCATCAGAAAGTTCATCCATACCCAAGATTGCAATGATATCTTGAAGCTCATTATAGTGCTGAAGTAACTCTTTAACGCGCTGAGCACACTCATAATGCTCCTTACCAACAATAAGTGGGTCCAAAATACGAGAAGTACTAGCCAATGGATCAACAGCAGGATAAATACCAAGCTCAGCAATCTTACGACTAAGCACTGTTGTTGCATCCAAGTGAGTAAAAGTAGTTGCTGGAGCAGGGTCTGTCAAGTCATCAGCTGGCACATAAACTGCTTGCACTGAAGTAATAGAACCATTTTTTGTTGAAGTAATACGTTCCTGCATTTGACCCATTTCTGAGGCCAAAGTAGGCTGATAACCTACCGCAGAAGGCATACGTCCCAAAAGAGCAGAAACCTCAGAACCGGCCTGAGTAAAGCGGAAAATATTATCGATAAAGAACATAATATCTGAAGCTTCACCATTTGCACCACCATGATCACGGAATTCTTCTGCTACGGTAAGTCCTGAAAGAGCTACAGCAGAACGTGCCCCAGGTGGTTCATTCATCTGACCATAAACTAGTGTTGCCTGTGACTTTTTAAGTTCTTCTGGATCAACAAGTGACAAATCCCACTTACCTTCATCCATAGCTTTGCGGAACTTTTCACCATACTTGATTACACCAGATTCAATCATATCACGAATAAGGTCGTTACCTTCACGGGTACGCTCTCCTACTCCGGCAAATACAGAATAACCATTATGTCCCTTAGCAATATTATTGATAAGCTCCATAATAAGAACGGTCTTTCCTACACCAGCACCACCAAAAAGTCCGATTTTACCACCTTTCATATAAGGTTCTAGAAGATCGATAACTTTTATACCAGTAGCGAGCATTTCCTTATGAGTAGAAAGATCTTCAAACTTAGGAGCCTCACGATGAATAGGATAAGAGCCCTCCATATTCAGGTTACTCATTCCATCAATAGGCTGTCCAATTACATTCAGCATACGACCCTTAATCTGCTCACCTGCAGGCATAACAATAGGTGCACCTGTCGAGATAACTTCCAATCCTCTCTGTAAGCCATCGGTGTTATCCATAGCAACACAGCGCACAGTATCTTCGCCAATATGCTGCTTTACCTCCATGACCAAATATTGCCCAGTAGGTCCTTTTACCTTTAGAGCCTCATTAATCTTAGGAAGCACCTTCTCTGGTTCTTCGCCTTTTGTATCGAAATAGACATCGATAACTGGACCAATAATCTGAGAGATGTGCCCATTAATTTGTGACATAAGCTTTACTATTAAAATATATTTTTTTTCAAATTAAATCAATATTCATTAGTCTTTTACAAGGGCTTTTTTATTATGTAGCCAAAGGCAAATTTACTGCAAAAAATTGTAAGTTACAAATTAATACAACAATTTATTCGTAAAAAAGCCACTTTTTAATACCTTTTTAATAAAAAAGCGACTCTTTTCAGAGCCGCTTTTTTTATATTCTTAGAAAAAAACTAAAACTTAAATACTTAACTCATCAAGTACTTGAATTAGTTTCTTATCAAATGGTTTATCACTACGAATAGCCTCAGAGAATGGTACATATACTATATCATTATTACGTATACCAACCATCACATTACGCTGTCCTTGCATAATAGCCTCAATTGCACCTACTCCTGTACGACTTGCCAAAATACGATCATGCGCTGAAGGACTACCGCCACGCTGTAAGTGACCCAAAATTGAAACACGAACATCGTAATCTGGAAATTCCTTATGTACACGATCGGCATAATACATAGCACCACACTTAGGACTTTCAGAAACGATAACAATACTACTTTTCTTTGACTTGCGGAAACCACGCTGCATGAACTGGGTTAGCTGGTCAACATCCGTGCTATCTTCAGGAATAATTGCAGCTTCTGCACCAGTAGCGATTGCACTGTTTTGTGCTAAGAAACCAGCATCACGTCCCATAACTTCTATAAAGAAAATACGCTCATGACTCTGAGCTGTATCTCGAATACGATCTACACAAGACTGAATTGTATTTAGCGTAGTATCATATCCAATAGTAGAATCAGTACCATAAAGGTCATTATCAATAGTACCAGGAAGACCGATACAACAAATATCATGTTCTGCTGCCAACTTCATTGCACCTGTCAAGGAACCATTACCGCCTATAACAACCAAGGCGTCAATTCCTTCCTTCTTAATATTTTCATAAGCCTTAGCACGACCTTCTGGAGTGGTAAACTGCTTTGAACGAGCTGTTTTAAGAATAGTTCCACCATGAGCGATAATACCACTTACACTTTCAGTCGTAAAAGGTTTAATTTCATCATTAATCAAGCCATCATAACCATGATAAACACCCTTTACCTTGAAACCGTTATAGATTCCAGCACGAGTGACTGCACGAATAGCTGCATTCATACCTGGAGCATCACCTCCAGACGTCAAAATGCCTATAGTTTTAATTTTTGCCATAACTGTTAATACCTTACAAGTATTTATTCAAAATGTTTATAATTATTCTTTAACCTATAAAATACATTGCACATAGACCTAAGATAAAACCAACTGCGGCCTTATAGCCAACATTTCTGAAAAACCATCCTACATGCATACGTTCCATCCTAGCAAGAGCTAAACCGCTCATCGATCCGATTGTCAGTACATTTCCACCGATTGCTGTTGAATAAGCTATTACCTTCCAATAAATATTACTTTGCGACTGTACGTCATATATTGAAAACATATTCATCGCCAAAGCAAAATTATCTAAGAATGTACTAATAAGTCCAGAAATCAAACCTATTATCCATACATTCCTTATATTAGTATTTAAAAGATTTGCCAACACATCAAATGCACCAGTTTCTTTTACGACTCCAAGTGCCAACATCATTCCCATAACAAATAGAATCATTTGAATGACTCCATATTGCAAAATTCCAGAGACACGACTTTGAAGCATCTGATCAGCATTAAATAACTTCCTATTAAAGATTTCATTTACAATCCACAGAATAGATACTACACATAATGCACCTAAAAATGGGCTTAACTTTGTAATATTATGAAAAGTCGGTATAAACCAAAGACCTCCGATCCCAACGAAAAGCATAAGCAATCGTTGCCACACATTCAGATTCGTATCATTGCCTCTAAAAGGTAAAACATTCCATTCTGTTTCTACATGATTTGGTAAGCTATAAGCCAACCAAAACGTTGGTAATAACCAGGCTATCAAGCAGGGCAAAAGTAATGATAAGGAATAATCAGTAGGTGTAACAGCCCCTATATTCCACATTACAAGCCCAGCAGGACTACCAATAACTGTCAAAATACCACCACTGTTAGCAGCTAAAACTATAGCCGAACCATAAACCATTCGCTGGCGACGATTAGGTATAATCTTATGCATGATCGTGAGCATCATAACTGTAGTAGTAAGGTTATCCAAATTAGCAGATAGCAAAAACGTAACTACGGATAATGTCCACAACATACGTTTACTACTTCTAGTCTTTAATAATTGAGAGATAAAATCAAAACAACCATTATTATTCAAAATCTCCACAATTGTCATTGTAGAAAGTAAAAATAATACTACTTCTGATGCTCTACCTACATACTTCAAAAAAATATTTGAAGCTATATACTTTTTAACAGCGATACTATTTGCCGACATACCATCCAAAAAATTTAGGTATTCAGACGGATGCTGACTCATCACAAAATCTGAACCATAACAAATGTAAAGCACCCATCCTACTGTTCCCGCAAAAATTGCGACAGCAGCTTTATTTACGTTAGTTACACTCTCTGTTGCTATAAGAATATAAGCTAACAACAATATGACGACAATTACAAGAGTCATAGACAAATTTTTCAAGTGGCAAATATAACAAATGATTATTAAATATACAAATTGAAATCTCAAAAAATACACGTTTCACCAAGGAAATTGACAAGTATCAAGAACGCATACAATAGAAATGTAACACAGACTTTACAAAACATAACCCCAAAACACTTTTATCCCAACTAAGCCTAGATTATGATTCTTTATTTCAAAAAAAATGTACGTTATCAGCATCTAACGAATTACACGACAATCTCTACACAACGCCCCCATAAATATTTAAAAACTCGCCACAAAAAAAAGAAATACAAGATTCTGATGATCAGCAGTTTACCTTATATCATAAGTATTTCAACATAATGACAACACTACATAAGATGAAGAATTTTCTTCAGAAAAAAATAAATTTCTTCTTGCACCCGAAAACAAAACCAACTCGAACGTATTGGTACATATCCAAATTTATAACGAGTAGAAATTTGATTAACTTCGATTTGTTTCCATGATGCCTTTATTATATCCAAACCATATTCGTTATCAACATCACTCATTCGCTTACGATTGCAGAAATAAAACATATAAAGATCAATGATATTAAGCCACATAACATTTTCATATATTCTCATAACTCGATTTGGCAAATTCAAACGTAGCAATTGCCTTTTCATACTCTGATTGGCCAAAAGGTAGTCGTATCGGCTTACACTTACTACATGGGTTATGGATTTAGGATTCTGATAATAATGATAAATACCACTACAACATCTCACCTCTCGAGAATTGAGATAATGAAGCCGAGTCGTATTATCATCACTATATGTTCTACAACTATCATCATAGGGATACAATGCATGCAAATTCGCTTTTACAGCATATATACCATGAATTTTCCATGTCAAACTATCAAGAAAAGCCTCTTGTCCACTTTTCACATCAAAAGGTTTCATAAGGTAATGATGATTCTGCTGAATATCGTTATACACGTATTCTACATCAAACAATACTGTATCTGTTTTTGGAAATTTTTCGAAAACCTCTACAGCTTTTTCTAAAGCATCTGAATCGAGCCAATCATCACTATCTAAAAATGCTACATATTTACCTTGCACATGTTTTAATGCTACATTTCGTGCATATGCAGGGCCATGATTATCAGGTAAACAATAAATTTCTATACGTGAATCGAAAGATTCATATTGCCTTAATATCTCAACAGAACGATCTACAGAAGCATCATCAACGCATATTATTTGTATTTCTTTTAAAGATTGTCCTATCAAAGACTTTAAACATCTATCTATATATTTTTCTGCATTATAAACAGCTACTAGAATCGAGAATTTAACCATGAAGCTTATTTTTGATTGAACTTATAATCTGACTGAATATTTCTGTATATTTTTGAAAAAAGAAGCAAGAAATTCCTACACTCAAAACAAAAAGAATTGAACCTGAAATCCAATACCAAAAGCTATCCAAATAAGATACTATCAAATAGGTCAATACTCCCAGCAAACTTTGCACAAAAAAGAATAAAAAACTTCTTTTATCAAGAGTATACCGATAACGTAATTTCATATAAACATTCAAAGTAAGATAATCCAAGAATGCAGCTATAACCATACCATACCCTGCTCCCTTTAATCCAAATAGAAAATACATCAATAGCACAAATACGATCATCATTATATCATCTATAGATTCCATTAGCATATATGACTTAGAGTTTCCTTTAGCCAAGGGTATATAAGCCAAGGGCAATTTTGCAGCTCTCAAATACATCGCCAAAATCATAATTTGGGATAATTCCAAAGCTGGTAAAAATTTCCGACTTAAAAATAATGGTAAAATAACAGGTAGACACACACTATATAACACAAGCAATGGCGAAAGCAAAAAAACAGAGGCATTTATCTGATGATTTACAAGCTTACTCATCTCGCTCCCTATAGATTTTATTGCAGACAATCTAGGAAAATAATCTGTCTCCATGGCTGCAAAAATCATACCTGCGTAAACCATAGTCATCATATAACCAGCATTAAATAGACCAACTTCCGACAGAGAACCCACGTTGTTAATATAAGAACGTATGATAAAATCGCATCCGCTTCCCATCAAACCTGCTACAAGAAAAGACATCCCTAATTTCATCATATTATAACCACGAATCATAAAATGCGCCCTAAGCCTAATGCGATATGGATAAACACGTGATGAATAGAAAATAGTAACAAGCATTTGTATCAATGCTACCAAAAACATAGTGGGTATTATGGCTTTATCACGCCAGATGTAGAAGATAGGAATAGAAATAATGAGATTAAGAATAACGTTATAAATCGAAATAATAGCTAAAATTTTCAAGCGACGTATCCCCTTTAATATAGCAAGTTCTCCTCCTGACAAGGAAACAAGAGCTATTATTGGAGAAAGTAAAATAAAATGCAATGTATGATCGCCCCAATTAAAAGTCCAGCTATTCAATAGTGGACTCACTAGAATGCAGACCAGCATACCAAAGATCGCAGTAAACAAACTCCAGGTTCGTACAAGTTGTATCTCACTGATAAGTCGATCTTCATTTCCACATTCAAATGCTGACGAGATATTTCTTACACTGCTCATAGATAGACCAAAGTTGGTAGAATCTGAAACCAATTTAATTGTAGAATTAAATAGAGAAACCAGTCCCATGCCCTCCGGCCCTAATAACAACGCAACCAATTTATTACGAATAATGCTGACCAAGATATTTACACCCTGGACTCCACCAAATATACTAGTATATTTTAAAATATGAGAATAACCATCTTCTTTTTTCATCAAAATTTAAACGTCAACAAAGTTTTTTTATTATCTTTGTACACATGAAATTATCAATAGTCATACCTGTTTACAATGTTGAAAACACACTAGAAAGATGCTTGCAAAGTGTGTGTCAACGACTTATTCCTAATTTCGAGATTATACTTATCAACGATGGTTCTACTGACAAAAGTCTTGCGATATGCAAGCGATATGCATCAAATTATGTAAACATCCGTATTTTTAATCAAGAGAATCATGGTCTGAGTTACGCAAGAAATAAAGGTATCGAGGAATGTTTTTCTGAATATATTACATTTATTGATAGCGATGATTATATCGATCCGGAAACTTTTCCTTCACTCATGACAATATTAGAGAAGCATCCGGAATATGATATTTTAGAGTACCCTATTTTAGAACGAAAAGGGAGTACACGAGAAAAAGAAATTCAGTTTTCCAATAATGAATACCACGATTTTAAAACATATTGGCTGAACTGTAAAGCTTACTTACATAGCTATGCATGGAATAAGATATATAAAAGGAAACTATTTAATGACATTAGATATCCTGTAGGAAGAAATTTTGAAGATATATACATCTTACCTGATTTAGGGAAAAAAGCAAAAGTTATAGCAACTACCAATCGTGGACTCTATTACTATTGCTGGAACAATAAAGGTATAACAGCAACAGCATCTGCCAAAGATATGGAAGATTTATTAAATTCCCATCTTAGAGTTCTTCCACTTTATCATGATGAAGACTATTATCTCCACGTGCTAAATATTCAGTTAGACGTCTACGAGATGACTAAACATACTCCTACACTACCTATTTATCCATATAAAAAACATCCAAAACTTAAAATAGCAAACCTCTTAGGAATTAATACAACATGCAAAATCAATTATCTACTTCACAAAATATACAGACGCCACTAGTTACGTTCATCATAACGATATATAATCTACCAACTGAACTGGTAAGGGAATGTATAGAAAGTATCTTAGCACTATCATTGGCACCAGCTGACCGCGAAATTATTGTCATAGATGACGGATCAGATACCCCTATTATAGAATGTCTTCATGACATCGAAAATGATTTTTTATATGTAAGACAACCTAATCAAGGTCTTTCGATAGCAAGAAATACGGGCATTCAAATCGCTTCTGGTAAATATATTCAATTCGTAGATGGAGACGATTATCTTATTCAAGCTCCATATGAACACTGTCTCGATATTGCAAGATATCATAATCCTGACATGGTATGTTTCGAATTTACACATAGTAAAAAACAAGAAACCTCTTTAACACTCAATAAAGCCATTAGTGGTATCGCATATCTACATAATTACAATCTACATGCAGCAGCTTGTGGATATCTGTTCAAAAAAGAGAAATTAGGCAAACTAAGATTCACACCTAAAATATTTCACGAAGATGAAGAATTTACACCACTTCTTTTACTAAGAGCAGAAACCGTGATTCGTACAGATACTAAGGCATATTTCTATAGGATGCGTAACCAATCTATTGTCAACGATTCCAATAAAAAACACATATTACAAAGATTAGAGGATACACAAAAAGTGATTTTTAGGCTTAAAGAAGTGTCTGAATCTATTCCTGAAACCGCACGAATAGCATTAGAAAGGAGAATAGCACAGCTCACTATGGATTACCTATACAATATTATCAAACTAACCAAAAATCAAAGATATTTGGAAAAAGCTATAAGTCAACTTCAAGAGAAAAAACTGTATCCGCTTCCAGATAAAAAGTATACGAAGAAATATTCGGCTTTTCGTCGCGTAATCAATAGTAACTTAGGTAAAAAAATTATGATCGCAACACTACCAAGACTATGAAAATATTATTTATAGGAGAATATAGCAACGTTCACTGGACTTTAGCACAAGGATTAAGAAAGCTGGGACACCAAGTTACTGTCTTATCTAATGGAGATTTTTGGAAAAATTATCCTCGAGATATAGACCTGACTAGATCATATAATAAATGGGGAAATATTCTTTACATATTAAAACTAGCTAAAATTCTTCCTCTTCTAAAAGGATTTGACATCGTACAACTTATCAACCCTATGTTTTTAGAACTAAAGGCCGAAAAAATATTGCCAATCTATAAGTTCCTGCGTAAACATAACAAAAAAATAATACTAGCTGGATTTGGTATGGACTACTATTGGGTCCATGAATGCATTACAACAAAACCCTTAAGATACAGCGACTTTAATGTGGGAGATGAGTTACGCACTGACAACAATGCTCTAAAAGAAAGACAAGACTGGCTGGGTACGACAAAAGAAAAACTCAACAAATACATTGCACAAAATTGTGATGGCATTGTAACAGGTCTTTATGAATATTGGACATGTTACTACCCTCATTTTCCATCCAAAACTACTTTTATCCCTTATCCCATCATAAGCGAAAACGGTATTCATGCAGAAGATACTGTACCTAAAAAAATAAAACTTTTCATCGGAATCAGCAAAAACCGAAGTACCTATAAAGGAACTGATGTCATGCTACAAGCAGCCGAAGATATACAAAAAAAATATCCCAACTTTGTTGAACTTCGAATTGCAAACGGTATTCCTTTTCAAAAATATACCCAAATGATGAATGGAAGTGATGCTATTCTTGATCAACTATACAGTTATACACCTTCCATGAACCCGTTGGAAGCTATGAGCAGAGGTATCATTTGCATAGGAGGAGGCGAACCTGAAAATTATGAGATTATCCACGAGACTAAACTCAAACCTATAATCAACGTATTACCTAATTATCAAAGCGTTTATAATGAACTTGAAAAATTAATATTAAAACCTGAAAGAATACCAGAACTAAAAAAACAAAGCATAGAATACATAAGAAAGCACCACGACTATATCAAAGTTGCAAAAGAATATATAAAATTTTATCAAAATGTCCTGGAAAATAAAATATAAATGTTCACAATGTGGATATACAACAGATATCTATCAAGGCAAAGGGTTTATGGGACAAGAGATTATCTCTATATCATGTCAAGACTGTAAATCGATACAACCTCTTATCAAAGGTGGAGCAATAGGACAAGTTGCACCCTCATATAACTCCCTTATAGACAGATTATGCCTACAATGTGGATCCAAAAATATAAAAACTTGGGATGGAAAGACATGTCCAAAATGCAACAGCTGCATGCACCCTACAGGTGAAAAAGAATTTTGGACATAAAAAAAGCCATAATGTAAAAAACATTATGGCCAAATTTCTTTTGAAGAATTCTTGAATTAAGCTTCAGCAGGTGCAGCTTCTTCAGCAGCAGGAGCTTCAGCAGCAGCTTCAGCCTCTGCTTTAGCAGCAGCCTCAGCAGCCTTCTTGTCAGCTACCTTCTTAGCGATTGCTTCATTCACCTTCTTTTCAGCTTCAAGATTCTTAGCAGCAGCTTCTTTCTTTGCTTTAGCACTTGCCTCTGCTACAGCAGTAGCCTGCTGTTCTTTGCTAGCTTTCCAAGCATCGAAACGCTTCTGTACTTCAGCTTCATCAAATGCGCCCTTCTTAACACCACCACGAAGATGCTTCATCAAATATACACCTTCTGACTTAAGGATGTTGCGAACAGTATCAGTTGGCTGAGCACCATTCTCTACCCAAAAAAGAGCACGATCGAAATTCAAATCTACTGTTGCAGGATTGGTGTTTGGATTAAAAGTACCAATCTTCTCTGTAAACTTACCATCACGTGGAGCTCTTACGTCAGCGATAACGATTCTGTAGAAAGCATAGCTTTTACGACCGCCACGCTGTAATCTAATTTTTGTTGCCATTTTTTTTATTTATTTAATTAGGTTTGAATTTTATACTGCCAACTCGTGACAGCGAGTGCAAAGATAACTAAAAAAATATTAGTAGAAGTAACAAATTTATTCTTTAACGCTCAAAATACAAAAATTTTCGATTCATTAACTATTTATTAAATCTAAATCCCACTTGCATGCCCTCATAACTGCTCACAAGAGAACCTAATGAATTCAATGTAGAATTACCTGTCAATGCACCAATAGACTTAGCATATTTCAACAATTTAGAAGCATCCATAACAAAAAGCAGATTATTTCCATCTACCTGTGTCGTACCAACTTGACTAACCAGTCCAGCATATTTTAGGCTTATATTTTGACCACTTAAAGAATAAGTTCCACGAATTTTCTTCTTACCTATAGTCTGAGTAAAATTACCAGACTTATCAAATACCATAGACATTTGTCCTTTCTTAATTCCCAATTTGGCAAACTGTGTCTGCAGTTTTTTCTCTATAGCTGCAGCTGCCAATTTTCCACCAGCATTTTTTAACAAATTGCTACTTTTAAATACAATGGCAGGCTCCGTATATTTCCAAGTACCAACCAAATCAGCCACTGTTGCAACCTTTGAAGCATTAAATATAGATGTTAATCCAGAAACAATACTTGATTCTGAATTTTTAGCAGTTGACGCAACCTCTCCTGCTGCACTTTTAAGAATACTTGAGAAACTTTGAGCTTGTACACTCAACCCACCCAAAAACAAAATAACCAAAAGGGTACATTTTCGAAAATTCATTTTCATCTCAATTTAAAATATAACAATTTTAATAATATCTTCGCCAAATTTCTCGCAAAGAAACAAAAAAATAATAAGACAACAAAATATTTTCAGCAAATCATTAGTTATTTTCTGTGAAGTTGCTTTTATCTCCCAAATGCACATTATGAAAAAAAAGTTATCTATCCTAATTCCAGAATACAACACTTGTTGTATCAAACTTGTAAAGTCTATACAAGAACAAGTCTCTTTGATTAATGATTTAATCTACGAAATCATTGTTGCAGATGATGGCTCTACAAATGAAAAAGAATGGGCTTCTAATCAAAACATTAGCAATTGGAGCAATTGTCTTTTTATTCGCAGAGATGTAAATGTGGGAAGAGCAAAAATCAGGAACTTTCTTGCTCAAAAAGCAAAATACCCATGGCTTTTATTTATAGATTGCGACATGAGTATTCAAAATTCAGATTATATATCTAAGTATCTTCAATCGGAAGGAGATGTAATTTATGGTGGTTATTTAACAGATAACAACCCAAATAAACATATAAACAACCTAAGATATATATATGAAAAAAAGGCAGAACGCACTCACACTTACCTAGAAAGACGCAAAAATCCATATCAGGATTTTCACACCTCGAACTTTCTTATCAAGAGAGAGATCATGATTCGTATACCTTTCGATGAAAGGTTTGAGCATTATGGATATGAAGATGTTGTATTTGGACGTCAGCTAAAAGAAAATGGTATTCGCATCAACCACATCAATAATCCTGTTATATTCGAGGATTTCGAAGATAATGAACATTTTATAATCAAAACCGAAGAAGGTCTACAAACACTCTCAGCATTTTCTAATGACTTAAAAGGATACTCTACCCTAATTAAAATAACAACATTTCTTCAAAAATATCATCTGATAAATATTATTCGAATGATATATAAAATAACACAAAAAAGAATAAGAAAAAGCCTAATAGGAAATCATCCCAAGACATTTTTCTTTTCCTTTTACAAACTAGGCTATTTCATTTCAATTCATAAATTTCACTAGGAGTTCGCCGCTTAAGCACCTCTAATTTAAAATCTTTCCCAACAATAATACCATAACTTCGCAAAACACTTTCTACTGTTTTGCGAGCTAATTCCGGATGATTATTCTCTTCGCTTAAATGGCAAAGCCACACTTGTTTTAATTTTTCTGTGGCATTTTCAGCAAGAGCTAATCCACAATTATTATTACTTAAGTGACCTGTATCACCTAGTATTCGAGTTTTTAGATACATAGGATAAGGCCCTTGGCGAACCATATCTTCGTCATGATTAGACTCAATTACAAGATAATTAGCACTGCCTATATAGCCTTTCATTTCATCTGTAATATGGCCCACATCAGTCATCAGACAAAATGTAACACCTCCTACAACAATACTATAGCCTACATTATCAGTACTATCATGTGGCACGCCAAAAGGAGTAATCTCAAAAGATCCCAAAGTGAAACTTTTACCTTTTTCTATTACTTTAATGCGCTCCGGAGCAATTTTACATCTCACACAACAGTTGTGATCTATACCAGTATGCACACGGTGCGTGGTATAAATATCTAAGCCATAATCTCGACTCAAACTTCCGACAGACTTCACATGATCAGCATGATCGTGAGTTATTAAGACATGTTGAATATCCTTAAGCTGCATACCATAATTATGGAAATGCTTCTTAAGCGTTCTTATTCCTACTCCTATATCTATCAATAAAGAATCCGTTTCGGTATATAGATAATAACAGTTACCACTGCTACCGCTACCGAAGGATATAAATCTTAGCATCTTTAATTTTTAAATTTTAAAACAAAGGTAATAAAAAAAATTGTAACTCAAAAATTTTATATATCTTTGTCTAAAATAATAAAGCGAAATATGAAAATTTTATTTTCTACAAAATATTGTCTTCTTATTATTATCATAGCATTATGCATGATATTTACTAACTCCTGCAGTGAAAAAGAATTGAGCAAAGAAGAACTGTTAATAGCGCAAGTTGATTCATTTGCTTATTATTATTATAATTGGAGATTTAAAGATGCCATGCCATATTGCACATCAACATCAGAAAAATGGCTGAAATATGCTTCTTCTAATGTTCACGATGTAGATATAGATACTTTAAGAAATCAAACAGAGGGTGCTTCATGCGAAATCGAAGATGTCGAAATCAATGATAACACCAATACTGCAACTGTAAAAATTACAGTAAAAAACTTCCTCCAAATGGACACGATAGGCACGTCATGCCATATGATTAATGAAGGTTCTTTTACACTTCAGGCTATCTATATTAACCGAAACTGGAAAATTAGAATGGAAGGCCTACCGCAAAATGAAAAGCAAAATCACGATTAAAGTTTGGATGAAATATTGCATAATGCTCTTTGCTGGTCTGGTAAGCCGGATTGATAGCTTTCATACCCATATCAAAACGAAGTATAAAGTAGCTGAAATTAAGACGTAAACCTAATCCATAGGCTACCGCAATTTGCTTATAAAATTCACTAAACTTAAATTGCCCTCCAGGCTGTTCCTCATAATTTCGTAAAGTCCAGATATTACCAGCATCCACAAAAAAAGCACCATCAAATTTCCAAAATAAATGCGAACGTAATTCTGCATTTAGGTCTAATTTCATATCACCTGTCTGATTTACAAAGTCTATTCGTCCATCAGTTCCTCTAAACCTACCTGGTCCTAATTCACGCACACTCCATCCTCTTACAGAATTCGCTCCACCTGAAAAATATCTCTTTTCAAATGGTAATATCGTACTGTTACCATAAGGATAAGCTATTCCAAAAGCAGCATGTAAAGCTAACGTATTTCTATTATCAAACTTAAATAAATGAGTATAATCAAAATCAAATTTTGCATACTGAGCATAAGCTATATTAAACAACGTATACTGTTGATCGTCATTCTTCTTAAAATTACCGATACTAGCCAATCCACTCAACAAATTACCTGCAGTTTCTACATTAATTCTAAATGCATCTATTCCATCATTATAATTAACTCCAAAACCTATCTTCATAATAAAAAGGTCCTCATAATTATAACGCAAAATAGCATTTCTGTTACTTACACTATCTAGATAATCATGCTTAAATGTTTCTGAAATCCAAGGCATATAAACATAATTCAAATCTAGAAGATCTAGACGATAACTGATAGAAAGACTAGGTTCATTCCACCGATATCTCCAAGCGCCAGAAAATACTCGACGGTGAAATTCAGGTCTATTTTGCAAATTCCATCCCACTGACAATTCAGATGTTGCGTTTTGTTTCTGAAAACTTTTTGATAAGAACGGAGCTACAAATCGTGGAAACTGGAGTTTAGATTCTATAGAATATTCTTGATAATCCTGATCTTGATATCCTTCCAAGCCGGTAATTGCCTCATAAGCACCTCTTAAAGTTACGCTAAACTGTTCACTTCCACGAAACAGATTTCTATTGGTATAAGTTAAAGATGCAGCAGCTCCCAAATCACCAGCAGTATTAGTCCCTTCCGGCAAAAAAGATATGGTAGAAGGCTTATTCGTACTTATCTGAATATTACAATCTAAAAGATTTGTATCAGGAACTTCTAAAAAACGGATATTCGTATACTTTACCGCTTGTAATCTACTAAACTTATTATAGGTCCGATGTAAATCGGATGAATTATAATAATCGCCAGGCGTAAGAAAAGTTGCATTCTCCAACACTCTCTTGCGTATATGAAATCCATCTGAGTCATTCGTTAAGAAATTAACATTTCTCAAACGGTAACGAGTATGAGGAACTTCAACTGAATTCGAGCTAGCACGATATTTATACAAATGAAGAGTAACTCCAACCTCTTTACTCCCTTGAATAGTATCAGCTGTATATTGTATGAAGTCCTTATGAAAACGATAATAGCCACTATCCTCAAGAATCGAAGTTATCCTTTTACGCTCATTATCTAAAACACTCACCACAAATTGCATTCCTGGCTTCAATTTTCTATTTGATAGAATATCCAGCCTCAACACTTTTGCTATATTTTCATCTTGGATATCATAGTTCACTTTACCTATATAATATGATTCTCCAGGATATAAAGTATAGATAGCCTTAATTTTTTTCCCACGGATTTTTGTTTTTAAATCCACAGAAGCATTCAAATAGCCAAGATTATGCAATGCAAGACGAAGATCTTCACATGATAACTTAGCCTGAGCTGTATCATATATAACAGGTTTTTCACCAATATTTTGTAATGTACGATTTATCCATTTAGATGTATCTCTACCTGAAAGAGAATACGCACCAAGAGGGACCTTGAATATTGAAAACCATTTAGAATTTGCTTTTTGCCTTACATAAGAACTAAGTGCCGAAAGATTTAAGTCCTTCTGATCAGACTTGAGTTCGACTGCGTCTAAAAGATACTCTTGTTCCGGAACAAATTTTGAAGCAGAACAAGCCGTCAAAAACAATAACAAAAAAAGTATATAATAATTGGATTTCTTCACTTGGAATGTTTATTTGCTGCAAAGGTATAAATAAAAAGTGAATACAGGGTTTAAGATTTGGGAAAAAATAAAATTTCTGATATTCAACAATCGTTGTATCTGTTCTTTTTATTATCTTTGCAATGAAATGATTAGTAAAGCAAAGATTAAATACATCCACTCGCTGGAACAAAAAAAACATCGCAAAGAAGAAGGTGTTTTTGTAGCAGAAGGACCAAAGATCGTAGGTGATCTTTTAAAACTTCTCAACCCTACCCTTATAGTAGCCACTCAGAAATGGCTACTGGAAAATAATGTTAGTCACAATTGTGAGGTTATCGAAGCAACTGCTGAAGAACTTCGAAAAGTAAGTTTCTTACAACATCCACAGCAGGTATTGGCTGTTTTCCCACAATTCAAAAACGAAACTGACAAGAATTTGGTTTCGTTACCCACACAAAAACTAACTTTAGCCCTCGATGATGTACAAGACCCCGGAAATCTTGGTACAATTATTCGTATTGCTGATTGGTTTGGTATAGAAAATATTGTTTGTAGTATGGATACTGCAGACATTTATAATCCAAAAGTCATACAAGCAACTATGGGTAGTATCGCAAGGGTTAAGATTACTTATACTGATCTAAAACAATACTTAAAGCAAATAGATAAGTCAACACCTATATATGGAACACTTCTTGATGGTAAAAACATTTATCAACAAGAATTAAGTAGCCACGGACTGATTATTATGGGAAATGAGGGGAAGGGTATTTCTCCAGACATTGCAGCTATGGTTACACACAAATTGCTCATTCCAAATTATCCTGAAGGAAAAGACACTGCAGATAGTTTGAATGTAGCAATCGCTACTGCGATTACTTGTTCAGAATTTAGAAGATATGGAAATAGACATTTTTAAAAATCGAAGTTTTTCTTCATGCATGCATGAAGCGTTTAAATTTATTACAACAAACTTTCAAGACCTCATTAAGAAGACTTGGTTTCCAATTTTATTATGTTCATTTCTAACCAGTTTTCTTATTTATAGCCAACTGCCTAACAAGCAATTAACAGAATGGAGTACAGCCCATATCATGCCAACTATCTATATCGGGCTTTTACTTATTATTTCTGTAATTACCAGTTCTATATACTATATTGCTTCTTTTTTGAAATTTTTCGATGGTTTTTCTCTAAAATCACATTTTAAGAAGGTTACCGCATTTACTATATTTGCAATTCTTGTAGCAATTGTTGCAATAGTTGCTTGCATGTATGGAGGTATAGCGATAGCTGCAAAAATGAATCTAAGACACTTACAATTTACCCTTATAATAAGTTTGGTTGCTCTTATAGTAATGATAATTTCTGCCCCTATTTCGTATTCCTTTTTCAAATATAATAATAATAAGTGTAATTTTATTCAGGCCATAAAATCTATTAAATTAGGTTTTAAACATTGGGGCATAACTACAGCGACATTATTTCTTAGTTCATTGATAACAGGAATCATCATATCAATTATAGCGATTCCTGTATGGATACTATTTATCACGCAGGCTGTTTCTCAACTAGGTGCTCTAGATGGCGATCCTCTTGGCACCCCTGTCTACTTTACAGTCTTATTAATAGGAACAAATACGATTATTAATGCTATCACATTTTTTGCTATATATTGGCTACTGGCAGCTCTCTATTTTACATTTGGTTCTATAGAAGCACAAGAACTAGAAAAATCAACACACCTAATAAAATGAAAAAGTTACTATTTATTGACAGAGACGGTACTCTTATAGAAGAACCTGAAGACGAACAAATTGACAGTTTTGCTAAACTAAAATTTACCAAAGGCGTTTTCAAAAATTTAGGATTTATACGAAGTAAACTTGACTATGAATTTGTAATGGTAAGCAACCAAGATGGTCTTGGAACAGAATCATTTCCCGAGGATACATTTTGGCCTGTCCATAATTTCATACTCCAAACGTTAGAGAGTGAAGGAATTACATTTGATAATATCCTAATAGATCGTCATTTTCCAGAAGACAAATCTCCCATGCGTAAACCAGGAACTGGAATGTTGACACAATACATAAATAATCCCGAATACGACCTTGCAGGAAGCTATGTTATCGGTGATCGCGAAACAGATGCAGAACTCGCCAATAATCTTGGATGCAAATCACTCATTCTGGGAAAAGATAACTTAACATGGGATAAAATCGCTGAAATTCTTTTCGCCGGCGAAAGAATAGCAGAAGTTAAAAGAACGACCAAGGAAACTGATATCTATATAAAAGTTGACTTAGATGGTTCTGGCAAATGTGACATTTCTACGGGATTGGGCTTTTTTGACCATATGCTTGAACAAATTGGAAAACATGGCAAAATGGACCTGACCATCCACACTAAGGGAGATTTGCACGTTGACGAGCATCACACTATAGAAGATACAGGCATAGCCTTGGGCGAATGCATACTCAAGGCTTTAGGCGATAAACGTGGTATCGAACGATATGGTTATTGTCTACCAATGGATGACTGTTTGTGTCAGGTTGTTCTTGACTTTGGCGGGCGCCCATGGCTGATATGGGATGCTGAATTTAAGCGAGAGAAAGTCGGAGAAATGCCAACCGAAATGTTTATCCACTTCTTCAAGAGTTTTAGTGATGCAGCAAAAATGAATTTAAATATTAAAGCAGAAGGATTTAATGAGCATCACAAAATTGAAGGTATATTTAAAGCTCTAGCCCGTGCCTTAAATATGGCAGTCAAAAGAGATATTTACCATTTTGAACTGCCAAGTTCTAAGGGTATGCTTTAATAGGAATATGCAAGAACATATTGACTATTGGTGTCAAAAAAGACATCAATAGTCTTTTTTATTTTCAAATCATCCACTAAAGCATGAGATGAAGATAAATCATGTAATCTCATTTCGGAATATTGCAAATCCTCCTCAGAGAAATACTTATAGACCGTTTCCTTAGCACACCAGTTTTTCAACTGAACTTCTATTGTACTGGAATCTTCATCAGAGCGAATAAACTTATCCACAATTTTACTTACTCTATCACTCACATATTCAATATCTACAGCCACATTTCTTGTTTTAGACATGATAACTGCAGCATAACCTTTTGTATGACTTATACTAATAAAATATCCCTTTAACAATGGTTTACCTGAAGGTTCATGTGAGATACGTTTAGATGATTCTTCATGAGTCATTTCATACAATAATGCTCTTACTGCAAGTATTTCTTTTTTTCGCCCTTCGTTCTTGTACTTCTCATCTAAATACACTTTAAGATCCTTCAGATGGGGATATTGTTCAAATAACTGTTCTACAGTTTCCTCTATTGCCCAAATACCTAAATTAACATCATCCCAAAGATGACGAATAGAAAGTAATGCCATATCCTATAATGAATAACGAATAAAGAACTACAAATTACGATGAATAACAACTTTTACCTTACTGATTCTGCGTTCATCAACTTCCATAACTTCGAAGGAATAATTTTTGAAATCTATACGTTCGTGCAAACTTAAAAAATCACCTTTCAACTCAAGTAAAAGTCCAGCTAAAGAATCAGCATCGCCCTCTACTTCTGCAAACTCATCATCATCTATTTGCAATATCTTGCAAAAATCGGTCAATAACGTTTTACCTTCAAAGACATAGGTATTATAATTAAGCTTTATGTAAAACTTTTCTTCCTCATCATACTCATCGTTGATTTCACCAACTATCTCCTCCAATATATCCTCTAATGTAACAAGCCCGCTTGTTCCACCAAATTCATCTACCACGATAGCAATGTGCACCTTATTTTCTTGAAAATCTCGAAGCAAATCATCAATTTTTTTGGTTTCCGGTACAAAATATGGTGGACGAATTAAACTCTGCCATCTAAAATTAGCAGGTTTATTAATGTGAGGCAACAAATCTTTTATATAGAGAACACCTCTTATTTGATCATCATTATCCTGATATATTGGAATACGACTATAATTATTCTCTACGATACTTTTCAATACTTCAGCGTAAGAACACTTGATATCCAAATCGACCATGTCTTGACGAGGAGTCATAATCTCCTTTGCAGTCTCATCACCAAACCGAATGATACCCTGTAACATACTTTGCTCATCTTTAATATCATTCTTATCAGTTAACTCCAAAGCCTGTTCAAGATCATCTACACTTAACTGTCTATTCTCTTTGGGAACAGCTTTTTCTGCGATTACACCGCTACGAAGCAATACTGTTTCGAGTGGCCAAAAAATTCGTTGAAGAATTAAAATACCTCCTGCAGCAAAACGACAAAACTTCAAGGAATTTTGACGACAATACACTTTAGGCATTATTTCTCCAAAAAGAAGCAATAGAAAAGTGAGTAAAATGGTAATACACAATATTTCTAGCCACTCTACTTTAAATATCACTATCGAATTGAATATATAATTACTCAACATCACAATAGTAACATTAATAAAGTTATTAGCTATCAATATCGTTGCCAACGTACGCTCAGAATTTTCTCTTAACTGACAAACTTTATTATCAGCAGGCAATTTACTTTCTTCAAGTTCTTCTATATCATTGGGAGAAAGACTAAAAAAAGCAATTTCTGAGCCACTGGCATAAGCAGAGCATAAAAGTAACATAGCAGCTAAGATAGCTGCTACTATAATTTCAAAAGTAATTGGTCGAAATTCTACGAAATTACTAAATTGTATAAATATATCTGTATCCAAGTTTTCTGAATAACATTAAAATGGTAATTTTTTAGCGGTATCATCTTTCATTTGATCCCCCTCAGATGCTTTTGTTTCGGATGTCGTTTGCTTCTGAGCAGCTGAAGATTCTGAATGACCAGAAAGCATTTCCATGTTAGAAACAATAATTTCTGTTACATTATGCCTTCTTCCCTGCTGGTCACTATAGTTGCGATATCGTATTCGGCCCTCAATATAAAGCTTTTCGCCCTTACGGACATATTTCTCTACTATTTTAGCCAAACCACTATAAAAAACAAGATTATGCCAGTCTGTATGATCAGGAACTACAGTACCATTTTGAAGAGTATATCCCCTTTCGGTTGTAGCCAAAGGCAATTGTGCAACTGCCTGATCTGCATCATAGTAATGTACATCAGGATCTTTACCGACATTACCTATAAGCATTACTTTATTCATCTCTTATCAGATTTGCAAAAACCTCATACAATTACTTCCACATTCCAAGATACTTGAAATGGAAATTTTTTCCTTTTGCAGAAGGAAACTGACTACGACTATCTACGTGATCACGAAGATACTCTACAATACGATTATAACAATCCTGCCCTGATACAGCCTTTACATCAGCAACGAAATGAGTATCTCTATATTCATGCTTACCTGTAGCCGGTATCATTACTACACGTTTAAAATCCAAAGCTCCTTCATACCACCCCGGAACTTCTTCTGTTAACTTTGTTACTACTGTATTGTTCATTTCTTTATGCTCATTTGATACTGCTGCAGGTCGTATAGCTTTTTTCTCTTTAAAATCCTGCATATTAGCAGCAGTTGTCTTTATTACTATAAAATATACACGAGGACGAACCTTATATCTTTTAGGGAAAAAGACATCACTAGCAGCATATTCCCGAATATCTGCTTCAGTTTCCTCATCAAGAGCTATTTCAGAAATAGAACGTAAGAAACCTATAGCATCATCAACGCTACTAACCAATATCTCTTTATCAAAGTATCTTAAATATAAATTCATTTTAAATCAGATAATGAGTAAAAAAATTTTCCTTAAAACAAGAAAAATGAAAAAGATATAAGGAAAACAGAGCGGAAAACGAGACTCGAACTCGCGACCCCAACCTTGGCAAGGTTGTGCTCTACCAACTGAGCTATTTCCGCAAGAAAAACGATAAAACATATTACTAGTGAAGAGGAGGAGACTCGAACTCCCACGTCACAATTAACACTACCCCCTCAAAGTAGCGCGTCTACCAATTCCGCCACCTCTCCATTGAAGTAATTAACAAAAAGTGCCCAGAACAGGACTCGAACCTGCACGTTGAAAAACACACGCACCTGAAACGTGCGCGTCTACCAATTCCGCCACCTGGGCCTTTTCGTGAAAGAAAAATCTTTCATGTCTTATCCAATAAATGAGCGGAAAACGAGACTCGAACTCGCGACCCCAACCTTGGCAAGGTTGTGCTCTACCAACTGAGCTATTTCCGCATAAATTCTATAAAAATAGAAGCACTTCTCTCAATGCGGTTGCAAAGATAACCATTATTTTTTAACCAGCAAACTTTTCAATCGTTTTTTTTCAAAAATAGATATTTTTTTTATACAGTAATTTCGTCTATTATCTTAAAATTATTTCCAAAATAAAGCTCCACTTGATATCAAGCAGAGCTTTATTTAGGTAATTAATCCATTCTATCACGATAATCTTCATAACCGAAATCCTTCAAGATTTCAAGTTCTCCATTAAGATGAACAATACCAATTGAAGGATGTGTAATACCATTAAACATATTTGTTTTCACTGTCGTATAATGAAGCATATCTTCAAAAATAATATTTTCACCGATTTGAAGTTCATGATCAAATTGCCAACTTTCCATAAAATCTCCACTCAAACAGGAATTGCCACCAAGTCTGTATAAATAAGGTATAGACTTATCATATCTTCCTTCTATAACTTTGGCATTTCTTACAGATGGCCAATAAGGCATCTCCAAACAATCTGGCATATGACAGGTAAAACTTACATTTAATATTGCTGTTTTTATCCCCTTATCTTCTACGACATCAACAACTTGAGAAACCAAAGAGCCTGTTTGCCAACCAAAAGCACTACCAGGTTCCAAAATCACATGAAGATTAGGATATTTTTTTTTGAAATCGGTTAAAATTTGAATAAGCAAAGGTATATCATAATCTTTACGAGTCATAAGATGTCCGCCACCAAAATTTATCCACTTAATTTGAGGAAACCATTTAGCAAACTTATCTTCGATATGAGTTAATGTTCTCTGAAAAACATCAGAACCATTTTCACAATGACAATGACAATGAAAGCCCTCAATATCCTCAGGCAATATTTCTGGTAATTTATCAGCCGACACACCAAAACGAGTACCCGGTGCACAAGGATTATATAAATCCGTTTCTATTTCAGAATATTCAGGGTTAATTCGTATACCCAAACTTATTTCACTATTGGCTTGTCTTACTCTCTGATGATATCTCTGATACTGACTCAAAGAATTAAAAGTTAAATGACTTGAGCAATGCGCTATTTCGTCAATTTCATAATCTGTATAAGCAGGAGAAAACGTATGAGCCTTACTGCCAAATTCCAAAAGAGCTAATTTTGCTTCACTTAAAGAACTCGCAGTTGTTGCACGAATATATTCACGAAAAATAGGAAAAGTTTTCCACAAAGCATAAGCTTTAAAAGCAAGAATAATATCAATTCCACCAGTTCGTGCTACCTCTGAAATCAAAGATAAATTGTTACGAAGTCTCTGTTCTTCTAATACATAAACCGGTTTATTTATCTGTTGAAACGTGTCCAAATTGACTTTCATAATTTGACCAAAATTAATTTTATCGTGCAAAGATAGCTTTTTATCATGGATAATATTGCTCATTTCTGAGATTTTTTATACTTTTGCACTCGAAAAGATTAACAGACGATGAAGCTAGTAATAATGACTAAATCCACATTCTTTGTGGAAGAAGACAAAATACTTGCCACGCTCTTTGAAGAGGGAATGGATAACTTACATTTGTACAAGCCAAATGCTGAACCAATGTATTCAGAGCGCCTGCTATCTTTACTATCTGAAGACTTCTATAAGAAGATTACCGTTCACAACCATTTTTATTTGAAACAGGAATATAATCTGGCAGGAATCCATTTGGATACAATGACAGAGAGTTTGCCTAGTGGATATAAAGGTACATTTAGCAGAACGTGTACAGATATTGAGCAACTCAAGGAGCTTAAGAAAAAAACTAATTATGTTTTTCTAAAAAATATTTTCGACGGAATTGAGGCTCCTCAACAAAAGGCTTCTTTTACGTTGAACCAACTAGAGTATGCTGCGAATAAAGGGCTTATAGACAAAAAAGTTTACGCCTGTGGCGGTATGACCCTTGAGAATATTCGCTTTGCTAAAGAGTTAGGATTTGGAGGAGTTGTTATTTGCGGTGATTTGTGGAATAAATTTAATATCCATAGCGAAACTGATTTTAAAGAACTTATTTCACATTTCAACAAAATAAGAAAAGCAATAGGCTAGAATATCACACTTTAATAAATATAAACGCTAAGGTAATGAGTGAACAAAACTCTAAATTTTTGGTATTCTCAGGTACAAACTCGAGATACCTTGCAGAAAAAATTTGTCAGAGCCTAAATTGCCCTTTAGGTAATTTGGTCGTAACCAAGTTTTCTGATGGTGAATTTGCCGTATCATACGAAGAATCTATTCGTGGACGCGACGTATTCTTGGTACAGAGTACATTCCCTAATTCAGACAATTTGATGGAACTACTCTTGATGATTGATGCCGCAAAACGAGCTTCTGCGCGTCATATCATTGCAGTAATTCCTTATTTCGGTTGGGCTCGTCAAGATCGTAAGGACAAACCAAGAGTTAGCATCGGCGCTAAACTTGTTGCCGATCTTCTGAGTGTTGCTGGTATTGACCGATTGATTACAATGGATCTCCATGCTGATCAAATCCAGGGATTCTTTGATGTACCAGTCGACCATTTGTATGCTTCTGGTGTATTGCTCCCTTATGTTCAATCCCTGAAATTGAAAGATTTGGTTATAGCATCTCCTGACGTTGGTGGTTCTAAGCGTGCCAATACCTATGCTAAGTATCTCGGATGCCCACTTGTACTCTGCAATAAGACACGTGCTCGTGCAAATGTAGTTGCCAGCATGCAGATTATTGGTGATGTCAAAGACAAGAATGTTGTCATTGTCGATGATATGGTAGACACTGCAGGTACAATTACTAAAGCTGCTGACATTATGAAGGAAGCAGGTGCTAAAACTGTTCGTGCTCTTGCATCTCACTGTGTAATGAGTGGCCCTGCTTCTGACCGAGTTCAGAACTCTGCTTTGGAAGAAATCATCTTCACAGACTCTATCCCTTATACTAACCGCTGCTCTAAGGTTAAGCAGATTTCTATTGCTGAAATGTTTGCTGAAACTATCCGTCGTGTAGAGGATAATCAGAGCATTTCTTCTCAATACTTAGTATAAATAAGTAATGATATAACTAAAAGACAGGTCGCTTCTTTTACGATTCGACCTGTCTTTTTTATTTATAATTTTACACAAAGATTAATCCAACCATTTTACATAGCAGAAATCCTGACGATGAGGTAATTCCTTATTTTTAGGGAACATTCTTACTCCCGTACGGAAAGTACCAGCTTCATTCGGTTCTACTTCAACCTCAAAGGTATAATTATTACCTTCATGGCCTACTACCTTAAATTCATCAACAGAATAAACCTGATGGTCAGAATGACTATGCTCATTATTTAACGTTACAAGTTCCAAACCAACAGCATCGTCAAGTCCCTGCTCATCGATAACATACTGTAATTTGTACTTCACACCTGTTTCTGCTCCATTAGTCAGCACCTCATCATTCTTAGAAACCACATGGATAGAATCCCAACGCTCTGCAACAGTTTCTTTCCACAAAGCAATTTGCTTAGCCAACTGATTATCATTAGCTGAAAGTTTCTTGAAGCGAGCTGCCTCTTTAATATAGAACTTATCATAGTAATCGTCTAACTGTCGCTTCATCGTATAATGAGGAGCAATTGTAGCAATACTATTCTTTACAACTTTAATCCAGTCTTCACTATACCCCTTTTCATTCTTACTATAATACATTGGGATAATATCATTTTCGAGTAAGCTATAAATAGTTGCAGCATCCAAACGATCCTGATATTCCTGATTCTCGTAAGTACGTTTCTGTGGTAAAGCCCAACCAGCACCTTCACGATATCCTTCTACCCACCATCCGTCAAGAACAGATAGATTTACAACACCATTCATCTCAGCTTTTTCACCAGATGTACCAGATGCTTCCAAAGGACGGGTTGGCGTATTCATCCAAATATCTACACCTGAAACTAAACGACGCGCTAAACGCATATCATAGTCTTCCAAGAAAATAATTTTACCCAAAAATTCAGGACGCTGACTAATTTCAAAAATTCTTTTAATCAAGCCTTGACCTGCACCATCAGCTGGATGAGCTTTACCTGAGAAGAAGAACAATACAGGGCGCTCAGGATCATTAACAATCTTAGAAAGACGATCAAGGTCAGTAAAGAGCAAGTGTGCACGCTTATAAGTTGCAAAACGGCGACAGAAGCCTATCATCAAGGCATTTGGATTGATACGCTCTAACAAAGAGACTACTCTAGAAGGATCACCCTGATTCTTCAACCAAGCCTGAGTAAACTTTTCTCGAATATATTTCACTAGTTTTTGCTTCAGAATCATACGAGTATTCCAGATTTCATCATCAGGAACATTATAAATAGCATGCCATATATCCTCGTTACTCTGATCACTCATGAAAGATTCATCAAAATACTTATCATAAAGCTTACGCCACTCTGTTGCACACCAAGTTGGGAAATGCACACCATTAGTTACATAACCCACGTGGTTTTCTTCTGGGAAATAACCTTTCCAATAAGAAGCAAACATCTTTTGGCTTACCCAACCATGCAACTTACTTACACCATTAACTTCCTGACAAGTATTACAAGCAAAAGTTGACATACAGAAACGTTCTCCATGATCATCAGGGTTTGAACGGCCCATACCAATGAATTCATCCCAAGAAATGCCTAACTTCTGAGGATATCCACCCATATATTTACCAAATAACTGCTCGTCAAAATAATCATGCCCTGCAGGAACTGGTGTATGTACTGTATATAATGAAGAAGCACGAACTAACTCCATCGCCTGATTAAAGGAAAGCCCACTCTCTACATAATCGCAAAGACGCTGTAAGTTACAAAGAGCTGCATGCCCCTCATTGCAATGATAAATCTGCTTGCTAATACCTAACTTTTTCAAAGTTAAAATACCACCAATACCAAGAAGTATCTCCTGCTTCAGACGATTTTCCCAATCACCACCATAAAGAGAGTGTGTAATAGGCTTATCATATTCTGAATTTAATTCATTATCAGTATCCAGTAAATACAATTTTATTCGGCCAACATTTACTGCCCAAACATAAACATGCACCTGATAGTTCATATAAGGTACATCTACTACGAGAGGATTGCCATCTTTATCAAGTACACGCTCAATAGGAAGAGAATTAAAATCCTGAGCATCATACTTTGCAATCTGCTGACCATCCATATTTAAGGTTTGTGTAAAATAGCCGTATCGATAGAGAAAACCTACTGCACATAAGTCCACATTACTATCAGAAGCCTCTTTCAAATAGTCACCAGCCAACATACCAAGGCCACCCGAATAAATTTTTAAGACCTGATTAAGACCATATTCCATACTAAAGTATGCAACAGAAGGACGCTTTGAATTCGGTTTGACATTCATATAATTACGGAACTTATCATAAACCTCCTTCACCTTTTTCATTAAGTTTTTATCCTTAACAATAGCTTCCTTACGTTCATAACTTAAACGGTCTAAAAGCAAAACGGGATTATGACTTACAGACTCATAAAGCGGTTCATCAAGACTTTTAAACAGGTTACGAGCTTCGTAATTCCAAGCCCACCACATATTGTGAGCTATCTCATCAAGGCATTTGAGCTCTTCTGGAAGACGAGACTTAATGGTCAATTGCTTCCATTGAGGCTCATTAGCATAATCTGCTTTAATTTTCATAATTTGTTCTATTAGTAATTTATATCTCTAAAATCAATTTTCATTTCTCTTATTAGCAGCTTTCAAAGCAAAATCATAAGCCGTTTCATAATAGGCTATAAATTTGCTCCAAAGTGCCTTCTTCGAAAGCTTATCAGCATGCTCCCTGCACTTTTTTACTTCTTGAGCTGACATGTGCGAATATTTTTCAATAGTACATTTTATCGTATCAACAACGTCTGAATAATTAGAATCAGTACGATGTATTACCTTTGCGCCATCTTCAATCTCACTATAAGTACCCTTGACTTTATTAGCCCACAAACCAAAACCTGCCAAATCTGTAGTAATACAAGGAACTTTAAAAGCGACAGATTCCAAAGGTGTATAGCCCCATGGTTCATAATAAGACGGATAAACACACAAATCATTACCCAATATTACATCATAATAAGGCATATTAACAATTGCATCATTACCAACAAGATAAGTTGGAATAAAAATAACCTTAACTTGATCGTCCTTACAATTATGCATATCTAGATAATCCATCATAGACAACACGCGATCTTCATTAAAATTATAAAGATTATGAGTAATACGAGGATTATCAAGTGCTGTATCAAATTCATGATCAGCTCTCAAACGCTCTACCAAGTCTTCTCGAGCATCTGCAACCCAACCTGGCACCATCAAAAACGCTACGACTTTATGATTTAACGATACAGAATGGCGTAATCGGTTCATAGACTCGATAAAGACATCTATACCCTTGTTTCTAAACTCATAACGTCCACTCGTAGATATAATCATCGTATCCTTATCAAAATGATCACCGGTCAAAGCATTTGCAATCTTCAATAGTCTTTTACGAGCTTTCAATCGAGCGGAAGTAAAAGCACTACCCTTAGGTACAAAATTATTTTCAAATCCATTAGGTAATACGACATCTACAGGCTTATCTAAAAGTTGCTTACATTCTGCAGCTGTAATATCACTTACTGTAGTAAAACAATCAACATACAGTGCTGTTTGCTTTTCAATAGATTGCTTACTTTCCATATTCAGTTCTCTTGCCATCTGGTCACCATTATAATTATAAAAATATTCATATAATGGTTTATTGTTTCCAGCTATACTACGACCAATACTTGTTGCATGAGTAGTAAATATTGTAGCAACCGTTGGCAAATATTTACGAATATAGAGTATACCTAATCCAGTCATCCACTCATTACCATGATAGATAACTTTACTCTTTTCTAAATGATAAAAATGAAAAAAACTCTCAGTGACCTTAGCTGTAGCGTAAGCAAACATCGAAGCTTCATCATAGTCACCATAAGCATGTAGACTGTCAACCTGAAAATTTTCCCACAATTTACCATATATTTGATCTTTCTCGGCAAAAAAAGAATCAAATTTAACTAATATTGCAATAGGCGAACCTGGAATATTCCATCTGCCTATTCGTACCAAAAGATTATTTGACGCTGCAAATTTTTTCCATTCAGAAAATAAAGACGAATCTTCTACAAAAAAGGGAGTTGATAAATCTTCACGACAGTCAGGTCCAATAAAAAAAACTTTATCTTTCATCATATCCTGAAGTGTCTTTGCACGTGTTGAAAGGACGGTATAAATACCACCTACCTTATTGCAAACCTCCCAACTAGATTCAAATATATAATCTGGAAAAGAACTGTCCTTCCTCATAAATCAACTTAATTTTTGACACAAAGATAACATAAAAAATATAAAAACCAAATTTAAAACTCCATATTTTCTTTTTACACTATCAATTCTTGATTTAAATATTTTATCTTTGCAACTATATTAAATAAAAAAAAAATGAAAACAACATTATTTTTTATCTTAACAAGTCTTTTCTCAATAAATAGTTCAGCGCAACAAGATAGCACAATTTTTAAAGGTAGAATTGAGAATAAAGAATTTCAAGTATACATTGTCATGGACTTTTATAAAAATAATATAATCGTTCCACGACAACAAATTTTTGGAGAAACAAGTGGTTACTTTGGCGATACAAAGGATGATCGCAAATGGCTAATTACAGCTGCAAGCATTAAAAAAAATACAGCCACTATAGATATGGTAAACGATTACGGAAGTGAAGATCTTCAAGCAACTTTAACTAAAAACAACGATGGAACTTATACTCTTAAACAAATTGAGGGAAGTACGATAAAGATTGCAAGAAATAGAAAATGGGTTAAGATGCCTAAAACACTGATTTTTACAAGAAAATAAAACAAAAAAATCCGATTCAATTAACTGAATCGGATTTTTATTTTAGATTAAAAGGAGGCGGCTACCTACTCTCCCGCATTGCATTGCAGTACCATCGGCGTAAGTGGGCTTAACTTCTCTGTTCGGAATGGGAAGAGGTGGGACCCCACCACAATAACCACCTGATTATTTCTTGAATAAGGTTATTGACAATTTGTACACAAGCAAAACATTATACAACTAAAAATATAAGTTGGTCAGTTACGTGACCGAAAAAAGTTTCGGGCAATTAGTAATGCTCGGCTTTGACGTCACCGTCTTTACACCTGCATCCTATCAACGTCGTCGTCTTCGACGGCCCTCAATGGAGTTCTAATCTTGCGGAGGGCTTCGCACTTAGATGCTTTCAGCGCTTATCCCGGCCAGACTCAGATACCCAGCAGTGCACCTGGCGGAACAACTGGTAAACCGGAGGTCTGTACGTCACGGTCCTCTCGTACTAGTGACGTGTCCACTCAAAACTCCCGCGCCCACGATAGATAGAGACCGAACTGTCTCACGACGTTCTGAACCCAGCTCGCGTGCCACTTTAATGGGCGAACAGCCCAACCCTTGGGACCTTCTCCAGCCCCAGGATGTGACGAGCCGACATCGAGGTGCCAAACCACCCCGTCGATATGAGCTCTTGGGGGGGATCAGCCTGTTATCCCCGGAGTACCTTTTATCCTTTGAGCGACGGAGTTTCCATACACATCCGCCGGATCACTATGCCCCAGTTTCCTGCCTGCTCGGGATGTCTCCCTCCCAGTCAAGCGCCCTTATGCCATTACACTCTATGAGACCGGTTACCAATCGGTCCGAGGGCACCTTTGGAAGCCTCCGTTACGCTTTTGGAGGCGACCACCCCAGTCAAACTACCCACCAAGCAATGTCCGCGCTGCGCGCGTTAGACTTCAGACAGCCAAAGGGCCGTATTTCAAGGATGGCTCCACAAACACTGGCGTGCCTGCTTCAAAGCCTCCGGCCTATCCTACACATCGGATGACCAAAGTCAATGCTAAGCTGTAGTAAAGGTTCACGGGGTCTTTTCGTCCCATCGCGGGTAATCGGCATCTTCACCGATACTACAATTTCACTGAGCTCTTGGTTGAGACAGCGTCCGGATCATTACACCATTCGTGCAGGTCGGAACTTACCCGACAAGGAATTTCGCTACCTTAGGACCGTTATAGTTACGGCCGCCGTTTACCGGGGCTTCAATTCAAAGCTTCATATTGCTACTGACTTCTCCTCTTAACCTTCCGGCACCGGGCAGGTGTCAGGCTGTATACCTCATCTTTCGAGTTTGCACAGCCCTGTGTTTTTGTTAAACAGTTGCCTGGACCTATTCTCTGCGCCTCACATTGCTGTGAGGACCCTTTATCCCGAAGTTACAGGGTCAATTTGCCTAGTTCCTTAACCAAGAATCTCTCAACGCCTTAGTATGTTCTACCCGACCACGTGTGTCCGTTTGCGGTACAGGTGCCGCATGGATTAAGTTTAGCGGATTTTCTAGGAAGTATGATTACCTACACTATTGGACTCTTCCGAAGAAGACTCCATACTATCAGGTTCGGCTCTCAAGGTGGATTTGCCTGCCTCGATCTGCGCCTACACCCTTCAACGGAGAATTCCGTATCTCCGCGGTAGTGTCACTGCTCCGTCTCCACATCACTCCATGCGGCAGTAACGGAATATTAACCGTTTCTGCCATCGCCATCGCCGTTCGGCTGAGACTTAGGACCTGACTAACCCCGGGCTGATTGGCATTGCCCGGGAAACCTTGGTCTTGCGGCGAAGGGGAATCTAACCCCTTTTATCGTTACTTATACCTACATTTGCTTTTCCATAAGCTCCAGCAAAGGTCATCCTTTGCATTCTGCGCCGATGGAATGCTCCCCTACCGATACTTTTATGATTACTATCCCGCAACTTCGGCATCTGCCTTATACCCGATTATTATCCATGCCCGGACCCTCGACTAGTGAGCTGTTACGCACTCTTTGAATGAATGGCTGCTTCCAAGCCAACATCCTAGCTGTCATAGGGACCAGACTTCGTTAGACTAACTCAGACAGAATTTCGGGGCCTTAGTTGGCGGTCTGGATTCTTCTCCTCTCGGGGACGGACCTTAGCACCCGCCCCCTTACTGCATATCTGCGGCGCATGAGCATTCGGAGTTCGTCAGGTCTCGATAGGCGGTGAAGCCCTCTTGACCTATCGGTCGCTCTACCTCTCATGCGGATCGATACACGCTGCACCTAAATGCATTTCGGGGAGTACGAGCTATCTCCAAGTTTGATTGGCCTTTCACTCCTACACTCGGCTCATCGGGAAGCTTTTCAACGCTTATCCGTTCGGTCCTCCATTCCGTGTTACCGGAACTTCAACCTGGCCAAGTGTAGATCACTTGGTTTCGCGTCTACCCCCTCTGACTATACGCCCATTTCAGGCTCGCTTTCACTGCGGATACGTATCTGAGATACTAAACCTTGCCAGAGACGGTAACTCGTAGGTTCATTATGCAAAAGGCACGCCGTCACTCATTGCTGAGCTCCGACCGCTTGTAGGCGTATGGTTTCAGGAACTATTTCACTCTCCTCATCGGAGTGCTTTTCACCTTTCCTTCACAGTACTCGTTCACTATCGGTCTCACAGGAGTATTTAGCCTTACCGGATGGTCCCGGCTGATTCACGCAGAATTCCTCGTGCTCCGCGCTACTCAGGATACCGCTATGCCATGTTTCGCTTCGTATACAGGACTTTCACCTCCTATGGTTGTTCTTTCCAGAACATTCTACTCACAAAACACATACAATATCGCGGTCCTACTACCCCGCCGATGCCGAAACAACGACGGTTTGGGCTCTTCCCCGGTCGCTCGCCACTACTGGGGGAATCATTATTTATTTTCTCTTCCTCGAGGTACTAAGATGTTTCAGTTCCCTCGGTTTGCCTCTCTACCTTAGGTAGAGATATACATTCTTCAAATGTATGGGTTGTCCCATTCGGAAATCCTCGGATCAAGGGTTATTTGCACCTACCCGAAGCTTATCGCAGCTTATCACGTCCTTCATCGCCTCTGTGAGCCTAGGCATCCGCCATACGCCCTTTCTTACTTTTTTCTTTACCGGTTCAGTCTTGCTTTTGAATTGCTTCTCAAGTAAGATGAACGGTAGCTCATACTTTCAGCTGTATTGTTTCTTGAACTATTGCTAGTTCTCGCTACAGTTTTGCTTGTGTCAATATGTCAAAGATCTTATTGGCTTATCTCACTCTATTAAAAGTGGATTACCTGAAGTGGAGAATAACGGATTCGAACCGTTGACCCCCTGCTTGCAAAGCAGGTGCTCTAGCCAGCTGAGCTAATCCCCCAAACTTTTTTGGTTTGAGAAGACTGGAAGTTTGTGTAGTCCCAGGCAGACTTGAACTGCCGACCTCCACATTATCAGTGTGGCGCTCTAACCAACTGAGCTATAGGACTATAGTTCCGGGTTGGCTGACTGTCCAAGATTTCTGGGCTTGCATCTTCGAGCCCGGCTTCCTTTTTCTCTTATATATTAAACAGGTTCTGTAGTACAAGGAAACTTTGGATGACATCATCAAACCTTTTCGTTTGTCATGTCTCTTGACTTTTACTTACTTCAAAATAAGCATCTCTTCCAGAAAGGAGGTGTTCCAGCCGCACCTTCCGGTACGGCTACCTTGTTACGACTTAGCCCCAATTACCAGTTTTGCCCTAGGCCGACCCTTGCGGTCACGGACTTCAGGCACCCCCGGCTTTCATGGCTTGACGGGCGGTGTGTACAAGGCCCGGGAACGTATTCACCGCGCCATGGCTGATGCGCGATTACTAGCGAATCCAGCTTCGTGAGGTCGGGTTGCAGACCTCAGTCCGAACTGGGACCGGCTTTCTTGATTAGAATGACCTTACGGGCATCCGACTTTCTGTACCGGCCATTGTAACACGTGTGTAGCCCCGGACGTAAGGGCCGTGCTGATTTGACGTCATCCCCACCTTCCTCACACCTTACGGTGGCAGTGTCTCCAGAGTGCCCAGCTTAACCTGATGGCAACTGAAGAGAAGGGTTGCGCTCGTTATGGCACTTAAGCCGACACCTCACGGCACGAGCTGACGACAACCATGCAGCACCTTCACAGATGTCCCGAAGGAAGTCACTATCTCTAGATCCGTCATCTGCAATTCAAGCCCGGGTAAGGTTCCTCGCGTATCATCGAATTAAACCACATGTTCCTCCGCTTGTGCGGGCCCCCGTCAATTCCTTTGAGTTTCACCGTTGCCGGCGTACTCCCCAGGTGGGATGCTTAACGCTTTCGCTTAGCCACTCACCCCGAAGGGCAAACAGCGGGCATCCATCGTTTACCGTGCGGACTACCAGGGTATCTAATCCTGTTCGATACCCGCACTTTCGAGCTTTAGCGTCAGTAACACTACAGCGAGCTGCCTTCGCAATTGGAGTTCTTCGTGATATCTAAGCATTTCACCGCTACACCACGAATTCCGCCCGCTTCCTGTGCACTCAAGTCTGACAGTTCGCGCTGCAGTGCCCAAGTTGAGCCCGGACATTTCACAACACGCTTACCAAACGGCCTGCGCTCCCTTTAAACCCAATAAATCCGGATAACGCCCGGACCTTCCGTATTACCGCGGCTGCTGGCACGGAATTAGCCGGTCCTTATTCGTAGGGTACATGCAAATAACCACACGTGGCTAACTTTATTCCCCTAAAAAAGCAGTTTACAACCCATAGGGCCGTCATCCTGCACGCTACTTGGCTGGTTCAGACTTTCGTCCATTGACCAATATTCCTCACTGCTGCCTCCCGTAGGAGTTTGGACCGTGTCTCAGTTCCAATGTGGGGGACCTTCCTCTCAGAACCCCTACTGATCGTCGGCTAGGTGGGCCGTTACCCCGCCTACTACCTAATCAGACGCATCCCCATCCATAAGCGATAAATCTTTATTCCATCTCAGATGTCTTTAACGGAAACCATAGGGCATTAATCTTACTTTCGCAAGGCTATTCCCTACTTATGGGCAGGTTGGATACGCGATACTCACCCGTGCGCCGGTCGTCATCAAAGAAAGCAAGCTTTCTTCATGTTACCCCTCGACTTGCATGTGTTAAGCCTGTAGCTAGCGTTCATCCTGAGCCAGGATCAAACTCTCCATTGTAAAATATCTTTAAATATCTATATAAATAGATGATTTGTCTCTGTTTCAAGGACGCTTATCCTTTTATTGAAGTCGGTTTAAAGCCTGGACAAAAACTAAACTTGACGGTTCGTTTTTGTTACCCATTCACACATATCTATAATATGTGAACGCTTCTTGTACTACTTCTCTGTCTATGTAATCTTTTCAAAGAACTCTTTCTCTTAAGCCTCATAACCAACGTTATTTGGCTGCTTCCGTTTGTTCGAAAGCGAGTGCAAAGGTATACAAAATATCCATAACCTCCAAATGTTTTCAAGAAAAAATTGCAAAAAACTAAGATTTTGCGCGTTCTTTGACAATAAAAGCTTGCTCCCGTGGACGTACACATTATAATATATAAGGATTAAAGAAATATGAGAATGGTGCACAGAATTCTGTAACAACGAAAAATTGACAAGTAGCCGCAAACTTTCGCTGTCTGTAGTGGGCAAAACGTAAAATAAAATATCAAAAAAACATAGCCACTAAAAATCATCATCTAGCTTAAAATATTCAACTTTTGATCAGCCTGTTTGGTCTTTTTTCTTCCCCTCGATTTTCTCTCCCGCCAAAACCCTAGCTCCTAGGGGTCGAAACCTAAGACTTTGTTCGCTAAACTCTATGACCTTATCGCATCAACCCTAAGCTTTCGACCCCTAGGAGCTGGGGTTTTGGCGCCCATTTAGTAAACCACCGAAACGTTAAAAATGTAACACATTGATACTCAACCAGATACAAACATGCTTCAAAATTCGCGTATTTGAGGCCATTCTACATCACAATTTCAAATACGCAAAGTACAAGACGGTTTATGTCAAGTAAATTCAAAATACATACATGCTAGACAAAACCAAAAAGGCTGTCGTCATTCTGAACAACAGCCTTTCAAATATATTAATACTTCTTATTTATAAACAAAGTTTATAGATTTCCATAGTAGCTTCCGCATCTAAAGGCATATATCCTTGCATAACATCGCCTTTCAAGCGATGTAGCCTAGTATTCAGTAATTCAAGGTCCGGATTATCCACCCCCAACTGTGCAAAAGAAACAGGCATACCCAAAACATCATGCAACCAAGCTTTGAGACGTTTAGCCCCTTCTAAAGCATCAGCAGCTATATCACCAGACTCAGTTACACCTAAAACACGATATGCCAACTGAGCAACTTTTGCAGGATTATGTTTAGAAGCATAAGTTAGGAAAGCTGGGAATATTACAGCCAATCCTGCACCATGAGTTACATTATATTCTGCAGAAATTTCGTGCTCCATAGCATGGCTATTCCAATCTTCCTGCCTACCTAAAGAACAAGTATCATTGTGAGCAATAGTACCACTCCACATAATATTAGCACGTGCCTCATAATCTTGAGGATTCCTCATTACCTTCTCTGCTTCCTCCATAATAGCCAATAACATTCCCTCAGCCAAACGATCACCAATCTGAACATCAGGAGTATTACTCAAATATCGTTCTAATATGTGTGCCATCATATCCGTAATACCGCTCGCAGTTTGCCAAGCAGGTAAGGTCATCGTCAACTCAGGATTCATAATAGCAAATTTAGGACGAAGGAGTTTAGGCATTCGCAAGCCATTTTTCACATGAGTCTTAGTATTAGTAATTACAGCATTTCCAGAGCCTTCACTTCCTGCTGCAGGTATTGTTAAGACTACTCCTATTGGTAATGCATTTACAGGTTTGGCTTTACCACAATAGAAATCCCAAAAATCACCCTCATAATAAAAACCAGCTGCAATAGTTTTGGCAGTATCTATAACACTTCCACCACCTACAGGCAACATAAAATCAGGTTTAAATTCACGAGCTAATTCCAATCCCTCGTACACCTTCGTATCAACAGGATTAGGTTGAACTCCAGACAATTCGCAATAAACCAACTTAGCTTCATCGAGAGACTTTTTAATGCGATCTAATAAACCTGAACGAACAACACTTCCGCCACCATATACAATCATTATACGAGAAGCACCATACTGTTGACACAACTCACCTACATTTTTCTCTGTATCCTTACCAAATACAAATTCTGTAGGACTATAAAATGTAAAGTTATTCATATTGTAAGATATAAAATATTAGCTATTCTGAAAATAGTCAAATCATTGCTTTATCAACATTATATATGCGAAGATACTGTTTTTTCTTCTAAAAAACAAATCAATTAGAATGATTTGATAACGAGCAACCGTAACTCTATCACTTTTTCAAAATAGTGCGTTACAAAACGCTAAAGCAAAAGACAAAAAAAATAGGATACCTTTTGAGAGATATCCTATTTTTCATATTAGGTTAAAACTTAATTATTCTTTGAGATAAATACACCCACAGCTTCTATAAGTCCTTTATAAGTTGACTTAGTAGCAATAATAGTTATATTATCACCATCCTCAAGTGTTACACCCTGCTCTTGAAGTTTACCTTTGGTACCGCCCCAACCAGCAAGCACACCATAAACATATACTGTACCTGATTCATCGGTCAAAGCGAAGTTTCCATATTTCTCAAGATCCCACTTTGTATTTGCTTCAGTAGATTGACTTATCTTACCTGATATCATGTAATAGGCATCATTAGAATCAGCTTTAGAACGGAATTCGTTAATAGAAACAGCCTCTACAGCTTGAAGTTTTTCTACTGTCACATCAGAAAACTCAATAGTAGTTTTATACTGAGCACGCTTACCAACTATAGTAACGATATCACCAACCTTTGCTGTTTCTGGAAGACCAGTTGGCTTATAGACCTGTACTTCACCCGTTAAATCAGAATAGTCTGTAACATAGAAATTACCCTTACCATCGAGTTTTGAAATAATACCAGTAAAACGATACTGAGTATCACCTACTTCGGCTGCACGGAATTCAGAAAGCGTTGCCACTACAATACCACCATTCTGATTAATAGTAGCCTCGCTAGTATATTCTTTTTCACCATCTGTAGTACGGAAAGTAACCGTAGCAGAACGAGCACCACCTTCATTAGGTGTAGCCTTGAAAGATACAGTTGCACCACCTTCATAAGAACGTGTAGATGAATAAGACAACCAGCTCTTTGCTTCTTCTGGTATTTCAGGTAATGAAACACCCTGACCCTTACAAGTAATATGAACAACAGCGACACCACCTTCCTTTGGAAGAGTCTGGTTATCTATAGAGTCAACTTTAATCAAAGACTTGGTAACACTGGCAATAGTAGCATTTTTCAACTCGGCATTGCCATTATAGAATGCCAATGGACCATCTACCACTACTTCATCACCCGGTTCGATATCAAAATCCTTGAAATTCGTTGTTCCATAAATCTGAGTACTACCTGTTTCATCCTGAATATACCAGTTACCATACTTAGTCCATTCTTGAACAGACTTAACAGTACCCTTGATACGATATATAGTACCCTCAACACCAGAATTAACCTCAGCACAAGTAGCAAGCTTACCTTCTGCAGAAGCAAGACCCTGCAAAATGTTAATATATTGAGTTTCGCCGTTGCAATAGAGTTTAACAGAAGAACTACGTCCATTATCTGTTGCAGAAGCTGAGAACTTTAAAGTAGTCTCACCAGCAGTACCAATAGAATCAGACATGGTAAACCACAAATCCTTACTATCAACACGCTCAATGTACCAGTCACCCTGAGCTTTTAAAGTAATCTCCGTTTCACCACCGCCCTTATTAATAGCAACATACGAAGAAGAGACCTGTACAGATTTCAGATTATCGACAGTATACTCCGAAGAACATCCAGTCAGCATCATCACAAATGCTAAGAGGGCAGGAAGAATATATCTTAATTTCATTATATTAATATGCTTAAAAGATTAATTAAAATAGTACTTAATACCAATAGATGCATACCAGCACTGACCAGTTGCATGATTGTAATGCCAAGCAGGAGTACTGCCATTAATAACGCTTGGAGTTGAGAACACAGCCTTACCTGCCTCATTTACACCTTCATAAGTAAGAAGACGGAAACCCTCTGTACTAATGTCTTGATTAATCTGCTTAGCAACACCCCAAGAAGAATTGAAGAGATTAAGTACATTTTTGATATCAAAACTCAATTGAAGCATATGCTTAGTATTGCCAGCCTTAACCTTAAAGTCATGCTTATAACCCAAATCTACACGATGTACCCATGGAGAGAAGATACCATAAGACTCAGCATATTCTCCTTGATGATCACTCAAGAAACTATTAGCATGAACGAAGTCCATGAAACGAGTCTTATCATCCTCCGTCTTAAAACAGAAATCACCATTAGCAACTTGCTGATCAGTTGGGATAAAGATAGCATCATAATTGAAACCATCACCATTCATATCATTTGTGGTCATAGCAGAATACTTGTAGCTACCACGCCATGCCTCGTAAGTAAGATTCAAGTGATTACCACTCTTGTCGTGCATTGTAGCAGAAGCGATAAAACGGTCAGGAGTAACATTAGCTGCATTGTGCAACTTCATTGCTGTAGGACCATCTACTGTTGCTACATAATTAAGTACAGAAGAGGCATTAGAACCTGGTAAGCTAGTAAGCTCCTTTGATACTGTGTGAGTATATGCTGCTGTCAAATCCAACCATTCGAAAGGCTGAGCATTGGCAGACAAGCTCCAAGAATAACCATAACCTTTACTAGTATTCTCAAGAATATAAGCATGTGTACCCTGCTGGAATCCAGAAGGATAAATATGACGACTATCAACCCCATTGAAACGAGCAAAGCCCTCTACATTAGGAGTACTCCAATCGTTCATGAAGGTACCATAAACTGTCTTATTGAAAATATACTCAGCTGATACTGAGAATGGGAAATTTACAGGAATAGCGTAATCAACTGCAAGAGATGTTTTCCATACCTGTGGCATATGGAAATCTGGATCTACACTTGAAATTGCAGAAGGAACAGTACCCTCCTCAGGACTGATTGTTGTAGGGTAACCTAAAGAAGTAAGTTTGTTCAACAAAGCTTCAGGCGTAGCCTTACCATTAGCATCTGTAACTAAGCCACCTTTGAATTCGTTCATATCAAAGCCTTTCTTTGCAGCATTAGATGCATTGATAATAGCCTGATACTGAATCATACCAGAGTTAGTAGGCATATTGGTAAAGAATACCAATGGCAAACGACCTGCAAAGAGACCTGTACCACCACGGAACTTCAAAGATTTGTCACCCAAAACATCATAAGTAAAACCTACACGAGGTGAGAAGATAACTTTAGAAGATGGCCACTTACCTGTATCGATATGACGACCATTATAATCAAGTTCCTTAATGGCATTATTTGTCATTAAATCACCATTATTAAAGAAGATATCATCCAAACGAATACCATAAGTCAACTTAAATTTATTAGTAGCTTGCCACTCATCCTGTACATACAATCCGAGTTTAGAATACTGAACACGCGCTGCAGGCTCTTTTTCACCATTATAACCATAAGTGAGATTGACAATTTCTGGAGCTTTTTCATTCAAGAAATCATCCAAAGACTTATAGCGATAATAACCTGTACCATTACGCATATACTGGTTATCTGCCATCTGATGCTCGTAATTGATACCTGCAAGCAATTTATGATTACCAAAATAGTAAGTTACATCATCTTTGATATTCCAAACATTATTATGAACAGCATTATTATAAGTAAAGAGCTCATAACCTAATGACATATAAGCATCTCCATCCTTCAATATATCGATGAATGGGAAAATGTCTGAGTTAGTATCACGAAGATCATCAAGTTTAGAGTATGTTACTAATAACTGGTTAGATAAATTCTCTGTGAAACGGCTATTTAAATCGAGAGAGAAAGAGTGTACCAAACCATCCTTAGCATACATGGTATTAGCAAAACCCATAGAATAAGCACCAAAACGATCGTTTGTTGCAGTGGTACCACCATCCATAGAAGTTCTTGTAACTACCGACCAACTGCGATTTTTGGTATAATTATAACGGAGAGCTAAGTGATGCTTACTATTAATATTCCAATCTAAACGAGCCAACAACTTGTAGTTATCTTCATCAGCAGGGAAATCCTTATAAGAACCTGTTTCATAACCATATTTATTCAAAACATAGTCATGAACTTTCTGCATATCAGATGCTGTTGTACGAGATATATACTCATCTGCACTTGCAGTTTCACCTTCTTCAGCTGCGCGCCATGAATTAGCCTGTGTAGGTTTCTTTACCATTTCACCATTTACGAAGAAGAAAAGTTTATCCTTAATAATAGGACCACCTAATGTAAAGCCATAAGTCGTAGTACGATCTTTATCACGAGAAGCAGTTACGATATCACCGTCAACAACATCACCACGCATATTTTCATTCTGATGGTAAATATAAGCAGTACCCTTGAATGTATTAGTACCACTCTTAGTAACAGCATTTACACCACCACCAATAAAATTAGTCTGGCGAACATCGAATGGAGATACTACAACCTGCATTTCCTCAATAGCATCGATAGAAATCGGGTTACCACCACCAGGGAGTGAACTACTTAATCCAAAGTTATTGTTGAAGTCTGCTCCATCTACTGTGAAATTAGCAGTACGACCATCAGCACCACCGAATGTCATGCCATTACCACCGTAAGGAGACAAACGAGTAAAGTCTGTGATAGAACGAGAAACAGTAGGCATGTTCTGCATCATCTTGTTATCGATGTTTGTTGAAGCACCAGTCTTAGCGGTTGTAAACTTAGTCGCCTTAGCAGTTACAACAACTTCACCAAGTTCTTTTGCATCCTCAGAGAGAGAAACATTAACATTAGATGTTTCTGCCAACTGAAGCTTTACATTTTTCACAACTTTTGTTTCATAACCAATATAACTAACTTTAATTTCGTAAGGCCCACCTGGACGCATACCATTAATAGTATACATACCTTTGGTGTTAGTTACCGCCTGGTACTTAGTACCTGAAGGGGTATGAATGGCTTCAATTGTAGCACCAATAACATCTTCGTTATCCGCAACTACCCTACCACTCAAACTAGAAGTCGTGATTTGAGCCATGACAGAAGTCGCAAAGACCATCATCATGACAATCAGAAAAACCAATTTTTTCTGCATAGGAAAAATAAAATTTAATTAACAATTTTGGGAAATATTATCCCTTTTTACCACATTACGGTGCAAAATTAACTAAATTTTCTAACATATGTGTTATAAAATGATGAAAAGTGTAGATTTATATAAAAAAAAGCCTTTGGTGATATATATTTAATTCACCAAAGGCTTTTTTATAAACATGCCATTAATCTCATGACCTACATTACTCAAAAACTTCGTCTATATCATTACCAATATTATTATCCTGTTTAAGACATGGATTATATTCATCAGGTATATCAAATTTAGATTGTGAATTATACCCAAGAGAAATATCAGCATAAACCTTTTTCATGAAGATAGCCCAAATAGGAAGCGCTGAAGAAGCACCTTGCCCCAACTGCATATTATCAAAATGAATATCACGGTCTTCACCTCCGACCCACACTCCACTAACCAATTCAGGAGTGAACCCCATGAACCAGCCATCACTATTACGATTAGTTGTACCTGTCTTTGCACCAATCTGTCCATCGAAATGATATTTATATCTCAGTCGACCAGCAGTACCACCATCTACTACCCCCTGCAGTAGAACTAGCATTTTGTTTGCACAGTCTGCACTAATGACCTCATTCATTCGAGGTTGAAAACTAGTAATAACATTACCTTCATTATCCTCGATTCGGGTTACAAACATAGGAGCTGTTCGTATACCATGATTAGCAAAGGCTGAATATGCACTGACCATTTCAGCCACAGATACTTCACAAGGTCCAAGACACAAAGACATAGAAGGATGAATATCTGGATTATTTATACCATAGTCATGGAGCAAACCTACAAACTGTTGAGGACTTAACTTGCTCATCAGATATGCAGAAATCCAGTTATTAGACTGTGCGAGGCCCCATTTTAAGGTAACCATTTGCCCATAACGACTATGGCTCGTATTACGAGGAGTCCAAGGCTGTCCCGCAACCATATATGTCTGTTGCCTGTTTGGAGCCAAATCACAAGGAGAAAAGCCATTTTCCATTGCCAACGAATACAAGAACGGCTTAATTGTAGAACCAACCTGTCTTCGACCCCCTGTTACCATATCATACATGAAATGGCTATAATCCAACCCTCCTACATATGCTTTAACAGCACCCGTTTTAGGATCCATACTCATAAAACCCGAACGCAAGAAAGACTTATAATACCTAATACTATCCAATGGTGTCATAGAAGTATCAATATCACCATGGTAAGTAAATATCGTCATATCTGTACGTGTACGGAACGCCTCACGTATATCCTCTTCAGATGCACCGTTAGCTTTCATATTACGATAGCGCTCACTTTGACGAACTGAACGAGCCAAAATATCACGAACCTGCTGAGAAGTTAGTTGATCTGTAAAAGGAGCATTAGCTTTCTTACGATTTTCCTTATTAAATGCTGGTTGCAGATTGAGAGCCACATGCTGATAAACAGCTTCTTCTGCATAACGTTGCATTCGAGAATTAATCGTAGTATAAACCTTCAAGCCATCAGAGTAAACGTTATATGGACTTCCATCCTTTTTAAAGTTTTTATTACACCATCCATATAATGGATCTGAAGCCCATGCTATCGAATCAATAACATACTGGCGCTTATTCCAAGAAGGATAATCTGCACGATCAGGCATTTTAGCCATCATATACTGTCGTAGAAATTCACGGAAATAAGTTGCAGCCCCATCCTTATGATCAGTACGATGAAAATTGAGTGTTAACGGCTCACTCACCAGTTGATCATATTCTAGAGAAGACAAATAATGGGATTTAACCATCTGTCCCAACACCACATTTCTTCGCTCACGACAACGATCAGGATATCTGACAGGGTTAAAGAAAGAAGGATTTTTACAGAGACCTACGAGAGTAGCAGCCTCTACAATAGAAAGATCTTTAGGCTCTTTATTAAAATAGGTATTAGCCGCCGTTTTAATACCCACAGCATTATGCAAGAAATCAAAATAATTAAGATAAAGAGCAATAATTTCCTCCTTCGTATAACACCTTTCAAGTTTTACTGCAATTACCCATTCTATCGGCTTCTGAAGAAGACGCTCCAAAGTACTCTGAGCAGTAGAAGAATACAATTGTTTTGCTAGTTGCTGAGTAATTGTAGAACCACCACCTGCACTTTTTTGACCAAGAATACCTCGCTTAACAACAGCTCGGCTTAAAGCAATAAAATCAATTCCAGAATGCTCATAAAAACGCTCATCCTCTGTAGCAACCAGAGCATGTACTAGATTAGGAGAAATCTTACTATAAGGAATAACTATACGATTTTCCTTATTTAAATTCCAAGTACCCATAACCTTACCATCAGAAGAATAAACCTGAGTAGCATAGCGGTTAATCGGATTCTGTAAATCTTCAATGTCAGGCATATAACCAATCCAGCCGTTCCATATAGCTGTAAAAGCACCTGCTGAAAATAATATCACGATGATAAGACCTCCCCAAAGAAAGTGTATAAAAGCTTTTCTCATCAGTAAATTTCATATTTATCGTTGCAAAAGTACAACTTTATTCGCAAAAATCTCTCATAAATCAAAAATTATAACTATCTTCGCAGTCGAATTCGAAACAATCAAATCAAAATATAAATGGAAAATCATCATTTTGTGACGATTGCCGACCTTTCTAAAGAGAAAATCATGTATCTTTTAGAGATGGCGCATGAGTTCGAAAATCACCCAGACAGGGAATTATTGAAGGGAAAAGTAGTAGCAACTCTTTTCTTTGAACCATCCACCCGTACTCAACTCTCTTTCCAAACTGCTGCCAATAGACTTGGTGCTAGAGTTATTGGCTTCTCTGATGCCAAAACATCAAGTACAACAAAAGGAGAGACTCTTAAAGACACGATTCTCATGGTCAGCAATTATGCCGATGTTATTGCAATGAGGCATCACATAGAAGGAGCGGCACAATATGCCAGCGAAATTGCCCCTATCCCTATTATCAATGCAGGAGACGGCGCTCACATGCACCCTTCACAATGTTTACTCGACCTCTACTCTATTCAAAAAACACAAGGCACACTAGAAAACCTAAATATCTATTTGGTAGGAGACTTGAAATACGGTCGCACAGTTCACTCTCTTATTACCGCAATGCGACACTTCAACCCAACTTTTCACTTTATCGCTCCAAAAGAATTAGCTATGCCTAATGAGTACAAACTGTACTGCAAAAAGCATGGTATCAAATATGTAGAGCATACTGCTTTCAATGAAAAGATTATTGCTGATGCTGATATTCTCTATATGACTCGTGTACAAAAAGAGCGTTTCAGCGACTTGATGGAATATGAAAGGGTTAAAAATACCTATAGACTCACTAACGAAACTCTGAAAAATGCAAAACCTAATCTTAAGGTAATGCACCCACTTCCACGAGTTAATGAAATTGCATACGAAGTAGACGAAAATCCACATGCATACTATATCCAACAAGCTAAGAATGGACTTTATGCACGTGAAGCCATTTTCTCTTATTGCCTTGGAATTACACTTGACGATGTGAAAAACGACAAGACTATTATTACTAGCAAATTCTAAACACGAAACAAATGGCAAAAAAAGAAATGCTTGTTGCCGCAATTGAAAACGGCACAGTTATCGACCATATTCCTGCAGAAAAGACTTATCAAGTAGCCAACCTGTTACACCTACAGGACTTGAGAACACCTGTTACCATCGGTTATAATTATCGTAGTAAGAAACTGGTTACCAAAGGTATTATCAAGGTGTCTAACAAATTTTTCAATGACGAAGAAATCAATCGACTCAGTGTTGTCGCTCCTAACATCATCCTGAGTATTATAAAAGACTACGAGGTGGTAGAGAAGAAAAAGGTAGAAACACCAGACGAATTGCGGGGCATTGTAAAATGTAATAATCCTAAATGCATTACCAACAATGAACCTATGCAAACAGTATTTAATGTCGTTGATAAGGAACATGGTATTTTGAAATGTAGATATTGTGACAAAGAACAACAAATAGAAAATGTAGAACTACTATAATCTACAAACATTAGCAATGCATTAGTTCCAAATTGTTAAAAATATCACAAGAAAAGTTTGGAAATGATATTAAATTTGCGTACTTTTGCAGAAAAATTTATCGTAAAAGGATTTTTAACATCAAAATAACACCTGAAAATGAGAAGAGATCAAGAAATTTTTGACCTTATTGAGAATGAACATCAGCGACAGCTGAAAGGTATGGAGCTAATTGCTTCTGAAAACTTCGTTAGTGATGAAGTCATGGCTGCAATGGGTTCTTATCTGACCAACAAATATGCAGAAGGCCTTCCTGGAAAAAGATATTATGGTGGCTGTCAAGTTGTTGACCAAGTAGAAGATTTAGCACGCGAACGTGTAAAAAAAGTATTTGGAGCAGAATTTGCAAATGTACAACCACACTCTGGCGCACAAGCAAATGCAGCAGTACTCTTGGCCGTATTAAATCCAGGTGACACTTTCATGGGTCTCGATCTCGACCAGGGTGGTCATCTTTCTCATGGTAGTAGCGTAAATACATCAGGTTTACTTTATAACCCTATCGGTTATACCCTTAACAAGGAAACTGGTCGTGTAGATTACGATGAAATGGAAAGACTTGCTTTAGAGAACAAGCCAAAATTAATAATCGGTGGTGGTTCTGCTTATAGTCGCGAATGGGACTATGAGCGTATGAGAAAAATCGCAGATGAAGTTGGCGCTTTATTAATGATTGATATGGCTCACCCTGCAGGTCTCATCGCTGCTGGTTTATTGAAAAATCCACTGAAATATGCCGATATCGTAACAACAACTACCCACAAGACACTTCGAGGTCCTCGTGGTGGTGTTATTCTTATGGGGAAAGATTTTGATAACCCTTGGGGTAAAACAACCAAAAAGGGTGAATTAAAGAAGATGAGCACACTGCTTAACTCTGCTGTATTCCCTGGCACACAAGGTGGTCCACTAGAACACGTCATTGCAGCAAAAGCTGTAGCATTCGGCGAGAATCTCGCTCCGTCTTGGAAAGAGTATGCAACACAAGTACAAAAGAATGCTGCCGTACTCGCACAAGACTTGATTGATAAGGGCTTTGCCATCGTAAGCGGTGGCACTGACAACCACTCCATGTTGCTAGACCTTCGTCCTAAATACCCAGAATTAACTGGTAAAGTAGCAGAAAATGCGCTTGTATCAGCAGATATCACTGTAAACAAGAACAAGGTTCCATACGATGAGCGTTCAGCTTTCCAGACATCAGGTATCCGTTTAGGAACAGCTGCTATGACTACCCGTGGTGCTAAAGAAGATATGATGCACCTTATAGCAGACCTTATAGACGAAGTATTGAAAGATCCAGAAAACGATCAGGTTATTGCCAAAGTTCGTGCAAAAGTTAACGAAACGATGAAAGATTATCCTTTATTTGCATATTAATTAACATTGCAAAGAATTAAAATAAAAGGTGCATATCATAGCGATATGCACCTTTTATTTTAAGCAAATTATTCCTAATTCACAGTGATATGAAAACAACCCTGATTTACTTCATATTTTATAAAACATCGCTTATTCTCTCTCATATCACGAAGCACCTCACTTAAGACCCATTTTAAGGTATCGTTCGTTACCCGGCGTCTTTTTTCACCTGGAGCCTCAACTGTAACATAACGGTTATAACACAAATCGAAAGTTGTACCATACATATGACAACTATTCTGGGTAGCATTACCATTATGTGTTCGTAACTTCGCGACATCAGCTTTACTGCGCAAAACACTCGTAACAATAATTTTATGCAAAGGTATGCCTTTTATCATAAGACTATCATAATAAGCTTTACCTATATCCTGCAAAAGCACTGAAGCTCTAGGCACAAGATAAGGAATAGAACTATGAAGTTTATCAATATAAAAATAAGGATTACTTCCTACATAAACTAGACCAGATTTCTTATTCATTGCATCCTGGCGATCTGCAATCGGTTTTACCCCCCATTTTTGTGCAGCAATTAACTGCACATCATTTTGATCAGGAAAGGTGTTACCAAAATGAGGAACACTAAATATACGATGCTGTGCTAAAGAACCATCAGAATTATAAAAGACAGAAGAATGTATACTATCTGCAAGAGACTCCTTATTCTTCACATCATCTGGAATATTACTTAAACTATCCGACAAAGCATAAGCCACAGAATCACTTGACAAAGAATCAATATTATCTTTCGTTTGCATGGGCGGTTTGGCCACATCAGGAGCAAAACATCGAACCAACGATAACAATAGTACCGATACCCCAAATCCAAGGATATATTGTCTTTTAGATATTTTTTTCATACATTTCGATTAGAGTTTACAAAAATACTAAAAACAAAAGAAAGACCACTCCCAAAAGCCATATTTTTATTAAAATTATTATTTTACTCATTAAGGATTTAATTTTGTTTGGTACATTCAAGCGTTTTTTGTAATTTTGCAAAGAATATAATAACAAGCAAAGTATTTAAATACATTGATAGAGAAGCATATCGTTTTAGAGGATATCGACCCTGTAATATTTTATGGGGTGAATAATTGTCACTTGCAGATGCTCAAGTCCCTATATCCAAAACTGAGAATCGTAGCAAGAGATAACATTGTGCGCGTTTTAGGCGATGAACTTGATATTGCAAAAGTAGAAGAAGACATTGAGAAATTACGCAAGCACGTACTAAAATACAATTCTATAAGTGACGAGGACATTCTGGATATTGTAAAAGGCAAGGAAACAAAGGCCGATGCAGTTAAGGATGTACTCGTTTATAGTATCTCTGGTCGTCCTATAAAAAGCAGGAGCGAAAATCAGCAGAAGCTTATTGACTCTTTTGAAAAGAATGACATGACATTTGCTGTAGGCCCAGCCGGTACGGGAAAAACATATTTAAGTATAGCTCTTGCTGTAAAAGCATTAAAGGAAAAAACCGCCAAAAAGATTATCTTATCACGCCCAGCTGTAGAAGCTGGAGAAAAACTTGGATTCTTGCCTGGCGACATGAAAGATAAGATAGACCCTTATCTTCAACCACTTTACGATGCACTAGAAGATATGCTACCAGCAACGAGACTACAAGACTTAATGGAGAAACATATCATTCAGATTGCTCCTCTAGCATTTATGCGTGGCCGAACTCTGAGTGATGCCGTTGTTATCTTGGACGAAGCTCAAAATACCACCCCTCAGCAAATCAGAATGTTTCTTACTCGCATGGGATGGAATAGTAAAATGATCATTACTGGTGACATGACCCAGATTGACCTTCCAAGAGAACAAAAAAGTGGCCTAAAAGAAGCACTTAAAATTCTAAATGGAGTGGATGGAATCTCAGTCATTCATTTAGGACAAAAAGACATAGTACGTCATAAGTTAGTAACTCGAATCGTCAACGCTTATGATGCGTATGACAAAAAAATAGAAGCAATCCAAAAAGCTAAAAAGGAGGCCAAATCCTCAAAAGAAGAATTAGGAACTCCTTATATCGATGAAGAAGTTAAGTCAATCAATTAATATTATTAAATTTTAGAATGAAAGCATTAACTAAAACCGATTTCCATTTCGATGGACAGAAAAGTGTTTACCACGGTAAAGTACGTGATGTATATGACATCAACGACGACCTCATAGTAATGGTCGCTACCGACAGAATTTCAGCTTTTGATGTTGTTCTGCCAAAAGGTATTCCTTTCAAGGGACAGGTTTTAAACCAAATTGCAGCTCAATTTCTTGATGCCACAAGCGACATCTGTCCAAACTGGAAATTAGCGACCCCAGACCCTATGGTAACAGTAGGTGTAAAGTGCGAAGGTTTCCGTGTCGAAATGATTATCCGTTCTATCCTGACAGGTAGTGCTTGGAGAGCCTATAAAGAAGGCTGCCGTGAAATTTGTGGTGTTAAATTGCCAGAAGGAATGAAAGAAAACCAACGCTTCCCTGAGCCAATCATAACTCCAACTACAAAGGCTGACGAGGGTCATGATATGAACATCTCTAAAGAAGAAATTATTGCACAAGGAATTGTTAGTGCTGAAGACTATGCAGTTATTGAAGACTGGACTAGAAAACTATTCCAGCGCGGTCAGGAAATTGCTGCAAAACGCGGATTGATTCTAGTCGACACAAAATATGAATTTGGTAAGAAAGGTGATCAGATATATCTTATTGATGAGATTCATACACCAGACTCAAGCCGTTACTTCTATGCAGATGGCTATGAAGAAAAATTCGAAAAAGGTCTACCACAAAAGCAGCTTTCAAAGGAATTTGTACGCCAATGGCTCATCGAACATAACTTTATGAATGAACCTGGTCAGCAAATGCCTGAAATTACAGATGAATACGCAGAAAGCGTAAGCGAAAGATATATTGAACTTTACGAGAACATCGTGGGTGAGAAATTTGATAAAGCTGTTGAAGAAGGTGATATCGCTAGTCGCATCGAAAAGAATGTAAAAGCATATCTAGCAACAAGAAAATAAGAAACATGTACAATCAGGAAAAGATAAAGCCCTATAATAGTGAAGGTGAAAAAGGTAAACAAGTAGAGCAAATGTTTGATCATATTGCTCCACATTATGATACTCTAAATCACCATCTTTCCTGGAATATCGATAAAGGATGGAGGAAGAAAGCTATTCAGCAGCTTTCTCCCTTCAAACCTCAAAAAATTTTGGATATAGCTACAGGTACAGGTGACTTTGCAATTTTGGCAGCTAAAATGCTACAACCCAAACAGCTGATTGGTGTAGATATTTCAGAAGGCATGATGGCTATCGGCCATAAAAAAGTAAGTCAACAACAATTAGAACATATTATTTCTTTTCAGAAAGAAGATTGCTTAAATTTATCATTTGAAGATAATACATTTGATGCAGTTACAGCAGCCTTTGGAATTCGAAATTTTCAAAATTTGGATCAAGGATTAAAAGAGATGTGTCGTGTTCTTAAAAAGGGAGGACACCTTAGCATTGTTGAATTAACAGAGCCTGTATCCTTCCCGATGCACCAACTTTTCAGAATATATTCACACACATTTTTGCCTCTATATGGAAAAATGCTATCTAAAGATGACAGTGCATACAGTTATTTAACAGCCACAATAGAAGCATTCCCAGAAGGAGAAGAAATGATGGGTATATTCAAAAAAGCAGGTTTTACCAAAGTGAGTTTTAAACGTCTTACTTTCGGAATCTGCACCATGTATTTTGCAACCAAATAAACTAAAAGTATGGACAAATATGGACTAATAGGATTTCCACTAGGACATTCCTTTTCGAAAAATTATTTCAATCAGAAATTTGCTGATGAAAATATTGACGCAGAGTATGCCAACTATGAGATTCCAAACATTGAGAATCTATCAGAAGTTCTAGATTTAAATCCAGAACTAAAAGGTCTTAATGTAACCATACCATATAAAGAAAAGGTTATCAGCTATCTAGACAATATAAGCCCAGAAGCAAGAGCAATAGGTGCTGTTAATGTGATTCGTATAACTCATAAAGGAAAAGATACAATATTAAAAGGGTTCAACAGTGATGTTATTGGATTCACAAGAAGTATAGAACCTCTTATTAAGCCCCATCACAAAAAGGCATTGATACTAGGAACAGGAGGAGCTTCAAAAGCCATTAATTATGGTCTGAAATCATTAGGCTTAGAAACCGTTTTTGTAAGTCGATACGAACGCCCTGGCACTATTCAATATCAAAATATAACTCCTGAGATTATTAAAGAATATAATGTCATTGTAAATTGTACTCCTTGTGGCATGTATCCAAACGTTGACGAATGTCCTGACATTCCATATGATGCGCTAAACGACAAATGTCTTTTATACGATCTACTTTACAATCCTGACGAAACACTCTTTATGAAAAAAGGAGCAGCCAAAGGAGCTGTAGTAAAGAATGGACTTGAGATGCTTCTTCTACAGGCATTTGCAAGTTGGGAATTTTGGAATGGCAAAGAACAAGAGTAAACGTTAAATCAAAAATTAAAGAAATTAACATGAGTAATTCAAATCGCTATATGATGCGTGGCGTTAGCGCGGCTAAAGAAGATGTTCATAACGCCATCAAAAACATAGATAAGGGTATTTTCCCACAAGCATTCTGCAAAATCATTCCAGATGTATTAGGTGGCGATCCCGAATATTGTAACATCATGCATGCAGATGGTGCAGGTACCAAATCTTCACTTGCATATATGTACTGGAAAGAAACAGGTGATCTGAGTGTGTGGAAAGGTATCGCACAAGATGCTATCGTAATGAATACGGATGACCTTTTATGTGTGGGAGCTGTTGATAATATCTTAGTATCGAGCACAATTGGTCGAAATAAAATGCTAGTACCTGGTGAAGTCATTTCTGCCATTATTAATGGTACAGACGAACTCTTAGCACAAATGCGAGAAATGGGAATTGGCATTTATCCTACAGGCGGTGAAACCGCTGACGTTGGTGATTTAGTAAGAACCATCATTGTCGACTCTACAGTTACTTGCCGAATGAAAAGAAGCGATGTTATCAATAATGCCAACATTCAACCTGGCGATGTTATTGTAGGTCTCAGTTCTACAGGACAAGCGACATATGAGACAAGATATAATGGCGGTATGGGAAGCAATGGTCTAACTAGCGCACGTCATGATGTATTTGCCAAATATTTAGCTGAAAAATTCCCTGAAAGTTTTGACCATGCTGTACCAAACGAATTAGTATACAGTGGAAAATACAAATTGACAGATCAAGTTGATGGTGTTTCTGTCGATGCAGGTCAATTAGTACTTTCACCAACTCGCACTTATGCACCAGTTATCAAGAAACTGTTAGACGAATTACGACCAGAAATTCATGGTATGGTACATTGCACAGGTGGTGCACAGACTAAAGTACTTCACTTCGTTGGAGAAAATTGCAAAGTTATCAAAGACAACATGTTCCCAGTTCCACCACTATTCCAAGTTATTCATGACTGTAGTGGAACAGACTGGAAAGAAATGTATCAGGTATTTAATATGGGACACCGTATGGAAATCTATGTAAAACCTGATGTAGCAGAAAAAGTTATTGCCATTAGCAAAAACTTTAACATTGACGCTCAGGTAGTAGGCCATATTGAAGAAGGTCCACGCAGCCTGACCATCAAATCTGAATTCGGAGAATTCAATTATTAAATATATAATATGCCAGAGAATAATAGCATACTAGAGAAATTGGAAGGTCTTGAGAGTCGATTTGAAGAAGTATCGACCCTCATAACCGACCCATCGGTCATTGCAGACCAGCCAAGATTTGTCAAGCTCACTAAAGAGTATAAGGATTTAAGTGATATCATGGATGCCCGCAAAAGATACATTGCGTGTTTGAATTCCATCAAAGAAGCTAAAGATATCCTTGCAAATGAGAGTGATCCTGACATGAAGGAGATGGCTCGTGAGGAGTTGTCTGAGAACGAGGCTCTACAGCCTAAGTTGGAAGAAGAAATCAAAATTGCCCTAGTTCCAAAAGATCCAGAAGATGCAAAAAATGTACAAATGGAGATTAGAGCTGGTGCCGGTGGAGATGAAGCAGCTCTCTTTGCTGGTGATCTATTCAACATGTACAAGAAATATTGCGATAAAAGGGGCTGGACACTAAGCATTACCTCTACATCAGAAGGCGCCGTGGGTGGATTTAAAGAAATCGACTGTGCTATTAGTGGAGACAATGTATATGGAGTATTGAAATATGAATCTGGCGTACACCGAGTTCAACGCGTACCTGCAACAGAAACGCAAGGACGTATGCATACCAGTGCTGCCACCGTTGCCGTTTTACCAGAAGCTGATAAATTTGAAGTCAACATTAATGAGGGTGACATCAAATGGGACACTTTCCGCAGTTCAGGAGCAGGTGGTCAGAATGTCAACAAAGTTGAATCTGGTGTGCGATTAAGATATCCTTGGAAAAATCCAAATACAGGTGAAATCGAAGAAATTCTGATAGAATGTACAGAAACTCGAGATCAACCTAAGAACAAAGAACGTGCCCTAAGTAGACTTTACACGTATATCTACGACCACGAACACCAAAAATATCTGGATGACATTTCTAGCCGTAGAAAGAGTCTTGTATCAACTGGTGACCGTTCTGCCAAAATTAGAACTTACAACTTCCCTCAAGGTCGTGTAACCGACCATCGAATTGGTTATACTACCCATGACTTGCAAGGTTTCCTTAATGGCGATATTCAAGACATGATCGACGCATTGACAGTAGCGGAAAATGCAGAAAAGATGAAGGAAAATGAACTATAAGAATTATGAATAGAGAGCAGCTCATTAAACAGATATTTACGAAAAAGAGTTTTTTGTGCGTGGGGTTAGATACCGACCTGAACAAGATGCCTGAATGCATAAAAAATTCTGAAGATCCTATTTTTGCCTTCAATAAGGCAATTATAGATGCGACAGCGCCATACTGTGTATCCTACAAACCCAACCTTGCTTTTTACGAATGCTATGGATTAAAGGGGTTAGCCTCTTTTGAAAAAACAATTTCATATCTCAAAAAATTCTATCCAGAGCATCTCATTATTGCTGATGCAAAAAGGGGAGATATAGGCAACACATCTGCGATGTATGCAAAAACCTTCTTTGACGAATACAATGTGGATGCCCTGACCGTAGCACCTTATATGGGTGAAGACAGCATTACCCCATTCCTTGAGTATGACAACAAATGGGTAATAGTGTTAGCTCTTACAAGCAACAAAGGAAGTCATGATTTTCAATTAACACAAGATCAGAATGGTGAAAGACTATTCGAAAAAGTACTTCGTAGAACACAAGATTGGGGAACAATCGAAAACATGATGTACGTAGTCGGAGCAACTCAAGGAGAAATGTTTAAGGACATTCGCAAATGCGCCCCACAGCATTTCCTTCTTGTACCAGGTGTAGGTGCTCAAGGAGGAAGCCTTCAAGACGTTTGTAAATATGGTATGAATAAAGACTGTGGTCTACTTGTAAATTCCTCACGTGGCATTATCTATGCAAGCAAAGATGAAAATTTTGCAGAAGCCGCAGCAGAAAAGGCTAAAGAACTTCAAAAAGAAATGGCAATAGAACTAGAGAAAATTATAAAATAACAATTTTTTCTTACATAAAACGCTAAAACAGCTACGTAAAAACTGTAATTATTCAGTATTTTAAGTAGCTGTTTTCTATTTATTTAAAAACATGTAGAAAACAAAAAAAAGTAAATAAATAGCTTGTTAACCATGTATCTGAATTAATTTTGCTATATTTGCAAAAATAATTCAATCAAAAACAAAATGGAATTTACTGCAAAACAAATAGCCCAGTTTATACAGGGCCGAGTTGAAGGTGACGAGAATGCCAGCATAAATACGTTTGCGAAAATAGAAGAAGGCGTTCCAGGAGCGATTTCTTTTCTTTCTAATCCGAAATATATTCAATACATATACGACACTAAATCAAGTGTTGTCTTAATAGATGAGTCTTTAAATCTGGAAAAGCCAGTAACAACTACATTAATTCGAGTTAAAGATTCACGTGATAGTGTTGCAAAACTTTTACAACTATATGCAGCAGCTGTCAACCCTCCTAAGCAAGGAATTGCTGATAACGCATATATTTCTCCAAAAGCAAAAATTGGAAAAGATGTTTACATCGGTCCATTTGCCGTAATTAGCGATGGAGTAGAAATTGGAGATGGATGCCAAATCTATCCACACGCAGTAATTGGAGAGAATACCAAATTAGGCAATAAATGTATTATATATCCAAACGTTACCATCTATCACAACTGTAAACTGGGTAATAACGTTATTCTTCATGCTGGTTGTGTAATCGGTGCTGACGGATTCGGATTTGCACCAAATCCTGAAGCAAACCGATATGATAAAATTCCACAGATTGGTATCGTTACAATTGAAGATGATGTAGAAATTGGAGCAAACACATGTGTAGACCGTTCTACAATGGGTAGCACATATATCCGTAAGGGTGTAAAGCTCGACAATCTTGTCCAAATCGCTCACAACGATGATATTGGAGAAAATACTGTTATGTCTGCTCAAGTAGGCATTGCCGGTTCAACTAAAGTTGGACAATGGTGTATGTTTGGTGGGCAAGTTGGTGTAGCCGGACATATTACTATCGGAAATAAGGTATTCCTTGGCGCACAAAGTGGTGCACCTGGTAGCATTAAGGATAATCAAAGTCTCATAGGAACTCCACCTATGGAGAAAATTCCATATTTCAAAGCTCACGCATTGCTGAATAAACTACCGGATATGTATAAAGAAATCCACAGTTTACAGAAAGAAATAGAAGAACTTAAAAAGAACCAAAAATAAAAGAATAATTTATGTCTAAACAGAGAACTCTGAAAGGAAGCTTTTCCTTGTATGGAAAAGGTTTACATACTGGTTTGAGCCTTACTGTTACATTCAACCCGGCTCCAGAGAACACAGGATATAAAATACAGCGAATAGACGTAGAAGGACAACCTGTAATCGATGCTATTGCAGACAACGTGGTAGATACCCAACGTGGTACCGTTGTAGCCAAAGGCGATATACGAGTTTCTACCATAGAACATGGAATGTCTGCTCTCTATGCATTAGGGATAGATAACTGTTTAATTCAGGTAAATGGTCCAGAATTTCCTATTTTAGATGGTTCTGCTGACATGTATGTCAAGAAAATCCAAGAAATAGGTATTGCAGAACAAAATGCAGAAAAAGACTATTATATCATCCGACACAAAATAGAAATAAAGGATGACAATACAGGATCTACTATCACCATTCTTCCTGATGATGATTTTAGCATAACAGCCATGTGCTCTTTCAATTCAAAGTTCATCAATAGCCAATTTGCGACTTTGGATAACATGGAAGATTACGCCAAGGAAATTTCCCCTGCAAGAACATTTGTCTTTGTAAGAGATATAGTTCCTCTTTTAGAAGCAAACCTAATTAAAGGTGGAGATTTGGATAATGCCATCGTTATTTATGAGCAAGAAGTTTCACAAGAGAAATTAGATCAACTAGCAGATGTGCTCAAGGTAGCTCGTATGGATGCAAAAAAAATCGGCTACATACAGCACAAACCACTCATGTGGGAAAATGAATGCACAAGACATAAGCTGCTCGACATCATCGGCGATATGGCTCTGATAGGTAAGCCTATCAAGGGAAGAATCATTGCAACACGTCCAGGTCACACAATAAATAATAAGTTTGCACGCCAAATGCGCAAGGAGATTCGTAAGCACGAAATTCAAGCGCCAATTTACGATCCAAACGAAAAGCCTATCATGGATAATATTCGTATTCGCGAATTACTTCCACACCGCTACCCTATGCAGTTAATCGATAAAGTAACAGCCATGGGACCAACAAGCATCGTAGGTGTTAAGAATGTAACAGCGAACGAACCATTTTTCCAAGGCCACTTTCCACAGGAACCAGTCATGCCAGGTGTACTTCAAATAGAAGCTATGGCACAATGTGGAGGTCTATTGGTACTGAACCAACTTGAAGAACCTGAAAAATGGTCAACCTATTTTATGAAAATAGATGATGTCAAATTCCGTCGCAAAGTAGTACCAGGTGATACTCTATTATTTAAAGTGGAATTACTAAATCCTGTTCGACATGGCATTAGTTCCATGAAAGGATATATGTTCGTAGGAGACCAAGTAGTTTCTGAAGCAACATTTACTGCACAAATAGTCAAAAACAAATAACGAGATGAATCAAATTAGTCCTTTAGCCTTCGTACACCCAGAAGCGAAATTGGGAGATAATAATATTATCGGTCCATTCTGCTATATCGATAAGAATACAGTTATAGGCGACAATAATATTCTACAAAATAGTGTTACCATAAATTATGGGGCTCGCATTGGTAATGGAAATGAAATCTTTCCTGGCGCCAGCATTTCAACCAAGCCACAAGACTTGAAATTCAAAGGTGAAGAAACGATTTGTATTGTAGGAGACAATAACAGTATCCGCGAGAATGTTACCATATCTAGAGGTACTGCATCAAAAGGCAAAACTGTTGTTGGTAATAATAACCTATTAATGGAAAATATGCACGTTGCCCACGACTGTGTATTAGGCAACAATTGCATTATTGGAAACTCTACCAAATTTGCTGGTGAAGTAGAGATTGATGATAACGCTATAGTCAGCGCTTCTGTACTTTGCCATCAGTTTTGTAAAATAGGAAGTTACGTCATGATACAAGGTGGCAGTCGCTTTAGTATGGATATTCCGCCTTTTGTTATAGCAGGTAAAGAGCCAACACGCTATTGTGGCATTAATCTGGTAGGACTTCGCCGTCACGGCTTTAGCAAAGAACAGATTGACAATATCCATGAAGCTTACAGACTTTTATACTCTAAAGGGCTTCTGAAAGAAGGTATTGAAGAAATAAAAAAGAATCTCGAGTTAACCCCAGAGATTAACTATATTATTAATTTTGTATCTACCTCAAAAAGAGGAATAATAAGATAATTGTGAAAACACTTGTTGTTGTTTTAGGACCTACAGCTGTAGGCAAAACCGAATTGTGTCTGCAAATAGCCGAACACTTAAAAATTCCTATTATTAATGCAGACTCTAGACAGATTTTTGCAGAACTGCCAATAGGAACTGCAGCCCCTACCCTAGAACAACAACAACGTGTTAAACACTTTTTTGTTGGAAGCCATCATATTCAAGACTATTATAGTGCAGCAATGTACGAAGAAGATGTCATAAATATGCTGCCAAAATTATTTCAAGTTCATAACCAAGCCTTACTTACGGGTGGTTCTATGATGTACATTGATGCCGTATGCAAAGGTATTGATGACATTCCTACAGTAGATGATCAAACGAGAAATTTACTAAAGACTAAATTAGAAGCTGAAGGTCTACCATCACTTGTAGAAGAACTAAAACGGCGTGATCCTGAGCATTGGGAAATTGTAGACAGGAATAATCCAAGACGAGTTGTACATGCATTAGAGATATGCTATATGACTGGAAAAACATATACTTCTTTCAGAAAAAATACAACTAAAAAGAGACCATTCAATATATTAAAAATTGGACTCAATCGAGCACGCGAAGAAATGTATACCAATATAAACCAACGCGTCTTGAACATGATGGAAAATGGCATGGAAGAAGAAGCACGTAAAGTATATCCATTTAAAGGCTTAAACTCACTTAATACAGTAGGATATAAAGAGCTATTTGATTATTTTGATGGCAAAATTTCCAAGGAAGAAGCTATTCTAAAAATACAAAGTAACACACGCAGGTATATGCGAAAGCAATTAACCTGGTTTAAAAGAGATGAAACTATCAAATGGTTTAATCCCGATAACAGTAAAGAAATCATAAATTATATCGATAGCAATATCTAAATATTAAATAATTAGGTAAATTTGCACGATATAGAAATATTCAAAATATGTTTGATAAAATAAAACGTTTTTTGCAATGGGCATGGGTAAAATTAAAAGCCTTTTGGCCATGGTATAAGGGTTTGTATGTTGGAAGAGCATGGTATACAAAATGCACTGTTGCATTTGCATCACTTATTGTATTCTTCTTTTTGTATCTAGGTGCCGTTGATATAAATTTTCTATGGCTATTCGGAAAGAGCCCTGGCTATTTTTCAGGCATTCTAAACCCACAAACCAATGAAGCCTCAGAAATATATAGTGCTGATGGTAAACTTATTGGTAAATACTTTAATGAGAATCGTTCTCCTGTAAAATATGAAGAAGTAAACCCTTATTTCTTCAAAGCACTTATTGATACCGAGGATGAAAGATTCTACAAGCACATGGGTATTGACCCTATTGGAATATTCGGTGCAGTAAAAGACGCCGTTCTTCATCACGATGGTCGTGGTGCATCAACGATTACACAGCAGCTTGCCAAAAATATGTTCCGGGTACGATCTCAATACTCTACAGGACTTTTGGGAAAAGTACCAGGATTGAAAATTCTAATTGTCAAGAGTAAAGAATGGATTATAGCAACCAAGCTAGAAACAGTATTCAGCAAAAAAGAAATCATTACGATGTATGCTAATACCGTTGACTTTGGTTCTAACTCTTATGGTATTAAGACTGCTGCTAAAACATATTTTAATACCACACCTAAGGAATTAAGCATAGATCAGGCTGCTATATTAGTTGGAATGCTAAAAGCAACCAGCTATTACAATCCAAAAACAAATCCAGAAAATAGTCTCAAAAGAAGAAACACGGTTCTTATGAACATGGTTAATCATGGTGATTTAGACCGTGCACAAATGGAAACATTGTCAAAGATGCCTATTGACATGAAAGACTTCAAAGTCGAGGAGAACTACGATGGACAGGCTTTATATTTCAGAGAAGCAATATCAGACTATCTTAAGGATTGGTGCAATGAGAATGGCTACGATTTATATTCCAGTGGACTAAAGATATACACAACGATAGACACAAGGATGCAGAAATATGCTGAGGATGCTGCCAACAAGCAAATGAAAATCATTCAGCAAAATTTCGATAATCACTGGTCTATCAACAGAAAACAGGAAACAAACTGGATGAGGCAAGAACCATGGGTAGACGAAAATGGTAAAGTAATACCTAATTTTATTCAGCAAGTAGCAGAAAGACAACCTTTCTACAAAGAATTACTTGCTAAATATCCGAACAACCCTGATTCAGTAAACTACTACTATAAGGAATGGAAACATCCTGTAGAAGTTTTCGATTACAACAAAGGTAAAGTTACCAAAATCATGACATCAGAGGATTCTATCAAATATATGACATCCTTTATGCATTGTGCTATGGTAGCGATGGAACCACAAACTGGTGAAGTAAAAGCATGGGTAGGTGATATCAACTTTAAAACATGGAAATACGATAAAGCAACTGCTCAACGCCAACCAGGTTCGACTTTTAAACTATTTGTATATACCGAGGCAATGAACCAAGGATTAACACCTTGTGACAAACGCCGTGATGAATACATCTCTATGGAGGTATATGACAAGAAGAAACATGAAATGACTACCTGGACACCAGGAAATGCAAATGGATCATTCTCGGGAGACTCTATGCCACTTAAGAGTGCATTTGCAAAGAGTATTAACTCCGTAGCTGTAAGACTAGGACAAGAGATGGGTATTAAGCGCATCATTGAAACCGCACAAAAAATGGGTGTCAAGAGTAAGCTTGATGAAGAACCATCATTAGCACTCGGTTCAAGCGACGTAAATCTTCTTGAAATGGTAAATGCCTATAGTGTTATAGCAGACAATGGCAAGCACCATGATCCTGTATTGGTAACCCGAATTGTAGATAAAGATGGAAATGAAGTTTATCAAGGTCCAACAACAGACGAACAAGTAATACCCTACAAGAGTGCTTTCCTTATGCAACAGTTGCTCCAAGGTGGTATGAAAGAGCCTGGAGGAACTTCTCAAAGTCTATGGGGCTATGTTGGCTCATTTAAAGATACAGATTTCGGAGGGAAAACCGGTACATCAAATAATCACTCTGATGCATGGTTTATGTGTGTTAGTCCTAAAATTGTAGTTGGAGCTTGGGTAGGTGGCGAATATCGGTCTATTCACTTTAGAACCGGAGCCCTAGGACAAGGCTCGAGGACAGCACTTCCAATCTGTGGGTATTTCATGCAGGCATTGCTCAAAGATCCTGAATTCCAAAAATATCATGGAAGATTTGACAAACCACACGATGAAGATATCACACGGGATATGTATGAATGCGCAAGCTATGTACCTACTGTAAAAAGAGATACTACCCGTATAGATACAACCATGACAACTGCTGAAGAAATTCTCTTGGATGAGAATGGAAATCCAATTATACAATCTACAGAAGAGAAATCTACGGGAGAAGAGGATAACTCAAGCAAAAGTTCATCAGTTCCCTCTATAAGCAAAACTAAAAAGAAAAAGGCAACTGAAGAACAAGTAAATTTTGATGATCTTTAAAATAATGGGCATCCTGCAATATACAGGATGCCTTATTTATAAGCATGAAAGAAGACAAGAAACAATTAGCTATACAAAATATAGATTTAGACAATCCTGAATTGCAAAAGGCACTTCAAATTATCAAATATACCCATCGCTCACTTTTCCTCACAGGAAAAGCAGGAACTGGTAAATCTACTTTTTTACGATATATCGCATCAACGACAAAGAAAAAACATATTATCCTTGCCCCAACGGGTATCGCAGCCATTAATGCAGGTGGGGTGACACTTCATAGCTTTTTTAAATTACCATTCCATCCTTTACTGCCTAATGACAGCAGATTTAGTAACCGAAACATAAAAGGCACGCTAAAATATAATAACGAGAAGAAAAAATTACTACAAGAAGTAGAACTTATCATTATTGACGAAATCAGTATGGTAAGAGCTGATATTATTGACTTTATTGATAAAGTACTGCGCATATACAGTAGGAATATGCGGGAGCCTTTTGGAGGGAAACAACTGTTATTAGTGGGAGACATATATCAACTGGAACCTGTAGTAAGAGAAGAAGATAGAAAATTACTAAATCCATTTTATACATCTGCCTTTTTCTTTGAAGCCAAAATATTTCAGCAAATGCAACTCGTAAGTATTGAGTTAACTAAAGTATACAGACAACAGGATCCCGTCTTCATTAATATTCTTGATCACATCAGAACGAGTGAAATATATTCTAAAGACTTAGATCTTTTAAACCAAAGGGTAAATGCTGAGCTGAATGAAGATGACAACAAACTATCAATTACACTGTCAACGAGAAGAGATACTGTTGACTATATCAACGAGAAAAAACTACAGGATCTTGAAGGTGAACCCATGCTCTTCAAAGGATATACAGAAGGAGAATTTCCACTAAATAGCCTACCAACACCTATAGAACTATATCTCAAACCTGGTGCTCAGATTATATTCATCAAAAATGATATAGATCACCAATATGTGAATGGAACACTGGGTACAATAGTAGGATTTGACGATTATGATGACCCAGATACAGCGAAACTATACATTGAAACAGAAGACGGAAATAGTGTAACTGTAGAAAGGACAACATGGAGCAATATGCGATACACTTTCAATCAAACTGAAAAGAAAATAGAAGAAGAAGAAATAGGAAGATACATTCAATACCCTATCCGATTAGCATGGGCTATAACAGTACACAAGAGCCAAGGACTTACCTTCAAACAAGTCAAGATCGATTTTACAGGTGGAGTCTTTGCTGGTGGACAAACATACGTTGCCCTATCGCGATGCACTAGCCTTGAAGGTATTAGCTTAAAAGAACCAATACGAAGAAATGAAGTATTTGTAAGACCTGAAGTAAAACAATTTGCCAAGAATTATAACAATAATAATATTATCAATACTGCCTTAATAGAAAGTAAGGCCGACTTAGAATATTTCAATGCTGTACAAGCTTTTAACCAAGGAGACATGCAAAAAGCGATGGATAATTTCTTTCTAGCCATTCACAGTAGGTATGATATTGAAAAACCTGTTGCAAAACGATATATTAGAAGAAAACTAAATATTATTAATGAGTTAAAAGAAGAAAATAAAAGACTTAAAGAGCAACAAAAGAAACAGGAAGACTATCTGAAAAAATTAGCTGTAGAATATACTCTTCTCGGAAAAGAATGTGAAAAAGAAGGAATGGAAGATGCAGCTATCAACAATTATAAAAAAGCCATTGAACTTTATCCGTCAGCACCTGAAGCAAAAAGAAGACTGAAGAAACTAGAGAAAAAAACGGGAAAATAAGATTTTATACCAAAATTAAAAGTTGATCGCACTACCATAAGGAATCCTGCAAAAAAAATAATTCTCTGCTTGAATATTATAAATCAAACAGAGAATTATATTTTGCCAGCTACTACTAGTGATGTTCTGGAACGATAGCAAGGTAAACTAAATCATGATCAGTATTATTCTCCATAAAATGAGAATGATTGAAAGGACAATAATGCACTTGACCTGTTCTAACCTCTTCCACTGTATCATCATAATGAAAAGTAGCTATACCACTTATAACATAGACAATCTCACAATTTCCCTCATGAGTATGAAGCCCCGTACTAGCACCCGGACGTAAAGTAGAATACATTATCTTTACTTTGTCATCAACAAAATTACGTGTATCCAATGAACCCTGTCCACCCTTAAAGCCTACGAGATGAGCTTCAGCAATTTTATCAAAATCAATAATCATAATTGTGTTTCTAAAAATATAGGCAAATATACGAAAAAAGGCGGACATTTATTTTAAATAATCCACCTTTTTACATTATTTTTTGTACCTATCTACATCAATCTTTGCGGAACCATATATGCATGACCTTACGACGAATAGCAAAAATATTCATTATCGAAACAAGGATAAATAAAATACATCCTACAGTTAAAGCAGGTAACATATTACCATCTTCTATCTGAGGAAACAATGTTTCTATAATATTCATATAATAATCACGAACGAAATATAGTATAAGCCAAGCTATTAAAAGCACTGTAACGTTCAACCCTATTGTTAGAACTTGATAAGGCCTAGCCACAAGACTTGGACTAAATCCAATCATTAACAGGTTTTCTAGTTTTGACGAATTTTTCTGAACTAACAAATAGATACTTAACATCAATATATAAAAACTCAAAATAGAGATGACAAGTCCAACAACCATAACCATTGTTACCATCAAACGGAGAAAGTAGGTAGTCTTTTCTTGATTCATCTTTTCATCCTCTATCTCATAGCCTTTCTTACTCAAATATTCACCTATATGCTCATCAGCAGGATTATTGACATCCATTATCAAACGTGAAGGCTCACTATGACTATCTGGTGCAAAATAGCTATTACTCCAATCCATGAATGATTCTGGAACCAAAATCGTATTCAAGCGACTTGAAAAACCTATAACCTTACCCTTAAAAGAGCGCTGATTGCCATTAGCATGAACAAACATTTCAAAATCGATCATACCTACTAACCCATCACTTAATTTTGGCAAGGAATGGCTTTGTGCAAATCCAAAATTATACATGGTAATATAAGCTCTTGGCAAAATGATAGGTACGACATCAGCACCTGCTGTATATTTCCATTCTTGAAGTGGAACATCAATAAACTCATCGGGAACAGCTTCAACAGGAATTTCCGAATTAAGAACGTTGGTGCCATTCACACCCATATTAGCTGTGACTTTATATTCTGCAGATGTAAATTTGCCTACTTTCTTAACAAATTTCTGAGAAGACACATCATCTATTTCACTATTATTAAAAGTATTAGAACGACCACTAATAGTACTAGCTGTTCCTATCTTCTTATTCATAATAAGATAATCAGCCCTCATAAAACTATCTTCTGCCGTAAAAACAGGCATAACATCCTGATAGAACTGAAAGCCCAATAACACGATAAACATACCAAAAAGATTGGCGAAGAAGAAACCAATAAATTGTGGTATACTAATATGCTGACGTAATAATTTCCAAACTAGATTCATAACTTAAACACCTTTTCATACTTCAAGTCCATATGTTTACCAATACTGGTAACAATAACTCCGGCTCCCTGCTCATGAGCTTCTTTCATCATTATGTCAGCCATTATTCTAGAATTATTATCATCAAGGTGGCTAATAGGCTCATCTGCAAGAATAAAATCAAATGGTTGTACCAATGCACGAATCATAGCAACCCTCTGCTGCTGTCCAAAAGACATTCTACCGACCTTAGCATTAAGCTTGTCAGCGATTCCCAACATGTCAAACCACTCCTTAATCTGAGATTCAGACTTAAAATTTGTAATTTTATTTTTAATCTGAACATTCTCTAAAGCAGTAAGCTCAGGGAACAGACGCAACTCTTGGAACAAATGGCTGATATGATTCTTTCTCATCTCTACCCACTGCTTCACAGAGTATTTTGCCGTATCATCATGATCAAAAAAAACAGTACCCGAATGATCATGACGATAACCTAAAATATAACTACAGAAAGTACTTTTACCACAGCCACTCTCTGCTTCTACCAGATAAAGATGTCCTTTCTCAAAAGTGGCATCCACATTCCATATATCAGATTCCCATTCAGTTCGCTGAGCAAACACTTGAGGAATGACAGAATGTAATTGAATCGTTTCCATGAATTATTTTAAACTATATACTAGCGTATTAATCTTACCAAAAAGTGGTTCTATGAGCGATGACACAACAGCTAAAGGATTGTTCTTATCGTCTACCCCTTTAAGATTAACTACCAGAACCATTTTCTTACCTTGAATAAAATGAACCAAGTCATTATTCATGGCCTTAGGTGATGGAAGAATAGACAGATCAGCTAATTCTGCACTACTTCCACTATAGTATTGCAAATCTGATGTGACACCAAAATAATATGAAGTTTTTGCATCTCTATAATAGAACGCATTCTTTCTCCAATCTGATATCGAACCACCTTTAGGACAAGACTGTTTCCAATAATCTACATCATCCAACCATTTTGCATGGGCAAGTTTTGCACTCATACTCAAAGATAAATGATCTGAAGAATAATTTGGAGAAACAATAGCCATATCACCATCTACGCTACGAATAATATTATCCATATCAACTGCAGAATTCAACCCTGCAAGTAAAGCTACCATAGCCTTGTCATTCTGCATCAAAGGGAGAAATTTAGTACCATCCACATTCAAAAACATTCCCAAAATGGCCGAAGAGGGCATTGTATGCACATACTGTCCTTTAATCGGACGATAAACTTGAATTGCTTTTTTTAGTGAATCATCTATTCTTTTATTAAATGAAAAGGTCTCACCTTGGAATATCAGACTATGATTTTTTGTAGAGATATCTGCAGCAAGCATGATTTGAGAAGCATCCGCATCTTTAGGAGCACCTAATGTAAAAGGTGCTATAAATTTTTCAGGGAGAGCAGCAGCTTGAGCAACTAAAGCAAATGGTGCCGCCATAGAATCTAACCTACTATACAATGGAGACTCTTTTATACCCTCTTCTTCTTCCTGACTGAGATATTTGGCTATTTCTTGCTGTACATCCATTTGAGCAGACATGACAACAGGTCCCATAACCAGTAAAGCATTTTCTGAATAACCAGCCACCCAAGAATCTTTAATAACAGTAAAGTGGAAACCTCTGCGTTTTACAATCTTTGAACAAAAACCCTTCTTTGCTAGATTCTCAAATGTATTAGTTAAGTCATCTTCGTCATTAACCTTAGCACATAAACCGAGATTCCCTTCGGAAGATTCAAACATATAGACTTTTTCTTCGACATCCAGTCCACTATGGCTAACATCATCTATATGAAATAGCGACTTTAAAATGTTATTCTGCTTACCAAGCATACCTTCAGAATTAGCCAATTGAGGAATATCCAAAGATAAAAGAGCCGTACTTTCCTTTGGTATCGAATTGATATAATCATCACTTGAGCAAGAACTCATGACAAGTGAAACCAATAGAAAAGAAAAAACAATGATATGAGAAAATTTAATCATGAACCACAACCTTAAAAATTATTTTCGCATAGCCAATTGAGCCATCATTACACCAGACAAGCCAGCAGTTTCTGTTCTAAGTCTTGCATTACCTAATGATACTGATTCAAAGCCCTGTGACAAAGCATAATTAACTTCATCTATCGAGAAATCACCTTCCGGTCCTACTAAAATCGTAACCTCAGGCACAGCCTCATCTTTAGCCAACAGCAAAAGCTCCGTATACAGATCTTTTTTCTCTATTTCATTATAACAATGACAGATATAACGGTGCCCTGTCGTGTGCGCATCAATAAAATCACGGAAAGCAGTCATTTCATGAACTACTGGCATCCAAGGCTTGCGACTTTGCTTCATAGCCGACACAACAATTTTCTCTATTCTCTCCTTTTTGAGAACCTTACGCTCAGAAAACTTACAATGAAGAAAAGAGAATTCATCTATACCTATTTCAGTAGACTTCTCTGCCATCCATTCTATTCGCTCCATCATCTTTGTTGGAGCTATGCCCAAATGTATTTTACCTTTCCATGCCTTTTCCTGAACAAGCGTATTAGTGATACGGTAATGACAATGCTTAGATGAAGCCAAAGTCACCTCAGCTTCATAAAAAGCACCATTACCATCCATCAAGAACATTTGATCTCCACTTTGTAAACGCAATACTCTCAAAGCATGATTAGCTTCATCTACAGGAAGTTCATCACGATGGCAAGCATCTGGAACATAGAAATATCTGACTTCTTTCATTTCCCAAACAATTATTTAGATAAATGCTTTCTTCGGTTAACTTCATCTCGAATATGTGAAGCCATTTCATAATCTTCTGCAGCAATTGCTTTATTTAAAGCTTGTTGCAACATACTGTCACTTATTCCGTTTATCGGCATTCTCATCGAACTAGAAGAAGGATCAAAATCAACCTGTTGCTGCTTCATTAGCTCTTCACCTATATATATCCTTAAATGAGAAGCTAAAGCCAAGATAATAGCATCAGCTGCCCTAATTGGCACCATATCCAATGTTTCAGAATTAACTAACACTACTTTATATTCACCATCAACAATACCATGAATCAAAACATAAAAATGAGCATCAGAAAATTGTGCTAAAACTTTTGCAAACACACTTGGTAAACGTCTTTCGGCTTCATTCCCCTCACTGTTAAGAAGTTGAATTTCCTTACAATCAGATTGATTACAAGTAATCGATAATTGCTTGGTTTCTTCTTGATTAACGAGGATAATAACACCGGTAGCGTCAACGCCTACGACTTCTGATATATACCAATATTTTAATTCTATTTTAGAAGGTAAATCCATATGCCTATTGCTTCTTAGGAGAACTGAACATAAATGCAAAAAGAACTGCTACAACAAGAGCATACCCTGCAAAAATGAACCAGCAAGACTGCCAATCACCCACGAGGAATCCATTATCTGTCCACTGACAATGAGAATTAACAATCATACCAGCGATAATTGTACCAATTGATGCTCCAAGACCATTAGTCATTAACATAAAAAGACCTTGTGCTGAAGCCCTAATATCTTCACTACATTCACGATCGACAAACAAGCCACCCGATACATTAAAGAAATCGAAAGCGACACCATAAACAATACAACTGAGAATGAAGAGAAGAACTCCTGGCATAGTAGGATTACCAATTCCAAAGAATCCGAATCGAAATACCCATGCAAACATAGAAATGAGCATAACTGTTTTGATTCCATATCGACGCAAAAAGAAAGGAATCATCAAGATGCAAAGAGCCTCACTAATCTGAGAAATTGAAGTTAACAATGTAGCATTATTAGCTGCAAATGAGGATGATATGATAGGATCAATACTAGCCTTAAAACTTGTTATAAAAGGTCCTGCAAAACTGTTTGTTACTTGCAGAGACATACCTAACAAAGCAGAGAAAACAAAAAACAATGCCATTCTACGAGACTTAAAAAGGCTAAAAGCATCTAAGCCTAAAACTTCCATAAGAGACTGTTTCTTTTCACGCTTAACGATAGGACAAACTGGAAGAGTATAACAATAAATAAACAATACAACACTCAATATACCAGAAACAAGAAATTGATTATAAGTATATTGAAATTTAAAGGCGTTTTCAGCAAAAGTAAAAGAAAGTCCATGACCATCCCAAACAGCACAATTAACAAACCACATGGTTACAATAAAACCAATAGTTCCTAATACACGAATAGGAGGGAAATCTGATACCGTATCTAAGCCATGACTCTTCAGGATAGAGAATGCTGCTGTATTAGATAACGCTAATGTAGGCATATAAAAAGCGACACTCAGCGTATAAATGGCAATAAAAAGGCTCTTATTTGCTATTTCTTGTCCTTCTAATGTTTGCCAACCAATAAACCATAAACACAACATAAAGAAACCCGCGAATAAATGACACAATCCCAAAAGTCGTTGTGGTTGTATCCATTTATCTGCAACAATACCCATGATAGTAGGCATAAAAATTGATACTAGACCCTGAATAGAATAGAACCAAGATATTTTATCTCCAAGACCTACAGTTCCAAGGTAATTACCCATACAAGTAAGATACGCACCCCAAACTGCAAATTCTAGGAAGTTCATTAGGGCAAGGCGAAATTTTAAATTCATTTTATTTTTTTATTTGCATATACCATGCAAAGATACTGCAAATTGAAGACAAAACAAAAAAAATGAAACTTTTTTTAGTGTTCAAAAATTGAAGTTGATTATACACAAAAAAAAATTGATTGTCTCACGACAACCAATCTTTATTAACCTTAATAATCTAATACCATGAAAAACACGATGCAAATTTACGATATTTTTCTTATCTTGCAAACATTTTCGATAAAAAAATGTATTGTTATAACATTAGTTAAACATTTTGCCAGTCCATTTAAATTTTCTTTGCAATATAATTGCTTCTAAGCCCTTTTTATCCTCCTGTTTCATCATAGGCAAAGAGAGACTAAAGGAAATTGTATAATCTGAAGGAGATAGTTTAGCATAACACATAAGTGGTTCTATCTTTTTCGTCAACTCAGAATAAGTACTTTGACTCATTGTATCTGGTTTACTAAAGAGCGACATTGGAATCTCTTGTAAATCATAACCACCAAATGGCTTTTCTAAAGAAATTCTATTCCACGAATAATCATAAAACTCTACCTTACTTTCTTGTGCTGGTCCAGAATAAGTAGTTACCATACACAAGATTGAATCGGACTGATAAGGAAGAACCTTCATTTCTACTGTCGTTGAAGTATCTACTTGAAGAAGTAAATAATCAGAAGTCAAACTGTCCATATGACTTTCGCCATGAAATAAATTATCTACACTCGCTTTTAATTTCATATCCTTAAAATCCAGAAATTCCTGACGTAGATTTTTATTAAAATGAGGCATCTGATTATCTGGCATATTCAGCCAAAAGCCACGAATACTCTGTGCAGAAACAAAAAGAGTGTTCATTAACACATATAATAATACAAACAGTTTCTTCATAAACATACTTTAATTGATTATTTAGATAGCAAATTTACAGAATTATCTATAAACTTACAAACTTTTCTTATAAATCAATGATATTTTATTGACATGAACCGTCTTGTATTTTGCGTATTTGTTATTGCAATGCTAGAATGCTTCAAATATGGATTTTTACAGCAAGCCGTATCTATCTGACTATCAATTAATTACCTATCATCCATTTATTAATCTAACAAAAGCATAGCATAAACATAATGTTTGTGGGGTAAAAACATTATGTTTATGGAGTAAAAACATAGTGTTTATGCTGTGAAAGCATAATATTAGTCAGTTCAAATGTAAGTTTTAACCTATCATTAGCTATGGGGTTGTTGGAAAGTAGCAACAAGATACCAAATAGTCAGTCCTAAATTCGTATCGTATCACTTTAAATTCTTGGTAAAAAAGGAGGCCAATTTATCCCAAGGAATAAGATTTTTTGGTTTACCCTTACCCTCCAAATCGGTATAGCCACCATCATAGAGGTCACAATGAGAGGCACCAGGAACAATAAGCAATTCTTTATTATTAGGGTTAGGATTAGGCTTACCTACCACCTTGTACCCCTCAGCCTTGCCATCCACCATGTAATGGTAAGCAGCCTCGCCCATATAACGAGAATGAGCTTTCTCACCATGCATCACGAGGACGGCAGAACGAATCTCATTAATATAATAGAGGAAACGAGCATTCGAGTAAGCTTGGATACCTATGGCACGCCAACCATCATTTGAGTTACCGCTACGCTTGTGATAGCCACGTGGCGTAATATAATAGTCGTAGTAATCTTTCACAAACTGGGGAGCATCCTTCGGTAGAGGATTTACCACACCCCCAGCCATTGCCATAGGGTCAAAAAGACGCTGTCGGCTCACCGTCTCGCGCATATTGTTACGTGTCTCTTCCTTGTCCTCGCTATCGAAATAGCCATTGCCCGCAGTACGAGACAAGTCATACATGGTGCTAACCACTGTAGCCTTAATACGTGTATCCGCTGCTGCAGCATTGAGGGCAATACCTCCCCAACCACAGATACCTATAACGCCTATACGATCAGCATCAACAAAATCCTGTTTTGAAAGGAAATCAACAGCCGCCATAAAGTCTTCTGTATTGATATCTGGGGATGCTGTACAACGAGGTTCTCCGCTACTCTCCCCTGTATAGGAAGGGTCAAAAGCTAAAGCCACGAAACCACGCTCTGCCATCTTCATGGCATAAAGTCCACTAGACTGCTCCTTTGTAGCTCCAAAGGGACCACTAACAGCGATAGCTGCCAATTTACCCTCAACACCTTTAGGCGTATAAAGGTCTGCTGCCAAGATTAATCCATACTGAGTCTCAAATATCACCTTTTTATGATTCACGTTCTCACTCAAGGGAAAAACCTTGTCCCACTTTTGTGTTAATGCCAATTTTTGTTTCATACAGTTAACTGTAGTTTGATTTTTGCCAATGCAAGCTGCCTGCATCCCGCTAAGCAGCATTAATACCATCATTATCTTTTTCATTTGATATATTTTTTTCCATTGTTGATATACATTCCCCTTGCAGGCACCAGTTTCACCTCTGCACCATTCAGCGCATATCGTTTCCCTTTTTGGTCTGCTACAGAGACGTTCTTAACGCCAGTAGTTTCAAGTACATATAGTTTTATACTGATGCGCCCCTGTCCGCCTTTCAGAAACGATTTTAGTTCGTCGATGGTGGAATATTCAATTCGTCCATTGACGCCATGGTCGAATAGCATACTTCCCTCGTTCATCAGCCCAAGATTATTTTTCTTGAGCCGTTCATTATCTATTCATTTAATTATAATGCAAATGTACAACGAAAAAAACGCAACCCTGTTATACGGATTGCGGATATATTTACCCAAATTAAGGTATCGTTATTTTTTTCGTTGCTCAGCATAAAACTGCGAAGGCGTCTGCCCTGTCATCTGTTTAAACAAACGGGTGAAATGGGTGGGATATTCAAAACCCAACTGCTCTGACACCTGTGTTACTTGCATACCACTGAGAAGAAGATTCTTAGCCTTCATCACTATGAAGCCGTGAATATAGTCCTTAGGACTCTCACCCAGAGCCTCACGTACGATGTCACCAAAATAGCCTGCAGAAAGGCACAGTTGACTGGCACAGTATCTCACACTTGGGAGTCCATCCTTCAATTGCCTACCCGTGTCGTAATAATTGATGAGCACCTGCTGAAATCGACTGAGGATATCACCTCCCTCTGTAGTCATCTCCTTGAACTGACGGATGTAAAAACGTCGGCAATAGTCGAGAATTAAGAGTATATAATCGCGAATAATGTCATCATGGACATCGTCGTTTCCATGCGCCTTTAATTCCTCTCTCACATTAGCCATCAAACCTGACAACACATTCTTTTCTTGTTCTGTTAGAAATAAGGCCTCGTTGGCATTATAAGAGAAGAAATGATAATCTGCTAATCTGCGCTCTATCTCTGAACCTTGAATGAAGTGGGTATCAAACAGTAGAACCCACCCATTGTACTGCCGCCTCGTTCCATCATCGTGCTTACCACCAATCTGCCCAGGCGAGAGTGCCAATAATGAGCCACCAGCATCATGATATCGACCAATACCATAGGTGAGGTTCTCTGGAAACTCACTCTGTAAGAATAGTCCATAGACATTATAACGATTCAATGTATGACGAATCGCACCCAGTTCATCATAATGGATGACCGAAACATGCGGATGCCATACAGGAGCCCCGATATCACGGGCATAATCGTTGGCCTCGTTGATATATAAATCCATTTTTGTAGGCATATACCCTTTTTTAATAACTTTAATTCAGCAACACTTATATCTATTTTTCATAATTAGCACATGAGCATAACAAAATGTTATTTTGGATTTATCCACATTGCAGAATCCACCTATTTTAATACTGCAAAAGCCAAATAAGCGAATCTACAACTCATCAAGAGTTTAGTTCGAAGTTCAGGTTAACTATCTTGAAGTATTATCTTTCAGTATATTTACAAAAGATTCTGGCAAACAGATGTTATCAACATCTATAGCATCTTGGAACAACGGAGCTATTTCGCTATCTTTAAAACCAGCAATACCACAACCAATACGTGTAACATAAAAGAACAATTCGGTATGTTCCTTGGCAAAGTCTATAAACAAGTCAACATACGGCTTAATAGTCTCTGCACCACCCTGCATGGTAGGTATCGCATAGCTTTGACCTTGCAATCCTACACCTTGCCCCCAAATAGCTCCGAATTTCTTCACGGCAGCTCTGGCAGCTCCACCTCCATGATAACCACGAAGGTTACTTCCAAAGACGAACACTTCATCTTCTTTCAACGAGGAAATTGCATCAGGAGTATAATCAGGACGAACAGTATCATTATATATACGTACCTCTGCTTCTTCAATTGGCTTGCATAAAGAATCTTTTTTTAGAGTATCAACTACTGCTTTTACACGTACATCATTACAATGTTCTTTCCAGAATACGTCGATGGCATCTGCGATTTCAAACAACTGATTATCTTCAGCCATTTCATAGCGACTGTATATATCATTCATCTCATTGAACAAGCCATCATCCTTAGCATTATCCGCAATTTCTTGGAATATGCTTCTCATATAGCTCAATATCCTGTGTTTAATGTTTGAAACTCTATATACAGAGAAGTCACTCTTATTCCACAAATGACGCGAAACAAGCATTCGTAATGTTTCACCTCGCCCGAACAAATCCAATAATGTACCTATACAGTTATTATACGTCAAATGTTCTGATCCATCAATGCCTTCTAAAAAGGCTCTTGGTACTTCTTTAATACCATTTCTTCTGAATGCATCTTCATCCTTATAATAAGATAACTCTGACGATACAATCTTCAGCGTTTTCTGGCAACGCTCTTTCTTGAAATAGTTTTCCAAGAATTCGGCGAAGATTTCATCTGGAGAAACGAGATCAAATAATGTCAGACAGGAACGGAGCTTCATTGCATCAATCTTTCCGAAAATCTCTTCCGCATCACCATGGATTGGCAATGTGTTCACAATTTCGCGCAAGCGTTTGCCTAACGTATCATGTTCCAAGTATGCCTCTGCTTCAAGAAGAGACTTGATACTATACTTCATAGAAGTGCTACTATGTCCCAATCCTTGGATTTGCGGAAACACATACCACATCCAGTGAGACTGCTTCCAACCATCCTTTACCTCCTGCAAAGCGGTATGGTACGAATCGTAAGAGTCTTGTGCTGTTACGAATCTTTCTAAGTCAAACAGATCAACATTCATATTTTGTCCTCCTCTTTTTACTGATTAACATATTGGTCAAATTCTTCATTTACTTGAAGCATCCATTCTGGAAGCTTTGCTTTTGCATTGGCAATCAGCTCTTCAGGCATACACTTGTAGAAAGCGTATGCCATAGGACCTGAAATGGCAGCAAGGGTATCAGCATCACCACCTAAAGCGATTGCTCGTTTCAAACAGTCTACATAATCACTGCTTTCAAGGAAGCATATCAGCGCAGCAGGGATAGTCTGCTGACATGTCTCATCAAAACCATAACCAGGCTTGATACCAGCATAAGTCAATCTAGACCAATTTGGGTAATATTCATCCAAGACATGATGTCTGATGTAGTCTTTATCTTTTCCTTGCATACCATAATAAATGGCAAGGGCTGTTGCAACAGCTCCCTTGATACCTTCTGGGTGGTCATGCGTTGGTAGTGCAATCTTTGTTGCCAAGTCAATGCACTCTTCTACACTTTTTGCCATAAAGCCGGCTGCAGAAACCCTCATACCACTTCCATTACCATAAGAATGATAGGATGGTTGAATTTCTTTTGCCATAAGCCACTTCGCAAAACGTCCTCCAAAACCTCTGAACCAATCAGCTCGCCCTCTTAATCTAAGATTTGTAGCCATATCTAAATGATGTAAAAGTGCTTCTGCACAAGCAAAAGTGCAGACGGTATCATCTGTGTAGGTATTATCAAAGCCAAGCAAATCTACTTCAGCATACACTTTTGTTCTATGATCAAATTCATAAGGTTGTCCACTAATATCGCCAATAGCTGCACTAAGCAATAGATTATTCATGATATAATTTCCTTTCTTAAATTCCAAACGAAATCCCTTTTGTTTTAATTCATTATAGCTTTGCTTGTTGTAAATATACAATACTTTTTGCAAACTTTGTACGCTAAGTTACAATTTTTCCCGCAAATACAGATAATTCGCCGTCTAAAATAACGGCTGATAATAGTATTTTCTATGTCATATTCATGTTTTTCTCTGATTTGGAATTACTTATTTGACAACCTGATATTTGCCTTGACGCAATTTTTCAATTCGTGGATTTGGGGTTCCCTCATAATATCGGCTCTTGTCGAAAGCAAATGATTTTTCAACAACAAAATCATAGCCACAAACAAATGAGGCAATATCAACATCAGACATCAACGAATCACGGTAATAGACATGGCTATCATCGTGCGAATAATCGGCATTCTTATTATTGTCTGATACACAATCCGCATTTACATAATGGGATGGAAATATCACAAATGTCTTTGGATTGGCTCCAGGCAGCAAACGATTTTCATAGTAAACATGCTTACTGTCGGCATACCAGTTACGACATAGTTCTACCTTATGGATGGTCAGAAAGTCTGTACCTACAGGCATGGCCATCAGTTCTGGATTATATACCGTCTTTCCATCCGTATGAAATGCATTATATATTCCATCTTCCATATTTTTGTGCCTCAATGCGTTGAAGTTTCGTATTTTCGAACCGTAAGCCTCGTAATATACACGATGTCTGTCTTGACCATAGCGATATTGCCCCTTCAAAACAGCAAAAGACGCTGGGTCTGCTCCTTTTACTATATTGTTTTTGTAATAGACACACTTGGCATCAACTGCATAGAAACCATTTAAAGCCTTAAACGTGCGGGAATCTCCTACAGACACCGCTTTTTTATCTGCAAGGACATCAACATCGAGATAATAGACATAAAGGCTATCTAAAGCCCAATTCTCATCTATCTGCCTGAAACTACCCATATCTGCTACATGGAGAGGCTGGTTCCCCATGTAGTAATCATGTGCGTCATGAGCAAGATTTGAAATGCCACCATATGGTATAACAAAAGTGGTAGGCTCTGCACCCTCTATAATATTGTCATTGAACCATACATGGTGCATATCGGTTGCATAATGTTCGTTCAGGACTTTGAATGTACTTGGGTCGGCCCCTTCTAATATTTCGTAATCACAATATACATGATTAATGTCTATTGCGTACGCTTCGTTTAGGCGTTTATAAGTTGAAAAATCACAACCTTTAGGTTTCCTTTCGACGTATGCACTTAAAGCAAGTGTTACAACAAATAGGAAGAAAACTGCCATGGGTATCAATGGGCACAAATAAAACAACCATGACTTTCCCACTTTTTTGGAAAGTTTAAACCACAACCTTATTAAGGGGAACAGATAGATAGGGTAAAGCCTGATAGTCAGTGTTGCACCCCAAAGGCAAATCTCGTCAATTGAAGATTGGCCTGATGTATCCCAGAAAAATATGGACACATAGAAACCTATTGGCCACAACAACAGCGTTAGAAGCATAAACCAGATAAAGATTTTCTGGAGTATCGTAGGCTGTTCTCCCAAAATACGAGCAGTCAGTCCTTTCGACTTATTTTCCTGTTCTATATACATTTCGTTTTATCATTTTGAGACTAAATTCCGATTTAGATGTTATTATCTTTTTCATTTATTTATCGTTCACAGATTAATAGGAAGTGCTATAATATCGTATGGATAGGAAATCCGCTTTACACTATATGGCTCCACAATTCCAGGACAAGTTTCCTTTATCTGTTGATTACTAAAAATCTTAATGCCGCTGATGACAAAATTGTAATCACTATTGTCAAGTGAAGGAGTTATTTCTTTGTAAAGGATCATTGAGAAAGATTTACAAGGCTCTAAGCATTTGATGAAACAATCTTTTGTTGCACTAGGACGCCACCATTCCCCTACCATATTAGGGTCGGTTCCGATATCAAAAATGGAGAAATCACCCTTTCGCTTCATTAGATAATACTTTATGGCCTTTCGATAATCTTTACCATAGTCTTTTGGGTCATACCATATCCACAAGGTTTCGCTATTACTATTGTAAATAGTGACTATAATTTGTTGCACTTGGCAAGTATCATAGTTGACCACTATGGTATCTATTTTCGTGTCGAAAGCTAATGCAAATCGTGATGTTATCATCAATAACATTAATAGTAATCCTAATCTTTGCATGATATTTTTATTTTATGATATCTCTTCAACTGTCGTTAAAACATATACCGTTAATTTGCTATCAAAAATAACAATTTATAATTACTTTACGCTCATTATATATATTTTTTTACAAAACAACTTTTTTCAAACTTAATAAAAAGCTATATTAAATGACTTTTTTAAAAAAAAGTACCTATGTGTAAAGTACTTGCACTTCAAATCCGACTCATTCTGCACACTTTTACACATTTTCATAGTCACGAAAAAACATGGGAGATTTTATTTGTCTAACAGATATGGGAAACTCCAACCATCAATTCCAACAGCACGGAATTCGCCATTGATAAATGAAACTTTCCAAGGATGATATGCCTTCAACAGACCTTCCATTTCAGTTCCAAGTTGCTGATTATCGCTGGGGTTAAGAACTTTTACTTCACATTCTACAAGATTCCCTTGACTATTTACGCGAGCCTTATTGATACAGAACACGATGCGCTTAGCATTTGCCAGTTCAGGGTATTGTTCAACGTGTATCGGAAATAACCTTCGTAATTCAGCATTGTCCTTAACTTTATCAAAAGAAAAACCATCTATGACGTAATTGTGATATACCTTCTTTCCGGTAACTACTCCTTTGTCAATGCTAATAATTTGTTCGTCTTCATAGTTCCGCTCAAAACCTATATGCTGATAGTTAATCACTTTACCTTTAGCCACGCGGATATTTTTCGTCAACCAACTGCCCACAATACAATCTCCTGCAACATGCTTCTTGAACACACGAAATAAGGTGGCAGCTGGAATGCAACTGCCCATGTAATCCTTGGTATCAGAGTCAGAGTGCACAGTTCGAATGCTGTCTAGATATAGCACATTTTGCTTGATACTCCAATAGCCAGTAAATCCATCCCAGTTGGATGTCAATATGGATCGTTCTGAGGGTAACACAGCTCTTAAATCGTGGTATAACAGAGAGTCTACACATATTGGTCTGCCTAACAACTCCCAACGGGTACCATCTATATATATTATGTCACCATCTTGGCCTGTTGCATTAACGGTAATTGCCAAAATCAAATATTGAATGAATAAAAGGACTCTCTTCATAATACAAATTACGATTAATTTAAAATTTCTGTTGCAATATACTAAAAAAAAACGAACCGTCAAATAAAACTACAAAAATTCGCTTATTACGCGACGTATTTGTCTCCAATATAGCAGCCTTGGCGTCGGCTAACGGATACTGAGAATCAGTTATTTACAGAGTTATGTAAAGTACTGACACCTCTTTTTTAGACTCATTCTGCCTATTCTGCACGTTCGAAACGTGATTTTACAGCAGAACTTTTCCATCCAATGTTATTGTTCAATATTTGTTTTATACAAAATTGCTCAACATAAAATCTTACAATCATTTATCACTAACAAATTGCGTTTCTTATTTTCTGTGGTGTTATAGCCCCAAATATAACTAAAGAAGCATCTCAATTTCATACCTTCAACAAAAAAAGAATAGTTGCATTCTCCCTTTGTTTGGAACAAAGCCACATCTTTCTATGCATCCCACATATCATTCTACTGACCATTATAACAAACTTGTATTTTGTACATGATTTTTTCACTATTATTCATGAACTAAAGGATACGATGAACCATTGAATCCATGGATTGAATCGTTTTTGATAAGCAACTCATTATATTTGTCGTTGTATGAGCTTGCATGAGAAACAGACAATTTATATTTGTTGCCACATAATCTGATATATGTTCCATGGACGACTCCTTCACTTCCTCCGTCAAAATTTCTATTTATATTGAATACGTTAGTATCTTTATGTATATAAATTTGATATTCTCCATTAGGAGTGTCAAAATCGTACATAACGTAGTGGTTATGGAGTTGGCAACTACTTGATATCTCAAAATTAACATATATAAGAAAAGGCAATATCATTGAATTAAGCAACATGGGGAATGCAAACCTTTTTAAGGGCTTCACAAGATTGAAAATACAAGATAATGCGACACCAGCAAAACAAACGAATACCGAGGTAAGAAGCATTGTCAGAGTATCCATAAAAGTTCCTGTCAGAAAATATAGCAGGACACATGCAATTACATCTGAAAAAAGTAGAATCAAAAAAAACGTTTCATTCGATATTTGTGATAAGATACAATATAATATTTATACCGGATCATTGCGGTACTATTTGTCCATTCACAACTTTGTATTTACCTGCTAGTAATGACTGTACATATTGTATAAAATTCGTTATAGAATGTCCACTACTCCATTCGAATGATTTAAGTATCCAATCCCAAGAATATGATAAAAAAATACCTAAAAATCCGTGATTCACTGGTTCAAATAAAAAATATGGAAACCTCGATCATCATATAAATGACAAATAGCTACATCCTTATCATTCTCGAAGATAAAAATCATATCAAGACTAAGACTATCAGCTTTGCCCAGTTCGTAACCGTAGTGTTTCTTTATCAAAGTACGGAAAAGGTTCACATCAAGACATTCATCAAAATAGATTTCTAGTAGACCTGGTTTTTTACATCCTCTCTTATAGTTTCTTATAAGCGAATAGTTGGAAGTTCGATTCTTTCTGAGTATTTTCTGAATCACTTCGTATTCTTCCCAAAATGATATTATTACCTTTAATCTAGAAAAAGAAAACTCTTTCAATCTATTAAGTGCGAAATCAATCTTTCTATTGAATGATATCCACTGCAGGTCATACTCAGCCCATGCAATATTTCTTCGTACTTTCCTATATATAACTTTTTGTACGAAACTATAGTCAAGTGTATTGTAGTTCATAACTATTTCTTGAAAATATTTAAATTCTTATCAGCTGTTCCTATTCTATGAAGCTTACCACCATTCTTGATGAATACCTTCCAAACACCACCATTGTGTGATGTATTGTCAAAGGAATAGTATTTCCCGTTATATTCATAAACTTTCTCATTATGACTCATAAATTCACGTGCTAACTTAAATCCTTTTGGGAGCATGGATTTTATGTATAAGGCTTTGCTTTTTCCACACTCTGCTTGTATTAATCTGTAACAAAACTAAAAGAATATACATACCACTTTTGTATTGATTCTTTCTTCCATCTGTTCTTTGTCTTTTGTAGTCCTGTAATATACTGTTTAACACGTTTCTTCTTGGATTCTGTATATTGATTAAATGGTAATACACAGCCTCTAACTTCTTTGATTTTTAATCTGGAGTCAAAAAGAATGAAGAAAAACACCCTATAAGGGTAATCATCATCACCAGGTCCAGGCTTATAATACTCTTTCTTTAAGTAGTCCACCAATACATTTTCCCCATCTGCAAATGTAATCTGTTTTAATTTTACATCATGCTTTTTTCCTTTCTTTGTACAATACGATATTGTAGAATCATTTACTTGAGTATAAACACACCCGAATTCATCAAAAACATCCTCGTTATTCTGGCAATATATTTCAAGTTGCCATAGTATAATAAATGCAAGAAAACACAATACTTTTTTCATGCCATTATTACCTAAAAACTGTACCTGTTGGTGATTCCAAATAATCATATCCCAATCGTCTCATTACGTTCCATTGTCTACCATATATATAGTCCGCGTTATTGGAATGGCTATGTGGCTGTCCTTTTAAAAATAGAATTACATGTCCGAATTCATGGGCAATTCCACAGGAGCGCTGATTTATATTTCCCATAGCATTAATGTTTATCCTAACGTTGTTATTGGTAGATCTTTTATATTCATATGCCCACTCTACGATAAACTCTGCTCTCTTCAGAGAATAAGGTATCTTGCTATTAAGCATCAACTGGAGTTCGTTAAGTCCATCAAGAAAGGCTTGGTCTTTTACCATATATGGAATAGTATCAAACGAGAGTTCCTCTCGGCACTCATAATATACGGTGTCGCTGCTCATTGCTGTTATCTTGCTTGTGACTAACAGAAAGAGTATGATTAGACTTATTATCTTATGTATATATAGTTTCACGAATTCTAGTGATGGATGATTCTGATTATTAATACAATACTTTTTGCAAACTTTGCACGTAAAATTACAATTTTCCTACAAATACAAGCAAGTCGCCGTCTTAAATAACGTCAAAAAGCCGATTTTTACCTCATTCTAACATCAAAACGTTACCTTACCCTCTTTTTCTCTACCTTTCCGAGCTAATCGACACTATACAACAATAGCAAAAAAGAAGCGAGGCAAGAACCTGTTCACCAAGTCCTTGCCTCGTATTTTACTAATTTTCAGCATCTTTCGATTACTCCTCTACAGCTGCCTGCGCGGCTACTAACGGATGCAGGTTATCAGATGAACCGATTTATTCTCTCCCCTTCTCATTCCACTTTCCTTTTAACTGAAATTATCTGTGTTGTCTGTTTTTCTTTTCATCATACTCGCAAAAATTCATTTTTCCCAAATTGTACGAATTGTGGTGCAAAATAAACAAAGACCTCCGTCAACTGGTGGCAGAGGTCTTTGGGATTTATTGAAAAAGTTGTCTTTTTTATAAAACAACCCTATCTTGCCACAATTTCATTTCATCATGCATTATTTTAACAACCTCTTTTAGAGGCTTTACATCACTTTTTTTATTCGTTATTTCTGCTAATTCATGAAGAAAGACAAACATAGAATTAAATTTATTAGAAACTTCCCATTGCCTAGAACAAGGATGGTCTATGCAAACAGTAGGAATATTGTTAATTCTGCCTACCTGTGCTTTGATGTTGGAAAATACCTTAGAATACTCTATATTTTGCCCTTCTTGCGATTTCTCTAATTGCTCAAATGCATTAATACCTAACAAGATGATCCGTTTAGGGCGAATTATACCTATTAGTTCGAGAGTGCTTTTTATACCTATTTCCATTAGCTCTTTCTTGAGATCGTTGTTGCCATTTTTTGACTCAAAAGGAGAAAGATTTGTCCAAACTGTTTTCTTATCATTATCTATGCTTTCGTCATGACGAAAATCATTGTATCCTAAAAAAAATCTTGCTCTTTGATTGAAATTCCAAACAATCTTATCTTCTTTATTAAATCGTTCTGACCAACAACGATTTCCTGCAAGATACTCTTCTGTCGTCTTCTTACTTGATCCATCTCCAAGATTCCCTTTTGGATTTATTCCTATAAGCATGAGGTCTACCTCACCATCTATACAATTTAATGGGGACTGTGTATAATATGATGTATTATACTTTTCTGACAATTTGTTGAATTCTGGGACATACTTTTCTGCCCATTTTACAATTTTTTCTTGAACGTTCATAACTTTGTCGGGATTATAATTAGAATACATCTATTTGGTAGATTTGTTTCACAGTTATCTCATCTTTATCTAACTGGTAGAGGCCAGAAGGCAAATCATCTTAGATTACCTCTCGCTCATAATAATCCATATCCTCATCCACTAAGACTTTTTTATAATAATTCTGCTCGTCTTGTTCAATTCTACCAGTAAAACATTGGGGAATCTCAAAAGTCTCACCATCATTTACCTCTATTTGATAAGCTTCTAGGCCTTGTTGTTCAAGAAGATCTCTCGTATTATTATCATCATAATAGTCAAGACCATAATCTTCGCAAATACTTTCAATGGTTGGCATCATTAATACAAACATAACAATAAAAATTAAGCATTTTACAATATTTGTCTTGCTATCCACGCAATAGCTTCTGCATCTGGGAGGTCGTTATTCATTCCTCTGATACATAATAATGTTCCGTATTCTGAACACCGTCAAAATCAAGAAAGATTATCTTCTTCATGAATCACACTCCTTTTGTAATATGCTGTCTATTATAGGATATATTTCAGATTCATCCTCATAGGGATGGATGTTGTAGAATGCATTACCGGCCAGCATTGCCGAGAGACTTGTTCTGTTCTTGTTGTAGAAGATATGGCAAGGTATCTGGAAACGTTCAGCATATGCCAGCTCATAACCAACACCCAAAGACGGACAAGTACATTCTGCTATCAATACGTCACTTTCACGCAGCCAATTAGTATCTTGGTTGTATATATCTGTTACAGTTTGCTCCTCTTCTGACAAATTGAGGTTGCCAACATGTTCTGTCAGCACAATGTCAGTCTTCTGAATGTATTTAATCAGGCGTTCATATAAGTTAGCATCAATGCGTCCGCCTCGAATTGAACCTGCAAAATATACTTTCATAATGATGATAATGGTTTTTAAGTCTTTCTTGTGAAAGTGTGTCAACATACTATCGGGTCAGGACAGAACTCTCTTCGCTTGCATTTCTTGCAATGCTTTCCTATCCATACTTCATCGAACTGGTTCATTGCCTTTTCTACGATTTCTTGATCATCAGTCAAGATGCCAGCCTCGAAGTTGCGAGTAGTTTCAGCCTTCATGCCAATTCCCGCACCAGTGAGATTAGCACTGCCTACATAAACCTCCTTCCCATCGAACACAAGCATCTTAAAATGAACACGCGGACAAAACACACGTTCCAAGCGGTCATAGAGTACAGGGTACTTGTCAAAATCTTCTCTGAAGTTTTGGCCAGGTTCTTTAGCATGAATGAGCCGCACCTCCACGCCACGCCTTATGAGCATAGCGATAAGAGCCAGGAACGGTTTCTTTTCCCTACCCACATTCACATACAAATCTTTTATGTCAGCAGTACCAATCCAAAGCATATGCTTCACGGACTGCACCCGTGATAACACATCTTTGTAGTGGGCGGAGTTGGAGATATATGTGAGCATTACGATATTTGCAATTTTTTAATCAATTCGTCCAATGCTTCTGTAAATTGTGATGTTTCAGAGGCCATTTCTTGCGTCGGCCCAAAACAATACCACTTTTCCTCTGGGGCATCTTTGCTCTCGTCTTTGACAATAGGCTCACAATTTTCTAAATCTTTTATCATGCGGACATAGCCTTCTCTATGCCACTGAAAAAACTTACTTCGATATATGAATTGAATATCCCAACCATATAAATAAGATGTTTGATTTACTTTGGTTTCTGGCCATATTTCAATTTTATCGTTATGAAGCAATCTGTTGCGTAAATAATTGAGTACAACAATTTCTTTGTGCGAAGTTGCATCAGACCTGCGTTGAGAATACCGAGTTAACACATCGTAATGATTCCAATTAGTTAAAATGTGCCAAGAATTGTAACAACATAAAAGATTATGAAGCAATAGATCCTGGGTTATCCAATCTTGTGAACATGTCTTGTCTATCTCTAATTGAGGCGTGGTTAGCAAGTAATGGATGGCGCTTTGATAGTCGTTCTTCAACAAAGAAGTGTGCCAAAACTCTTTGTAGTACCCAAACCAGTTTTCTCCAATATTGATTCGGCTTAGTAACGCTCTCAATAATATGGCGTTGGTTTTACATTCTTCGACTATTTCTCCATTTTTGTCAATATACTTCTTCGCTTTTTCCCATTTGGTATCAAAATCTTTCCAACTTTTATCATTCACATCCCCATTCTCATCTGTAAACAGGAACCTAATTGAACCATGGAAGAAGGCATATTTCTCTGCTTCAATGATGATTTCTTCCCAAGTTATATAGTTAGAACCATCTGTTTTCTTGCAAGAACCGACGTATTTTCGAAGGGTCCCATTTTCATCAAGGATTTGTTTTGCTTTTGCGATTTCTTCTTTAACTTGTTCCTGTGCAAAATTAGATTTGACTTGTAGTTGTGAATTTGATAAGAAGTTATAAATATCGTCCGTCCCCTCTGATAATTCATCAATTAAGCGCATTGCACCTATCATTGCTGGGATTGTCTCTATTCCAGAATTTTCTACAATGTTCCAAACCACACGCATCCATTGCCTAAAAGAAGTTTCGTCAAAATCACCTTTTTCAAAATACCTGCAAACAGCAAGGAAAACAACTCTTTCTCTTTGTCCTAGAGTTGTAATATTTCCTGCTTCGTCGTATTTGGGAATAAATTCAAATTTAGAATCAACCCATGCTGGAAAATAATTATTCAAGTTGCAGTTTTTCGCAGACTTATAAAAATTATTTAGCAAGTTTCTGAAAGATTTAAAAAATGAAAGTGGTATTGATTTTTCTTCAGTTTCTTTTGTGAATAGGTATTTATCTAATCCTGAATATTGCAATTGAGAATCGTTACTTTTATTACCATACAGATAATTGAACGTGCTATTATTTTCTTCAAGCTCATTTGCTGAATACAAGTCTGTATTATCTTCTTTCTTGGCGCAGATTAACTCCTGAAGGAAATACCTATTAATAAATGCAAAGTATATCTCGTCTATTTTACTATCTTGGGATTTGTTTTTCCAAAATATATCTGTCCAGTCTGTGTCTAGCTTTATAGGAATTCCATTTTCAGCGTTTAAAAGACCCTCCCATTCTGCTTCACCCTGTTTTGTGACATATCCAATTAGGTCTGCTTTGAAATTCTCAAAACTAGTCAGCTGTTTTCCACGGGCATTCATTTTAATATATAAGTCATCAGAAAGGCCGAAGTCTTTCAAAGGCAGATGGTAGAACACAATAGGTGCGTTGCCGGAAGTGAGTTCCTCCCAATAACTCTTAAAAACACAATATACTTTACCATCAATAAAGCACTCTGAAGAGCAATTAAATAACTCTTCTATCCCATCAACAATATCCTCATTCTTTTTATTTGTTACTTTTGTTCCACCCAACATCCTCAGCATTGATTGGATAGTTGGATCCTGTTTCCATGCAGAATAGAACCAAGTCTGCTTGGTAATAAAACCAACAATATCGTTGCCATTAAAATTCTCAAAGTTTTCTGGTTCACATAATTTCTCACAGAATTCGCGGGATGAAATACGTGTCTCGTATGTAAACTTTTTGAGGATAGCACAATTATCGTTGTTCAGCTCTCCTGCACGCAACGCGATATACCAATGCAATAGCCAAAGCGTGGTTAGACGTTGTTGACCGTCCAATGGATATAGTTTTCCTTCCTCCATTGAACCATAAACAAAATCCAGTTTCATTTTTTTGCCATCATTATCTAAGGCGTTTTTCAAATCTCTTAAAAAGTTTTTGCGCAAATTTTCTTTGCCTAATCTACCTTGCGCATAATCGCGTTGAATGATGGGAATTTCAACTATATATTTATTTAAGAAATTCCAAAAAGATATTGCTTTTGTATTGTTGCACATATTCTATTCCTCCAGTTTGTTTATACAATCATATATGTCTTTCAAATAGCCTTCAGCATCAATCTTTGTCCAATAGTTGGCGTCACTCATTGTTGCAGAGTAATACTTCATAAACACTTGTTTCGTACAAGGCGGAACGAAAGATGATTTAGCTTTCTTTTCTTCTCCTAATTGTAATTTCCCGTCTTTGCCGATTTTGGGTATGGCTATTGACAGTCCTTTGTCTTTGCCGATGATCACGCGGCGTTTTCCAGAAAAGATGGCATTTCCGTAACTGCGATTAGTTGAAGAGTCCAATAGAGTGTAATTCCATATCCTGTTTTTCTCTACAGGCGTCCATTCTTCGTTTTGCGAGATTTTTTTCTTGATTTCTTCAAACAATTTCTCCTTTTTATCATTTGAAGATTCAAAATATGACCGTATTTTTTGTTGTGTGTCATCATCTGCACTAAGATATACATTCAACAGCCATTCATTTTGTGTATCGGCATCTTCCTCGTCATTTGTGGTGTTGGAGTTGATGTGTTCCACATCCCAATTTTCAAGTTTGTATAAATGGAATGGAAATTTGTAAAATACTCCCAATTTATAGTCTTCGTTGCTTAGATTGTTTTTGTTTTGATTAATAACGGTTTGAATGTTTTGAAAAAGCAGTATGGGTTTGCATCTTCCTTTATCATTACCATCTTCTTTGTATTGAAAATCAAGCCTGGGACACTTATCAATTATCTTCGTTTTTATTTCAGTTTTCAAATGTTTTACAAACGAGTCTTTATCTAAAGAACTGAGCCATTGTGAAACAAGTCCTGATATCGAGTACGTATATTCAATCAGATATCCAATGTAATGATATAGTTCCAAGTCATCAAACCACTCTTTGAATGTCTGGAAATATTTTTTCACTTCCTTCCAACAGTCTTTTATTTTTGATGGTTCTGATTTGAAATACTCGTAAAAATAACGGAATGTCCTGTAGTCATCAGTTCCTATAGAATCGTATAATTTACCTTCCAATTTCAGACTGTTTTGCCCACAAATCAAATCAAATATGAAATCGATTCTTGTTGGGCGATCATAGCCTTTTTCGTGTAAAAATAGCCAAAACTCATCGTTTTGTAAAGTATATTCAATGTTGTCCCATTCGCTGGCAATTTCCTGCTGGCGCAGTTTTAAATGTTCAGAGTCTTTTTCGCCAAAGTTCGAACGGTTAAGAAACAAAGCCTTGATAAGTTCGGCGTTTGTTAATGAGATTTTTCCGATATTAAGACGGGTGAAAACTTTGATGGGGTCTTCATTAACGGATTCGTACCAAATGAATCTAACATTATTTGCTTTATCATGCGGTTTGCCTTGATTACTGTCTAATTCGTATTTCAATAATGCATTACAAAAATCACCTTTGTTAACATTGTTGTTTTTCATCCAGAACTCAATAGTTCTGAATGCTGAACTCATATAGAAAAAATCTATGTATGAATCATTTATTTCTCTACTTTCTGAAATATCATTCAAGAAGTTAGTAACATTAAACTCTTTGGATTCCCGTTGATATTTCATTTCATATAGACATGTAGGTAATCCTAATATACTAATGGCATCTTTCAATGACGATAGGATTAAGAAAATGGTGGTTAGACGTTGTTGTCCATCAATCACTTCATACCATTCATCATTGCTGATTAATTTGCATTTAGTTTTTTCTTCATTGCTCATCAGTTTTACTACAAGTGGCTGCAAGCAATAGAACTCATATTCCTGCTTTTTCTTTTTTGAAAACTCCCAGATGTCACTTAGCAAGTCTTTTACTTGCTGTTCCGTCCAACGATATCCACGCTGGTAGCTTGGTATAAAGAACTTCATTCCAAGAAGTTCGTTTACCGATTTTAGTTCAATCTTATTTTCTGCCATAATGATTTATCTTTTCTCTTTTTTACAATATTTCTCTTGCAATCCAGGCACATGCTTCTGCATCTGCCAAAGCATTGTGATGATTCTCCAAACAATATCCACATTCAGCAGCAACTGTATGCAGTTGGTGGTTTTCCAAATAGCGGAAAGCTCTGCGTGAAGCAGCAAGTGTATCATAGAACTCATAGTCAGGATAGTCCATCTGATACACACGGAAAACAGCCTTCAGACAACTTTCGTCGAAGGGTTTGTTGTGTGCGACGAGGGGCAGTCCCTCTATCAGTGGTTCTATATCTACCCATACTTCGGGGAAGATGCGGGCGTCCTCGGTGTCCTCACGGCTGAGACCATGAACCTGACTGCACCAATAATTATAATAGTTCGGTTCGGGTTGGATAAGAGAGTAGAACGAATCTACTATCTCACCATTACGAACAATGACAATTCCAACAGAACAAACCGAAGAACGCTCGTTGTTAGCTGTCTCAAAATCTATTGCTGCAAAATCTTTCATTTCGAGTCATCTTTGTATTTGTTCCACATTCTCTTAATCTTACCGGCAATCTCTTTGCGGAGCCAGTAGGGTTCAAGTACCTCCATGTCTTCACCATTCCAAAGCAGTTCCTGCTGGAAATTAAACTCTGGACGGAGATTGAAGGAGAAAATACTGTACTCTTCGTTACGCTCAATCTCTTCCTGCGACTCATGCATCTTCAAGTCACGGATATAGTTGGCTTGTCCCGCTGATACTTTTAACTTAATAGGTTGAATCTTGACAGACTGTTCGGCTATGATACCAAAGCAACCATCAAAGAAGTCATTGGCAGTCCAATCCTTCGGCATTTCAAATTTCTCTTCTGTTGCATGAAGATATTTAATACGATCCAGAGAATAGATACGTGGGCCTTTCTCATAATAATAAGAATAGGTACTACGTGCTACCATGTACCAACGCTGACGGAACAACTTCACGCAGTATGGCTGTATATCGAAATTGTTCTCCTCGTCCTTCCAATAACTGTGGTAGGTCATGTTCAGTACACGAACCAACAACAGAATCGACATAGTATGAAGGCGCAATATCTTTCACGTTCTCAATACCAACTTCCGGGCAATGGAAGAACGAACCTGATCAACGTTCAGCCGTATGCCTTCTATCTCCGAAGAATATAGTACATCGTATGTCAGGTTCTCTGCCATTGCACGGAGTTTGCTGTCAAATCCCAATGAACTTAACCTGCCGTATAGCAAGCCCTGCATACGGAATACTTTCTCCTGAAGGAGAGACACCTCAGAAGCGTCCCAACGGAAGTTTGTCCAATTTTCTCTTTCGTGTATATGCATAACGCATTTCTACTTTGTGCGACAAAATATTATATATAACGCCGCAAATTCTGCGGCAAAAAATACAAAATTATTGTCGAATAGCCTAACAAATCTGAAAATAATCGCATATTATGCGACGTTTTTGTCTCCAAAACGTCGAAAGCATTCTTGGAGATACAAAAAAGGACCTGCCCAAACGGACAGGTCCATTTCATTATATCAGAGAATTAATTTACTCCTCGACAGCAGCCTGTGCGGCGGCTAGACGTGCGATTGGCACACGGAATGGAGAACAACTTACATAGTTCAAGCCTGCACGATGACAGAACTTAACAGAAGATGGCTCACCACCATGCTCACCACAAATACCACACTTCAAGTTAGGATTTGCATTACGTCCCTTCTCTACTGCAGTTTCAATCAACTGACCAACACCTTCCTGATCGAGAACCTGGAATGGATCGTGCTCCAAAATCTTACCATCGATATAAGTATTCAAAATAGAAGCAACGTCATCACGGCTATAACCAAATGTCATCTGAGTCAAGTCGTTTGTACCGAAGCTAAAGTAATCAGCATACTTCGCAATCTTATCAGCAGTAAGAGCTGCACGTGGAATTTCAATCATAGTACCGAGTTTGAACTCGACTTCTACGCCTTCTTCTTCGAAAAGTGCTTTTGCTGTAGCCTTAATAACCTTCTGCTGAGATTCAAGCTCCTTGAATGTACCTACTAATGGAACCATAATCTCTGGCTTTGGATTAAAGCCTTCCTTCTTCAACTGAATAGCAGCACCGAGGATAGCCTTAGTCTGCATAGCAGTAATCTCTGGGTATGTAATACCAAGACGGCAACCACGGAGACCGAGCATAGGGTTAGACTCCTGAAGAGCCTTAACACGTGCCTGAATGAACTCCAAGCTCTTACCCATTTCATCAGCCATAGTCTGCTGACCTTTCAAATCATGAGGAACAAATTCGTGCAAAGGTGGGTCCAAAAGACGGATGTTAACATCCTTACCATCCATACACTTCAAAATGCCATAGAAGTCCTGCTTCTGAAGTGGAAGAAGTTTTGCAAGAGCTACTTCACGACCTTCTTTACTATCAGAAAGAATCATCTCACGCATAGCCTTGATCTTATCCTTCTCAAAGAACATATGCTCTGTACGACAAAGACCGATACCTACAGCACCGAAGTTAGCAGCAACCTCTGCGTCATGTGGAGTATCTGCGTTGGTACGAACAACCATCTTTGTATACTTGTCGCAAAGTGACATCAACTCAGCGAAATCACCTGTTACCTCAGCTGCTTTTGTCTTAACTTCACCCTCAAGAACCTGACCTGTAGAACCGTTCAAAGAGATGTAATCACCCTCTTTGAAAGTCTTACCATTAACAGATACTGTACGAGCCTTATAATCGATTACCAATTCACCTGCACCTGATACACAGCACTTACCCATACCACGAGCAACAACAGCTGCGTGAGATGTCATACCACCACGTGCAGTAAGAATACCTTCTGCAGCAGTCATACCTGCAAGGTCCTCAGGAGAAGTTTCAATACGAACCATAACTACATTCTTACCATCAGCATGCCACTTAGCAGCATCTTCTGCAAAGAATACAATCTGACCACAAGCTGCACCTGGAGATGCTGGTAGACCCTGTGTAAGAACTTTAGCATTCTTCAAAGCAGCCTTATCGAATACTGGGTGGAGAAGTTCATCCAACTTCTGAGCCTCACAACGCTCAATAGCTGTTTTTTCATCAATCTCACCTTCGTGGAGAAGATCCATAGCAATCTTAACCATTGCAGTACCTGTACGCTTACCGTTACGTGTCTGAAGGAACCAAAGTTTACCTTCTTGTACAGTGAACTCCATATCCTGCATGTCATGATAATGCTTCTCCAATTTATCCTGAATACCATTAAGTTCAGCATATACATCTGGCATAGCCTCCTCCAAAGAAGGATATTCAGAAGCACGAGTAGCTTCATCAATACCAGCAAGTTTAGCCCAACGACGTGAACCTTCAACTGTAATCTGTTGTGGTGTACGAATACCAGCTACAACATCCTCACCCTGGGCATTAATCAACCATTCACCATTAAAGATATTCTCACCAGTAGCAGCATCACGGCTGAAACATACACCAGTAGCAGATGTTTCGCCCATGTTACCGAATACCATAGCCATTACTGAAACAGCTGTACCCCATTCTTGAGGAATATCATTAAGTTTACGATAGAGAATAGCACGCTCATTCATCCAACTATCGAATACAGCACAAATAGCTCCCCACAACTGATCTTCAGGATTCTCTGGGAAGTCGTGACCTGTCTGATCCTTGATAGCCTTCTTGAAAAGAACAACAAGCTGCTTTAACTCATCAACATTCATCTCATTATCAAGAGAAATACCACGCTGAGCCTTAACCTGCTCGATGATAGCTTCGAATGGATCAATATCTTCCTTGTTAACTGGTTTCATACCAAGTACAACATCACCATACATCTGTACAAAACGACGATAGCTATCATAAGCGAAGCGCTCATTACCAGTCTTTCTTGCTACACCCTCAACAACAACATCATTCAAACCAAGGTTAAGAATTGTATCCATCATACCTGGCATAGAAGCGCGAGCACCAGAGCGAACAGAGAGGAGAAGAGCATTTTCAGGATCACCGAACTTCTTGCCCATGATATCCTCAATCTGCTTCATAGCCTTTGTGACATCATCCTTCAACAAAGCTACAACGTTTTCTTTTCCCTTTTCATAATACTCAGAACAAACTTCAGTAGTAATTGTGAAACCAGGAGGAACTGGAACACCGATAAGGTTCATTTCAGCCAAATTGGCACCCTTACCACCAAGCAGATTTCTCATATCTGCTCTACCTTCAGCCTTACCATTACCGAAGGTATAAACTCTTTTTTCACTCATAGTTGATATTAAATATATTCAAAAATTATTGATCATAACTACTTTTCTCTTGCAAATATAAAAAAAACCCATCGTTCAAACAAACTTTTACGTAAAAAATTACGGAACGTTTTCTTGATTTCAATTGTTATCGCACACAATGTAAAATACACATTACAGTTTATACAATATGAACATTTTTTCGTAACTTTGCAACACAAATTTGAAAATAAGAAAAATGAGTAGAAAAAGAAAGCCGTTACCTATTTTGGAGAATGTAACGATTACAGATATCGCTGCTGAAGGTAAGTCTTTAGCAAGAGTTAACGACATGGTTGTCTTTGTTCCATTTACGGTTCCTGGAGATGTTGTCGATTTGCAAGTTCGCAAAAAAAAGCATCATTATTGTGAAGCTGAAGTGATCAGATTTATTCAATATAGTGAAAAGCGAGAAAAGCCTTTTTGCGAACACTTTGGAATTTGCGGAGGATGTAAATGGCAAAATTTACCTTATGAGGAACAAATAAAAGCCAAACAAAAGCAGGTACAAGATCAACTCACTCGTATCGGCAAAATTGAACTCCCAGAATTCCATCCTATTATGGGGTCGCAAAAGATTAAAGAATATCGCAACAAACTAGAATTCGGATGTGCTAATAAACGTTGGTATACAAAAGAGGAAATTGCAGCTTTGCCACCAAAACAGGAAGGTGAAACTGGGAGTCTAACAGAAGGTGCCATTGGGTTTCATATTACAGGAGCTTTCGACAAAATTTATCCTATCAACAAATGTTGGTTGATGGATAATTTGAATAATGAAATAAGGAATGAAATTGGCCGATATGCTACAAGCCATGACATATCTTACTATAATATCCGTGAACAACATGGCTTATTACGCGACATCATGTTCCGTAATAGCAATACAGGCGAATGGATGGTACTCATCCAATTCCATTACGATGAAGAAGGTGATCATGAGAAGGCTCTGGGTCTCCTACAACATATTGCGGACAGTTTCCCTCAAATTACTTCTTTATTATATGTGAACAACCAAAAAGGAAACGACACTTTTGGAGATTTGGATATCGAGGTTTTCAAAGGCAAAGACTATATCTATGAAACCATGGAGGACTTGAAGTTCAAAGTTGGTCCAAAAAGTTTCTACCAAACAAATACCGATCAGGCTTACCACCTTTACGAAGTAGCTCGAAATTTTGCGGAATTAAATGGAGAGGAGTTAGTTTACGACCTTTATACAGGAACAGGAACCATCGCAAACTTCGTTGCTCACCATAGTAAAAAAGTAATTGGTATCGAATATGTACCAGAAGCTATTGAGGATGCTAAAGTAAATAGTGAAATCAACGGAATTGACAACACTTTATTCTATGCTGGAGACATGAAGGATATTTTAACCGATGACTTTATTAAGCAGCATGGAAGACCTGATGTCATTATTACAGACCCACCAAGAGCCGGCATGCACCCAGATGTAATTCAGGTTATCCTTAATGCAGCTCCAAAACGTATTGTCTATGTAAGTTGCAACCCTGCTACACAGGCAAGAGACTTAGCTCTTCTTGACTGTGATTATAAAGTCATGCAAGTTCAGCCTGTTGACATGTTTCCACATACGCCACATGTAGAAAACGTCGTACAACTTTATCGAAGATAACAATTCAATAAGACTTTATAATATCTTTATTTACCCATTTTCAACGCTTTTTTTTAAAAAACTCGAAAATGGGTAATAATGTTATAAAAAAAAGCTATATTTGCAAAAAAATGGTTAGTTTTTTAAAATAGATCTTGCATTTATGAGAAAAGGATTTATTACTCTTATATTAGCAATTGCCACATTAAACGCTAATGCACAAATTAAGCTCCCGGCATGGTTAAGTAACGTAAAACTATCTGGATATGCCCAGACTCAATACCAATATACCAGTCAAGAAGGTGCTAAAGCCAATAGTTTCAACCTTAGAATAATAAGGATGTCACTTGACGGTCGAATCGCTGATGATTTCTATTGGAAAATTCAATTACAAATGAACGGCAACACGTCTACCCTGACAAGTGCACCAAAAGTTGTAGATTTATTTACAGAATGGCAAAAATTCGATTTTTTCAAAGTAAAAATTGGACAATTTAAAAATCCATTTACATTTGAAAATCCAATGAATCCGATTGACCAAGGTTTTATGGGTTATGGTCAAAACGTACAGAAATTAGCAGGCTTTACAGACAGAGCTGGTGGTCACTCTAGTAATGGTAGAGATATTGGCTTGCAATTTCAGGGTGATTTCCTCAAAAATGCTAATGGAAGAAACCTATTACACTATCAAATAGGAATCTTTAATGGGCAAGGTATTAACGTAAAAGATATAGACCAGCAAAAAAATATTATTGGAGGTATATGGGCTATGCCTGTAAAAGGTATGCGAATTGGTGCCTTTGGATGGACTGGCTCATACGCAAGAAAAGGAACATGGACAGAAGATAATGTCACATTCAACGGAGTAAGAAAACTCGCTCAAAATCGTTATGCATTTTCTGCTGAGTATCTCGTAAACGATTGGACTTTCAGATCAGAATATATACATTCTACAGGCTATGCTTTTGCAAAAACTCTAACCAACACAAACGATGCTACAGCTAGTGATTGTAATTTGAGTTCAAATGGAAATAAAGCACAAGGTGTTTATGCCTTGGTAATAGCACCAATTGTCAAGCAAAAATGTCATATAAAAGCTCGTTATGACATGTACCAGCCGAATGGAGAAATCAACAAGATGAAATCACAATATGAGTTGGGAATGGATTATGAGTTTACTCGCAATTTAGAAATCAGTGGTGAATTTGCTCACATCAATGACCGTTCATTAGTAAAGCACAACTATAACATGATCGACATCGAAGTATCATTCAGATTTTAATTCCATATCACCATATAAAAAGGTGTATCAAAAATGATACACCTTTTTATACCCATCACCCTTCAAACAATAATAAATATTATTTTGTATAAGTAATAACAATTATTTTTAAGAAAAACATATGATAGAAGAAAATACCGATACCAAAGCAACCAGTCAAGAATCTACCTACCACGTTTACAATAGCAAAAACTACCAACGCAGCCACAAAGACAGCCGAGGACATCATCATCACCATCATTTAAGTGCAGCAACATTTAAAGATGAAGCTACACGCTATAAAAAGAAAAAGCGTGTTATTGCTAACACACTTTTCTTAATACTTGGTACTATTGCATTAGTTATTATCATTGCTGTGTACTGGCTATATACAAACGAATAAGACTCTGCTAAAACGAATACGAAAATCCTAAAGAGCAATATTCTTTAAATTCCCAATAGCCATAATCAGTATCACGAGTCCCGCCATCATCAAATCGTGGATACAAGAATATATTAGCAGATATATACCGATTAAACTGTAACGAAATCTGATTTTCCCATTCAAACTCCGTACGGTTATATGTAGTATAACCATACATTCTTGTTTTCCACTTCACCATATCAGATAAGGCCCACGTCAAATCAACAGTAAACTCAGAACCAAAGTCCGAAAGGCTGTGACGACCTTCATCAATACCGTTTCTTGTAGAAAGCTCCAATCGATCAACATATTTCCAGTTGTAAGCAAAAGGAGCTAAATGAACCGTACCAGTTAGTTTTTTATTCAACCAACTAACAGTATAATCCATACCGACAGACACATTTAAATTGAACGGAGACATAAAATCACTATATACAAAAGGATCATTACTCTTATAACCACGTGTGAACTGAGTATAAGCAATCAACTGCAACGTATAATACCATTTACTGGCAGCCTGTAGACCCAACTTTCCGGTATATCGTAATAAATCTTCTGAAGTTTTATATTTATGGAGAGTATCACCGCGCGAAGTCTGATAACCTAACTTCAACTCTAATTTATTATCCCACTTTACTTTTTGCTTATTATTATAATTAGCCTGCAAAGTTACACTTCCGAGCATAGAATAATTACTTTCTCCTCCTTTATACCAATTACCTGAGATATAATTTTGTAAGAATTGAAGATAATAATCGCCAGAAAAAGTCCAAAAATTTGGTTTAGTCACCCAAACATCCATAGAAATAACATCTGGCTCCATTGGAACAGGAGCGACTCTATCAATAATGTTGTGACTCGGATTTTGTACGGAATGATCATCTACCCCATTTATAGATGTCGAAATCAACTCATTCTCGGTAAAGCGTATCAAATCTGGTCGACGGAGATAAATATTCATCAACGAATTATTCAACAATCGATTAGCTATTCCACCTTGCTGCTTTTCAAGATTTAGAATATCTTTAGCAGGACCTTTATAAAATGTTAGTGGAGAAAACAAAATGAAATCATTTTCTACACTCAAAGGCTTTACCATTGACTGAAGAGTATCCAACCTACGCTCATAATTCTTCAACGAATCATCATATTGTCTTAAAAAAGAAAGAGACACATCATCTATATGTGTCTGTCTTGCACGCCTTTGGGCTTGACTACCCAAATTAAACATACATAGAACAATAAGGCTTATAAGTATTTTATTCATCATCATTCATAAAAAATCGGCTACAAAGGTAAGAAAAATAGTTTATAGAATACACAGATTAACACAGATTATTATTTTGATTACTTGTTTGTTTCATATTTTTGTTGTAACTTTGCAACTTGTTAATTATAAAGTAATTTAAAAATCACAATCGTGGCTGAAACAAAGTATATCTTCGTCACCGGTGGTGTAGTGTCTTCACTAGGTAAAGGTATTATCTCTGCATCCATTGGCAAATTGCTCCAGGCTAGGGGCTACAACATCACAATCCAAAAATTTGACCCATACATTAACATCGACCCAGGTACTCTGAATCCATATGAACATGGAGAGTGTTATGTTACTGTAGATGGAATGGAAACCGACTTAGACCTTGGTCATTATGAGCGATTTACAGGTATTAAAACAACAAAAGCTAATTCTTTGACAACAGGCCGTATATATAAAGCTGTCATTGACAAAGAAAGACGCGGAGATTATTTAGGAAAAACGATTCAAGTCGTACCTCACATCACTGATGAAATAAAGAGAAACGTAAAGTCTCTTGGACAAAAATATAATTATGATTTTGTTATCACTGAAATTGGTGGTACAATAGGTGACATCGAAAGTGCACCTTTCATGGAAGCCATACGACAGTTAAAATGGGAATTGGGCAAAAATGCAATTAACGTACATTTAACATACGTGCCTTACTTGAAGGCTGCAGGAGAGCTCAAGACCAAACCAACCCAACATTCTGTAAAAGAACTACAGAGCGTTGGTATTCAGCCTGACATACTTGTACTCCGCACGGAAAAACATCTACCTAATGGTATCCTTAAAAAAGTTGCAAGTTTCTGTAATGTAGATTATGATTGTGTATTCCAAAGCGAAGACCTTCCAAGCATTTACGAAGTACCTGTACATATGCAAGAGCAAGGACTCGATGCTGCTATATTAAGAAAAACAGGTATGAACGTAGGAGAAACTCCTGCATTAGGTCCGTGGAAAGCTTTTTTGGAACGCCGAAATAACTCGACTGAAACTGTTAATATAGGTCTCGTTGGCAAATACGATCTACAAGACGCATATAAAAGTATACGCGAGAGTCTATCACATGCAGGAACTTACAATGATAGAAAAGTTAATATCACTTTCATTAACTCAGAATACATTACTGAAGAAAATGTAGCTGACAAGCTAAAAGGCCAAGATGGAATTGTTGTATGTCCAGGTTTTGGGCAACGTGGTATTGAAGGCAAAATCATAGCAGCTCACTATACAAGAACTCACGACATACCTACATTCGGTATATGCCTAGGTATGCAAATGATGGTTATCGAATTTGCTCGAAACGTATTGGGTTATGCAGATGCAAATTCAAAAGAAATAGATGAAAAGACTCCACATAATGTAATTGACATTATGGAAGAACAAAAAAACATCTCAACCATGGGCGGTACAATGAGACTTGGAGCTTATGAATGTGTATTAAAACAAGGATCAAGAGTTTTTGATATTTACAAGAAAGAGCATATTCAAGAAAGACATCGCCATCGTTATGAATTTAACAATGACTATCAGAAAGAGTATGAAAAAAATGGAATGAAATGTGTAGGAAGAAATCCAGAAAGCGATTTGGTAGAAATTGTAGAAATACCAACATTGAAATGGTATATCGGAACACAATATCATCCTGAATATCAAAGCACTGTATTACATCCTCATCCTCTCTTCGTTGATTTTGTAAAGACAGCAATTGCTAACAAAAAATAAATAAATGAACAAGAATAACATTACAGGCATAGTTCTTATTGCCCTTCTTATTATCGGTTATGGCTGGTATACTCAGCCATCAGAAGAAGAAATTAAAGCTCAACAAGAACAACTTGCAAAGCAAGAAGAAGCTAAGAAAAAGACCGAGAAGGCCTTTAAGGATGCTGAAAAAGCCAAACAAGAAGCTGCCAAAGCTAAAATTCTTGAAGATACAACAGCTTTGTTTCATTCTGCATTGAATGGTAAAGCTCAAACGGTTACATTGCATAATGATAAAATTGAGCTAACATTAAATACAAAAGGTGCAACAGTAGAAAAAGCTGTTATTAAGAACTATGTAGGTCATAACATTCAAGTAAAAGATGGTTCAAAAGATCAGGACAAAGTAACTTTGTTTGATCAAAAAGATCAAGCCCTCAAATTTATGCTTTCAGCTAAAGAGGCTAACATCGTTACTTCTGAACTATATTTTACAGCTTCTGAAGTTACAGACTCTACAGTCGTATTTACTGCAGAGGCTGCTCCCGGCAAAAACATTAAGCTGAGCTATGTATTAGGTAAAGATTATATGCTCCACATGCAGTTAAGTGTAAACGGCATGTCTGGCATTTTTGCACCTAATACAAATACAATGGATGTTGACTGGGCTGAACGTTGTCGCCAGCAAGAAAGAGGATTCTCATTCGAAAATAGATATGCTACTCTCACCTATCACAATACAGAAGGTGGAACAGATTATCTGAATGAAACAAAAGAAGCTATTGACGAAAAAATAGAAGAGAAAGTAGATTGGGTCGCATTCAAAAATCAGTTCTTCTCATCAGTGATGATTGCCAAGAATGATTTTCAAGAGAATGCTTTAATGACAAGTATTCCACAGGACAAAGAATCAGGCTATCTAAAACAATATCAAGCTAAGTTGAAAACATTCTTTGATCCAACAGGAAAACAACCTTCAGAATTTGATTTCTACTATGGCCCAAACGATTTCCGACTTCTACAAAAGGTTGAGTCTGAAAGCAATTTTGGCAAAGACTTGGAATTACAGCGATTAGTATACTTAGGATGGCCATTATTCCGAATCATTAATCGATGGTTCACACTTTACGTATTTGATTGGCTTAGCAAGGTATTTCCAATGGGTATTGTCTTAATTCTTATCACTTTACTCTTAAAGGTTATCACCTATCCAATGGTAAAGAAAAGCTATATGAGCTCTGCTAAAATGAGAGTTCTTAAGCCTAAATTGGAAGAAGCTACCAAACAATACGATAAGCCAGAGGATCAAATGAAGAAACAGCAGGCTATGATGGCTGAATACGCAAAATACGGAGTAAGTCCATTATCAGGCTGTTTACCAATGCTCATTCAGATGCCAATTTGGATTGCTATGTTCAACTTCGTTCCTAACGCAATCCAACTCCGTGGTGAGAGTTTCTTGTGGATTAACGATTTGAGTACATACGATCCTATCTTCGAATGGGGAACCAATCTATGGATGCTAGGCGACCACATCAGCTTAACCTGTATCTTATTCTGTGGTGCAAACATTCTATATAGCTGGTTCACAATGCAGCAACAAAAAGATCAAATGGTAGGCCAACAGGCAGAACAAATGAAAATGATGAGATGGATGATGCTTTTAATGCCGCTCATGTTCTTCTTTATGTTCAATGATTATAGTGCCGGTTTGAACTTCTACTATTTTGTCAGCTTGTTTTTCAGCGCAGCCATCATGTGGACACTTCGAAAAACAACAAACGACGAAAAGCTACTTCAGATTCTAGAAGCTAGATACAAAGAGAATAAAACCAATCCCCAAAAGGTATCAGGCTTAGCTGCTCGTTTACAAGCTATACAACAAGAACAGATGGAAATGCAACGCAAACGAGAAGAATTAGAACGCAAAAAAAATAGTCTAAATAAATAAAAAAAGGGCGGACATTCTAATGCCCGCCCTTTTAATCTACTACTTCTAATTATGAACAATTTAATAACGTTGGCAGCTGCAGCAATTCTAACTTGCAGTACTGTACAAGCACAAACTATGATTGGAAAGAGTAACATAAAACTTGAGAGAGATTTAATGACCCCAGAAGCATTATGGGCTATGGGAAGAATCGGAGGAGTTACGACCTCACCAGACGGGAAAAAAATCGCCTATCAAGTAGGTTACTACAGTGTTAAAGAAAACAAAGGACACCAAATCCTTTATGTAAGCGACAGCAATGGTAAGAATAAAATACAACTTACCCAAGATGCTAAAAGTGAAAGTGATGTTGCCTGGATAGAAAATGGTAAAAGCCTAGCCTTTTTAAGAGACGGTCAAATTTGGAAAATGGACGCTGACGGCAAAAACCGTAAACAACTCTCCAATTCAAAAATTGCCATTGAAGGTTTCCGTTTCTCACCTGATGGCAAAAAAGTGTTACTTATAATGAGTATACCATATTATGGTAGCATCAAAAAAAATCCTTCAGACTTACCTCTAGCAAGTGGACGCGTTGTAACAGACCTTAATTACAGACATTGGGATCACTATGTTGAAACAATAGCACATCCCTTTGTAGCAGAATTAAAAAATGACAAAATTACAGAGGGTATAGACATTCTAAAAGGTGAACCATACGAAAGTCCATTAGCACCATTTGGCGGTATTGAACAATTTGCATGGAGTCCTGACTCAAAAAATGTAGCTTACACCTGCAGAAAGAAAGAAGGTGTAGACTATGCCATATCAACAGATGCCGATATCTATCTGTACAATATAGAAAGCGGAAAGACGATTAACCTTTGCAAACCTGCAGATTATAAGGCACCAAAAGTTGATCCTACAAAAAGTTTAAAAGACCAAGCTGTAAATCATCAAAACGGAGATTTCAATGTTGGCTACGACATCAATCCAAAGTTCTCTCCTGATGGAAACTACATCGCTTGGCAAAGTATGGAAAGAGACGGTTATGAAAGTGACCGAAATCGCCTTTGTATATATAACATTAAAAAAGGCACAAAAAAATATGTAACAGAGACATTTGATTCTAATGTCGATGATTATTGTTGGGCTAATAATTCTAAAACACTATATTTTATCGGTGTTTGGGAAGCAACCACAATGGTATACCAGACTAATTTGAATGGTGAGATAAAACAGCTCACAGATGGATGGTATGACTATGGAAGCATTCAGACTTTGGGCAACACGAATATGCTAATTGCTACACGCCACAGTATTTCTCATCCTGATGATATCTACCTTATCAAGCCTTCAGACAAAGCCAAGAAGAGCGCAGTAACTCAAATCACCAATGAGAACAAGCATATTCTTGATCAAATGCAAATGGGAAAGGTAAGCCAAAGATGGGTAGAAACAACAGATGGCAAAAAAGAGTTAGTTTGGATTATATTACCTCCTCACTTTGATGAAAACAAAAAATATCCTACTTTACTTTTCTGCGAAGGTGGTCCACAGAGCCCTGTTTCACAATTTTGGAGCTACCGTTGGAATTTCCAAATTATGGCGGCACAAGGATATATTGTCGTAGCTCCAAACCGTCGTGGATTACCTGGTTTTGGACAGGCATGGAACGAAGAAGTAAGTGGTGATTGGACAGGTCAATGTATGAACGATTACCTAAGTGCCATCGATGATGCGGCAAAATTACCATATGTAGACAAGGACAGATTGGGATGTGTAGGTGCCAGTTTCGGCGGTTTCTCTGTATATTATCTTGCAGGACACCACAACAAGCGTTTCAAAGCATTTATTGCTCACGATGGAGCTTTCAATCTTGAATCTATGTACACTGACACAGAAGAGGATTGGTTTTCTAACTGGGAATATGAAGACGCTTACTGGAAAAAGAACAGATCAAAGAATGCAGAAAAAACTTATACCCAAAGTCCACATCTTTATGTAGATAAATGGGATACTCCAATTTTGTGTATTCACGGTGAAAAAGATTTCCGAATCAATTATAATCAAGGAATGGGAGCATTTAAAGCTGCTCGAATGAAAGGCATTCCAGCAGAATTGCTACTTTATCCAGACGAGAATCATTGGGTACTAAAGCCACAAAATGGAATTTTATGGCAGAGAACATTCTTTGAATGGCTTGACAAATGGTTGAAAAAATAAATTATTTAATAGACAACAAAAAAATAAAATAAAATGAGTCATCAACAAGGACATCCAAAAGGCCTATACCTGTTGTTTGCTACAGAAATGGCCGAGAGATTTAGTTACTATGGCATGCGCGCCCTCTTTACTCTTTACATGGTCGCTGCCTTATTTTCAACAACTGATGCTTTCCAGATTTATGGATCATACACCGGTCTCGTATATCTGACTCCACTAATTGGTGGCTATATTGCAGACCGTTATTGGGGAAACAACAAAAGTATAATTACTGGTGGCATTATCATGGCCATTGGCCAATTTTTGTTATTTGCAAGTGCATGTTTCGTAAAACAAAGTATTACCATTGCTCCAGAACTTGGTGGAACAATTGATCCAAATGTAGATAATTTCATGGCCAAGATGCTGATGTTTGCTGGTTTGGCAGCTCTCATCTTTGGTAATGGCTTCTTTAAACCAAACATCTCTACAATGGTAGGCGACTTGTATGAGCCAACCGATCATCGCAAAGATGCAGCATTCACTATATTCTATATGGGTATCAATGTAGGTGCATTCATCGCTCCATTTATTTGCGGAGGTGTAGGTACGGGTAGTTGGGAAGATCCTTCTAACTTTAAATGGGCTTTCTTTACAGCTGGATGTGCTATGGTACTATCTATCGTAATCTTTGCTAGTCTTAAGAATAAATATCTAAGAACACCAGAAGGTGTGTTGATAGGTAACAAACCTAAATCACAATTAGTTAAAGAAGAGGCTCTATCAAGAGGTGAAGAGATTAAAGAGGACGAAACTCCTAAAGTTAAGAATTCTATATGGCGTCCTATCTTAAGTCTAGCCTTAGCCATAGTTTGCTATATTGCTTTTGGCGGTCTTAATGCTGGTAACTTCAACGATATAATATCTGCTGCTGTTTTTGCTATTGCAATAGCAATGCCTGTATTCATTATCACAGACAAGAGCCTTACCAAAGAAGAAATGAGTCGTATTGGCGTAATTTATATTATTGCCATTTTCGTAATTTTCTTCTGGTCAGCTTTCGAGCAGGCAGGTGCATCACTCACTTATTTTGCAGAACATAATGTAGATAGAAATCTATTTGGTATTGACTTCAAGACTGCTTGGTTCCAAAGCGTTAACCCTATTTGTGTTGTATGTTTTGCTCCTCTTTTCGCCATACTTTGGGAGAAATTAGGAAAAATAGGAAAAGAGCCTGCATCTCCAATGAAACAAGCACTCGGTTTAATGCTTTTAGCAATAGGATATGCAATTATCGCTTTTGGTACAGCTGGTGTAACAGGCAACTCTAAAGTTAGTATGTTCTGGCTTATCGCAATGTATGCAATCCACACTTGTGGTGAGCTTTCTCTGTCGCCTATCGGATTGAGTATGGTAAACAAGTTATCTCCTGCACGTTTGGCTTCTTTACTCATGGGTGTATGGTTTATGAGCAATGCTGCAAGTAACATTCTTGCCGGCAAATTCTCAACCTTATTCCCTGAACCTGGTAAACCTGCCCAAAGCATACTCGGATGGGAAGTTGCAACATTGACAGATTTCTTCCTTATCTTTGTTGTAATGGCTGGTGTTGCAAGTGTTGTTCTAATTTGCCTCTGCCCTCTTTTAAAGAAGATGATGAAGGGTATAGAATAAACAGCATATACTTTCATATAAAAGGCGAATGAAAAATTTATTCATTCGCCTTTTATTATGACTTTTACCGTACGTTTATCTTTTTGCAAAGATTAAACGTACTGTAAAAATTGAAAATCGATAAAATATGTGCCCGAAGTGCTAATATATAAGTATTGCAGACCTATTATAAAAAGTAAATTTTGGGATATCCATTTTGTTTTTATAGTTGTGTTCTAACGGAAAGCCGATAAAATTGGACACCAATACAAAAAATATGAATCTAAGACAATTAACACATACTTACTCTATATATCAAACTGAGAAAAACAGCATCATTATAAACATGTAATATGTAAACAAAAAACTCATATTGTGCCACAACTAAATAATAAGTTAGAAACACAATATGAGTATAAATATGATAGAGATTTCAGACTTTTTTAATCTTTGATATTAGCCTGTTCTAGTCCATAATTATTTCTTGCATCCAATACCTTAAGGAGAATACCAAATAAGACAGCAGCAACACCAAAACCAGCAAAAGTCATCATTGGAACAACAAAAGTAGGAACCCCATTATAGGTATTATTCTCAATAATGGTTCCCATAAGCATCGGAATAAGAGTCAAACCGATATTTTGAATATAAAATATGATTGCATAAGCACTACCTAATTGCTTCATCGGAATAATTTTTGGCACAGAAGGCCACATAGCACTAGGTACTAAACTAAAGGCCACTCCCAACAAAATAACGAGTGATACAGCAAACCATGTCTGCTCAACAATAGGTAAAGCAAAGCAAACATGTACACCCGTCAAAATCAAGGAACCAATAATCATCAATGTAGCTCCCTTACCAACTTTATCATATATACTACCAAAAATAGGCGTTAAAATAATAGTACCAAATGGCATTACAGAAGGAATCCATCCTGCATAATAAGGATCAACATGGTATTTATAAATCATCACCTTAGTTGCAAACTTCAAAAAAGGGAAAATACCACCATAAAAACATAGGCACATGAATGTTATAAGCCAGAATCCTGGATTTTTAAAAATAAGGCCCAAATCACTCAAGTGGAATTTTTCATCTTCGCCAGCTTCTACAAAACTATTCGCCTGAGGATCGCTCTTATCCAGTTTAACATCCATTACATCATAAACGAGCCATAACAAAAGACCAATAACCAGCAAAACTAATCCCAAAAGCAAAGGGGCTGATAAATGAAACTTCTCGGCTAGCGGTACACTCACCCAAAAAGTCATAGCTGTACCTAAACGAGCTAAAGCTACTTGAATACCCATAGCCAAAGCTAATTCATGACCAGTAAACCATTTCGTCATAACCTTAGATATCGTAATACCCGCAATTTCTGCACCTACACCAAAAATGGCAAAACCAAGAGAAGCTATCAAAACCTGATTTTTAATAGCATGGTCAAGTCCTGTATAGCCACCTATAAGAGGAATATTAATTAAAGTTGTACCCTCTGTCGACATATACTCTATCGCATAGAACTTAATAGCAGCTCCAACTACCATTAATATACAAGATAAATTTCCTGTAAAACGAATACCCATCTTATCCAGAATGATTCCACCAAAGAATAACATTCCTAAGAAGACATTAATAAATCCATAAGATCCTGAGAATACACCGTAATCCGAACTAGGCCATCCTAAACCTCCCTCTGAAGCAGGAGTTTCAAGCATTGTCTCCAAAGGAGCCATTACATCTGTAAGGAAATAACCCATCATCATGGTGATGGATACAATAATTAATGCAGCCCAGCGTGCTTTAAAGCTATCACTGAGCCTTTCTCTTATGATTTCAGTCATAGTTTATAAAAACTCTCTCTCTTTATTATTTTATATTATTATTTTTTGTTTTTACTATATCAAACAAGTATGTTAACTTAAACACAATCTGCCCATAACGGCTAGCACTAAAATAATCACGCTTGCTAGATCCATAAATATTTCCTAGACCATAATAATAACGTGCTTCTGCTAGAAAATGCCCCACTTTGGGATGACTATACTCTATACCACCACCTAATGCGATTCCATAATCAAACTTATTTTCAATAGCCATAGAATCCTGAGCAATCACCTGATTTGAACGTGTAGGAGTAGTATTAAGAGCATTTTCATAAGTAAAATTAGTCTTTGTTGATTCTGAAAGGTAAAAACCAAACTGTGGTCCTAGATTAACAAAGAAATTAACTCCATTCCTTTCTCGTCCCCATGCTAAATGTGCAAAAATAGGTATCTGAATATAATTAATTGTACGGCTATATTCTTCTGCCAAACCTGTAACATTATTAATAACAAGTTGATTATTTGCATCAAGAATATCTTCCTTCCATCCCACAGAAGCATAATTGACTTCAGCATAAATAGAACAGATACTCTTAAAATACTTTTCACAAATATAACGAAAAGAAAGTCCTCCACTTACACCACCATGAAAAGCCTGAGATACTTCCGGTTGGAAAGTAATATTACTCAGTACATATCCTCCATTGACACCTATCGCAAAATCATTACGATGATCACCAACCTGAGCACGAAGCAATGTGCAACAAGTACTCAAGAAAACAAGAATAATTAAAAACTTTTTCATCTTAATAAACTATCGTTTCGATTTTGCTATCTGTATAATGAATTAATTGAAAATTTTGATTTATCATCCCCCCTCCAGGGATTCTTCCAAAATGCAAAGGCGTCTGAATAGGCTGATAAGTACTCTGAGCAGGAGAGCCGATAAAATTCTGACCAAACTTACGATATCCCCTCAAGAAATATTCTGCATGATCAAATCCTGTTATTGCAAAACGTGGAATATATTGCTGCATCATATCTGTATGAAACCAACTTTTATAAGCTTTATTAAAAGTAATAAAACGTTCTGAAGTTGGATTATAATAGTAAGTAGACGGTATATACACATCATACTTTTTGAAATTCTTTATATCGTATTTCTCATACATCAACCACTCCGTATGACCAAACATAGAGATTTTAAGATTCGGATTAGTCGAAGTCAAAAAATCTAGTTTAGTGAAAACTTCATTCAATTTAGGTGAAGAAGAAGCATTCAAAATTACAATATTAGGGCGAACTCTATCAAAAGCCTTAGCAAAAGATTCTGAAGGAGAATTAATATTTGTAAGACTATATACAATATTGTTTTTATCTAACTGTTTGCGTAATTCCTTTGTAAATTCACCTTTTGCAGTAGAAGGATCATTACAGTCTATCAAGATTGGATGGAAATTTTTAAAGCGATTTACAAATATCTCTGCAGTGGTCTGCAGCACCCGTGCTGAAGGCTGATAGATTTGAAATATCAGAGAATTGGAATTAACTTCTGAAGATTCGATAGAAAAAGGTATAACAAGTTTGATATTATAAGTTTTACAAAAACCAGACAGAGCACTTACCTGTTTGGTATAAAGTGGTCCAAAAATAATATTGCATTCCTTAGCACCGTCTTGTAAAAGAATATTTCTAATATCAGCATCTTGAGGTACATTCCAAGACTTAACATCAACAGAAAGACCTTCCTGCTTAAGTTGATCAACAGCTAAAAGAAAACCGCGATAGTACTCTACCATACGAAGGCCATCCCCATCATTATTATGCAATGGTAACATTATCCCAACTTTAACAACAGAACTCTGAGTTTCTTGTTTTGTCTGTGAAGCCTTCGGCTTTTCTCCTACGTTAGGAATGTACAAAATATCTCCTTTTTTTAACGTATACCCTTCCTTAGCCATTTCAGGATTTGCTTTCACCAAATCTGGAATAGAAATACCAAACTGATTAGCAATACCATAGATGGTATCCTTCTTTTTAACTTTATACACTTCACGCCAATTGGTAGTCTGAGCCATTAAGCCAGAACTAAATATAAGGCAAAGTGCTGATACTATAAATGAAAATAAGTGTTTATTCATCATCTAAATTTTAATTCATATGCAAAAATACAAAAAATCTGTCATCTTCACCTCCACATCTCCTATCTTTTTATTAACTTTGCATAATTAAGAATTTATGAAAGTATATTTTAGACATATTATTATTCTTAGCTTTTTAATGCTAGGATCTGTTATAGCTATCCAAGCTGACACATATCCTACAGTATCACCACAAGCATCTTTTATTGGCGCAGAAGGTGACACTATTGCTAATGGGGGAAGTGGCTCTGGTCCTATTGAAGGCTTATTTTATGCAAATCCATCCAATATCGACGAGTATGATATGCACTATACATGGACTTTCTATATTGGGGATGAAACCATAGTAAGAAACGAAGAAAATACATCATTCACTTTCACTACTTCTGGTACACATACCATAGCATTACAGGCTTGGTATACTAAAGATAATGTAACAGACAGTATTTCTGTAGATCAAACTTTTACAATTACAGTTACAGAAAGCAAATTAGAAATGCCTAATGCCTTTTCGCCAAACGGAGATGGAATAAACGATATTTATCAGGCAAAACAGAATTATAAAAGCATTATAGAATTTCACGCCTACATTTTCAACCGTTGGGGCCAAAAATTATATGAGTGGGACAGTCCTGCCAAAGGACAAGGATGGGACGGTACTTACCGAGGCAAACCTGTGAAAGACGGTGTTTACTATGTTTTAGTCAAAGCAAAAGGCGCTGATGGAACAGTATTTAATATTCGCAAAGATGTAAATATATTGAGAGGTTGGTCCTCTTCGTCTACAGAGTAATACAAATTAGGATTAGTTTAGCATCATGCAAAGAGAAGATGAAAAGATAAATGTTTGGGGTGCAAGGGTTCACAATTTAAAGAACATCGATGTTGTCATTCCTCGCAATTCACTAACAGTAATAACAGGACTTTCCGGTTCAGGAAAATCCTCTCTCGCTTTTGATACCATTTTTGCCGAAGGCCAGAGAAGATACATAGAAACTTTTTCAGCTTATGCTAGAAATTTTCTAGGAAATATGGAACGACCGGACGTGGACAAAATTACAGGGTTAAGTCCGGTAATAAGTATCGAACAGAAAACAACTAACAAAAACCCAAGATCAACAGTCGGAACAACTACAGAAATATACGATTATCTTCGACTATTATATGCTCGTGCTGGTATCGCTTACAGCTACCAAAGTGGCGAAAAAATGGTAAAATACACCGAGGAAAAGGTAATCCAGATGATTCAGACAAATTACGCTAATAAACGTATCTATATTCTTGCTCCTCTAGTACGCCAAAGAAAAGGTCACTATCGTGAACTTTTTGAAAGCATGAGACGTAAAGGGTATTTATATATGCGTGTCGATGGAGAAATACTGGAAGTTACTCGGGGTATGAAGGTTGACCGATATAAGAACCACAATATAGAAGTTGTTATCGACAAACTCGCTGTTCAAGGTAGCGACGACATACGCTTAGCTAATAGTATAAAGACTGCTATGAAGCAAGGAGAAGGCGTGCTTATGATAATGGATAAAGATACTGGTTCTATCAAAAATTTCTCCAAGAGACTCATGGACCCTGCAACAGGATTAGCTTATAGTGACCCTGCCCCTAACATGTTTTCATTTAACTCTCTAGAAGGAGCATGTCACCATTGTAAGGGACTTGGAGTTATCAATGAAATTGATATAAGCAAAGTTATTCCTGATAATAAAAAAAATATTCATGACGGCGCGATTGCCCCTTTAGGCAAATATAAGAATCAGATGATCTTTTGGGAATTGGAAGCAATACTTGGTAACTATGACTGTACACTTAAAACACCTGTCAAGGATATACCTACTGAAGCTATCGATGAAATACTACATGGAAGCCTGAAGAAAATCAAAATATCAAAAGATAAAGTACATACCAATAGTGATTACTTTATAGAATTCAATGGCATCATCAAGTATTTACAGGATGTTATTGATAATGATGAAAGCTCCACTGGACAGAAATGGGCAGATCAATTTATGGCCGAAGTAGAATGCCCTGAATGCCATGGCATGCGACTCAAAAAGGAATCTTTATCATATAAAATTTGGGATAAAAATATCTCAGAAGTTGCCAATATGGACATTCTTGAGTTGAAAGACTGGCTAGAACATGTGGAAGAACACTTGGATGAACAACAAAAAAAGATTGCACACGAAATTCTCAAAGAAATTAAAACTAGAATAAATTTCTTATTGGATGTCGGTTTAGACTATCTGTCACTTAATCGACAGTCAGCAACTCTTTCCGGAGGAGAAAGTCAACGTATCAGATTGGCGACACAAATCGGATCACAGCTTGTCAACGTACTCTATATTCTTGATGAACCTAGTATTGGTCTTCATCAACGTGACAATGAGCGTCTAATAAAATCATTAAAAGAATTGAGAGATTTAGGCAATACTGTTATCGTGGTAGAGCACGATGAAGATATGATGAGAGCTGCTGATTGGATAATCGACATTGGTCCTAAAGCCGGACGTAAAGGGGGTGAAGTAGTTTTCCAGGGAACTCCAGAAGATATGCTCAATACTCATACCATTACTGCTGATTACCTTAACAAAAATAAAAAAATAGAAATTCCATCTATCCGACGTCAAGGCAATGGCAAGGAGATTACCATATATGGTGCACATGGTAACAACCTTAAAAATGTAAATATCAGTTTTCCACTTGGTAAACTTATTGTGGTTACTGGCGTATCAGGGTCTGGAAAATCTACCTTAATCAACGAGACCTTACAACCTATTTTATCTCAGCATTTTTATCGCTCGATAAAGAAGCCAATGGCTTATAAAAAAGTTGAAGGTATCGAAAATATAGACAAGGTTGTAAATGTTGATCAAAGTCCTATTGGCAGAACTCCTCGAAGTAATCCAGCCACATACACAGGTGTATTCAGTGACATCCGTGCTTTATTTGTAGGACTACCTGAGGCTAAAATAAGAGGCTATAAACCAGGTAGATTCTCTTTTAATGTAAAAGGAGGACGTTGCGAAGCTTGTAGTGGTAACGGCTACAAGACGATTGCGATGAATTTTCTACCAGACGTTATGGTTCCATGCGAAGTGTGTCATGGCAAAAGATACAACAGAGAAACTCTTGAAGTACGTTTCAAGGGGAAAAGTATTGCAGATGTACTCGATATGACCATCAACCAAGCTGTAGAGTTTTTTGAAAATGTACCTCAAATATTACCAAAGATTAAGACTCTTCAAGACGTTGGCCTTGGTTACATCAAATTAGGACAAAGTTCTACAACACTCTCTGGAGGAGAAAGCCAGCGTGTAAAATTAGCCACAGAATTGGCTAAAAAAGATACTGGCAAAACTTTATATATTCTTGATGAACCAACAACAGGCTTACATTTTGAAGATATACGCATTTTAATGGATGTGCTTCAAAAATTAGTTGATCGAGGTAATACTGTCATCATTATTGAGCACAACCTTGATGTAATTAAGTTAGCTGATTGGATTATTGATGTTGGTCCAGAAGGGGGCAGAAATGGAGGACATATTCTTGCTACTGGAACACCGGAAGAAATATCTAAAATCGACAATGGATTTACTTCAAAATTTTTAAAACCGATATTAGAAAAAGGATCATGAATTTTAGCAGAATTAAGGTATCTTTAGTTCTATTTTTGGTCTCAATTTCTATTCAAGGCCAAAATTTACCAACTGACGGACCTCTGACAATAAACTTAAAGGTACAGGAACTTGCAGAAAAGCTATTAAAAAATAAACAGGGAAGCATTGTTGCCATAGATCCTACTACAGGTGAAATACTCTGTATGGTGAGCAAAAACAAGGTTCAGGATAACATCAATAGAGCAATTTCTGTAGATTATTCTCCAGGTTCGACTTTTAAAGTTGCACAAGCTGCAACTTTGCTTTCACTTCGAGCGTTGGTGCCAGAACAGGAATACAATTGCAAAAAAGGATTTTGGCAGGAGAAAATACACATTGGATGTCATGACCATAAAGCTCCTCTAAAATTAGTTCAAGCAATAGGACAATCATGTAACTCATATTTCTGCAAAGCCTTTAAAGAGTTTATTGACAACAGAACATTATATCCGAGCAAAATTACTGCAATTAATACTTGGAACAAATATATGCTAAGTATGGGATTAGGCAATCCTCTAGGCATAGATATGGCTGGCGAAATAGGAGGACTTATACCAGATGCAACCTACTTAAATACGACACACAAAGGAAGTTGGAATGGTACTACTATTATGTGGGTAGGGATGGGACAAGGAGAAGTTAATACTACTCCTCTTCAGCTCTGCAACTTGGCTGCTGTCATTGCTAATCGTGGCTTCTTCTATACTCCACATATACATAAGCCAACACCCGAACATCCTCTAGATAGTTCTTATACTACCAAAAGAATTTCGTTACCTGAACCAAGCGCATTTGAAAAAGTTATAGAAGGTATGCGAGCTGCTGTAATCAATGGTACATGTGTTAGCATCAGAAACCCCAATTATAAAGTCTGTGGAAAGACCGGTACAGCTGAAAATAAAGGCCACGACCACTCAGTATTCATGGGATTTGCCCCAATGGATAATCCAAAAATTGCAGTAAGCGTGTATGTCGAAAACGGAGGATGGGGAGCTGATCTTGCTGCTCCACTTGGTGGATTAATTATGGAACAATACATTCTTGGTCAATTAAGTCCTACATCTCAGAAAGTTGCTAAAAAATGGGAAAACAAAGAAATCTACATTACCCCTGTAGAGATACCATTTAACTTTGATGATCTTTAAAAACAAAATAGATACATAAAAAAATCCCGCTAGTTGAATACTAACGGGATTTTTTGTATCAAAGTTTCCCTTTACAGGGAAACCATTTATAATTACAACAATGATGCTGCATTAATCCAATCGTATACACAAGAGCAAATACCAAATCCTATAATGCCGGCCGTACATAGAGCCAAAGCTAATTTTGTACTAGTTGCACTTTGGAAAGTCGGAAGTGGATTTTCGTTAGGTTTGATAAACATAGCCTTAACGATAAGCAGATAGTAATAAAGCGATATTACTGTATTAATCAAAGCAACAAACAGTACACCATATGCCCATGCACCCATAGTAGTATCAAGACTCATACCCTTAACAGCTGCCATAAAGATGAAGAACTTACTAAACATACCTGCAAATGGAGGAATTCCACCAAGTGAGAACAATGCCAAAGTCATCAACACGGCCAATTTTGGATTTGTCTTGTACAAACCATCATAACTATTCATCGTTACGACACCGTTATTATGCTCCTCTACAGAACTAATAACAGAGAATACACTCATATTAGCTACTACATAAATCAAGACATAATAGCTAAGAGCAGATGTACTCATAGCAGTATTACCAACAATAGCCAAAACAATGTAACCAGCCTGAGAAATAGAACTGAAAGCCATAAAGCGCTTCAAATCATTCTGACGGATAGCAAACAAATTAGCTACAGTGATAGAAAGAACAATAACGATAAAAAGCAATGTCTGCCAATATTCTACCATAGGAGCAAATACCTTGGTCAGGATAGCACACAATGTGAATGCTGCAGCACCCTTAGAGATAACAGACAAATAACCTGTTACCGTAGTAGGAGCACCCTGATAAGAATCAGCTGTCCAGAAGTGAAATGGTACCAAAGATATTTTGAAACCAAGACCACTAAAGAAAAACACTAATCCCATAATAGAAAGAGGAGATACTGTTATCTTTGAGGCAACATCCTCAAAATACAAAGTACCTGTCGCAGCATATAAGAATGAAATACCAAAAAGCATAACTCCACTAGAGAATGTGGCGGTAAGTACAAACTTAGCACCTGCCTCTGCTGAATTATGACGATATTTATCAAATGCTACTAAACAAGCCATTGGCACTGATGCCATTTCAAGACCAAGGAAGAACAATAGAAAATGATTTGCACTAACCATCATGTTCATACCCAAAAGAGTTGAAATAACAAGCATATAAAACTCGCCCTCCTTAAAAGAAGTATCAGGACGAGACATCCACTCTTTACTCTGAATCAGCACTATTAAAGTACCAAGAGCTAAAATAGTCTTGATTACACCTACAGATGCATTAGTATAATACATGCTACCGAAGCAAGTTGCTGCATCGACAGGTGCGATATTAATAGCAATATGAGCCAGCATTAAAACGCAAACCAAAGGATTGAACCATGAGCGAGTATTAACCACTCCCTCCTTTTTGGCTGAACAGAAGTCTGCAATGAAAGCGATTACCAAAATAGCCATCAATGTGACTTCTGGTAACATATTTAAAAATTGACTATAATCTAAATTCATTTTTTCAAATACTTAAAGTTTGTCATTACAAAGCTGCTGCAAATGCGGCTGTATTAATATGTTCGATAAGTGGAGCTACTGCATCACTAATAATCTCGTTAGCCCATAGTGGAGCCATACCAAGACCTGCAACACAGAAAATCAAACCAGCTATGGCAAGACGCTCATCCCACGTAGCATCGTGAAGTTTATAAAACTCTGGATTTGGTACCTTCTGGAATAGAATCTTACCGACAACACGGAGAATATAAACAGCTGTAACTACGATTGAAGTACATGCAATGATGGTACAAGCACGATGGAACATGTCTCCATTCTGGAATGCACCAACAAAAATTGTCATCTCTGCTACGAAACCTGAGAAACCTGGAAGACCAAGGTTAGCCAAACCTGCAATCACATAAGATACAGAGAGGAATGGAATAATCTTCATCAAACCACCAAGCTTACGAACATCACGAGTACCTGCACGATGATAAATCATACCAATACAAGCAAAGAACAATGCTGTCATCAAACCATGAGAAAGCATCTGAAGAACAGCACCTGTAATGGCAGTCTGAGTCATCATACACAAAGCAAACAATACCATACCACAGTGTGATACAGAAGAGTATGCATTAATATATTTCAAGTCAGTCTGTACACATGCAGAAAGAGCACCATAAACAACAGAGCATGTTGTAAGAATCAAGAAGATCCAGCCCAACTCATGAGCAGCTGCAGGCAGCAAGTACATAGCAATACGGAAGCAACCATAACCACCAAGCTTCATCAATACACCTGCGTGCAACATAGATACCGCTGTAGGAGCAGAAGCATGACCGTCAGGTGACCATGTATGGAATGGGAATAAAGCACCTAGTACACCAAAACCAATAAAGAGGAATGGGAAGAAAACTTTCTGAATGTGAACAGGAATGTTATTCATTGCTGCAATTTCGGTTACCTCCATTGTAGTAGCACCACTAAAGTAGTAAATACCAAGGATACCGAAAATCAATAAACCAGAACCTCCCATCAACATCAAAGTCAACTTCATTGCAGAATATTCCTTAGGACCTGTACCCCATACACCAATCAATAAGTACATAGGGATCAACGCAACCTCATAGAACATAAACATGGTGAACATATCGGTAGAAATAAAGAAACCGAACACACCAGAACTCAATAAGGTGAACCAAAGGAAATACTCTTTCTTCATTGGTTGTAACTGCCAAGAAGCAAAAGTTCCTGTAAACACGATAATAGCAGACAAAAGAATCATCACTACAGAGATTCCGTCCACACCAACACTGTATGCGATATTCAATGGCTTAAACCAAGGAATGCTATATGTAAAGAGCATTGCATCAGTATTACCAGCATTTCGCATCTGAATAAATGTGACAGTAAGCCAAATAGCAAATACTAGAAGTACGCTGGAACCAGCTACCATCACGCCACGTACCTGATTGTCGCTCTTAGCGAACCACATGCCCAACAGCATCAGGAGTGGGATTACTACGAATAATGTCAATATACTCATTTTTCTGACTATTCAAATATTAAAGAATACAAAGTAATACCAATGTAAGTGCTACAGTACCCGTTATAAACCAAGCAGCATATTGGCGAACATCACCGCTCTGCCATGGACGTATGGTCTCGCCAGCTTCCTGAGCACCCCAAGCCATGAAGTTGAATGTTCCATCAATAACATGGCGATCAAACCACGCAATTGGTTTAGAGAAACATCTGAAGACAACTTTATGGGTAAAGAACTGCCAAGCATTATCGATATAAAAACGATTGAGTGAAGCCTTATGGAGAGTAGGCATCTGACGCTTCAACATATCTGGCACTAGGTTCTCACCACTAGCATACATCCAAGTTGCAAGACCGATACCAATGCAAGCTACTACTATAGAAATCCAAGCTACAGATGGCCAAGTCCAAATAGCAAATGTCTGAATGGCAATATCCTCTGCATGGCCATCAGCTGAAACGAAATGACCAAAAGGTATCAGACCACAGGTACAACCAACAATACAAAGGAATACCAATGGCCCCCACATAGTAGCAGGTACTTCCTGTGGCTTACGACGATGTTCAGGATCCTGCTCATAATAGCTCTTACCCCAGAAGATAACATAGTACAAACGGAACATATAGAATGCTGTCATACCTGAAACCAATGTCATAAACCAACCCAAAGCTGGTGAAAAGTGGAAACAAGCTGCTACAATTTCATCTTTAGAGAAGAAACCTGAGAATGGTGGAATACCAGATATACACAGACATGCCAACAAGAAACACCAGTTTGTGATAGGCATATATTTACGAAGACCACCCATATAATCCTTAAAGTTGCTACCAATTATAACAATAATAGCACCAGAGCAAAGGAATAATAATGCCTTAAACATGGCATGTGTAAACAAGTGGAATAATGCTGCCATATAACCGACAGAACCCTCACCTTCTACAGCAGTACATACACCAAGCGCAACAAGCATATATGCTATCTGCGAAATGGTTGAAAAAGCAAGACCTCGTTTAATATCACGCTGGGTACAAGCAACAGCTGCAGCATAGAATGCTGTAAAAGCTGCAATGTAAGCAATCCAATGCAGCTGCTCAAGAGCACCAAACTCCACATAGATTGGGAAAAGAGAAGCTACCTGATATACACCTGCAACAACCATAGTTGCAGCATGAATCAAAGCTGATACTGGAGTTGGACCCTCCATTGCATCAGGCAACCAAATATGCAATGGGAACATTGCTGACTTACCTGCACCACCTATGAACATTAAGAATAAAGAGGTAGGAATAACCCAAGTTAAAGCTGGATTATTTGCAAGTTCTGCCAAACGACCGCTCAAGCCTGGGGTTACGTTCAAATCATAGTTGAATGTTCCAACATAGAAACTAAAGAACAAAATACCGATCAGGAAGAACAAGTCTGCAAAACGGGTCGTAATGAAGGCCTTCTTAGAAGCATGTACTGCAGCATGCTTTGGATAGTAGAAACCTATCAAAAGATAAGAGCAGACACCCACTAATTCCCAGAACATATACATCTGGAAAATATTAGTAGCAACTACGAGACCAAGCATACTCATGGTAAAGAGAGAGAGAAAAGCGTAAAAACGCTGAAAACCCTTCTCATAACCCTCAACCTCATAGTTCTCGTCACGCTCTGCCATATAGCCAAGTGAGTAAATATGAACCATGAAACTTACTGTAGTAATAACGACAAGCATCATTACACTGATCGGTGTAAGACGGAAACCGATATTAAAGGTAAGCAGTTCGGTAAACTTAAGCCACGTAAAATTGAAAACAGTAACCGTAGGATAGAGTCCATCAGCACCACGACCTATAGCAAAAAAGTATTCATAAGCAGTATATAAAGACATTGCAAACAAAACACCAAGCACGGAGGTACCAATGGTAAAGGCTACCTTTTCTTTCATCTTCATACCGCATAGACCAAGCACTAAGAAGCTCAGGAACGGTAAAAGAAGTATTAAAAATGAATAACTATATTCCATTGTTTTCTTTAGAATTTCATATTTTCAATACTGTTCACCTGATCACTGTGATAGTTGCGGTAAACATTAATAATTATAGCAAGAGCTACAGCTGTTTCAGCAGCACTGACTCCAATAGAGAACAACGTGAAGAAGAGACCTTCAAACTGTCCTGGGAAGAGAATACGATTGAATACTGCAAAGTTCATATCGGCAGAGTTCAACACTAACTCAATAGAGATGAGCATTGCAACAAGGTTACGACGGGTTACGAAACCATATACACCAATAAAGAACAATAATGTACTAAGTACTAAGAAACATTGATATGGAATCATTTCTTATCCTCCTTTCTTGCAATCATAATACCACCGATGATACAAGCCAACAGAAATACAGAGATAAACTCAAAAGGAAGTACGTACTGATACTTCTCACTTCCAAGAAGATGATTGCCGATAACATCCATGCTTACCTCTTTATCAGCCATCTGAGCTGCACAATCGATAAATTTATTTTTCAAAAGAACTACACCTACAGTAGCAATACCTAGAACAGCAACCAAAATGCCATTAATCATACGAGAACCTTTGATTTGCTCTACTAGCCCCTGAAGAGTGCGCTTAGATACCAACTGAATAGCAAAGATATACATCATTGTAATACCTCCAGCATAAATAGATAGCTGAGCTGCACCCAAGAAGGTGTAATCAAGCAGGAAATATATACCTGCGATACCAAAGAGAACGAAGAGCAGGAATGTAGCAGCTCGCATAATTCTCTTGGTCATAACACACATAATAGCTGAGCCGAGAATAACAACAGCCAAAATGCAAAATACAACTAAATTTGCCATTTCTGTTACTTCCTCCTACTTTGTTTTAGTATTAAACTTGCCGATTGTGAGTGGAGCGCCACCATCTATAATGTTTGGCAGACTTCCACCTGTATAAACCTCCTTGTCCAAATGAAGGGCAAGTTTAGAACGGTCGAATACAGAATTCTCAAAATCGTTAGTAAACTCGATTGCATCAAAATTACATGCATTAACACAAAGCTGACAAAACATACAGTCACCCAGGTCATACAGATAATCATCAAGAACCTTCTTCTTTTTACCAGTTTCAGGATCTTCCTGCATATGTGCAGTAATCTTGATAGTTTCATTAGGACATGCCTTTTCACACATAGTACAAGCGGTACATTTGTAGTCACCTACTTTCAAGCCACGCGCTTGAAGTTTTGGATCCTGCAAATCTGCGTCAGTCACACGCTTAAAAACGAGACGACCGCGATGACGCTTGCTCACGTGGAGTGTAGTCAGTCGATTCTCTGGATATTGCTCTGTACTCTTTGGTGTAAAGTACTCCTTAAGAGTAATCTTCAAACCTGTGGCAAGAGTCTTCATACCTGCAGCAATACCCTGAAAATATGATTTATCTTTATTTTCCATTTCTATACCTTATTATATTATTGTATGCACCAACCCAAAGCAACACATACAGTCATCAATACCAAATTAAGCAATGATAGTGGCATAAGATACTTCCACTCCAACTTCAAAATCTGGTCTACGCGCAAGCGTGGGAAAGTCCAACGAATCCACATCAGCAACCATACCACAGCAAAGGTCTTACCCAAGAACCAAACAATACCAGGAATCATATCCATGATACCATTGAAAGCATCAAGACCTGAAATATGGAAAGGCATCCAACCACCAAGGAATACAGTAGAAGCGATACCAGAGATTACAAAGAGATTCAAATACTCAGCCAAGTAATAGAAACCGAATCCCATACCAGAATATTCTGTATGATAACCAGCAGTCAACTCACTCTCAGCCTCAGCCATATCGAAAGGACCACGATTTGCTTCTGCGTTACCTGCTACTAGGAATATAAGAAAAGCAATGATTGCAGGAATAGCAGAAACATGACTTGGGAAAATCAACCAAGCATCATTTTGAGCCTCTACAATACCACTTACCTGCATGGTTCCTGTTAACACTACAGCTGAAATAAGGCTCAAACCTAATGACATTTCATATGAAATCATCTGAAGAGCACCACGCATAGCAGAGATGACAGAATATTTATTGTTACTTGCCCAACCTGCAACAAAGATTCCTAGTACTCCAATAGAAGAAATGGCTGTAATCAGGAATACTCCAACATTAAAGTCAAGTACATGTGCCCCCTTGTTCCAAGGCATAAAAGAGAATGTACCTACAGAAGCTATAATCACTAGGAAAGGAGCAATGCAATACAATAACTTATCTGCTTTATCAACAGCAAAGATCTCCTTAATCAACATCTTTACTACATCGGCAAATACCTGAAAAATACCCCATGGACCTACACGCATAGGACCAAGACGGCATTGGAAATATGCACAGACTTTACGCTCCATGAATATCAATACGATAGCCAATAAAGCATATGCAGTAAGGATGAATACACCTACAAGCACACATTCAATTAAAATCGACAAAAAATCTCCCAAGCCAAATGTCTGGCGAAGAAGTGTGTCGAACCATGTTGTTACTATACTAAAATCAAACATATTCTTTATCTTTTAGTTTTTTCTATTATTTTTTGAATTTAGTATTAACGATCCAAATCAGGAATTACGAAGTCGATAGATGCACCTGTTGCAATTAAGTCAGCAATCTTCTGACCCTTCAACATCTTATCAAATGCACCTGCCAATGAAAGACCCATTGGACGCATCTTGACACGATATGGACTCTTATCGCCACGACTGTCAAGATATACACCGAACTCACCTGCTCCACCCTCTACAGAGAAGAACCACTGCCCTTCAGGAACCTTAATGATAGGTTTCTGCTTGATATAGTATTCACCCTCTGGAATGTTATCTATGAGCTGTTCGATAATATCGAGACTCTGATAAATTTCATTGATGTGAATCATATAACGATCCATGGAGTCGCAGTTACTACCTACAACGTCATTCCATTGTACCTTATCATACATATCATAAGGATGATTCTTACGAACATCATTATGCCAACCTGATGCACGACCTGCAGGACCAGTAACACCATAGTTAATACAGTCTTCCTGATTCATATAACCTACACCTTCAAGACGCTGGTGTGTAATGACATTATCACCAAACACATCCAGATATTCCTTGACCATAGGACGCATATACTTACAGAAAGCTTTAGTATTTTCTACGAAATTAGGATCTATATCATCCTGAAGTCCACCTATTCTGTAATAGTTTTGGATCAGACGACCACCTGTTGTCTCTTCCATTACATTAAGCAGATGTTCACGATCACGCATACAGTACAAGAATGCTGTCAGAGCGCTCAAGTCCTGTGCACAAGTACCAAGGAACAACAAGTGGTTATCGATACGCTGAAGCTCATCCATTATTGTTCGAATGTACTTAATGCGATCATTGAGTTCGATACCCATAGCTTCCTCGATTACTCCTACAAGTGCATGACGATGATGCATCGCACATAGGTAGTTCAGACGATCTGTCAATGCCAAAGTCTGAGGATAAGTCATGTTCTCCATCATCTTCTCGATACCACGGTGAATATAACCTAAATGTGGATATACATTTTTGATAGTTTCACCATCAACGATAGTCTGTAGACGAAGCACACCATGAGTAGATGGGTGGTTAGGACCAAAGTTCATCACGAAATCATCATCATCAAAAAGACGATGCTTGGTCTCAACGAGATTACCATTCTTATCCAAATTCCATTCTGAGGTATAGTCACTCTCTGGCTCATCGGTCATAGGGAACGGATTAGCCTCAGGGCTCATATCGAAGTCTTTACGCAAAGGATAGCCCTGAAAATCGTTACGCATAAAAAGGCGTCGCATATCAGGGTGACCTAAAAACTTAATACCCAAGAAGTCAAAAACCTCACGTTCTAGAAGATCAGCACCATGCCAAAGCTTTAATACAGAAGGGATTACATATTCCTCACCAACCTGCTTTGCCAACTGCTTTACAGAAGTACGCTCATGAGTCTGTGTATTTTCGAGGATATAGATACATCCAAGACCTTCTTCAGCACCAAAATCTTCACCGATAATAGTAACCAGGTAATCGAAATGCTTTTCATTTTTCAATTTTGCCATTTCTGAGGCAAAATTGTCAAAGCCGAATTCTTTATTTTCTAGTTTCATGTTCGCTTACCTTAATTAATTATTTGTTTCAGTAGATTGTTCCTTATTCAACTGGTCGATTTCTTTTGCAAGATTTTCAACCTCTTCCTGACTTGGCTGACCAGTAACAATGATTGGTTCCTTGTTACCGATTTTAGCATTAGAGAAATTCTCGTTGCTCAAACCGTGAAGACCACCATTACTCAAAGAAGCTTCCTTCTCTTCGCTGGTCATCTTATGGTTAGCACCACCAAAGAATTTTTCGACCTTAATCTTGCGTTGCAATTGCATCATACCATAGATGATTGCCTCTGGACGAGGAGGGCATCCTGGAATATAAACATCAACCGGTACCAACTCGTTGATTCCACGAACTACATTATAGCTCTTCTTAAAAGGTCCACCACTAATGGTACAGCCACCTACAGCAACGACATACTTAGGCTCTGCCATTTCATCGTACAAACGTTTGAAAACAGGTGCCATCTTATTGGTAATAGTACCTGCACACATAATCAAGTCAGCCTGACGTGGAGAGTTACGGGTTACCTCCCAGCCAAAACGTGACATGTCATAGCGAGCACAACCAATAGCCATAAACTCGATACCACAACAAGAAGTACCAAAAGTTAAAGACCAAGGTGAGTTACTACGACCCCAGTTAATTGCAGCATCTAACGATCCCAATACTACATTTGCACCACCCTCATTGAGTTCTGCGGCAATTTTCTCTAACGAGTCATTGTCCTTGAAATCCTCATAAGGCACACTCTTAATAGAGGCTCTTTTTCTTACTTCCATTCCAATGCTCCTTTCCGCCAAGCATAAGCTAAGCCAAATACTAATACGAGCAGGAAGAAGCCAATGCTAACAAGAGCCATTGCTCCAAACTGCTTTACGACTACTGCCCAAGGATAAAGAAAAACGGTCTCGATGTCGAACATCAGGAAAAGGATAGCAAACAAGTAATAACCTACGTGCATTGGTAACCAAGAGCTACCACGCGTAGGAATACCACATTCAAAAGCTTCACCTTTTACCGGATTATAAGAACGAGGACCGATTAACTTAGCAATGACAAATGCTGCCAATACCAAGGTTACAGCCGTCAACAAAACGGTAATAAACAAAGTAAAATACATAAAATTTATAACGTTATTATATTGTATACTGCTTATAGCGAACAGAGGCCAATCTGTCCAAAGCGATGCAAAGGTAACAATATTTTTTTGATTGCTGCCCTATACACTAAAAAAGTTGTCTTCCTAAATAAAAAAAGAAAGAATTATAAGCTGCTTACAATAAGCCAATACCCTTATTTCGGCTATTATTAAGCACCGTGATAGCTTATCAAGCCATCAATTGGACTAGAAATTACTTCTCCCATTTCATAACCTTCTTCACGAGCTACTTTTGAAAGAATATCAACAAAACTTCCAGCAATCCCCCCTACAAACCCGATACGGATTTCATGAATTTGAAGATACGATTTATACTGTATAATATTACGTCTAAAGAAATTTCGAAAGTTTTCTTCTACTAATTCTCTTAGTTCCTGTCTATCAATATGTTTAGCGATAAACTTTGCAATAGAAGCTAAAAAACGATTAGCAAGAGGCTGAGCATAAACACGATTAATAATCTCGGCATAAGTAAGTTTAGAATCATTCAGAAACTCCTCTTTAATTTCTTCCGACAAAAAACCTTTAAAAATACCATTTAAGAATAGTTTACCTAAAACAGCTCCACTGCCCTCATCTCCAAGAATATAACCTAAAGGCGGGGTGTTCATGACAATTTTTTCTCCATCATAACAACAACTATTTGCTCCAGTACCCAAGATACAGGCTATACCCTTTTGATGTCCACAAACTGCACGAGCCGCTGCCAGTAAATCACCATTTACCTCTATATTCATGACATCAGAGAAAACAGTTTGAAGAGCCCTCTTCACTTTTTCTGATTTTTGAGGAGTACACCCACTACCATAAAAGAAGATCTTATCTATTTTCACAGTATGGAGCACAGGAAGTAATTCGTCCTGTAAAACTCGCATAATATTATCTTCATCCTGATGAAAAGGATTAATACCCTGAGTATTTACTTTCTTGAGAACATTGGTTCCATCTATAAGAGCCCAATCTGTCTTAGTACTACCACTATCAGCTATTAAAATCATACTTGATGTTTATTGGTTCGACAAAAGTACAAAGTTTTTTTCAAGTTACAAAAGTTTTTAATTACCTTTGCACACATAATTTAGAGAATTATGAAAAAAAGAATATTTGTAATTTTAATACTTTTAATAGCATTTATATTACCAAGCAATGCCGTCTTGAAAGAAGATAGCATTACGACGACCCTTTACATCTTGCGTTCAGAACTTACCAATGCTCATCTTGAAATGGAGAAACAGGCCAAACAGACCAAAGATTCTCAAAAACAACTCTTTGAGCAGATTACACAAATTTTGAATCAGGCAAATCAGAATGCCTTGATGCTGTATTCTCAGAAAGATGGCTATATTTTCGATCTAGCCTACGCATGTCATGAAGCAACTGAACAGTTTAACAAATTCAAGACACAGAGTAAGCCTTTTCAAAAAATACTTCGCAAAAACAATATCGAAGTTGCAAGATATGATTCTCTCATCAATTACCTTCAAAAAATGCCTAAACAATTTCTTGATGAAAGAAGTCAGATTAACCGAAATGTGTGTCTCACACTAGCTGTTAACATCCGCCGACAACTAAAAGAGACGGAAGAACAGCTTCAACAAGATCAACGCATTTATGATATGATAGAAAGTCGCTTACAAAGCTTAAATGACTATGCAGACATTCGCTATCAAGAAATACAGAATAATATTTTCAATAACCTTGCAGACAATTATTTCAGTATTCTTCGTAGCTTTAACCGAGAAATGTACCAAACTGAAAATACGGTAAAAGAAAAATATAAGCCAACACCAAATTCTATTTCACAATGGGATTCAAAGTATATTGGTTTTCTCTTTATTATACTTATCACCTGGTCATTCATTTCGATATTTATTAATATTATTTTCTTCAGATTTATATTTACCTGGCTAATCAAGAAGAGCAATTTTACCAAGATACGTGATCGTTTCTTAGCCAAGCGAACACCTATCATTATGGCCATGACCGTTGTGACATTCGGAATTTTCCTTGGTATTATCCGAACGTCTTTTGCTCAAAACTTCTTCACCATGGCTAGTGGTTTGCTCATGCAGTATACTTGGCTACTAGGTGTAATTTTGATATCACTTCTTCTCCGAGTCGAGTCTGACAAGATTAAGAGTGCATTCTTGATATATGCTCCTCTCATAGTTGTAGGCTTCATCGTCATTATTTTCCGTGTGATTTTGATTCCTAACACATTAGTAAACTTGATTTTCCCTCCTATTCTGCTGTTCAATTTAATATGGCAAGCTTACGTTATCTACAAAAAGCACTATAGAGTACCAAGAAGCGATATGTTTTTTTCATACATTTCGCTTACTATTTTTGTTGCATCTGTAATTCTTTCGTGGTCGGGTTATACTCTCGGCTCCGTACAATTACTTATATGGTGGGTGATGATGCTTACGTGTATCCTTACTCTCAACTGCTTGTCTCAATGGCTCAAAAGTTGGGGAGAAGCCAAAGAAATGGAAAAGAAACCCGTTCATAAGAATTGGTTCTTCCGCTTAATATATAAAGTTGTCTTACCTTGTTGTGGTGTTTTCTCATTCATCGTTTCTATCTACTGGGCAGCAGAAGTATTCAATTTAAGTGATACAGTATGGGAAATTTTCAAATATCATATTGTTGACTCCAAAGAGATTTCTTTCAGTCTTTATGGCATATGCATGGTTATCAATTTGTGGTTTATCTTTAACTATATCGTCAAGGTAGCCAACGAAATCATGGAAGCGAGATTTAAGGCAAAAGACCCAACGACTGCAGCCAGTCGTACTGTTATGACAAGAAACGTTACTCAGGCATTAGTATGGGCTATATGGCTGCTTGGCAGTTTACATATACTGCATGTCAGTTGGACATGGTTTGTTGTCGTGTCTGGTGGTTTATCAACTGGTATCGGTTTTGCCATGAAAGATATCCTCGAAAATATCTACTATGGTATATCGCTGATGGCTGGTCGTATCAAAATTGGCGACTACATTGTCTGCGATGGTATCCGTGGACGTGTAAGCAGTATTAATTATACCTCTACCATGCTCGAGGCTCTCGATGGTAGTATCATAGCTTTCCAGAACAGCCAACTGTTCACTAAGAACTATAAGAATCTTACTCGTAACCATGGTTATGAGTTGGATACACTTGAGGTTGGTGTAGCGTACGGTTCAAACATTTCAGAGGTTAAGAAACTTTTGAAAGAAAACGTCAGCAAACTTGACTGTGTATACAAGAAAAAGCCTGTTACAGTTCTACTCAAAAGCTTTGATGACAGCTGTATTACACTTAAGATACTCGTATGGGTAAACGTATTGACTAAAGCTCTCGATGATGGTGAAATTATGGAATGTATCTACAAGACACTCAATGACAACAACATAGAGATACCATTCCCACAACGCGAAATTACCATCAAAAGTATTACATCTGCTAACGTAAAAGAATTGGAAGAAAATACAACATCAGAAAACAAATAAAAAAAATGGAAAACGTCTTTATTTGTGGCCCATGTGTCATTGAGTCAATGGAATTACTTGACACCGTGGCTAAAGAATTAGTTAGACTCAACCAAAAATATGGTATAAATATCATATTCAAGGCCTCATTCGACAAAGCTAATCGCACTTCTATTCATTCTTTCAGAGGTCCGGGAATGGAAAAAGGTCTACAGATGCTTAACGAAATAAAGACAAAATATGGACTCCGACTGTTGACCGATATTCACGAAAGTTATCAAGCTGAGCCAGTGGGTAAAGTTGTCGACGTAATACAAATTCCAGCTTTCCTTTGCCGACAAACAGATCTACTGGTAGCAGCTGCCAAAACTGGTAAGATTGTAAATATCAAAAAAGCTCAATTTCTCAGCGGACAGGACATGAAATATCCAGTAGAAAAGGCTAAGGAAAGTGGTGCTCAAGAAGTATGGCTTACTGAACGAGGCAATACTTTTGGATACAACAATTTGGTTGTGGATTTCCGCAATATTCCTGATATGCTAGAAATAGTTCCAACCGTTATCATGGACTGTACACATAGTGTTCAACGCCCAGGAGCAGGTGACGGAAAAACTTCTGGAGACCGTCGCTTTGTACCATCTATGGCCTTAGCAGCTAAAGCATTTGGAGCAACAGGATATTTCTTTGAAGTGCATCCCAACCCAGATTTGGGTTTGAGCGATGGACCAAATATGCTGCCACTAGACCAACTGGACTCTCTTATCAACAAAATACTTAAAAAGTAGCTTTAAAACGAAGACCCTAAAAGGTAAAGTAAACTTCGTAAAATCAAAGGAAATGGAGAATAAACAAGATAATCAAGAAGTAGAAGAAAGAATTCGTAAATCACGTCAATATGGCGAACTCTGTTTACGCAATGAAGCCAAGGCCATACTCGATTTGATTCCTCAGATGGATGACGAGTTTGTTAAAGCCGTTGAAATGATGTATCATTGCAATGGCAAAATCATCGTGACAGGTGTAGGTAAGAGTGGTAATGTGGGCGCTAAGATTGCTGCTACATTAGCATCTACAGGAACTCCTGCATTTTTCATTAATCCACTTGATGTATATCACGGTGACCTAGGAGTCATGACTGCAGATGATGTCGTTTTGGCCTTAAGCAACTCTGGCCAAACTGACGAATTATTGCGATTTATTCCAATGGTTCTCCACATGAATATACCTATCATATCCATGACTGGCAATAAAAATTCGCTCTTGGCAAAATACAGCAATGCCCATATTATGGTACATGTAGAGCGAGAAGCCTGTCCGCTTAACTTGGCTCCAACAAGTAGCACAACAGCAGCTTTGGCTATGGGCGACGCACTTGCTATCGCCTTGATGGAAGTACGCAACTTCAAACCTAGAGATTTTGCGCAGTTCCACCCAGGTGGCGAATTAGGCAAACGTCTATTGACTACAGCAGGCGATGTCATGAAAACAGATAACCTGCCTATTATTCCACAAGACATGCATTTGGGTGAAGCTATCATTAAAGTCAGTAAAGGACAGTTAGGACTCGGTGTATCCTTAGTAAACGACAAGATCGCAGGAATTATAACCGATGGTGACATTCGTAGAGCAATGGAACGTTGGCAGGCCGAATTCTTTGATCATACTGTCAACGAGATTATGACCATCCATCCGAAACAAGTATATACCTCTACTAAGATATCAGAGGTACAACGAATCATGCAGGAGCATCGTATTCATACCGTTTTGGTTACAGATAAAGAAAAACATCTGCTGGGAATCGTAGATCATTATGCATGCATGATCTAAATACGAAAATGTTTTAGGCGAATAAATTTTCGGAACGAAAAAAACAAAAATGAAGCATATAAAACAAATTATAATTGCGCTCCTCATACTTTGGGTAAACCTCACAGCTCATGCACAATCGTCAGATTCACTGATTGTGGCACAATTAAGATCCAAGGGGATAACCTTTTCTCATGATAATTCAATTACCCTTCTGACTAATGGACAAAGGAAATTTGATGATATGTTTTCGGCTATTCGACAGGCCAAAAGTACAGTGCATCTAGAATATTTCAACTTCAGAAATGATTCGATTACACGTAAATTGATTTCTATTCTTGGCCAAAAGGTAAAAGAAGGAGTTAAAGTTCGTGCCCTCTTTGATGGATTTGGTAACTCTTCTAATAATATGCCACTCAAAGAAAAGCATATTAAAGCCATTCGAGAAATGGGCATCGAGATAAAAGAATTTAATCCTGTTAAATTCCCCTGGATAGACGACATTTTTAATCGTGACCACCGCAAAATAGTTATTATTGATGGCAAGATTGCCTATACAGGTGGAATGAATGTAGCTGATTATTATATAAAAGGAACAGAAGTAGTTGGTGGATGGTATGATATGCACTGCCGTATTGATGGCAGCGAGGTAAACACTCTTCAGAAAATATTCTTGAAGATGTGGAAAAAAGTAACCCATCAAAATATACACTCTACAGAATTCTGGAGAGCCAAAAAAGCTGATTACTTTCAGGGATTACGTCCAGATACAACAGCGACAGCCTACCATAAGATGGTGGGTATCATAAATCGTGAACCACATATCAGCAATGATATTATACGATACTTTTATGTTAATGCTATCAATGACGCTAAAGATAGTATCAAGCTGATTAATCCGTACTTCACTTTAAGTCATAAACTTATCAAGGCTATAAAGAATGCAGCTAAAAGAGGGGTAAAGGTTCAGATTATGCTTTCTACAAAGAGTGATGTACCACTGACTCCTGACTGTGGATTCTATAATGCACATAAATTCATGAAAGCAGGCTGTGAGGTATACATGTTTACCAAAGGTTTTCATCACACCAAGATTATTATGGTAGATGGAAAATTTTGTACCGTAGGCAGTGCTAATCTGAACTCTCGAAGTTTAAGATGGGACTACGAGGAAAATGCTGTTATTATAGACAAGAATACAACCAAAGAGTTAGACACCCTCTTCGAAAACTATAAGAAGGACAGTTTCTTACTTACACCGAAGAGCTGGAAAGAATGGCGCACACCAAGTCAAAGACATCTTGGATGGTGGGCTCACTTACTTGCACCATTCCTCTAATATGAGATTATAAAATAAAACTCTACAATATGGAGCATCAATTTACAGGAAGACCATCAATAGCAATTATTGATAATAATACTTTAGCTAGCATGGGTCTAAAGAAAATCCTTCAAGACGTAATGCCTATCATGACTATCGAAACATATATAAGTTTCGAAGAGATGATTCAAGCTGGCACTGACCGCTTTTTCCACTATTTCGTTTCCACAAACATTGTACTAGAAAATCGTGATTTCTTTACTCAGCATGCTCATAAAACTATCGTGCTTACATTACAAAGCGATGCCGAAATGAGTGGCTTTAAAACGCTTTGTGTAAACGTACCCGAAAAAGAACTTACTATGAATCTGCTCAGATTAGAGCAAAGAGGACACGCAGGAGGCAAAAATCTGCCAAAAATGCCCAAGGTGTTACGTAAACAGTTGCTATCCGACCGAGAAATAGAAGTTCTGTCTTTAGTGGCGCAAGGGCATATTAACAAAGAAATTGCCGAAAAACTTAATATCGGCCTTACCACAGTAATAACACACCGCAAAAATATTCAGGAGAAATTAGGTATGAAAAGCGTATCTGCACTCACCATATATGCTGTAATGCACGGTTACGTAGATATCAATAAGATATAACAACGCTGTAATCTCAAATCATATTTGTTTCTTATTGCGTAGTTCTAACACATTTTTGAATTTGTATGATATAAACCGTCTTGTGGTTTGCTTTTTGCTGCTGTAATAACAGAATGCTTCAAATATGCATTTACTGCATTCCATAATTGTCTAAATATCAACAATTTACCAATTTTCAGCTTTATTGATTTGAAAATGCTTGACCTAAGTATAGCTTTTACGCATCAAAAGTATAATGGTTATACTACAAAAGCATAATGGTTATACTGCAAAAGTATAATGGTTATACTGCAAAAGTATAATGGTTATACTGCAAAAGTATAATGGTTATACTACAAAAGCATAATGGTTATACTGCAAAACCATAGTGTTTGGCTGCTCAAATGTATGCTTTTGCCCAACATTAACTATGGTTTTACAGAAAATAAGGGTAAAATGTGGTAGCGAAATACCAAAGAGTCTGTCTAAAAGTTGAAAATTTCGAGCTAGATGATGATTTCTAAGCGAAGCTATCTACAACTTCACATTAGAAATATCTATCAGATTATTGACAATAGCATAAATCGTCAGACCAGCAGGAGAATGAATCTGAAGTTTTTTGGCGATATTGCGACGATGAGTAATAACAGTATTGATAGAGATACAAAGATGATCACCGATTTCTTTATTTGTCATACCCTGTACCAATGCCACAATAACATCCTTTTCTCGCTCACTAAGAGCTTCGTCTGAATGGGGAGACTTATTGAGCATATTAGAAATCTGATTGGTTACATTTTCTTGCTTGCTTTGCTTCTCCAATCTTCTAATAGCTGGAATAAAAATTTCATCCTCTACACTGGCATGCAAATTCAACCACTCTTCATTATTGTAAATGTCATAAAGAGTTGCAGCCAACTGGTTATTATGTAGACCGTCGGAAGGTAAATATTTAATAATAATATTTTTCAATTCTTTCAGCTGTGTATCCGTTTGTCCGTGATGCTTTGAGAATGTATCAATATCGTAATTATCATATGTTCTACCTTGCAACAATCCCTCTACATAAGGAAAGACATTCTTTTCCTCATAACGCATATGCTTGGTGATAGAATGAGCATATTCTTCGTACAACTTTAAAATCAAACGCGCAAGATTATCATGTTCATCCAAAGCACCTTCTAACTCTTTACGAATAAATGGTAACTGAAAATCAAGATAATAAGCATGGGAAGCCTTAAGATATTGCAATAAAGTAGGTATGGAAAGTTTATCATAATCATCAAAAAGCTGATAACCGTTGATAGTGAAATTAACAACAGCTAAAAAAGTGTATGTATCCACTTTTTGATTTTCACAAACCTCTCGAACCGTTTTATCTCCAAAGCCCAAGCTTATACCAAAACTACCCAGACTCTGTAATATATTGTAATTATCTCTGATGATAGAAATCATTTTATCATCAGCTTCATATACTTTTTGATTTTTCATATCTTTCAACACATGCCTAAAGGCTACAATTCATCATCACATTATCAAAACGCAAATATAATATTTATTTTCGACATAGACAATACCTAAAAATAATGATAATCGGAAGAAATTTGATAAAACAATTACCTACCCGTACCTATGCATAGCTATGCATACCTCCTAAAATATAGTTCACTCCAAAATAGGTCATTAGGATACTCAAAAAGGCTAAGACCATAAATATATGATACGACAGTGGCTTTTGCAAAGCTTTCACACTCTTAGAATGGAGTGCTATAGCATAAATCATCAGAGTTATCAGTGCCCATGTCTCTTTAGGATCCCAACTCCAATAGGTACCCCAACTCACATTCGCCCAAATAGCACCTATAAAGATACCAAGCCCTAAAGTCGTAATGGCTGGATATAAGAATATCTGTGACAAAACCTGCAGTACCTTCATTTGCCGTTCGATAGTATTCTTCGTTTCTCGCTTTACCGAAGCTATCACATGCAACAATATGGCAAGTAGCCCACATATACAAATAATAGCAAGAAAAGCATAACTCATCATAATAACACTGACATGAACACTCAATAGCGGAGAATTTAGTACAGGCATCATTTGACCTATAGCCGGATCCATCTGACTGATATGACTAACCAAAAGGAAGAATCCACTAAGCATAAATCCGAATGTCGTAATCAACATGCGAAGAGAATGAAGGCGAATAGCCATCAGCATCGTAATGAGCATCGAAAACCAAGCAATAGATAACATCGACTCATACCCATTGCTCAAAGGCACATTTCCACTAATAATCCATCGCAATACTAAAGAAAAGGTTAATACCATAAAAGATAACCCCAACACGATTATCATACCTGATTCTATCACGGAATAACGCAGACCCAACCAGTACATATTACGAGACAGTAACTGTCTGATTACACCAAACAATCCTAAAAATCCAATAGTAAGATTGAACATAAACAGTATCGTTGCAATAGGTATCTGATTGTATATTCGTTCAGCTTTTACCTGAGTAATAGTAGGAAGACTTGTACCTGCATGATGCTTTTGATAAGCCAAGATTTCATTCACTTGCTGTAAAACATTTGTATTATTACCGATAAGTGCAGAACCATACAAGTGACGAAAACTCTTTCGCATGTAACGATAATCTCGAGAAGATACATATTTAGGATAAGCTAATTCCTGATGCGAGAACCACTCCGTTTTACCATTATGTGTTATAGGATACAACTTCAGAATATTACCCATCTTCAATTCTACGATAAGTTGAACCTTTTCATCTAACTTAATAGCCTGATCATGCAAAGCATCATGATGATTATCTCGGTATGACTCTTCTACCAAACGACGAAGAACATAACCCGAAGAAGGAAATAAATCAGCAATAGAAACATAACTATCCAATCCTAACTCGCGTTTCAGTTCTCCACCTTTCACTTTGATAATTTTTTCTTTCTGCCACTGGTCACCCCAAAAAATAAAACCGGTAAATATCTGTTCAGGCGTACATCCCTTATAGGAGCGTTTACCGGATATTTTCTTAGTAAAATCGTAAGCAAACGTCTGCATTTGACACACACGATTATTATACAATACATACATCTCACCTACTCTACTTGCTACCTCTTTAGGAAAAACAGTTGTAGTTGAAGCAGAGCTAGGAAGAATAGAGGCATTTAAAAGGAGAAGCACGAGAAAGGCACCTCTCTGAATAAGTGGACTCCGGAGCAATTCACGAAATCGCCCTTTGGGATCTATTAACATCGCTATTAAAGAAAAAAACAGTAAAGCATAACCTACATAAGTTACAGGTATGCCAAAAGGATCACTATTAACCCGTAAAATACTACCTTTACCATCAGCATCATACGAACTTTGGTATAATCTAACCCCTTGATAGCTCATAATATGATTCATCGATACAGTTCCTGCCACTTTTTCATCTCCATCTATGAGCGTTATTTGAGATGAATAATCTGCTACAGCCGATGTACCATCATGATAAGATATACCAAAGTGATTCAACTGAATGGAAAACGGAAGTTGACGTGCTGATAAGTTATGCATATCATCACCCATCGGAAGATATTCATTTGTAGTTTGACCCAATCTAAGATGCACAGCTCCCTGATAAGAAGTAAGATGAGTGAGTAGTGCACCTAAGAGGATAACAACAAATGAAAGATGAAGCAAAACTATATTCCATTTTCGTAACTTACTTTGAATAATATAAACCAAACCTACTGCTACCAGCATAGCCCATAGCACACTAAACCACCACGAACCATAAATGGATGAAACCACAAAAGGTGTACCTTTATATTTCTCGATTACAGTAGCCATCGCCATGACAAGAATCAAAAGAACATATATACAAAAAAGGATTTTCTTCAATTTCATTTTCTCTCAACAAACTATAAACTATCCCTGATTTTCGATTACGAAAACCAGGGATAAAAAACTAGATGGATCTTAAAAATTTAACCACAGCATCTCTATCAGCTTTTGGTAAATTATAGAATTTTAAAGCAGAATTATATGCATGACTATTTTTACTGTAACCATGCCACATAATCGCTTCTATCTCATTACGCGCACGACAGTCGTGCAAACGGTCTTCTGCACCCGTATTAATGAGTGACAAACCTCTACCCCATAAAGGTGTGGTACGACACCAACTGCCATGAATATCATTCTTCATATATAGTTTATGTTGAATCATATCACTATATGGATGAATGGTCTGATGAGGATATCGAGGAAGATTGCGTTCACCTATCAAACCTGGTTTCCAATAGTTATCATCACCTGTTTTCCAAGTAGGACGATGACAATTAGCACAACCGATTTCGTTAAAGACTTCCTTACCACGCTGTACCTCAGCATCATTCAAATTTCGAGCACGAGGTATCGCAAGTCCACGATGCCAAACCATAAAGTTATAAAACTGCTCATCAGTCTGATCTGCTGTAAAATTGTGCCATTGATTATCAAACTGATTAGTCGACGGACTTAACAGATGAAGAACTGCATCTGCAATGCCTTCCTCTGTACCATCTGCATAATAAGGAGATGTTGGGTCTGCTTTAATTTTTGCAATAACCTCCTTATTCTTACTCATAGCACTAGCCCAAGCATCAGTAGTATACAGATAAGGACGATCAGAACGACTTACATTAGTGATGTTCCATATAGCATTAGCACCAGGACCATCTTGCAATGAACCACGAGTCAATGCATATGTAAAGCGCTTCACCAATTTAGCATCTGCAGCAGACGTATTATCCGCATATCTACCTGTAGCAGCTAACTTACCATTAGCCACACTATACCATGCACCAGCTGCAAAATCATCGGCATCAGAATCCCAGAATGAAGCATTCACATACTCAGAAACATCCTTGCCTGTTCGCTTATAATAACTTGCAGTTTTGGCATATTGAGCCTTAATGGAATCATTAGGAATGGCATCGAGCAATCCAGTACCAATTACACCTATAGTCGACTCCAGACGAACTGCATAATTCGTAGGAACGGGATCTGTGTTGAAAGCCGATGAAGCTATCGTCACTTCAGGATAGATCAGATCATACGTCTCACCATCAGGGAATTGCATCGGAATTCCACTTTCCATAGCAGTAACATGATTCCAAGTAATATTAATTCCATCTTCACTGATTGGAGGAAGAAATGGTGTTACGGCTTGTGTCTGAGGCATACCGGTTACCTCTGAGATATACGGTCCATCATTAGAACCTTCTGATGTAGGATGATAAACTACCAAAAGATAGCCATTACCATTGCCATAACCCGTAGTATACTGGGCCATTCGCTTGCCATGGCCATACTCTGGATGACAATCGAAACATGAACTACGAACAGAAGCAGGACCTAAACCTTTGAAAGGAGCAGTAGACTGTGAATAATTACGCTCGAACATCTGCTCTCCAGAAAAAAAGGCATTAAAAAGATCCTGGTCAGCATCAACCGCTGGTGTCTGGTCTGAATAGGCATTTGATCCCGTATTCTCTGTTGTTCCCAGCTGCCCACCTGGATACCACTCGTCAGCAGTAAAGTTGCCTACGGCCTGTCCTACATAACTAGCCTCTGGCTGTTCGTTAGTAGCTATTGTTGTATCATCATCACTACAAGATACAAAATTAGCCGCTAACAAGACACTGGCCAGAGATGGAATAAAATAATGTTTTTGCATATATTGTATAATTAATAAGAATTTAAATCTTCTTATTCAGTAGCCTGCTTCTGCACCCATGCTCCTGCACTATTCAATGCTTCATCCAAAGCCTGAATCTTGTCGATACAAGTTTTAACTTGAGCATCACCAGGAGCATCGATAAAGGCCTTTCCACTATTCTTTGCTGTTTCCAAAGAAGCAATAGCCTCATTAAGAGCTGTATTCAAAGTCTCGTAACCTGAATAATTCTTGTTCTTCATGAAAGCCATAAGAGAATTAGATTCAGGAGTAGATGAATTGTCATCACGATTACCATATAGAGAATGCTTGATACTGTAGATATTATCCTGATAATCCTGGAAAGAACGCTTGCTATAAGGAGATTCGATATAATCAGCAGCGTCCTCTGCTTCTCCCTGACCCGTTGCAACGCGATAAGCCTGACCTAACTTCTGAGTGTAAACTTCCTGACAAATTTTTGAACAACCACCAACATAGATATTAGAAAGTGTTTCCTGCCAGGTAGTAAACAAGCCAACTGAGGTAGTAGCACCAATAACAGCCTCGCCATAGCTTACACCCTTACTGGTTAAACCTGCAAAGCGAGTTCCTTCTACTACCCAACTTGCTGTATTGATAACATTAAGAATAGATGAACTAGCACTAGAACCTATCCAACCATATGCCAGTAAAGAAGTCATATTACGAAGGTCACCAGAAATTGCAGCAGCAAAAGCACACTCATCAAGCGTTTTTACTGTTGTCAAACCTGTCTCTGTTTCATAATCAGCTGTCAAAGCTGCCAAAGTACGGTTGGCACCATTACGAAAGAGGATAAATTCCAAACCATGGAAGCCTAACACAGAACCAAAATCTTTATTCTGTTCATATACATACTTATCTGGCTGAGAACCATTAATACCCGCAATTATTGAAGCATTATTCAAAGCTTCAACTAGCTGTGAGTGGTCAAGTGGCCATGAATCGATATGTGGATCGATATCATTATCAGTCGCTGCACCATAGAGGAATGATTCACTCTGCTCCCAATATTTACGGGCGTTCTTAAAAGCTTCACAAGCGGCATCAATATCACTTTGTGTTAATGTTCCGGCCTTACGCTTGGTATAAAGATTCTGACAAGCATCATACAATGTCTGCGTATTCTCTGCAAGATCACTATAAGTTGGTCGAACAATATTATCAACATAATTAGCTACAATAGAGCTCATTACAGTGCTTGTATTGCTACTACCATTCCCATTGGTATCGTCATCGCTACTACATGAAGTGACCCCCAAAGCCAACACACTTGCCATGGCAAAAGCCAAGACATTCTTAAAAGTTTTTTTCATTGTTATACTATTATTGAAGTGATTAAACAGTTACTATTTAAAGGAAAAAGCCCTCATAAGTTACACCAATATTGATACTAGGTTCATCATTATACCCTGATTTTAAATTGCGATAATGATACTCTCCTTTAATACAAATTTGTGGCAGAGGATAATAATTAACACCTGCAGCTATAATGTTACGATTAGTCCACTGTTTGCTGGTAGCATGAACATATGAATCATAATACTCGTAATGACCAAAAATATAAAGTTTTTGCTTATCTGCACGAAGTTTGGCTATCTGAGAAAATATATCATAACCAACTTCTATCATTGAAGCTACTGCATGACTACCAAAATATTTGCCATTACCCGATTCATACGGCTTTACATTCGATGTATTAGGATATACATAACTCGTTATCTTATCTGCATCGCTGACATAACCATAGTCTATGTTGCCTCGTGCTATCCAATTATATTTATTATAGGTAAAATCAAAAGCACCTAACCACACATTCCCTTTGATTTTTTTCGCCTCACCATATTCCATATCATGAGGCACAGAATTATGCATAGACTGACCATAATAACCACTAATTCCTAAGCGAAGACCTGGTACTGAATAATTGTCAAGTCTAACAGATACTGCATATTTATTAGCAACATCAAACTCGAATGGAGATTTCGCACCACCTTGAATCCAATTACTACGACTAAAATGATATGCATCTAAACCGGCTAGCAACTGTGTTTCATAACGAAATTTTCCGACTTTACCCCAAAGAGATACACCTGTCTGATGCCAAGTACAAGGTAATATTGTACTTTCACCTTCAGGCCTGTAAACAGTAAAGAAACTTAAAGGTTCATGATGAGCATTCGTTAATCCAAAAGGCACAACTATGTGTCCCATACGAAGATTAAAAGCACGCGAAAAAGTCTTCTGTAACCAGAACTGTTCCAATTCTACTTCTCCACCTCTCTCTGTTTCGTTTTCATATTCTATAGCTTCATCTGCTTCATATTCAATAGAACTGCCAGATCCACCATGCTCAAATTCAATTTCGCTACCAAACTTCCAACCTTTACCAAAGTCATAACTCAAATATATAACTGCATGCGGAATATCAAAACGACCATGACTTGGATCATTTTTATACTTCTCTGGCTGATTGTAACGATTACCATTATCACTATAGTAGTTACGAGAATAAGTTACCTCACCATATCCACCAATGCTGAGCTTGTTTCCACTAACATGATTCATTACAGAATCTGCTGCATTTACCTGAGCATTTGCATGTAAAGAAAAACCGACACACAGAATACTCGAAAAAAGTTTTAATTGATATTTATTCATGATTACTAGCAATAATACCTTTTCTCAAAAAAGTATGAAGTTGATGATTCACATTATCGAATGCAAAGGTACCTTTGCTTAATAAATCTTACAATACTCAAAAATTATGAAATATTTACATATAAAAAATCATCATTTCTAGGTACAGATAAGGAAAAAAATTAATAAATAATACTATCTTAGCCGTTTGTGATACGTTTACATCCCCTTTTATGAGTAATACAAAAAGATGTAACCATCATTAATAAGGATGACTAAAAATTAACAGAAAAATATTGATTTGCAGGTCAAATTCATTTTTACTAATTTTGCAATAACCAACAAATATGAATAAGCATAAGGTAATAATTCAATAAAAAAATGAATAAGAAAATACAGTTTGTAAATGGTGATGTTGACATCAAAATTTTTGCATTTACAAGTGAGAATGACTTCGATGAATATATGTGTATGTTTACGGTTACAAATACCAAGCTCACATTTAATCAACAAGTTACACAGCTACTAGAAAGTTATAAAAAATTGACGACACAAGGGTATAGTAAGGAATTACCAAACTTACATCAAGCTGAAATCTGTTTCAAAAGATATTACCTCAGTGATATATCCAATCAAATAGATGAATTGAAATCAATTACAGGTCAAGAAGATTTTCCCGTTTCTATCGTTCAACAAGCTCCATTAAAAGGATGCAAAATTTGCATGTGGACATACATGATGACTAATATTCAAAAGGAACAAATCTCTAAAAATACCTACATGATATCACATCATGGATATGATGAAATCTGGACTACTCAAAATACTGCAGAGGGAGCAAATTCCTACATACAAACTAAAAAAATATTTAAGGAATATGCTAAGACTTTGAGAAAACATAAATGCACATTAGCAAACGATTGTATACGTACCTGGCTTTATGTAAATGATATTGATAATCAATATGCAGGAGTAGTGAAAGCAAGAAACGAAGTTTTCGATGAAGAAGGATTAACTGAAAATACTCATTATATCGCTTCTACAGGAATCGGAGGAAGAGATACTTGTTCTGATATATATTGTAAATTAAACGCATTAAGCATTCGAGGGCTGAACCCAAATCAAAAACATCACCTTTATGCACTCGATTATCTTAACCGTACGAGCGAATATGGTGTACGGTTTGAAAGAGGTACGTATATAGATTATTGTCAACGAAGAAAAGTTTTTATCTCAGGAACTGCTAGCATAGACCATCAAGGAAACATACTGCACATTGGTGACATTAAAGGACAAGTGAATAGAATGCTTGAAAACATAAACGCACTATTACATGAAGCTCAATGTAATTTCAATGATATTGCTGAAATGACCGTCTATTTAAGGGATATCGCTGATTACACTGTTGTCAAAGAGATGCTAATCGAAAAACTACCTGACACACCACTTATCATCGTACATGCACCCGTTTGCAGACCTGGTTGGTTAATTGAATCTGAATGCTTAGCATTAAAAAACATATAAAATAAAAAGGAGCCGTTTTTCAATTAGCAAACGGCTCCTTTTCATTTTATATATGTTATAGCAACTTATTTTGCATAAGCAACACTGCGTGTTTCACGAATAACGGTAATTTTTACCTGACCAGGATATGTCATTTCATTCTGAATCTTTGTTGCTATTTCACCAGAAAGCTTTTCGCTCTCTGCGTCATCCATCTTATCAGCACCTACGATAACACGAAGTTCACGACCTGCCTGAATAGCATAAGTCTTCGTTACCCCAGGATAACTCATAGCGATAGCCTCCAGATCATTCAAACGCTTAATATAAGCTTCTACAATTTCACGACGAGCACCAGGACGAGCACCAGAAATAGCATCACAAACCTGAACTATCGGTGCCAATAATGTCTTCATTTCAACCTCGTCATGATGAGCTGCAATCGCATTACAGATATCTGCCTTTTCACCAAATTTCTCTGCAATCTTAGCACCATACAAAGCATGAGGCAATTCACTTTCCTCATCAGGTACCTTACCGATATCATGAAGCAGACCTGCACGCTTAGCTTTTTTAGGGTTGAGTCCAAGTTCAGATGCCATTACAGCACAAAGGTTAGCAGTTTCTCTAGCATGCTGCAACAAATTCTGACCGTAAGAACTACGATATTTCATTTTACCTACAATACGAATCAACTCCGGATGCAAGCCATGAATACCCAAATCTATTGCAGTACGCTTACCAGTTTCGATTATTTCATTCTCTAACTGCTTTCTAACTTTAGCAACCACCTCTTCAATACGAGCTGGATGAATACGTCCATCAGCGACCAACTGATGAAGAGCCAAACGACAAACTTCACGACGAATTGGATCAAACGCAGAAATAACAATAGCTTCAGGTGTATCATCAACAACAATTTCTACACCTGTTGCAGCCTCGAGAGCACGAATATTACGACCTTCACGACCAATAATACGACCCTTTACTTCATCATTATCAATATGGAAAACACTAACAGAATTCTCTATCGCAGTTTCTGTTGCTACACGTTGAATTGTCTGAATAACGATTTTTTTAGCCTGTGCGTTTGCATTTAATTTAGCCTCGTCCATCACTTCATTGACATAACTTGCTGCATCCAATTTAGCCTGATCTCTAAGACTATCTACCAAACGTTTCTTTGCCTCATCAGCACTAAGACCTGAAAGTTCTTCCAACTTTGCTCTCTCTTGCTCCTGCATTTTATCCAGTTCTTGCTGCTTGACAGAAAGCAACTTTTTCTCATTTTCAAGACGCTGCATACTCTGATCAAGCTCCATCTTACGATGTCCAAGAGTTTCCTGACGCTGGTTCAAAGAAATTTCACGTTGTTTAAGTTTGTTTTCTGTCTGTTGGATTCGAGAATTACGCTGTTGAACAGCTTTTTCTAATTCAGCCTTTTTATTCAAGAATTTCTCTTTTACTTCGAGCAACTTCTTCTCTTTAACAACTTCAGCCTCCTTATTTGCAGCAGCTACCATTTCGTTATACTTACCTGTGATAACATAACGAAAAATTGCGTAGCCACATGCCCCACCAACAATGAGTCCGACAATGACTCCTATAATTAATGCCATAATATTACTAATTTATATAATCTGTTTTTTAATATCTCATGTAGTATTATAGCCACTGTAAAAATCGATTTATGGATAGAAAAAAGACTAATTCAAGGCCTCCTCTATTTCAGAAGTGAGCTTACCAAGAATATCCTGGTATATCGAAGTATCATTGCGTCCTGCCTCTTTTTCATATCGCAATGCAATATCAATAAGAGCCATATACAACAATTCCTTATCACTTTTACGACCTTTGAAAATATCTGCGTATGTATTCACAGTATCAGTAATAAGTTTTGCAGCCTTACGATAATACTCTTCATCGTCGCGAACGACATTCACGGCGATTTCTGTATCATATACATGCAATCTTATCTTTAATTTTTCTTTACTTTCTTCAGCCATCGCTCCGATTATTTATCACTCAGCAGCGTAATACATTTATTAACGTCTCTTATCATCTTGGCAATTCTTTTCTGAGCGCCCTCCATATCACCATCAGTAATAGTGAGCATCTTTGCCATTTTGAGACTATTGTAATTCGCTTCACTCTGACGCAACCTTTCTTCCAATTCTAATATTTTGGAATCACGTTCATCTACCATCGCATATAACTCCAAATTCTCCTTTTTAATGTCTTTATATTGGAGAATCATCTGTCTGACACGAGTAGAAAACGTATTTATAGTTTTTTCATCAGCCTTCATAACGATTACAATTTGGCTACAAATATAATTTTTTTTATTGAAAAGACCAAACTTTTTCGATTATTTCATAGCCTTCTGAGCCTTTTCCAGATCTTCTTCAGATGGCTTTGGCTCTTTTTTTGCCAACATAATCAACTGAAATACGAATTCTGAAATCCACTTTTGGCTAAAACCTAAACGCTGATTATATTTTCTTACAGCACCTACGGCCTTAACCACACTTATATCGGTCCAGTTATTTTTTGTAAAGATATCGTTTACCTGTTGTTCGGTCATCGAATAAAGAGCCTTTTTAAAGAGAGAAGGTAAACGAAGCTTAAATTTCATCAGATTTCCCATCAACATCATCATGTCCTGAGTAAAATTCTGGAACTGAATCAAATATACGTTTACATCCTGTATATGCTTACAATTTTTACGAATACTTCCATCAACTTCCTTAAAAAAGCCATCGCTAGTACCATAAATTTCTTGCATCATTTTTTTACAACGATTCTTCTCACCAAGACCCAATTTGTTATTTTGAGTCGGAACACGAAGAGTCGTTTTGAAGGTTCTCAAATCAGGCAATGCTGCTAGATTAGTTATATTAAGATTTGCAGCAAGAGATGCTTGAAAATAGACTCTGACAAGAGTCATAAAATCTTCCATACCACCAACTTTTTGTTGGTTATCTTTCTTTCCAAATATCTTAGAAAAAATACTCATATCTGTCTTTTATTTTATATTATTTTACACTTTTTCGAACGCAAAGTTACTGTTTTTATATGAGAAAAACAAAATATAGGTAAACATTTTCTAAAAAGACGTTTCTATATCACGAAAAAATATTATCTTTGTAATCATTATATAAAAAGAAAAATATTCCTGTAATTTGAACGACGATATATATATGAAAGGAATTGTATTAGCAGGCGGATCAGGCACACGTCTCTATCCTATCACTAAAGGAATCTCTAAGCAACTGATTCCCATATTTGACAAACCAATGATTTACTACCCAATATCAGTTTTAATGTTGGCTGGTATACGCGAAATATTAATTATTTCTACTCCACATGACATCTCTGGTTTTGAAAGATTATTAGGAGATGGTCATGAAATCGGCGTTCATTTTGAATATGCTATACAGCCTTCTCCTGATGGTTTAGCACAAGCATTTATTATTGGAGAAAAATTTATTGGTAATGATAATGTTTGTTTAGTATTAGGTGACAACATTTTTTACGGTGCAGGCTTTTCTAGCCTATTACAAGAAAGTGTAAAAGCATGCAACGATGGTAAAGCTACTGTTTTTGGCTATTACGTCAATGACCCAGAAAGATATGGCGTCGCAGAATTCGACAAAGAAGGCAACTGCCTGAGCATTGAAGAAAAGCCCCAAAATCCTAAGAGTAATTATGCTGTTGTCGGTCTGTACTTTTATCCTAATTCCGTTATAAAAATAGCTAAAGATATCAAACCAAGTGCTAGAGGAGAATTAGAAATCACGAGTGTTAACCAGGCATACCTTACAGCAAAAAAACTAAAAGTACAAACTTTGCAACGTGGTTTTGCTTGGCTAGATACTGGTACTCATGACAGTCTTAGTGAAGCTAGTACATTTATCGAAGTAATAGAGAAAAGACAAGGGCTCAAAATTGCCTGTCTGGAAGAAATCGCATTTAAAAAAGGCTGGATTAATACTAGCCAACTCCTAGATGCAGCAAAACCAATGCTAAAGAATGAATACGGAAAGTATCTATTGAAATTGGTTGAAACCGAATCAAAATAACGAAGAAGAATAATAATGGCAGATAATTCAAGCAAAGCACAGTTAGAAGCACTGAAAGAAGAGGTGGAAAAGTCAACATTTGACTTTTCACAAATCTATGCTATGCTCATTCTAAACTGGCGATGGTTCTTGATTTCCTTTGTAATTTGTGTAGGAAGTGCACTCATCTATTTACGTTTTCTTACTCCTGTTTATCAATCTACAGCCAAATTATTGATTAAAGATGAGGGTAACCGAGGAGGAAGCTCATTACAGAACTCAACTAATCTGGGAACCATTTCAACAACGAATGGCTTTGATAATGAGATAGAAATTATTACCTCTCATACACTTGCTATGGAAGTTGTTACTGACCTAAAACTATACACTAACTATTATAGAAAAGGCAAAGTTAAGTCAAAACTCATATATAAGACTCAACCTTTTAATGTAGATATGGACATTGACAAAGTAAAGAAATTAAATGTCCCTATCAGTATTCGTGTAGAACGAATTATGAAAGGATACAGAGTAAATGTAAATTATAGAGTGCCGTTGGCTGAAAATGAGTCTTCACCATCCTATAGTATTGATAAAACTATAAGGGCTTTACCTACAACCATTCCAACTCGTGCAGGTAACATTTATATGACAAAAAATCCATTAAGCATGGAGCCAATGAAACTTGGTGAAGTCTATAATGTATCTATAACATCACCTAAAATGGCTGCATATGGTTACGTTGGATCTTTAAAGGCATCTCAGAACTCCAAGACTACATCTATTGCCCGTTTAACTATAAGCGATATTAATGTTCAACGCAGCCTTGATTATCTTAACCAGTTGGTTATCTGTTATAATCGACAGGCTAATGAGGACAAAAATGAAATAGCCTTACGCACCGAACAGTTTATCAATAGCCGTTTGGAAATCATTAATAATGAATTAGGGCAAACAGAAGGTTCTTTAGAAAAATTCAAAAAGAGCAACAAAATGGTAGAGTTGAACATGAATGCAAATCAAGCTCTGAGTAATGCAGGTGCATTCGAGCAGAAATTAGCAGAATCTGAGACTCAAATTTCTCTTTTAAAATCAATGATAAATTGGCTCAACTCACCTAAAAATAAATATCAAGCTCTCCCTACAAATGTAGGATTGCAGGACGCAACTGCCATTTCGCTTATTAACCGGTACAATGAAATCGTACTCAACCGTAATCGATTATTAAGAAGTGCAAGTGAAAGTTCTCCTACAGTAACTCCATTGACAGCTCAATTAAATGAATTTATTTATTCTATAAAACGAGCTTTGAATCAATCACTTAATAGTCTCACCATTCAAAAAAATGATATAAGTAGCCAGTTTAATAAATATCAGACAAAAGTAAGCGAGACCCCTACTCAAGAAAAGGCTTTAACACAGATCGGTAGGCAGCAAGAAGTAAAATCAAGCTTGTATATCATGCTACTCCAGAAACGTGAGGAGAATTCTATCTCACTTGCAGCAACTGCGGACAAGGGTAAATTAATTGATATGCCACAGTTTATTGGCAAGATTAGTCCAAACACCAATAACATAATAATGATGGCTATTCTTATTTCTATCGGTGTTCCTGCTGTAATTTTATTCCTAATTCAGTTCTTCCATTTCAAGATTGAAGGTCATCAGGATGTAGCTAAACTGACGAAACTTCCAATTCTGGCAGATGTACCTATCGCTAGTGAAAGTGCTAAGACACGTGCAGATATAGTTGTACATGAAAATCAAAACAACTTAATGGAAGAAATTTTCCGAAGCATGCGTACCAACCTTCAGTTCATGATGAAGAAAGAAGATAAAGTCATCATGTTTACATCAACCACATCTGGCGAAGGCAAAACTTTTACTGCAGCAAACCTTGCTATCAGCTTTGCTTTACTAGAAAAGAAAGTTATCATGCTCGGTTTGGATATTCGTAAACCTCGATTAGCTGAATTATTCGAGATTGATGATCACGAACATGGTATTACTAACATATTAGTCAGAGACGAAGCAGAATGGGATGCCATAGAAAAGCAGATTCTATCGTCACAGATCAACAATAATTTAGACTTACTGATGGCAGGACCTACTCCACCTAACCCTACTGAGTTATTGGCGAGAGAATCTTTAGATGCCATTATCAATACTCTAAAAGAGCATTACGACTATATTATTATTGACACAGCTCCAGTTGGTTTGGTTACAGATACGTTACAAATTAGCCGTGTCTGCAATACAACAGTATATATGTGCCGTGCAGAATATACACCAAAATCAAGTTTCAACATGATAAATTCTCTGGCAAGAACGGGGAAACTGCCTAATGTAAGCATTGTCATCAATGGTATCGACATGTCAAAGAAAACAAATAGTTATTATTATGGCTACGGTAATTATGGCCAATATAGCAACTACGGAAGGTATGGAAATTTTGGTAACTATGGCAATTACGGAGATTATACCAACAGTCAATATGGTAATCTAGATGATGACTCTTTTAAAAAATAACAAATAGTATATGACTATAGCTGTAGATTTTGACGGAACAATCGTCGAAAATAAGTACCCCAAAATCGGTGAAGAACGCCCATTCGCTATTGAAACATTAAAAATGCTTATTCAAGAGCAGCACAAACTTATCCTTTGGACCGTTAGAGAAGGAAAGTCGTTGGAAGAAGCCGTGGAATGGTGCAGACAAAGAGGGATAGAGTTTTATGCTGTCAATAAAGACTATCCTGAGGAAAAAGATGATTCATCCAATCGCTTTTATTCTCGAAAGATTAAGGCGGACATATTTATAGATGATAGAAATATAGGAGGCTTACCGGATTGGGGACAGATTTATAGTATAATCCATGATGGTATTTCATACCGAAAAATAATACAAAATACTTTAGGATACATCCAAGAAGAATATAGACCAAAGAAAAAACATTGGTGGCAAATTGGATAAAATAAAAAGAGCCTTGAAATTTTTACAACTTCAAGGCTCTTAATATCTTCGTGGGTATTTCACGCCAAATCAAAGCTCTTGTTTCCTTGGGCGCTAAAGAATAAAACAATCGATATAAGTGAATCTTAGAAGATAAGGATTCGCAGAAATAGGCAAATCCAGACCGCACAGCATGTTTTCTGAAATAAACGCCCATATTTCCACGCAAAAAAATTTCAGCCATAATGGGCTCTACAAACCGATAATCATTTGCATCAACAGGAATTGGAAATTCATTTTCTTGTAATCTCAAAGTCTGAATACATACCGCACCAAAAGCAGAGAAAGCTTTTGTAAAACCAAGCTTATCCAAATGGCTTTTAAGAAGATGTTTGTCTAATCCATTACTAAAATGGTAATGACATAACACTGCCATGTCACACAAATGACGAATTCCAATGCCAACTTCTAAAAAATGATGATAAAGATGAAGAAATGTATAGAGAATTTCAAATTCTGGAGCTAAAACCGGAACAGAAATTCCATTCATTTTTCTGCGCACTATCTTTGTACATTTAACAATAGTATCAAATTCTTTTTGTACCCTATTAGAAGCAAAATGTAAAAGCAGATAATGCATTTCAAAAATGACATGATTATGGATAAATTCAAGATGCTTATTAGCATCACCTTCTTCATATTTTACATTCCATTCTTGCTGTAATAATGTCTTGGCTCTTTCAAAATCTTCCGGCATCACATAAAAGTCAATATCTCCCCCTATTCGAAGATGTCGTATTGGATATAAACATTCTATGGTTTGACCTTTGACTACTACAAAACGAATCTGATGAAAATCTAATAAGTCAACTAAAGCTGAAAGTCCTGCATCAATTTTCGAATTCAACTGTTTATTCTCATGATCAAATCGCAAAGTCTCTAAAGCATTATCTCTTTCTAGTATAACAGCATTCGTTTCATCTAAAATCGAATTTGACACCAAACCTCTCACTGCCTGTTGATCAGCCATCTGCATTAATGCTCGATATCGTACATTATCTAGAGGACCAAAATGGGAATGCTGATTCCATAAAGAAACTTGAATAAGCCTCAAAAAAAGCTCACGCTGACTCATGCCTTCTTCTCAAGAATAGAATAAAAAGAGTTTATTGAAGAAAATTCAGGTACTATACTCTTCATTTTCTTAACACATGCCATATCATCAAACGTATGAGATATTTTAATAAGATCATCTATCTCTTTGGATACATCCTTATACTCATATTCACGTACCTTTGCGATCTTAATCTTATCATTAAACGAAGGTAATGTATTTTCTTTAGAAGACAATGTTTCCTCGTATAGTTTTTCACCTGGACGAAGTCCTGTAAAAATAATAGGTATATTTTCTGCTCCTGACAAACTAATCATCCTACGAGCCAAATCTACAATTTTAACAGGCTCACCCATATCAAAAACTAGAATTTGCCCACCCTTACCACGCGTACCTGCTTCAAGTACAAGTTGACAAGCTTCTTATATAAGCATAAAAAATCTGATAATATTAGGATCTGTAACCGTAACTGGCCCCCCTTGTTGAATTTGTTTTTTAAACAACGGAATAACAGATCCATTAGAACCTAACACATTGCCAAATCGAGTAGTTACAAATTCAGTAGAAGAAACTTTATTGTAAGATTGCGTATAAATTTCACAAATACGCTTACTACATCCCATCACATTTGTTGGATTAACGGCCTTATCTGTAGAAATCATCACAAACTTTTTTACTCCATATTTTACACTTAAATCAGCTATTATTTTTGTACCACCCACATTATTTTGTACACAAATACATGGATTATCTTCCATCATTGGAACATGCTTATACGCAGCAGCATGAAAAACATAATCTGGTCTGAAAGAGGCAAAAATAGACTCCATACGTTCTTGATTACATATAGAAGTTACTACCGTTTTAGCCTTAACATGAGGAAAACGATAATTCATCATTAGACGAATATCGTGCTGAGGTGTTTCCGCCTGATCTATCAGCATCAGTTCCGCAGGCTTGAATTTAGCGATTTGTCTAACTATCTCACTACCTATACTGCCAGCACTACCTGTTACCAGAATTTTTTTATCTTGCAACATCAGCCCTATGCTTTTTAAATCCACATGTATCTGAGCTCTCGGTAACAAATCTTCAATGCTAACCTCTTTCAAGTCTGATACATTTACTGAACCTTTTGTCCAAATATCTCCATCCTTAGGAGCCATATAAATTGTAACCCCCGCATTGATTAGAATATCCTGTACTTTTTGATCATCACGAAACTTATGATTTTGCAAAGGCGAAACTAATACGGTTTGAATATTTTCATCCTTTAGATATTTAATTAATCCATCACCTGGATGAAAAACAGGCTCCCCCATCAGCATTTCTGCCTCATTGTTAGGGTCTTGTGAGATGAATCCCTTCAAGAGATATTTCATTGGTTTTTCTGACCGTATCGATTTTGCAACACCAACACCACCACCTTGAATACCATAAATCATGGTACGAGTAGCGTTAGCATCTCTGAAAGACACATCATAGAGATTTTTAATCAAGACACGGGCCAAAACCATTCCCATCATAGCAACCACATACATAGCCGCTATTTGACGACCTTGTAGACGAATAAAATCTAAATTCCAACTATAAACAAAATAATGCATGACCTCAGCAATGGTTAGTGATACTAACATAGCATCCACTAAAAGTCTAAGTTCTGCAAAAGATGTGTATCGAATAATGCCGGAATAAGTATGGAATAATTTAAAACCTATCAAATTAAAGCACATATAGATGCCAATAGTTTTAGATAATAAGACTATATTACCTAAAGTAACGGCACCACTATTGTACATCCAAAAAACAAATAGACCGGATATATAGCAAATTGACAAATCCATAATCAGTATACACCAATATGGAAGTGCATTTTTGCTTAAATACCAAGAAGCTATTTTATCGAATAATTTCATAGACAATTTTTAATTTCTTCAATAACACGTTTAGCATCTTCATCTGTCACATAAGGTCCAGATGGTAGACATAACCCTTTAGGGAAAATACGTGAACTAACACCATTTCCATAAAATGGTGCATCTTTATAAATTGGCTGTGTATGCATTGGCTTCCAAAGAGGACGTGTTTCGATATTAACAGAAGCTAAATGATTTTGAATTTTCATCACCTCAGAAGAAGGTTCACCAGGACAGTCATCTACAACATTTTTAAAAAAAATGGTATTTAGCCAATAATTAGAATCCATATAACTCTCGGGAGAAACTTTAATGACTGCTTCATCAAGACTTTTAAAGCCTTCGACATAGACATCTTTCAAATGACGATGATGCGCTAAATGCTCATCAACTATCGTCATCTGACCTCGACCTATACCCGCACAGATATTACTCATACGATAATTATAGCCGATTTCGGTATGAAGATAATATGGCTTAGGTTGACGAGCTTGTGTAGCAAAATATAATACACGATCTGCTGTTTTCTGATCAGGACAAATCAAAGCACCACCTCCGGAGGTTGTAATCATCTTATTACCATTAAAACTCATAATACCGAAAGTGCCAAATGTACCGCATACTTGTCCCTTGTAAGTTGAGCCAAAAGCTTCTGCTGCATCCTCAATAACAGGAATTTCATAACGATTGGCGATATCCATAATCTCATCGATATAAGCAGGCATACCATATAAATAAACAGGGATAATAGCCTTTGGCTTCTTACCCGTTTTTTTTATTCTATCTTTTATAGCATCTTCTAGAAGATTGGGATCCATATTCCAAGTTTTTTCTTCAGAATCGATAAAGATAGGCGTTGCACCTTGATATACGACAGGATTGGCAGATGCATCAAATGTAAACGATTGACAGATTACTTCATCACCATGCCCTACTCCTAAAGCCACTAAAGCCAAATGTATAGCAGATGTTCCAGATGACAAAGCTACAACAGAATGCTTTCCACCGATGAACTTTTCCAAATCGTCTTCGAAACCATCTACGTTTGGTCCCAAAGGAACTACCCAATTGGTATCAAACGCTTCTTGAATATATTTCATTTCATTGCCAGACATGTGAGCCAGACATAATAAGACTTTTTTACTTTCCATATAGATGTCCTTTCTGCTATTTACTTCTTCGTTAATATTCCTCTATGCTATAATTAAACAAACGAGCAAGTTTATAAATAAACCAAGAATTAATAATTCTATTCATATTATTGATTTTCCGACGACATCGCTGAGTTCTTTCCCACCTAAAAACTGGATAAAAATCTTGTTTCTTACACTGATGTCTCAAACGCTTAAATTCACTATGCGAATAATTAGCTACTAGCATTTGATTTACCACCATAACCTTGTCCCTATTTATATGATCGATACAAAGATTATAAGCTACAGGATTATTTTTAATATTATACCGCAACATGTAACTAAACATATGCGAATTTGCTTTTAATCCGTCGCGTACTAGTTTACGTGCCACTTCGACCTTTTTATTCTTTCGATAATCAAATGGATCTTCACCTACCCAATAAGAATCGCGATTAACACATATAATTTGACTATTGGCCATGATAGCATGACTAACAAACAAAGAATCTTCAAAATAGATGTAGTCATGCATGAAAACATGGTGTTTATTCAAGAATTCTACTCTAAAAATAAATCCACGTGATGTTCTAGGCAATCCAAAATGATTCACATAATGTCGCCCCGTTCCAAGGAAGTCCTTATTGCAATCATAACGAATAATATCTATATATTGATGTTGACTTGCAACATGAAGCGCATAATGGAGTCCGTTGCTAATAAGCCTATCACAAGCATATACCACCATTACCCATTTACCTGTAGCAAGAGCTAAACCATAATTGATAGCTTCGGCTTTTCCTGCATGTTGCGGATGTACTGAAATATAATTTGAATTCTTAGCCGCAATCTCATCACATATTTTAGGCGAACCGTCTTGTGAGCCATCGTCAACTAAAATCACCTCATAGCTATCATCAGGCATTCCCTGATTTTCAATAGTTGCGACACACTCTCGCAGATTCAATTCCTCATTATATACAGGTATGACAATAGATAGATTGATACCTGTAGCCTCATCTGCCATAATGATATCGTTCACATGTATTTTCTGTTGTTTCATGTACCTATCAGATATTTTCGCCATTGTATATCATCCTCTTGCCCAATACTGTACAGATTATTATCTGCATATCAGTCCAAAAAGAATAATGGCGTAAATAATATAAATTCAACTTAACTTTATCTGGATAAATGACTTCATCGTTATATCGATGAGGATCATCTACTTGACTCAGCAATTCTTCCTCATTACGATATTTCAAACTTGCAGGTCCAGTTATCCCTGGTTTTAATTTTAATATATCTCTTTCCTCACCCTGTAGTGCATCTGCATATCCTGGCACATCAGGACGAGGACCGACAAAACTCATGTCACCGATTAGAACATTCCATAATTCTGGAAGTTCATCTATCTTATATCTACGAAGCTTCAACCCTAAAGGTGTTATTCTACTTTGCTCTTCAGAAGCTATCGGCGTTGCACCACCCTTACTTGCAGTAGCCGCCTCTTTCTTGATTGTCATAGAACGGAATTTATAAACCGTGAACAATTTTCCATACTGCCCTACACGCTTCTGCTTGAACAATACAGGTCCTGGCATTTTGATCTTAATCAAAATAGCAACAATCAACAACACAGGACATAATAAAACTAGCCCTATAAGTGACATTATTTTATCAAAAAACCACTTTATGACCATTTTTGGGCAAATATTGTACATAATAATCTCCACTAGGAAGGGTATCTAATATGATTACATCATTAACCGCTTGAGCAGATTTCAGCGATGCCAAATTATTAGGAGAAATAGTACCAAAAGTTCTCAATCCTAGATATTGAGCTATTTCTGTAGCTTTAGCATTCATTTTTTTACTTATTCCTTTACCTCTCCATCGATAGTCTACCATATATCCTCTAAAACATTTTCCCCACCAGAAACTTCGCATCATAAGATAACCAACGATTTCCTGTGTATCATACTTTCTAACTATAAAAGCGAGAAAAGAATGATCGCTAGCTAATACTTTTAAATCTTTAACCTCAAACCCATGAGGCTTGAAATAATCGAAGGATTCCGTAGGTTGGGAGTCAAACCATTGACTCATTTCTATGCAATTATCAGAGGTCATTTGCTCCATTTGGAACTCATCTTCATCATTTAGGAGGACTACCATATTCTTCAACTTCTTTCCATAACGAAGTAAGAAAAGAAGAGAATTGAATAACCCGATTATAAACCATAACCAAGGCAACTTATCACGTAATATATGAGCTAACTTATAAAGCAATTCTACTAGTTATTATTAAGACCTACCAATTCTAAATACAAATTCAATATCTCTTTCCAAACATCTTTCTGTTCATATCGCGAAGTAATCATTCCACGTGCATTTCGCCCCATACGCTTAACCTCTTCGGGATGTTCTATGAACCACTTCATCGTTTCGTACAAAGCATTTTCCATTAAACTGTCCATTTTTCCCTGTTGAGCATAAGGTGCTCTGATAATTTTACCATTCAAATTATCCTTAATTATCTCATTACATCCATTAATATTTGTAACAATACAAGGAATATCAAGAGCACCCGCCTGTATAGGAACATTGGGAAATCCTTCACGATAGCTTGGGAACACCAAAGCATCAGCAGCAGCGAGATAGGGTCTCACATCTTCCTGCCATCCCACAAATTTCACATGCTCAGAGTTCCGCAAAAAATCTTCATTATCGCCATATAGAGGATTACCTTTCTCAAAAGAACCGACTAATAACAGTTTAACCTGTTTGCTTCGTTTTTCGCTTATCAATTTTTTCATGGCCTCAGCCAACTCATTCATACCTTTATCTCTGACTATTCTACCAACAAAGATAAACACGAAATCATCGTCTGTAAATCCTAATGCACTTCTGAAGTTTTCTTCTAAACACTTTCTAGAAAAATAAGAAGTATCTATACCATTAATATTTCCGTAATGAAGCACACGTAATCGCTTATTCGTGATATGATCTGCATGCAACGTATGTAAAACTCCATGTCCTTCTGGTATTACCTGAGTTGCACAAAAGCAAGAGACTCGCTCCATGGTTTTCAAAATAAATCTGAAAAAACCAGTTGTGCCCTGATAACGAAGTCCAGTTACCAGATAAATACGATTAGGAACACCAGCAAACAATCCTGCTAATAAAGCCAACAGAGACCCCTTTGGGGTATTACAATGCAATATATCCGGTCTCTCTTTTCTGAAGAAGAAGAAAAGTGCAATAAGTGAACGCAAATCCTTTAAAAGCGAAACTTCACGTTCCATGGGGATGTTAACCATTCTAACACCTTCCCTTTTTCTCACCTTGTCCAACAATCCTGTATCCGATGCCACTCCTATAACATCAAAAACTGAGGACATATATTTTAACTGTCCAGGAATTAACTTATCTAAAGATAAATCTACTGTCGTGAGGCGAATTAACTTTTTCTTCATAATAGATGACGACTTCAAATTCAAACGTATTGCAAATATACGTAAAATTACTTGAAGATACTCTATAATTCGACAAGTTTCTGATAAACTTTTTGATATTGAACTATCATTTGATGCATATCAAACTGCCGTGCACGCTCATAACACCGTTTAGCTATCTGCTTATAGTAATCAGGGGCATTTGCTAAACGTTCTATTGCCTGTGCAAGCTGTTCATCATTACCCTCTTGAAACAATATTCCCCAATGTTCGGTAACTTCACGAAGTCCATTTACATCAGAAGCTACAAATGGCTTACTGGCACTCATACCTTCTATATTACTCAAAGACAAGCCTTCCCAATGTGAAGACATTACAATAATATCAGCAGCTTGAAGCAACTGAGGTATATCTGTACGTAAACCTAAAAATCTAACATACTGCGATACTTTCAAACTTGTAGCTAACGCTTCTACAATTCGTTTTCTTACTCCAACACCTGCAAACCAAACTTCATAATCACCTCGTTTTAATCGAGCCAAAGCCTTTACTAAAGTGTCCTGATCTTTCTGGTCTCTAAAACCGGCAACCATCAATAATGCTTTTCGATTCTGTTTTAATCGGACCATCTCCAAATCCGGCTGTGCTTCATGAATAGATTTTACATCTACACCATTCGGTATAGTAACTATTTTTTCATACAGAAAAGAAGACTTATTTTCCCAGGTACTTCCCAAATATTGTCGTAATAAATGCTCTGCTATAACGCTAATACAAACTATAGTGTCGTATCTATGATACATCCACCTATCTATGATGCGAAGCGCTGTGTAATTACGCTTACGATTGGTAGTATTATGTTCTGTTGTCACTAATTTCTGTCGACTAAACAGATTGGCTAAACAAGCAAAGAGTTGGGGTGAAGAATTATGCGTATGTACAATATCAAAATGCCTCATGAGCTGATGCAAGTGAAAAATATGCATTAGGCTATATGAGGAAAAACCCAATATATGAACTTTACAAGGAGCACTTTGTAATAATGGAGAATTTTCTCCATCAAGTACAGCAATTTCAACATCAAAACCTCTTTCGATTAAGCCTCTAGAGAGTTGTATGACTATCTGCTCTGCTCCTCCTACACGAAGTGAGGTTATTACCTGCAAAACTTTGATGCTTTTCGTCATATCACATTAATCGTATATCTTATTAAATTCAATAAGCCACGCATTTTATACTTCCAAGGTATATCAAGCTGTAACAATTCACGATAATAAATTCGAGAGGCTTTAGGACTTTCTCTGCGTATTTTTACTATTTTAGAAGTTAATCCTCCTTCAAGATAATCTCGTATATAGATTACTTCATTAAAAAATCTCAGCTTATATTTTCTCGCAATCCTATGCCAAACTAGTGCTTCAGGGCAGAACTTTTCACCAGGAATTTCTGGAAAAGGAAATTCTCGGAATACACTTGTTCGAAATACCTCGCACAAATCACCAGTAATGTGATACTTATAACGAGCGTCTACTTCATTACAATCCAAATATCCATCATTAGGCAACGAGGATATTAATTTTCCATTACGATGGGCCATAACACCGCATACACCACCAAAAGAGGAATCATCCTTAACGGTATCATAGACCTCTGCTATTTTTTGCAAAGCATCACTCATTAACTCATCATCCGAATCGAGCATGACTATAAGTTCACCTTTCGCATTTTTTACACCAACATTCAAGGCCGTATGCTTCCCTCCATTCTTTTTTTTATAATACCGAATTGGAAAAGAAGAATACTTCTGCATTTCTCCAGCAACAACTTCTGTATCATCTTGGCTACCATCATCTATAATCAGCCACTCAAAATCAATATAAGTTTGTTTACTGAGAGATTGGTATGCACCATTCAATAAAGAAGCACGATTATAAGTAGGAGTTAAGACCGTTATCAACATAAATTAGTTATATTATTGAAAATGAATAGGTGCCCTGTACATCTTTTCATCATCATATTTCCGATCATATTCATATTCCTCGTGAATTTTATCACCCTCACGAAAACCATTAGAAAAAAACGTTTTATACGGATAAAGCAATACTCCCCATGCAAAGACAATACGCTGAAACAAAAAGAATCCAACAACTATCAATACATAAGCATATTGTCTATTATTAGGTGTATGAGTACATACAAAGGTAACCGTGGATATCACACCGATCATGAAATACCAACTCATACGACCTCCATTTTCTGATTTAATAAAGAAGAGCAAGATCGCACAAAAGACCAATGCCATATTTAATAATACTATATACTTTTTCTCATTAGGAATTTCGATGTATCGAGACAATATGATATATAAAAAGAAGACAGCTTCTAACAAATATGGCAAACGGAATCCTGTTTCTGTAGCTGGATTATTTTTTCGTTCCGGATCGGCCTCTCCGTACGCATTAAAAATAGCAGTTCCTAATCCTGATATACCAAAAAGGAAGCACAACACCATAACTATAACTATTTGATTCACTGAATATTTCCTAATGGGAACAAAGTACATCGGAAGCAAGACTACTGCTGAGTTATGGCACCGAAAAGCGATATACCAACAAATCAAAAAGGGAATCGGTTGACGATTAATAATAAAGCGAACACACATCCATCCTATCGCAGCTCCCATTACTTGACGCAAATAGGTAAAAGTAAAAAAGAACCAAAGACTCAAAAAGAGCATAATCGCAAAGGGATAGTCTGAACAATATTTTCGAATAGAATCAAAAATAAAGACATATAAAATCATCGTATATATCATAATAAAGATATACCGATTTTCTGTAATATGTGCAATGGCTATATTAATCCATATATAAGCTGTTTCTTTCGGCCATTGCTGGAAAATATAGGCCATGTGAATATTCATATCTCTTGACAACGTATTAGCAACATCATCAAAAAGTTCAGCATATATATAACGATCATATCCTCCTAACATATCACCAAATCCAACAAAACATGCCAAAAAAAGCATAAAAATGATCAGAATTGGCATTTGAACAGAAGTTACTCCATTCTTACGATTCACATCATTAAATAAGTATAAGAATACTGACGCAAAAAAGATTATAAAATAAATAATCATTTATTAACTCCAAAAATTATGGCAAAAAATTAAGATACTGTGAAATATATGCGCTCAAAAGGACACTTGCCTATTTTAGCAGCATATTCTGGGAAAGCACTCGGCCACATGCCTGGTCCTACTATGTTATAAACCTTTCGAGCTCCTGCTATTAAATAATAATCTAGAAACATTTTCAGATTATCACTTTCTTTTGTTTGACTTGTTGTACCAATATGCTTAATATCTCCGGGTATTACATATGTATCGGGCAAATGATGCTTAACAAACTGGGTAAAATGATTGCTGTCCGTAGCTAACATCACGCGACAATCTGAATGTTGTTCCCGCACATGCCTAAATTGAATCAAAGCTTGTTCTTTTAATTTTCGTTGCTGTGTTTCTTCTAATGTTGGGTTAATAGCATATTCTACTTGGTCTCCCAATAAATTTAAAAAACGAAAATGGATAACAATATATTGCTGTCCTATATCTTCTTTATAAGCATCCAAATACTTTTGCAAATATGGTGTAGGCTTAAAGAGTTCATGATATAGCTGGCCCCAATCAAAATTCAAATGACACTTCTTATTGATATAATCTAATGAGTTGTATCCATAATAAAAATGGGCATCACAATTACGTCTCTTGAGTAATCGTCTAGGGTTAGCATATTCACCATATAAAAACAGCGGGCGAGAATCAGGATAATGATAGCATATATCTGTTGGCTCTATTCGCCAATCATAAAGATTTGGCTCTAGATACTTATCCAAACGAAAAGGAGAACAGAAGCATATTTTGAAAGGCTTATGTAAAACTTTGGACGCGGCATAAATAGAAATTGCACCTTTTAATCGATCAAACATTCCGCCATGAGGAAATCTGCCATCTGCCATAAATATCATCCGACCATTTTCTTCTCGCCCTTCTTTACTCTTTTCGCGATAATACTTAATTATGAGTTTAGGCTCTCGAATTAAAATGTCAAGTAAATATACTAATACTTCTAGTAACATAGTTGATTAAATCTATAACTTTTTCAACAAGACCAGCAGGTTGAACAAAAACTTATGATTTGCTATTTTCAAAAATAGATTATACTTCCATTTCCCTGTATCACCAATGGGATAGATTCCTGCACTTTGAAGTTGGGATATCACTTGATTCACATCTTCCTTGTTCCACTGTAACGGTAGTATACAGTATAACAAACCGGCTGCAGAAGTATTAAGAATACGGGAAAAAGGCTTAAATATCTTTTGCTCGCGATATTGCGCTATAAAGTTTTTAAATAACGTAAGCACCAATATCGAACTTTTAACATGTTGGAGATTGTTCTCTTTCGTATTTTCACGCATCACGCTATGTTCATTGTCTGTACAATACTGATAAGCCAAGATATTAGTTTCATGCAGCTCGTTTACATGAGGATAAATTTCAAGTAGAAAAAGCCAATCTTCTTGAGAAAACAATTTACTATTAAATCGAATATTATGGTCTTCGATAACTTGTCGCTTTATAATTTTAGCCCATAGATAGCCATTAGGCTCTCTTTGAAGTAAATAGTTTACACCATTTCCTTGAAACAAATGGTCTGAATATGGAAGAATAAGTTTGTCTCTACTAAAACGCAATGTAAGAAAATCTATTATCTTATGCTTTCTTAGATACTCCTTAATCAAAATAAGACTATCTGGACATATATAGTCATCGGCATCAACAAACCAAAGATATTCACCTTTAGCATATTGCAGCAAGACATTACGCGTCGCAGCAACTCCTTCGTTATTTTTACTGAAAACCCGCAATTCGGGATATTTTTCTTTATACTTTAAAGCTATTTCTAAAGAACGATCCTTTGATCCGTCATCAACAACAATAACTTCAACATCCGATATATCTTGTCCGAAAATAGAATCAAGACATCTTGGCAACCACTCTTCTGCCTGATAAACGGCAATCAATATTGAAAGTAACATGATTACAAAAATGAAGATTAATCAGGACAAATTTGATGAAACAATTTTATCCATTTTGCTTTTATCTTATCTAATCGATATCGATTTGAAGATTCCAAAGAATGGGCAGCTATTCGCTTTCTTAACTTTTCGTCTTCAATAAGTTCACAGATGAAGTCGGATAAACCACGGATATCTCCTACCTGGGATACTAAAAAACCATTATAACCGTTCTGGATAATCTCGGAAACTCCCTGATTACAAGCAAATGACACTAATGGCAATCCACACGCAGAAGCTTCTATTAGTGCTAAAGGAAAGCCTTCGGAACGGGAACTCATTATAAATACAGAATGAGATGCATATTCCTTTTCTATATGAGAAGAATTTCCGCATAGGTGTATGACATCCCGCAAACCAAGACTATCTATTCTATGTTGCAACACTTCACGCTCATCACCTTCGCCATATATATCCAATACCCAGTCTTTATACTTTTGATTGACTAATTTCCAGGCATCAATGAGATAATCGAAACCTTTTTCCCAAGTTAACCTACCTACAGCAATAGCACGTTTTATCTCACATGAAGAAATGAGACATGAATCAATCGTTATTGGGTTATTGATAGAAATGGTTTGTCTGCAATACTTCTTCCATATTATTTCATCAGATTTAGACAAAACAACAATTTTATCGAATTTGCGTGCATAATAAATTCGCTTCCACGTTTGAAGATAATAAATAATCCAAAATTTTATTCCGGAATAATGCTCACTCCAAATCATTTTAGACACATCAAAAGCAAAATGAAACCACATTATCTTTCTACTTCCATCTTGTATTTGAGGAAGAAAATACATGTCAAGACCAGCCAAAGATATGACGATATCCTGATGATGATCAACTAGATAAGCACTTAGTAATTTTTTATAGTTCTTTTTTCTATCTGTATCAGGTACCCCTAGTTCTACTATCTGAATAGTATCATGGAGTTTGAACACAAGAGGTTTCTGCTTTTGATTAGCTATAATAATTGTTATATCATAGGTATCACAAAGCATATTTGCACAAACCGAGAGAATACGTTCCATTCCTCCTCGATTATAAAAGCCCTCAATGCAATAAGCTAGTTTCATTTGTTTTCTTAAAATAATAAAGACAAAATATTAATCGAAATTTTGCCTAATCTTGCTTTCCCAGATTTACAACATCCATGTAAAGGTAATACCTTATAGCGTTTTGATTCCTTTACAAACTGTATAAAATCATTAAAAGAAATATCCTTATTACATGCAAGTTTATAAAACTCTGACAAATACATAGAATTAACTAATTTCTGAAAAAAAATGCTCAAAGCAACTGAAATGTGTCGGGACTGAGAAAAGGTATATAAATCAGAGCAGATGACCACATTTGAAAAAGCAGACTTCATCAGTTTTTCTCTATTTATCTTTCTATCAGTAGATTGAGAATTATAATAATATGTATAAGCCCAAACGTTTCTAAACATTATACGACCTGCCAATGCACACAATTTCCAACAAAAGTCAGAATCTTCGTGAATAATACCTTTTATAAATCTTATATTGGAGTGCTCTACAAAACTACGATTAAAAATTTTTGCACAAACAGATGAAGGATAATAACCATGCAACAATAAATATTCGCCAGAAAAGACTTCCTCCTCTGAAAAGTTCCATGTTCTAAGTTCTGTAGGCAAACTACCATCAGGGCGCATAACCTTCATTTGCATCATATAAATATCCAATTGCTCCTCTTGACATTTCTTTATAGCCTCTGCCATTTGCCCTGATTGTAGATAATCATCGGAGTCAACAAAGATCAAATAATCACCTTGCGCACGTGAAATGCCTATATTTCTTGCAACACTTTGTCCTTCATTTTCTTTATCTATTAAGATTATATTTGCATGTTCTTTTGATAAAATACATGCCTGTTGGTATGACTGGTCTATAGAACCATCATTTATAATGATAACTTCAAAATCCGAATCCATAATATTCTGCTGATACAAAGACTCGACACATCGCCGAATATAATTTTCAGCATTATACATCGGAATAATCACAGATAATAACATAAGCGATTATTGATTAGAATATTCGTCAATTGCCTTACGCAAGGCTTTTATATAGCCTCGTCCATATCTCAAATCGGGTTCCATATAATTACCCTCTCCCCATTCATTCCATGATTTCAAAATTAACATCTGATCAGACTCCGGCTTATCTTTTATAGCATCTAAAGCCTCTTTTACATGTTTATAGAAAAACTCTGGCTCTGAATTGTAATATATCGTACTCGCTCCTGTTTTCCCACTACGCGGACTATGATCCCAATTCGGAAAGATTTCTGGTATTACTCCTATTTCCTTGTCTTTTGGAAGAATAAATTTTTTATATTTTTTTCTATAATCTAATGCACCCTTTGGTATTCCGCGAAATTTTTGATTCCACAGTCTTCCCAGACGAATAAGACATTGTTTGATAAAAGGCATTTGGTTATATTCATCATATAAGACATTAAGTATACGATTTACCGTAATCGCATCATATCCTTTTTTTCTATACTGATCTAGAGTAGCCGATTCAGACCAGACATTTGCCACAATATATAGGTCTTGAAATCCTGCTTCTTTAGCCCAGCGTCTAAAATTTTTGAGATAATCTACTGGCACTTCGTCTGGTCTAAATATAAACAAAAATGGCTTGCCATCAACTTTATAATATCGATGATCACGAAAAGCTTTAAGCAGAAATTCAAAATGCATTCTTGCATCTTCTTCACCAGGATATTCTTGTTTCATAAGAAGTTTATCTGGCGAACTTTTATCCCATGTTTTAGCATACCAACTATGATTTGCCCACGCTAAAGCAAAAGGGAAATCTGGATGTCCAGAATCAAGAACTTCTTGAAAGACATCCGATAACAAACGTTTTCCATTCCCAAACCAATAATGCCAATATAAAAAAGCTGTCACACCTGCTTCTTTTGCTAGCTCGACTTGCTTTTCTCTAACCTCAGACAACCTTAGATCATAAAATCCAAGTTCAGAGGGAACTTTGGGCTGATAATGCCCTTTAAATAGCGGCTTGGCTGATGCAACATTTGTCCATTCTGTAAAACCTTTACCCCACCATTCATCATTTTCTATTGTCGGGTAAAACTGTGGTAAATACAATGCTAAAATTTTAGGATTCATAAATTACTTTTTATAGTTAAGTATCTTTTCTTTAGCGAAGTTCTGAATCCAAGATCGTTCATGATGGTTTAATGCGAATAGCCAAATAGAGACGAGCGAACATAAAACAGAAAAGATACATACAAAAATAAAATTATAAAATTCTTGCCCAATGAGACCATTTAGCAAGAGCGGAATAATAGGTGCAGTAACAGTTACCCCTATTATTGGTAAAATAACCTCACGAATATACCGCGAGTACTGATGGTGTATTAAAGGTAAAACTATCCAAACACGGATAAAAATTTCTAATATTTCTGATATCAGTAGAATAACAAACACCCAGTAAGAATCTGCTTGTAAATATTTAAAAACAAGATATGATATTGGTATTACAAGAAGCTGAATTACATTATCATAAATTTGATATTTTTTGAGCTGACCTGTTGCTAGTACTGATACCCATAAAGGATTAGATAAGGTTGTCAATATAGAATATATTAGGATAATTCTAAGGTATACTACGGTATGTTCTGGTACATGATTTAACCAAAATTTCAATATAACAGGTGCTTCTACCAAAACGGGTATGCTCATTACCAACATCAATAAATAAGAGAATTTACTACTCATATTCAAAAGCTCATGCATCCGCTGAAAATTGCTTTGCGCATAACTTTTTGTTATCTGTGGATTTATGGCCGTTTGGAAATTAGTAACAAATTGGGCCATTACTCCCTGCACTTGAAGGGCAATTCCACGAGCTGCATTAACGATAGGACCAAAAAAGACATTTAATATAAGATTAATTCCTTGAGTATTCAAAATCCACGCAAAATTTCCACTTAAAGTCCAACCGGAAATTGATAAAATATCCTTAATCTGCTCTTTATTTATACGTGGTTTGGCATGTACTTCAGGAAAACGTTTATTACAATAGACTACATATATTATTCTATCAATTATACACACACCTACCATTAACATACCATAAATAATCAATTTGTCATACGGTATTATGGATAACGAGAAACATATCAATAATTTCAAAATGACATCCATTAATGATATATAAGCAAATGCAGACATCCGCTCGTGAGCTATTATAGCTGAATTATATGGCACACATATAAAATTTAAGACTGTTGTGAATATCGTAAATTGAAGTACCCAAAACGCAGCATCCATTCTATCTGCAGGTATCGACATCTTATGATATAAGAACCATAGACCTATAGTTTCACCCAACAAAACAACGAAAAAACACATGATATAATAAACAACTTTCAAATTTCCAAAAGCTGCTTTAATCTGCCTTATATCCCCTTTACCAATGGCCACAGTTATCGTTCGAGAAGTAGCATTGCTTAATGAAGAAGAAATGATACCAAACATCGCAATAATTCCACCTACCGCATTATATATACCAAAATCAGATACACCCAGTGTATTCAAAATCACACGAGAAGTATAAAGACCGATCATCATCATTAAAATTGCTCGGCCATAAAGCATAAGTGTATTTCTTGCTATAGTCCTATTGTTTGTTTTCTCCATTATTTTCTATTTCCAATAGGCTTTAAAAGAATGATTCGCGACCTGTTGGTCTTTCGGTGGCAACTGCATATAATTACCATAGTGTTTTTTTAAATAACTATCATAATCAGCAATACACTGATACTGTCTGTTTTCAAATGGTAATTCTACATAATGCTTGAAGACATCAGCAAACATTAATTCTTTTTCACCATAACGTCCTACAATAGCTCCAGCAAATTTTGATGTATTAAAGTTATACTTTTGTTGAAAAGCATCATAGTCTTTTACTATTGATTTTCGAGAACGATATAAGCATTTCTTAATTATATTCTTTAACATATTCGAAATCCAATTACCTCTAGTTGTTCGAATACTTACTGATATTTCACACTTCAGTTTATTAAGCTTTTCAAGGTAAAGAGGTAATTCTTCTGGTGCGGGGAGACCATCAATAGGGAAAATATCTATAAACACGCTGTACGTTATGGTATATTCTTGAACGATTGTACGTGTATCTATTAACTTTGCAAAAGAGAAACCACATGTATCATCTGTTCTATAATCATATAGTTTATAGTATTCATGCTTGAAATAACGCATAAATTTTTCATAATCAGGTCGTGGCATCATAATGTCAATGTCGTCATCCCAAGGAATATATCCGTGATGACGAACTGCACCTAAAAGAGTTCCACCTCCCAAGGAATAACGAAGATGGTTCAAACGGCAGTAATTATCCACAGCATCAAGCATTGCCAATTGAACTTCGTGTAGCTCTTGTAATGTCATTTCTTTCATGATTCAAAACTATTAAGAGTGCGTATTAGTCCTTCTTTCAAATTAACCTGAGGTAAAAATCCAAGTTTTGCTATTTTACTATTGTCTAATGCTACTCGTGGATAATTACAATATCCCGCCTTCGGTTTATCTTTAGAAAAAATAACCTGGATATCATCCTTTGAAATTTCACAAATCATCTGGGCCACCTGGTATATAGGATAAGGTTCCGTTTCATTTGACAGGTTATACGCTTCACCAGCTTGACCATCAAAGGCTAATTTGAATAGAGCTATTGTTGCATCGCTTAGATACAAAAAAGCACGAACAGCCTCGCCACTACTATTTAAAACGATATTTTCATGGCGAACAGCATTGCCTATAAAATCTGCCATCACTCTTCCATCATTGACAATCTTCATACCAGGCCCATAGCTATGAGCTATACGTGCTATGGTCGTATCTACGCCATACTGTAAAAAATAACTTCGGATAATAGTTTCTGCTGCACGTTTACTTTCAGGATAGCACGAACGATTATCTAACGGATCAAGACTACCAAAAGAATTCTCAGACAGACTATCTTCATCTACCTTGCCATATACCTCACGAGTTGAGGTAAAAATGACTTTGCATCTTTCATTTTTACGGGCTAGTTCCATAATATTAAAAGTACCCTCCAAATTAGACCGAAGAATATCTACTGGTTGGTGATTAATATAATATGGACTTGCATTACCTGCAAAGTGAAATATATAATCTACTCTATCCATATACTTTATTGGGGCACATATATCTTGATGGACTATTTCAAAATAATCTTTATCTAAGAATTCTTCAAATAAGCAGTTAGTCTTATCTATACTTCTGGTTAATGCTAATACGCGGATATTTTGATGAAAATGTTCTATATGATATAATAAAGTATAAGTAATATAAGTAGCGAGCATACCATTAACCCCCGTTACTAATATTGTCTTATTCTCTAACTTTTTAAAATTCAGAATAGAAGATGATGCGATTTCCTCTAAGTCTTTCTGAACTATCGGATGTAGATAACTAAACATAAAACGAAATTAAAATCCAAAAATTTGTTGGTTTTCATGAACCTCTACCATGGCACGAAACACAAAAAAATCTGTTGGTGTCGTAATCTTGATATTTTCCATAGGACCAATAATGGTTGACATGCTATAACCATAATAGCTCATCATGGTACAGCTGTCAATAAAATCATGTTTGCCTTCTTTGCGAGCTTGAAGATGAGCATGATAAATATCTTTCAAAATAAAGCTTTGTGGAGCTCTAGCAATCAAAGAATCTTTACGACTAGGAATGAGCATAGAATCATCCGATTGTTTCACCACTAAAGTTTCTGTAGCAGGAATACACGTAATACAAGAACGTGTTTTTTGCACTTGTAGAATATTGTCTGTTATCGTCTTTTCTGTTATTAAAGGTCGTACACCATCATGAATCATCACAATACTATCTTCTGGGAAATGCTTATATGCTGATTGCAATCCATTAAAGATAGAATCCTGACCAGTTTCACCACCAGGGACAACTTCGATTACCTTGGTAATTTCAAATTTCTTCAGCATTTTCTTTAAGAAGGGTATCCAGCTTTCAATACATACGACAATTATGCCATCTACATCTGGATGCACATCAAATAATTCCAAGGTATAGATAATAATCGGTTTACCATGAAGCTCCAGAAATTGTTTTGGACGAGAAACCGTATTCATACGTTTTCCTGCTCCTCCCGCAAATATTACAGCTACATTTTTCATTAAGCGATTCCTCCGTATATTTCGTCCTTTCCTAAGATATTCCTAATTGTCTTAGACATTGCTATCTTACGATACAATAACAGTAACAAGTATTTAGGATGATAAGCTGACATACGATATGGTGTTATGTAATCATGTCCTATAAAATTAAATTTCTTGGCAACACGATGATATAAACCAGGTAACTGTTTTAATTTTTGATCTACAGCAAGGATATCTTTGCGATACTTAAAGCCATCAATCAACATATACATATAGAAATAGCGAAGGTACCGCTCTTCTACAACATTTTTTAGAATAGGAAACATTGGGAGTGTGTAATCTACTGTAAGATAGTCATCGACTAAATCATTTACAATGATTTTAAACGAGTCGAAATTTCTTCGTAAACCTACTGCACTTGTTGACTGTTCGTCTTTTCCGATATAATATACATAAAATGGCTCATCGACAAATCTTACAATCTGCACATGTTTCATTGGGAAATAACAAAACTCACTATCTGTGTAGAATATATTCTCATGCCAATGAAAATGAATATCTCTAAGCAACTGAGTACGATAAGTCATACTCATCACCACCATGTTATATGTTAAATTTGGTATCTGCCACAATCCCTTCGAACTATCAACATCAATATTTACAGGAACCTGAGGTGGCAAAGGATAATGTATCGACTTTGAATCACCCTCATAATATTTTATTTTTTCTGTAACAATCAGATCGGCCTTCGTTTCTTTAATCGCCAATAGTAATTGTACCAGTCCCCTCATCTTTACGGTATCATCAGAATCTAATGTTCTGAAATATTTTCCTTGAGCCATCGATAAGCCGATATTCATACAAGAACCATAATTACCATTTTCTTTATCTATCACACGGAATGTGCATGGGTATGCCCTCTCATAAGAATGAGCTATTTCAGACGTATGATCCGTTGATCCGTCGTTGACAACTAAAACTTCTAACTCATCCATGTATTTCTGCTCTAAAACCAAAGAATCTAGACAGCGTGCGATATCGTTCTCGGCATTATAAGCTGGCACTACAATTGTTAGGAGTTTTGAATAATCTGTATTCATATTGATGCTAATTGATAATGTTTTAATGACAAAGGTTCACTCCAGAAGGAGGCTGGACTACACCTTCTTTTTTTTGTAACTCTTCATTTATTTCTGTTCCATACCAATCAATTTCAGCGTCAGATGCAATATCGCATACAGCACTCGAATAGCAAGTAACCAATCGTCGTGGTTTCCATCCCTGCCATGTCAGGAGCTGGGTTGGTATTGGCTTGTTATATATCATAATATGCGGGAATAACGAACGATAATCAAACTGATCCCGATAATGCACTTTTAACATAATCTGATCAGCAGGATAATTGCTCACTATTTTTTGATAGATTTGGGTATGAATTTCCGTAGAAACCATATCTTTATACAAAGACTGAGTCAGTATTACGATTGGCTTACTATTCAACTTTTGTATATCTTCCTCCTTTAAATCAAAAATTTGATTGATTATCGCTTGTTTCTCAGCAGGAGAATTGCGCCAAATCTTTTGAATATTTATAATCTCTCGCTGTTTGTCTTGAATATAAGGAGCAGGATCATCAATCGTAAGTATTATCTTCTTGATAAAAGGAGAATTTCCCCATTTATAAAGATAGCCCTTTCCATAAAGATAATTTCTAAACTTGATATTTTTACTGGCTGGTTTCTCTTTTTTATCAGCGCCCTTAGAATATCTCACGGAAAAATTCATGGGACTATCCTCAAACAATGTAAATTCTCGCCCGCAAATATAAGGCGATAGATAAAGGTGGTCTTGAGCAAAAACAACTTCGTCTCCTTCAAATTTTGGGACATAATAATCATAGGTTCTTCTGCAATACCATGCTTCTATCCTACTTCGGAATTTTCCATGCGTATGATTCACTAGATACTGATAGATTTTTCCTTGATACTTTTGATTATTAACTATAATTGCCTGACCTATAAGTTTGTCGGAAATACTATCTGGCATACTACCTTGGTCTATGATAAATAGAGTTTGTCTGATTTCATCTTCTGAAGAGTACAGCAGATACAACATCAGTACATATATGGTAGCAACATAACATACCCGATTATAATCTTTCTTTTTATATTTCATAATACCAACTGCTTATGGTATGTCATAGAAATCTTTATAATTTAGATTTCTAACATGAGCTAATATCTTTTTTGTTGTTTTATAGTATAACTCTGCAGAGTTTGAACGATAATATGGAGTATCTATTTGTTTGTTTTTGTGCTGAATAACAAACATCAGAGCTTCCTTGATTAGAGATGTCTGACAGGCTACATCTATGATACTATTGCCTTTAACCCTTCCTGTTTGTCGATTACCTATGTTTATGGTATAGCTGCCCAAAGATGGAACCTCTATAATTCCTGAACTTGAATTTCCAACCAATGCTAACGACTTTTTGACAAGTTCATGATAAGCATCAGGATGAAGATTCTCTACATACATTGCTTTTTTATGCGCCTTGCAAAAAGTTTTTATCTCCTGACGAATCTGATCTGAACCAGTATCAGCATTAGAACCTATAAAATAAAAATCGTATCTATCGATATAGCTCTCTACTGCTGATAAGACTTGTTGTACCTGTTTCCATGGAGACTGCTCATTGAGCGTTTCTGGATGAAACAGTACTGTAAAACAAGTCTTAGGCTCAATTTTCTTAATGATATCAGGGATGTTAGCCTCATCTATAAACAAACAATTCTCCGCACCAAGAGCACCTAGATTAAAAACGGTAGAAGGAGATTCACCCAGCTGAATGACCCGTTTTCGATACTCCTCTGTAGAAGTAAAATGATAACGGCTCATCTTGGTAATACTATGACGAATGAATTCATCATAATTGGCCAAAGTAACTTCCCCTCCATGAATATGCAATATAGGCTGATGATGCATAGCTGCTGCTATTGCTACAGAGAATATTTCATATCGATCACCCAATATGATAACCAAATCATATTGGTGATTCTGGAAATAATCACCAAAGGCTTTAAGAACATCGGCCATCACATGTGTTGTATCACTCAGTTTTTCATTCCTAAGATGTACTTGATAGGCATAATCTATCTTAAATCCATCCTGAATGATAAGATCTTCTGCATGTCCATACTTTTCTGATAACAGAGCTCCAGTAGCAAGAATGGCAAAATCAATATTCTCATCTAAGTTTAAAAGAGCTATATAACGACGCACAATGCCGTAATCTGCTCTCGAACCTGCTACAAAACAAACTTTATATTTTTCCATGCAATCTCTTGTTCATAATGATTTTTGCCAACTCATAATCGAGCGCATGATCTATATCCACACTATCCACATCACTCATCATATAAGCAATACTTCGAGCTCCAAAAAAATGTTTCTGCTTCAGATAAGCTTCTGGTTTGGCCATAAAGAAGGCTCCATTCGGAGAGTAATCATGGTAAGCCTGTCGACGATAATTCGAAAAATCTTTATCAAAATATTTTAACGACATATCGTCATCTATCATATTCACTAAATCCTTTACATGTTCAGCTTGCTTCACCGAAACAAGAAAGTCAAAATCATCCCAATTAGATTCAAATAATGAAACAGCTTCATGAATATGCTTCACTGTACGCATTGGTGATGTCGGCTGAAGCAAAACAAGTTCATCTGGCATATTGCCCTGTCGGTGTAATACATCAGCGATCACCTCAAAAGAAGTGGCGGTATCCGATGCTAATTCTGCACTACGCATAATGACTGATGAACCATATCGTCTAGCGATATCTGCATAATGTTCTGAATCAGTAGACACAATCACTTGATCAAAAAGCCCACTTTCAATGGCTGGTTCTATCGAATAGGCCATCAACGGTTTCCCGCAAAGATCAATGATGTTTTTATCTTTGAGCCCCTTACTCCCAGAACGAGCTGGGATTAATGCCATTCTTTTCATTTCATCTTCCTTTCTATGAGACTTTTTAGCAGTTCGTATCCTTGAGTACTTAGATGCAAGCCATCTACGACATACTCAACCTTAATATCCCCACGCTGATCTTGGAAAGCCTCATTAGTAATCAGTTCTACACCCTTTGGCAAATGTTGACGGATCACACGGTTAACACGTTCTATTTTTGAATTATCACGATCAAGTCTTCCCCGAACGGGTAAAATCTCTACCAGTATGATATGAGCATCCGGTTGAGCATGCTGTATTGTGTTAATAATAGTGTTGATATCATCACAGATTTCATGGTCTGCCAATGGATATATGATATCATTAGTACCTAAAATGAGTACATATTCTTTCTGTGACAAATCCAGCAAACCTGGTTTCAGTATCATATTGATATATTGGCGAGTAGATATGCCATTGATACCTGCATTTTTCACAACTCTTGTTCCGAGATGTTCAATAGACCACTTATCAAATTGAGAATGTCCTATCAAACAGATTTTTTCAGGATCATCATCCTGTAGAATATATTTTTTTTCATCAATTCTCGCCTGTATAGTGTTAACAAGACCTGCTAGCTTTTTCTTTTTTTCCGAGATTAGTATATGCGGATCTATTTCGTTTGACATTACCTGTTCACTCATACTAATGAGTTCATCTTCTTCAAAATTACGGATTGCTTGTGTTCCAAGTACGTCAAACCAATGCATCGGACTGATGCCATTACCTGGTCGCTTGCAAGTTATATTATCTTCAGACAATACTTCACCCTTCTTGATTGCCTTTCTGGCTACAATAGACTTGCGTGCAATCGTTATATTTTTGCGTTCTGACTCCGTAACCTTCTTTCCACCCTCACCTTTGATAATCTCAATTCTACGAACATTATCTACCAATGCCTTCATTTCTTGTGGTGTAGCAGAAGCTTTATGATCAGGTCCTGCCATATTTTTATCAAGCGTAAAATGCTTCTCTATAAGCACGATATCTTTCATAACAGCTCCTATAGCAGCCACATATCCTACTGAATGATCAGAAAAACCGATACGAATGTCAGGAAACTCTTCATGAAGCGTATCTATAGCACTTAAATTTACATCCTCATCTGGTGTAGGATATTCTGTATTACAATGCAGAATTATCAGTTCTTCCCGACTTCCAAAACGAGTCAACAGATTCACAGCTGTCTTGACTTCTTCAATCGTAGCCATACCTGTCGAGAGTATCATCTGTTTATTTTTGCATTTGATTTGCGCAATTCTATCTAAATAGGGTAAATTGGTGATTTCACCAGAAGGAATTTTCCAGATATTCTGACCTTCCTTTTCTAGGAATTCTATCGATTCCAAGTCAAAAGGAGTAGAAAATGTTTCAAGATTCAAACTTTTGGCATAGTCTCGCAACTGAATAAAGTCATTGTGAGATAGTTCTAGCTTACGCGTCATTTCCAACTGATTACCTTCCGCACCTGTCGTTATCTTTTGATAGTCTGCCTTTGGTGCGAACTTGGAAATAAGCTCAGATGAATTAAATGTTTGAAACTTAACGGCGTCAACTCCACAAGCCTTAGCCTCTTTTACCATTTTCTTAGCAAGAGCAGGGTCTCCATTATGGTTGCAACCGATTTCAGCGATAATAAACGTATGATGTGCACTCATAGATGATGCTATAAGTCTTTGTTTTTATAATGCATTATATTTTTGTCGAGTAGAAGAGATTTCTTTTGCAGGCACACCCACCACGGTTGTTTTAGGATATATATCATGCAAAACCACAGCACCAGAACCGACCAATGACCAAGCTCCGATAGTCAACTGTCCATTAACCACAGATGAACTACCAACGAAACATCCTTCTTCAGCGACAACGTCACCGTTCAATGTAGCATTCGTTGAAATATTCACATGATTGTGTATGATGCATCCATGTTCCACAAGAGCACGGGTATTGATGACACAATTATTTTCCACCGAGCTGCCATGATTAAGTATTGCCAACTTTCCTATAAAACATCCCTCACCAATTGTTGCACTATGTGATACTAAAGCCGTTCGGTCTATAACATTAATCAGCGAGAGACCTGCTGTTTTCAGCTGGTCATACCATAGTTTCCGCTTGGCGTTATTGCCGATAGCAATGAAATATACATAATGAGAAGGTTGGTCTACATCACTGATATCATTTCCAAGCACCTTATATCCTTGATGCTCAGCACCTACCGGTTTGATATCATCCAAGAATCCAACCATGCGAAAATTAGTATAGTCATAGGAGTCAAGTACCGACTTGGCGTAGCCACCAGCTCCCACAATAATCAAATCTTTCATAGATTTTTACTTGATGAGTATTTAATTCAATCTAAGATGTAAATGCCTTTCTGTATAAAATAACAGAATGACACAGAACGTATTTTTCATCGTATCCAGCATTTTTAGCTACCTAATATGCAAATAAAAATATAACAGATAAATGCACAAAAAAAACCCTTCCCATCATAACGACATTTTAAGCGAATATAATAGGTGCAAGGACTGACTAAATCCCTAACTATCAAAGGGTTTCCACATAAAGTCTTTCGACCGCAGATACAAAAATCAATAGTTTCTTATATGATTGTAAAATTTTACAAGGCAAATATAAGAAAAAAACATCAATTTCCGAAGGGATTATGAGCAAATTATTTCGCAAATTTAGCCTTTAACTCATTGAATTTCAGATAAGCTAAAGCCAAATAATAACTATAGGCTACATAGCGATTGAATCGAGTATTAGGAACTATTTTAAAATGTTGCTTTTGAGGAATATCACGATAAACTTTTTTGGTATCTTGATAAAGTTTTAAATTACAAGACAAAACGGCATCGTATAACAACTGAAAGGCATAACGATCGAGATAATGCTCAGCTAAGTCTACATAACGATGTCCCTTGTCATATAAAAATTGATATAGTTGATAAAGAGATTGAAAATCTTGCAAATGTCTAATACGTTGTTTATCAACACCTTCCTCATTCATATATGATTGTTCGTTAGTACAATCATAATGATAAATACGCTGATGTAGGCAAATACTTGAATGCGCATAATATACAAGTTGAGGCACCACTTGCCAGTCCTCACCGATATTCGTTCCTTCCAAGGCTTTTATACCATGTTCCGTATATAAGGATCTACGTATTAGTCGCGACCATATGACATGTTGCAACGTAGGTTTGATATAAGCTAATATTTCGTCTTCTTTTGTATCAAATTCATTTACGTTTACTGTCTCTATATGATCGGGAAAATGACGCCAAGAATTACCTGTAACGATATCTGCATTAGTCATCACTTGCTTTTGTACAAGCCACTCAATAGCTTGTGGTTCCATCCAGTCATCCGAATCTACATGCACTACAAACTCACCTCTTGCGGCAGCTACCGCAGTATTACGTGCTGCAGCCAACCCGCGATTACGCTCATGGCGTAATATCTTAATTTGTCCGTTTCTTTCTGGATAATCTAATATGATTTTTTTTAATAATTCAATACTATTATCTGGCGAACAATCATCCACAAAAATATATTCTAAATTATGGTAAGTCTGATTAAAAAGACTTCTTCCGCAACGTTCGATATAGTTTTCTACTCGAAACACAGGTATCAAAATAGATACGAGATAAGGCTCTTGTAACATGGGGGTGTTATTATTTATTTTCGCTTAACATCTTGCCTCAATATCTTGGTTTTAAATTCATATTTAGGCAGCCAGTAGAAATAGTAAATCCAAGTATACCACTTGGGATATTTTAAACGCAGTCGTTCATCTTCGGGAAGCCAACTTCCTTCAAAATGGTGAATAGCCACCGTTTTATCTGAGAATTGAGAAGGCTTATTGTCCCAGCACAACGGACAGAATACTGTTTTAGGATACACTGTCATTTCATGTGTTATATCTTGGTGTGTATTATCTGCACGCAAACCATACGCCATAAAATACTTCGTTAAGCGCTTTACATTAGTCAGCAAATTCTTTCGACCATCCGGCAATATGAACTGACTATGTAGGTATACTTCTAAATTGTCTTTAACCCAGGTCGTCCCCTTTTCACTTGCCAAAATAGCTGTACCGAGCTCATTTCTGCTCTCATAGCCACAGAAGCCTACATGATACAAGAAAGAATCTAATGGCTTCTTGAGTTCCACATCAATATCCATATAAATTCCTCCTTCATAATAAAGAGCATAAAGCCTCACCACATCAGAAACAAAGGCATAAAACTTATGATCATAAGCCTCCCTTACATAAGGACAAAAATCCAAATCAAAGTTTGATTCGTTCCATTCCTTGATCACATAGTCCGGACACATTTTCTTCCATGTCCGAATACACTTTTTAACAGAACGAGGCAAAGCTTTTCCACCAAACCAGCAATAATGTATGACCTTAGGTATCATATGAATATATCTAATATGTTATTGCAAATATAATTAAAAAACTATAACTTCAATACTTTAATCACAAAAAGTTTACCTAAAAAGATACAACCACATATCATAAACCCCAAAAAGCTGATTGGAAAGAAACTCATACCCTAGAGAAACTAAAAAATTTGACAAGAATCGTGTTGAGGATGGGGTATTTGAATTTAAGTATGCCAGAATATCTCAAATACGCAATTCTTGCAGCATATTATTATTCGCTTGAATATGTATTTACCCATCACTGACGATGCCTTTGCGTGAAACTTTTTAACGCTAATATTTTATTTTACAAACCACTCCACATAGACTGTAAAAATCAGCAGACATTCGATAATTATTGCAGTGGCCAAATAATCATAATTAAGAAATATTAACCACAAATAATTATAATAAGGTGAATTTCTTTGTACTTTTGCAGCAAGATTAAACTTATTAATAAGTAGTATACATATTAAAGATTTACTTTTTATACATGAAGAAGAGTTATTTTGTGGATGGAGCTATGGCTTTAGCCTTGGCCTGCACATTAGTAGGATGCTCTAAAGACGACTTAAGTAGTGGTGAAGTTTCAACTAATTCAAGCATTGATGCAGCTTCAGATCAGAATTGGCAAATGCTCAATACTGGCAAAGTTAATATTGGTATTAACAAAGATGCTGGTGAAAGTTATAGTGTTAAATTATACGCAAACGATCCGTTCGTAAATAATGAAGGTACAGTTCTAGCAGAAGGTACTGTAACAAGTGGTAATACCTTTACTTCTACATTTACATATCCAACAGCCGATACCACTTTCTATGCGGCTTACAAGGATAGTAAAGGTTATACTTACGTTAAAGCCGTACGTGTAGACAATAATGCTATCACCACCTCATTTGGTACGGAAAGCAGCGCTAATGCTAAAAGTAATATTTCAAGAGCAACATCATCATCAGAAATGTTACCAGGTGTTGAAACTCCTAATTTTGCATCTTATAAGACAGGTACCGTTGAATTAACCAATAGCAACGCTACTGTAGACTGGAATGGCGACGCTAACTATACTACTAAAATTAAGATTTCTAGTGGTAAATCTTGGTCTGGTGCAATTGATATTCTTGGCAAAGAAGGTGATCACGCTCGAACATTATACATTGAAGGTACTTGGAACTTAGGTAGTGCATCTCAGCTATTAGGTAGCAACGGTGTTATCGTTGTTGCTAATGGTGGCGAAATTGTAATTCCTTCCGGAGCTACTCTTCAAGGTTATGGAGATGCAAGAATCTACGTTGCTCCAGGTGGCAAAATTTCTGGTAACGGTAATCTTACTTTTGCTAATGGAACTAATTATAGCTACAATGCAGGTGATATTTCTGTAACAACAATCAATAACAATGGTGGAAAGTTCTATAACTATGGCACAATGACTTCTGCCAACTTAGAAGGCAGTTCTACAGGTAGCATTTTCGAAAACCATGGTAAGATGTTTATAGAGAACTGTGGTAACAATGCATATAATTCAGAAATCAGAAATGCTTGCTGGTTGGAATGCACCAATATGAAAGCTGTGAACCTATATCTTGGTCCAAATTCATATACACATGGAGAGAACCTTGAAATGGGTGGTGGTACAGCAAATATCAGTAGCAATGCCATTCTTGATATGACAGGTAATATCAGCCTTAACAATACGACAATATCGGGCCCTACCTCAGAAGATTTTGCTTTGATACAATTTGGAACTATTTCCTATTGCAACGCAAGTTTAGTAAAAAATAATGTTCATATCAGTGTAGAAGAAGGTAAAACTGATACTCCAAATACACCATATTGGAATTTTACTAGTGGCTTTAATCACTATTCTTGGTCAACTGATGTTATTGGTACTGGTAATGCAGATATCATACAGAAGGGTCAGGCACAAGTTGTTATTCCTGGTGGTGAGTACTCTGATGGCAACTGTTCTGTAGGCTATAACTACAATTCCAAAAAGAATGAAGCAGACTATACCCCTGCTACAGAAATTGAGGAAAACAAGCAGACTTATACCTATGCATTCGAGGATACTCAAAACAACACGGATTACGACTTGAACGATGTTGTTATTACCATCAAGGATAACGAACAGAATTCAAACAAGCTGGATATTTCCCTTGTTGCCTTAGGCGGTACAAAGTTTGTTAAAATGTACTTAGGTGGCAATGTTCTTTTCAATGATAAAGAGTTACATTCGGTCTTCGGTGTAAGTCGGGATGTCATGGTCAACACGGGTGCAGAAGGCGGTGTAACGAAATCTGCTGTAACTACAACTATTGACAAGCCTAGTAATTTCGATTTTTCAAACCCAGGTTTAGTGCTATACGCATCAACTACAGGTAACATTACTTTGGCTACACAAGGACAAGACCCACATGCTATCGCAGTTCCTGGAATATGGGCATGGCCTTTGGAAAAAATTATCATCACTAAAGCTTATGCTAACTTTGAAACATTTGCAAAAGATGGAAGTCATCAGACAGCTAAAGACTGGTACAACTATCCAACGACTGGCAAAGTATATACAGAATAAGTTTAATTTCAAAATATACTAAAAAATCAGCACCTATTTATATGTGAAGTATAAATAGGTGCATTTTTTTTACTATCTTTGCCAACAAGTTAAAATCGACTTATGAAAAAGAAATATAACATAGCTGTAGCTGGTACAGGCTACGTGGGCTTAAGCATCGCAACCTTATTAAGCCAGCACCAACACGTGGTAGCTGTTGATGTCGTTCCACAAAAGGTGGAAATGCTGAAAAGACACATCTCACCTATTCAGGATGAATATATCGAGAAATACTTAGCAGAAAAAGATTTGGATATCGATTTCACAACTGATGGTTCTGTCGCCTATAAGGATGCAGATTTCGTTGTTATCGCAACTCCAACTAATTATGATTCTGAAAAAAACTATTTCGACACACAGCATGTAGAAGAGGTTATCGAATTGGTGATGGATGTTAATCCGAATGCTATTATGGTCATCAAATCAACAATACCTGTAGGATACACCGAGAACATCCGCAAAAAATACAATTCAGACAATATCATCTTTGCACCAGAATTTCTGCGTGAAAGTAAGGCGTTATACGACAATCTTTATCCTAGCCGCATTATCATAGGTCGACCTGAAGGTGACGAAAGGATAAATAATGTAGCTCATATCTTTGGCAAACTTTTGAAAGAGGGAGCCATCAAAGAGGATATTGAGACCTTATATATGGGGCTTACTGAAGCAGAAGCCGTAAAACTATTTGCAAATACATATTTGGCTCTTCGAGTTAGTTATTTCAATGAACTCGACACCTATGCTGAAGTAAAAGGCTTGGATACGACGAGTATTATTCAGGGGGTATGCCTTGATCCACGAATTGGAAGTTTTTATAATAACCCTTCATTTGGATATGGTGGTTACTGCTTGCCTAAAGATACCAAGCAACTATTAGCCAACTATAGTGACGTGCCAGAAAATCTGATTCAAGCTATCGTAGACAGTAACCGCACTCGTAAAGATTTTATCGCCGACCAAGTTCTTCATATGGCCGGATATTATGACTATTACCATCGAGGTGATTATGATATCAATGAAGAAAAACATTGTATCATCGGTGTGTATCGACTTACTATGAAAAGTAATAGCGACAACTTTAGACAGAGCAGTATCCAAGGGGTAATGAAACGTATCAAGGCCAAAGGTGCTGAGGTAATCGTCTATGAACCAACTCTGAAAAATGGAGAAACCTTCTTTGGGAGTAAAATTGTTAACGACCTGAAAGTATTCAAATCTCATTCACAAGCCATTATTGCTAATCGCTATGACAAAGTACTCGACGATGTCAAAGAAAAAGTTTATACTCGCGATATTTTCAGAAGAGATTAAAACAATATAAAAATAGCAGAATCTTTTGAAATTCTGCTATTTTTATATTGTTAATAAACAAAAGTAAGTATTTTTATCAAAAAAATTACGATTTATTTGTTTAGTTTGATAAAAATACCTAATTTTGCAACCAACACAGACAGACTAGCAAAGGGGTGCTCGGAGAATTCTCCAGCTGAGAACAGACCCTACCATAACCTGATACGGGTAATGCCGTCGAAGGGATTGCGTAGTTATACTTTCATATTTTTCGACATAGCATCCCCCCTCTTTTTCATAAAACTTCAAAGAAAATTTGATTATACAAGTAGTAATATATATAAGCTAATTCAAACCAAGATCACATACCTTACTGAACTTCTATATATATAAATCTATCCCATGAAAACACGAAAGCAGGGGGCTATTCGTGCATCGGATTGCCATATACTTTAAATGCATATTCTACAAAAGGCAACGAAGCACGCTCTCCCTGCTATTTTTATTATTCCACACGATACTTATCGAAGTCACGATTGCCATTCAAGAAATCCTTAATCAACATTCGCTTCTTTCCAGGCATTTGTAACTCTAATATTTCTAACCAGCTATCAGCAGTAGCAACATATAGGTGAGACTTATCCACCTTAATTGTTCCCACAGGATCATGAACAGGCTGATCAGTCTTTGCAGTTTTAAAAATTTTCAAGACCAAAACTTTAGCATCCTCATTAGACACCTCTTTCAGATTAGTCCAAGTACCAGGATATGGAGAAAGACCACGTATGAAATCATAAATACGCTTAGCAGGCTGATTCCAATTGATTTCACAAGTCTCCTTAAATATCTTAGGAGCATGCTTCAATTCAATTTCGCCTTCAGCAGGCTGTGGCATAGACTCAATTTCACCATTGCAAGCTATTATCTGATCAATCGTTTCAATAGCAATATCCGCACCTAAATGCATCAAACCATCATAAACATATTCCACATCAGCCTGATCAGGAATAGGAAAATGTTTTTGCATAATGATGCGCCCAGTATCTATGTCATGATCCAAGAAGAATGTTGTAACACCAGTCTCTGTCTCACCGTTAATTACAGCCCAATTAATTGGAGCTGCCCCACGATACTGAGGCAATAAAGCTGCATGCACATTAAAAGTACCCAATCGAGGCATACCCCACACTATCTCTGGTAACATACGGAAGGCGACGACAACTTGGAGATCAGCCTTATACGAACGAAGTTCTTCTACAAAAGCAGGATCTTTCATCTTCACAGGTTGCAATACGGGTAATCCTACACTAAGTGCATACTGTTTTACCTGAGAAGCCTGCAATACATCCTGATGGCGACCAACAGGCTTATCTGGCTGTGTTACTACAGCCACCACATTATACCCTCCCTCTACGAGAGCTCGAAGAGATTCCACCGCAAATTCCGGTGTTCCCATAAAAACGATACGTAAATCTTCTTTAGTCATAGAACGCAAAGTTATTAAAATTTTGACTTATATTACCGATTAAGGTATAAAAAACAAGAAAAATTTCTCATTTTTTGGAATTTTAGAAAAATTTAGCTACATTTGCTAATCTGATATAATAAAATAATATGACGCAAGAAGAAGATATTAAAAACGCCGTCGCTGTAATGCGTAAAGGCGGTGTTATTCTCTATCCAACAGATACTGTTTGGGGTATTGGCTGTGACGCAACAAATGCAGAAGCTGTTGCTAAGGTATATAAGATAAAAAAAAGGGATGATTCTAAAGCTCTCATTTGCTTAGTCGATAGCGACAATCGTCTCCAACGCTATTTCAGAGACATTCCTAACGTCGCATGGGATTTATTTGAATCGATTTCAGAAAACACGAAACCTACTACTGTTATTCTTGACAATGCGAATGGCGTTGCCAGTAACTTGGTAGCAGAAGACGGAAGTCTTGCTGTTCGTATCACGAAGGAAAAATTTAGTCACGAACTCTGCTACCGATTCCAAAAACCAATAGTAAGCACAAGTGCTAATATCAGCGGACAGCCTGCTGCGTCTAACTATCGTGACATTGATCCTGTTTTGCTCGAAGCTGTAGACTATGTTTGCGCATCTCGTCGCAATGAACATAAGCCACATACTCCTAGCAGTATTGTGAAGCTGTCACAAAACGGAGAAATCCAGATTATCAGAAAATAGTAATTTATTATATTTTGCCAACTAGTAAGAGAAAGAGATTACGTGGAAGAGATTAAAGATAATAGTTTAAGCGGAAAAATTATAACTTGGAGACAGGAGCATATTACCGACAGACAGATGACACTTATTTTGTCTTTCGTCATCGGTTTTTTAGCTTCCGTAGCTGCTTATATTCTTCATTCTATTACCCACGAGATTCGACATCTGCTGACGGCTAACTTTAGTGAAGATTCTTTCAACTGGCTTTACCTTTTATTTCCAGTTATAGGTATTTACCTTACATCACTTTTCATTAAATATGTTGTAAGGGATAATATATCACATGGTATCACACGAGTACTTTATGCAATGTCGACCAAGCGTGCCCGACTAAAAGCTCATAACTGCTGGTCGTCTGTTATAGCTTCTGGCATAACCATCGGATTTGGTGGTTCCGTAGGAGCCGAGGCTCCTATTGTTCTCACTGGATCTGCTATCGGTAGTACTCTTGGTCAATTGTGTAAGTTAGACAACAAGACTCTAATGCTTCTGGTTGGATGTGGTGCAAGCGCCGCTATTGCCGGTATCTTCAAAACACCAATAGCCGGATTAGTATTTACATTGGAAATTCTAATGGTAGACTTGAATATGGCCTCACTATTGCCTATTCTAATTAGCTGCGTAACAGCCACACTGTTTTCTTATGTGTTTGTTGGCACAGAGTCTCTCTTCGATTTTACCTTGAATAATCCTTGGGAAATGAATCGTACACCAGCATGTATTCTCTTGGGTATCTGCTGTGGATTTGTTGGCTTATATTTTATGCGTGCCATGTCTTCGTGTGAAGGCATGTTTGCAAAAATGAGCAATCGACCATATCTTAAACTAGCATGTGGCGGATTACTCCTAAGCAGCTTAATTTTCTTTTTCCCATCACTCTATGGTGAAGGATATAGTGACATCAATATATTTCTCTCTGGAAATACTGCAGCAGATTGGGGAACAATAATGAATGGGAGTTTATTCGCTGGCCATAGCAATCTGCTCTTATTATATGTAGGTATCGTATGCTTTACAAAAGTCTTCGCCACATCAGCAACAAATGGTAGTGGTGGCTGTGGTGGTACCTTTGCTCCTTCCCTTTTCATTGGAGGATTCTTTGGTTTCTTCTTTTCACACTTGTGGAACACAGAACAATTTGGTGTTTATATTCCAGAAAAGAACTTTACTCTAATGGGCATGGCAGGTGTTATGACTGCCGTAATGCACGCACCCCTTACTGGAATATTTCTGATTGCCGAATTAACAGGTGGCTATCAGCTTTTCATTCCACTAATGATTGTCTGCATTTCAGCCTATCTTACTACCAACATTTTTGAGACCCATAGTATTTATGCTCTCCGCCTTGCACGTGAAGGTAAATTATTGACTCATCATACAGACCAGGCTGCCCTTACTCTGATGAGTATGCACAGTGTTATCGAGAAAGACTATAGCTATGTTGGTCCAGACTTACCCATGGGCAAATTGGTCAATGCTATTAGTCGAAGTCATACCAACTTTTTGCCTGTACTTGATCAAGACAAGACCTTACTTGGTATCATCGATGTGGCTCAGTTGCGCCATATTATCTTCCGCACAGAACTCTATCAGAAATTTACTGTGCGACAATTAATGATGGAACCTGCAGCAACACTCCACGAACACGAAGCAATGACCGATGTCATGAAACAGTTTGATGCAACCGATGCCCAACAATTACCAGTAGTAGATAATGACGAGAAACTTATTGGCTATATCAGCCGTATGCGCATGTATTCAATGTATCGAAAAATTATCACAGACCTTTCGGCAGAATAAAGAAAATATATCATATTACTAAGGCTTGGTAACATCATTACCAAAAAAATTGGGCATACCATTACGGCATGCCCAATTTCTATAGTATATGATTTACGCATTATATATCCCAACCCACAGCAGAAGCGCCAAGAACAGCAGCACTGCTACCATCAAGGGTAGAAATAAGGAACTTCGCTTTACCCTTGAAAATCTTCATGACATGCTCATCATATGATCGCTTAACATGATTCATAAGGAGATCGCCAGCTTTGGTCAAACCACCAAAGAATACGAAAGCCTCAGGACTACAAAAAGCAGCAAAGTCAGCACAAGCCTCACCAAGCATGTTACCAGTGAACTCATATACACGCAATGCTAAAGCATCACCCTTAGCAGCTGCCAAACTAACCTCAAGACTGGTAATATTCTCTGGCTTTAAAGCACGAAGCAATGAATCTTCATCACTGTTGGCCAAAAATTCACGAGCAGTACGCGCTACACCAGTAGCAGAACAATAGGCCTCGAGACAACCGGTATGGCCACAGCCGCAAGTACGACCCTCTTTACCACGAACCATAGTAACATGGCCCAACTCGCCAGCAAAACCATCACAACCATACACCAACTGACCATTGATGACAATACCAGAACCAACACCTGTACCTAATGTTATATCAATAAAGTTTTTCATGCCACGAGCTACGCCATAAGTCATTTCACCTAAAGCAGCAGCATTTGCATCGTTAGTCAATGCTACAGGAAGACCACCTAAAGCCTTAGAGAAGAGATCTGCTAAAGGAACGATACCATCGTGTGCCCACTCCAAATTTGGAGCAAATTCAATTGTACCTTTATAATAATTACCGTTTGGAGCACCAATACCCATTGCCTTAATGGTGTCCATACCACCAACAGAATCAATAATCGGCATAAGAGCCTCTATACTTGCTTTTACATAATCATTTACATCTTTAAAGCCTTGTGTCTTAATTGCTGTAGTTGCCTTAATCTCGCCACGAGCGTCTACGATTCCAAAGACTGAGTTTGTACCACCCAGATCCAAGCCGATTACATACGGCTTCATAGATTGTTCATTCATCAATTACAAATTTATTAGTTAGAATTATATAAAGCAAAGATAAATAAAAAAAAGGAAAAGAAACAAGAAGATTTCGCTATTTTTTCAAATAACCACTGCGTTATTGTCGCATATCAATTAAATTTTGTAATTTTGCAAATTGAAAAAATATAAATATGCCATTTCAATTTCATATAGATATTCTGGAACTGATTATTAAAGGCATCATTATAGGTGTCGCCGCTTCAGCTCCAATGGGACCTGTTGGCATTCTTTGTGTTCAACGAACCCAGAAAAAAGGTCGTTGGTTCGGTTTCGTAACCGGCATCGGTGCCGCAGCAAGCGATCTTCTTTATGCCCTTTTAACAGGTGCAGGAATGAGTTTCGTGGTCGATCTTATTAATAACCCAGTTAATAAATTCTATCTTCAGTTAGTAGGTGGAATTATGCTCCTTGTGTTTGGACTGCTCAGTTTCTTCAGCAATCCTTTAAAAAAAGCACATCAAGGAGGTCAAAAAAAACTGGGTACACTGTGGCATAATGGTGTAACCGGATTTTTAATCACGCTATCCAATCCTCTGATTATGCTTCTATTTATGGCACTTTTTGCTCAGTTTAATTTTGTGCACCCTCATGAACCTTCACTCATGATCTTAGGGTATGCAGCCATGCTTTTCGGAGCTTTGCTATGGTGGTATGGATTAACATGGCTTATCGATAAGATTCGTACAAAGTTCGACCAGACAGGTGTGATTATCATCAACCGCATTATTGGTAGTTGTGTCATCATTTTCAGTATCGTATCTCTAGTAGGTACAATATTTAATATTTATCTGTTCCCAACTAGTATTTAACACGTTTTTAAAAGGAAATATATGTTTATTGCTCAAGAATTAAGAAAGAAATCTATTGCAGAGTATATGCTCTACATGTGGCAAATCGAAGATACCATACGTGCGATGGGATGCAGTCTGCCAGTGATAAAGAAAATGTATATTTCGAAATTCACAAACCTTACCGAAGAGCAGATGGATGAAGAAATCGACTGGTTCGGTAACCTCATCCGCATGATGAACGAGGAAGGTAAACGTGATTTCGGACACCTAAACGTGAATAATGTGATTATGCAGGATATTATCGACTTGCACAATCGTATGTTGCAGTCTACACGATTCCCTGTTTACAACGCTGAATACTATAAGGTGTTACCATACATCGTGGAATTAAGACACAAGGGCGAAGAGGATGTAAACGAAATCGAAACTTGCTTTAATGCTCTCTATGGTAAAATGATGTTGCAGCTCCAGAAAAAAAGTATTTCGCCAGAAACAGAACATGCCTTCCAAGAGATTACACTCTTCATCGGCATGCTAAGCGATTATTATATTAAGGACAACACTGAAGGTCTTGACTTTGGTGACAATGAATAAACACATAAAAGTAGTCAAAAAATGAATATATTAGTAACAGGCGCCAACGGACAGTTGGGTAACGAAATCAGATTAGTAAGCCAACAATCAACTCAAGATCATTATATATTTACAGATGTAATAGCATTGGAAGGTGTTGAAACAACTATTCTCGACATCACAAAGTTGGAAGATGTTCGAAAAATTGTAAAAGAACAGGAGGTAAAATGCATCATCAACTGTGCAGCCTGGACTAATGTAGACAAAGCTGAGACTGCTGGTGATATTGTTGAGACTCTCAATGCTACAGCTCCAGAAAATCTGGCCAAGGCAATGAAGGAAGTTGATGGGGAACTGGTACATATTAGTACCGACTATGTATTCGGTGGTGATCCTTATAATACGCCATGCAAGGAAGACCAGAAAGGTACCCCTACAGGTGTATACGGCATGACTAAACTACATGGAGAACAGAAAATTCAGGCCTCGGGAGTAAATTATCTTATCATCCGTACAGCATGGCTTTATAGTGAATTTGGTCACAACTTCGTAAAGACTATGCTTAACCTTACCGCAAGCAAACCACAACTGAAAGTGGTATTCGACCAGACAGGTACACCAACATACGCTGGTGATTTAGCTACAGCAATCTTTGATATTATCGAAAATAGAAAATATGAAGGTAATACTGGTGTATATCATTATAGCAATGAAGGCGTATGCAGCTGGTATGACTTTACTGTAAAGATTGCCGAACTAGCAGGTAATACAAACTGCGATATCCAACCTTGTCACAGCAACGAGTTTCCGAGTCCAGTGACACGTCCGGCCTACTCTGTACTTGATAAGACCAAAATAAAAGAAACATTTGGCATTCACGTGCCATACTGGGTAGATTCACTGAAAACCTGTATGCGTAACATGAATGTAATCAAAGCATAATATTAAAACCGTAAAAAGAGAGGCGCGAGCCCCCGTATTTAGTATGACTGAAATAGAAAGACGTCGCACCTTTGCGATTATATCACACCCGGATGCGGGTAAGACAACTTTAACCGAAAAGTTCTTGCTCTTCGGTGGACAAATTCAAGTAGCTGGTGCTGTAAAGAACAACAAGATTAAGAAAACGGCTACTTCAGACTGGATGGATATAGAGAAACAACGTGGTATCTCTGTATCTACCTCTGTCATGGAGTTCGATTATAACGGCTATAAGGTTAATATTTTGGATACTCCTGGTCACCAAGACTTCGCTGAAGATACTTATCGTACTCTTACTGCTGTAGATTCTGCTATCATCGTGGTAGACTCTGCTAAAGGTGTGGAGGCTCAAACGCGTAAATTGATGGAGGTTTGCCGTATGCGCAATACTCCTGTGATTATATTTATAAACAAGATGGACCGTGAAGGACGCGATCCTTTCGACTTGTTGGATGAACTAGAAGAAGAACTGAACATCCATGTTCGTCCGCTCAGCTGGCCTATCAACCAAGGTCAGCGTTTCAAAGGTGTGTACAATATCTACGAACAGAAACTAAACTTGTTTACACCTAACAAACAGCGAGTAACAGAAAAGGTAGAAATCGATATTAACAGCAATAACCTTGACGAGCAAGTAGGTGCAGAAAATGCCAGCCAACTTCGTGACGATCTTGAACTTGTAAATGGAGTATATCCGGAATTTGATATCGAAAGCTATCGTAATGCTGAAGTTGCACCTGTATTCTTTGGATCTGCACTCAATAACTTCGGTGTACAAGAGCTACTCGATTGTTTCGTACAGATAGCACCAAGTCCAAAGCCAACCAAGGCAGAAGAACGAATGGTAGAACCAACAGAACCTAAGTTCACTGGTTTCATCTTTAAGATTACTGCTAATATTGACCCTAATCACCGTAGCTGTATTGCCTTCTGCAAAGTTTGCTCGGGTAAGTTCGTTCGTAATGCCCCTTATCACCATATCCGTCTGGATAAGACGGTACGATTCAGCAGTCCTACTCAGTTTATGGCTCAACGCAAGAGTACCGTAGACGAAGCATACCCTGGTGATATTGTAGGTTTACCGGATAATGGCATTTTCAAAATTGGTGATACATTGACTGAAGGCGAGAATATTCACTTCCGTGGTCTTCCTTCTTTCTCTCCTCTTTTGTTTAAATACATCGAAAATGACGACCCTATGAAGAGCAAACAGTTCCAAAAGGGTATTGAACAGTTGATGAATGAGGGTGTAGCCCAAATGTTTGTTAATCAGTTTAATAATCGTCGAATCATTGGTACAGTAGGTCAGTTGCAGTTTGAGGTTATCCAGTATCGTCTGGAGCATGAATACAATGCTAAGTGTCGCTGGGAACCTGTTCACTTGCACAAAGCGTGCTGGATAGAAAGTGACGATGAACAGGAGCTAGAGAATTTCAAGAAGCGTAAGTACCAATATATGGCTAAGGATATCGAAGGCCGTGATGTATTCTTGGCTGACTCAGGCTACGTTCTGAGCATGGCAGAACAGGATTTCAAGCATATTAAATTCCACTTTACCTCTGAATTCTAATCGATGAAAATCGACTAAGCATAATCGAAAAACGCCATCATACTATTATAAGTAAGATGGCGTTTTTTATTGACGACTTTAAAAATCTGCAATTATGCCTCCAGCCAGTTATTAATCATACGCTTACCTTCTGGTGTAAGAACAGATTCTGGATGGAACTGAATACCATGAATATTATAGTGCTTATGCTTAAGTCCCATAATTTCTCCATCATCACTTACAGCAGTAATTTCTAGAGAATCAGGAAAATCCTCCTTGTCAACCACCCAACTATGATAACGGCCTATCTTAAAATGACGGTCAATTCCCTTAAAGATCACATCATTATCATAATGCACGCAATCTGTAGCTACACCATGATACACTTCCTTCAGATTAATAAGTTTTCCACCAAAAGCCTCCCCTATAGCTTGATGTCCAAGACAAACACCTAACATAGGTTTAAGACCTGCATAAGAATGAATTACATCAAGCAACAAGCCAGCCTCTGAAGGAATACCAGGACCAGGACTCAATATAATCTTATCAAACGGTTCCAACTGATTCAAGGTAAACTGATCATTACGGAATACCGTAACATCAACTCCCATCTCACGAACAAGATGAACCAAATTATATGTAAACGAATCGTAATTATCGATAATAACAACTTTCATATTTCTTTTACTTTATTGAGGAATCAGAGGTTTTCTGCCATATGAATAGCTTTAACCAAAGCGCCCAACTTATTATTACTTTCTTCCAACTCGTAATCGTCATTACTCTTCACGGTAATACCACTACCTGCCTGAAACCAAAGTTCATTGTTACGACTTATAAATGTGCGGATAACAATAGCCTGATTCAAATCACCATTGAGTCCGATAAAACCAATACATCCACCATATGCTCCACGATTATGAGGCTCCATCTCACTAATTAACTGCATGGCACGAACCTTAGGGGCACCACTCAGCGTACCAGCTGGGAATGTATCAATAAACTCCTTGATACGATCAGCGCCCTCATTCAGTTCACCACTGACACGGCTAACCAAGTGGATAACATGACTATAAAACTGCATGTCCTTATAGAAATCTACCTTAACATTATGACAGTTACGACTTAAGTCATTTCTAGCCAAATCTACCAACATAACGTGTTCAGCATTCTCTTTCGGGTCATTACGCAAGAATTCAGCATTCTTACGATCCTGTTCTGGATTACCAGTACGCTTGGTCGTTCCCGCTATCGGATCAATAAAAGCACGATTGCCTACAATTCGATTATGTGTTTCTGGTGAAGAACCGAATATACGGAAACCACCGAAATCAAAATAGAACAAATATGGACTTGGATTAATACTACGAAGCGCACGATAAAGTTTAAAATCATCACCTTCAAACTTTTGAACAAAACGACGACTGATAACAATCTGAAAGACATCACCACGTTGACAATGCTTGACACATCGTCGGATATTCGCCTTATGTTCTTCGTCTGTCAGTGTAGAAGTTGTATCACCAACAGGATGAAAATCATAAGGTTTAACCGACGCACGATTCATATTCTTCTCCAAAGCTATCAATGTCTCCTCGCCCACAGACTGATGCCCTTGCGGAACAAGCGTGATCAACTGCAAAGTATTATCATAATGATCAAAAACAATAAGGTCTTGATACAAAATATACATCAAGTCAGCAGCATCATTTTTACTCATCGTAGTATCCTTAACTGGAATATCCTCAAAGTAACGAATGGCATTAGAAGACGTATAACCATATAAGCCCATATAACTAGCACCTTCTCCTATTACTGCAAAATGACTGATAAAATCATTAACAGCAGCAGCAACCTTTTCCTTAGCATTACCTTTAATAATGGGATCTTGAGAATTCGGAGCATACCCCGCAATCTCTTCGGTTTCAACTGTACCATCAGGATAAGTCTTAGTAATAATACCATGACCCACTTGTATATTTGCAATCGGATGAATACCAATAAAAGAGCGCGAGTTATCATTACCATGATAATCAGAACTCTCCATCAGAGCAGATTGTGGATATAAGTCACGAAGACGCATATACACACCTACAGGAGTATAAAGATCACCAAGAATTTTCTTGGTAACTGTCGTATATTCAAATTGCTTCATACCTTTCATAATTAAAAATTACCATATTCCTTAGCCAATGGCTTATTATTGAGATAAGTCTCAACATCTTTGTCACCACGACCAGAAACAGTAAGTACAACAACATCCTCAGGCTTAAATTTCAACTTCTTTAAAGCGGCAATGGCATGGGCACTCTCAATAGCAGGAATAATACCCTCCATACGAGTTAACTCATAACCTGCATAAATAGCCTCATCGTCATTCACAGCCAACACTTGCTCACGACCCTTAGATGCCAAATCGGCATGCATAGGACCAATACCTGGATAATCCAAACCAGCTGATATCGTGAAGGCTTCCTGAATCTGACCATCTTCGGTCTGCATGACAAGTGTACGAGAACCATGAACGATACCTTCTGTACCTACCTGGATGGTTGCTGCTGTATGATCGGTATCAATACCTTGACCTCCAGCTTCAGCCAAAACAATCTTCACACGCTCATCATCTATATAATGATAGATAGTACCAGCGGCATTTGAGCCACCTCCTACACAAGCGATAAGATAGTCTGGATAATCACGTCCAATCTTTTCCTGTAATTGCTCTTTTAACTCCCTACTGATAACACTCTGCATCTTAGCAACGATATCAGGATAAGGGTGAGGTCCCATAGTACTACCTACGATATAGAAAGTATCCTCTGGATGACAGCACCAGTCACGAATAGCTTCAGAACAAGCATCGCTTAATGTCATGTTTCCAGTAGTTACCGGATGAACTGTAGCACCAAGCATCTTCATACGTTCCACATTCGTATGCTGACGCTCCACGTCTGTTTTGCCCATAAAGATTTCACACTGCATATTCATCAAGGCACAAACGGTAGCAGTAGCAACACCATGCTGACCAGCACCTGTCTCAGCTATGATACGAGTTTTACCCATCTTCTTGGCCATCAAAATCTGTCCTACGGTGTTATTGATTTTATGAGCACCTGTATGGTTCAAGTCTTCACGCTTCAAATAGAGCTGACAGTTATATTTCTCACTCATACGCTTTGCATAATAAAGAGGAGAAGGACGACCTACATAATCTCTTAACAAAGCATAATACTCATCTTGAAACTCCTTAGACTGAATAATAGGCAAATACTGAGCCTGCAAATCATGAACACATTTATACAAGATTTCTGGAACATAAGCACCACCAAACTGTCCAAAGAATCCTTTTTCGTCTACACTATATTTTTTAGTCATCTTATTTTCTCCTTATTTCTTTAAAGCTTCATACAACAAATCTATCGCCTTATCAGGATTCTTTGTTTCATTCAAAAGCGCAACAAACTTAGACCCGATAATAGCACCAGCAGCATTATCCTGAGCACTTTCAAGGGTCTGCTTATTACTGATACCAAAACCTATCATACGAGGATTTTTCAAATTCATGGCATTGATATGGTTAAAATAAGCTACTTTCGCTTCATTAAAGTTACTCTGTGCACCTGTAATGCTGGCAGAGCTTACCATATAGATAAAACCATCGGTATTATCATCGATAAAACGAATACGCTCATCGCTAGTTTCAGGAGTAATCATCATGATGACACGAATATCATACTTATCAGCAATCGGCTTAACTACCTTTTGATAGTCATCAAATGGTAGGTCTGGTATAATAGCACCTGAAGCCCCACATTCAACACAACTTTGGAAGAATTTCTCAAAACCATAGTGCATGATAACATTAAGATAACCCATCATAACCAGCGGAATATGAACTTCATTCTTAATCGCTTTCAACTGGTCGAATAATTTTTGAAGGGTCATGCCATTCTTTAAGGCTACTGTACCTGCAGCCTGTATAACAGGGCCATCTGCCAAGGGATCACTGAAAGGAATTCCTACTTCTATCATATCGATACCACGACGTTCTAAAGTCTTAATAATTTCGCCTGTACCCTCCAACGTAGGACATCCTGCACAGAAATAGAGCGATAGCAACTTGCGGTCTTGACGCTCACTGAAAAGTTGATTAATTTTGTTCATATCTAGTTTCTTATTTTTTCAATAAATTCTTGTAATTGCTTGATATTTTTCAAGGCTGGTTCAGTTTCAAAGCAACTGTTTACATCTATGCCTGCCCACTTGGGATGATGAAACGATTTGAGCTGCTGCACATCGTCCGGCCCAATACCACCACTCAAAAGGAATGGAGTATCACCTTGATAAGCCTGAAGTACACTCCAATCAAACTGATGTCCACTACCTCCCACTGTAATACATTTCGTATCAAAAAGAAAGAGATCAACATGTCCTTCATAAGCTTTACATTTCATAATATCTGCAACATTAGATATAGAAATGGCTTTTATAATCTTGAGCCCAGGATGAATATCAGGATCTACCGAACGGCGGAGATTATCTATCATGACAGGGGACTCATTTCCATGCAACTGTACATAATCAAGATCATAATTATAAATTTGTGTTATGATATTTTGCGGCATATCGTCTACAAAAACACCTACTTTCTTAATATGTTTCGGAAATATGAAATTAGGCTTTCCACCTTGATCAACAGCATAGACAAAACGCTCAGGACTATAATCGGGTATGATACCTGCACGACTACTGAGCATGCTGACGTAACGTTTACTCTTCGGATAGAAGATAAAGCCCATCAAATTGATATCCAACTGCGATGCCTCACGAATATTTTCGGCTTCACGCATACCACAAACCTTGATAATCATATCGAAATTATTTTGCTAGTTCAGAAATAAACTGTTGAAGAGCCATACCAGGATTATCTTCTTTCATAAAATGTTCACCCATCAAAAAGCCACGGAAGCCTACCTCGCGTAACTGCTTGACCGTTTCGACTTTTCCGATACCACTCTCGCTAACCTTACACACATCTGCAGGAAGTTTCTCTGCCAAACGGAAACTGTTTTCTACTTGGGTTACAAAACTACCTAAATTGCGATTATTAATACCATACATATCTGGACCGAGTTCAGCATATTCAAAATCACGGTCATTGTGCATTTCTAACAGTACCTCCAAACCTAATTCATGTGCCAACTTCAACAGATGTGCACATTCTTCCTTACATAAATCTGCAGCAATCAACAAAACAGCAGAAGCTCCACAATAACGAGCCTGAAAAAGCTGATACTCATCAATCACAAAATTCTTATATAATATAGGTATGGTGACTCCATTCGCACGAGCCTGTTGAATATACTCATCATAACCACCAAAATACTCGGTATCAGTAAGAATGCTGAGAGCAGATGCACCAGCCTCTTGATAAGCCTTGGTTACAACCTCAGCTTTGGCATCACGATGAATCCAACCTTTACTTGGACTTTTACGCTTAAACTCTGCAATAATTCCAGAATCAGACTTCATCAATGCTTGACGCATAGAGGGTACCGATGTGTCGAGCATATTCTCTACCATCGGATAAAGCTTACTAGGAGATATAAAAGCCTTGCGCTCTTCGATTTCTATACGCTTATGTGCAACAATTTCTTCTAAAATATCAGCCATGACAAACTAGGAATTGATTTCAACAAACTTCTTAAATGTAGCTAAAGCCCTACCACTATCAATACTTTCACGAGCTATTTCAATACACTCTTCGATAGATTTCTGTCCCTTCTCTAATACCTGAATAGCAAAAGCAGCATTAGCTAATACGATATTCTTTTGAGCAGGAAGAGCCTTATTTGCCAAAACATTATCAAAAATTTCTGCTGCTTCTTCTTCAGTGGCACCACCTTTCAATTCTTCTGGTTTGGCTATTTCGAAACCAAGATCAGATGGTTTGAATATCTTTTCATAGTTATTTGTTGTCACCTTGAAATCACCAGTCAAACTGATTTCATCATAACCATCAATACTATTGACAATACCAAAATCAATACCAATCTTTTGATAAACTTGTTTATACAGACGCATCCGATCTAAATTAGCAACTCCAAGAAGCTGACAAGAAGGCTGTGCTGGATTTACTAAAGGACCAAGCAGATTAAATACAGTAGGGAACTGAAGAGCTTTACGAATAGGCGCAACAAACTTCATAGCACTCGCAAAAAGCTGAGCATGAAGATAAACGATACCAGCCTCATTAATAGAACGATTTAAAGTATCCAAGTCTGCCGTAAAGTTTACACCATGATTTTTGATGACATTAGAAGCACCACTAACAGAAGTAGCAGCATAATTACCATGCTTAGCCACCTTATAGCCTGCACCAGCAATTACAAAACAAGAAGTAGTAGAAATATTGAAAGTATTCTTACGGTCACCACCTGTACCTACGACATCAATATAACGATCACAATCAAGTAACGCAGGAACACCAGTTGCCAAAATTCCATCACGAAAACCTAAAAGTTCATCAACTGAGACACCTCTCATTTGTAGACCAGTTAGCAGAGCGGTAATTTGTTCTTCTGGAATTTCACCTTGAGTAATAGCAACAATAATCTGCTTCGTTTCCTCACGAGTCAATTCCTCATGATTTAGCATTCTATTCAAAATTTCTTTCATTCCCATTGTATTAGTCTCCTATAATTTTATGTTGTTATAATCTTGAAAAGTGATAAAAAAGGAAAGAGGCCTGTCGTAAGAACGGCAGGCCTCTTTGTGTTATTTTCTAAGTTCAGATATCCACATGGCTTAGCGACTCACGACTTATTTAAATCTTGAGCAACGCCACCACCAAATGTTAAATACTGAATTCATCATTTCTTGCTATTTTGTTTAATTTTTACTTTTGCAAAGATACGGTCTTTTTTGAAATTACCAAAAGATTTAAAGAAAAAAAGAAAAAAAAGTTTTAACCTGCTTATATTTCTTGAGCAAATATATCGTTTTGACATCATTCACATTATTATAATAACGAAAAGAAATATTTCAAATTTATCTCCTTATACATCATCCACTTACCTCTATAAACATCTTAACTGACGAAGTACACGATTTAACCAATACAAAATCATCTAAAAATTAAAATACGATCACCAAAAAACGAATTCTAATACAAAAGGAAACAGTTTTTGCATTTTATTGTATTTTGAGTGTTAAAAAATTTGGAGAAAACAAACTTTTCTTTTACCTTTGCCATTATAAACCTCATTTATGAACAACAAAATTTAGAGCCTATTGATTTAATTCTACCTCAAAAACTCAAAACAATAAAGCAAATGAAAAATCTATCTGATATGACCGACGAAGAGTTGGCCCTATCCTACATCAATGGAAATAATAAGGCTTTTGATTTGTTGTTAACACGCAACCAAACCAAAATATTTTCATATATCATGTTCGTTGTTCACGACCATGACTTGGCTGATGACATCTTTCAAGAAACCTTTATGAAAGTCGTTACTCGATTACAGCAGGGAAAATATATTAACAATGGAAAATTCTCTGCTTGGTGCACACGTATCGCCCATAATATTATTATGGATTGGTATCGTGAACAAAAAAGCAACAAAGTAATAGAATCGGGACAAGAAAATGATCTGTCAAATATAGGTTCAGAGAATACCATCGTAACCAATATAGAAAACGAATACGTCAACAGCCAAGTACTAAGAGACGTTAAAAACATGATGAACCAACTTCCAGCAAGCCAGCGTGAAGTAGTCTACATGCGTTATTATCAGGAATTATCGTTTAAGGAAATTGCTGAAATAACAAATGTCAGCATCAATACCAGTCTGGGACGTATGCGTTATGCTATCCTTAACCTCCGCCGTATGGCAAAGGATAATGACATACAGTTACAACTCCTTTAAATGATGTATTACATCTTCTGGGGTTTGAGCCTTAAAGACATAACTACCACTGACAAGCACATCAGCTCCAGCTTTTACTAGACGAGGAGCCGTCTCGCCATTGACCCCACCGTCAATTTCAATTAGGGCCTTACTACCACTTTTATCTATAAGTTCACGAAGTCGTTTTAATTTACCTATGGTATTTTCGATAAATTTCTGTCCACCAAAACCAGGATTGACACTCATCAATAATACCAAATCCACATCAGTAATAATATCTTCTAAGACTGATACAGGAGTGGCAGGATTCAAAGTTACACCAGCTTTCATACCAGCATCATGAATCTGCTGAATAGTACGATGCAAATGTGTACAAGCTTCATAATGCACATTCATCAACATAGCACCGCTTTTAGCAACTTGATCAATATAATTTTCAGGATGTACGATCATCAAATGCACATCCAGCGGTTTTTGACAATACTTTCCTACAGCTTCAAGGACAGGGAATCCGAAACTGATATTAGGTACGAATACCCCATCCATAATGTCCATATGAAGCCAATCGGCCTCACTGCGATTGATCATTTCCACATCGCTTTTCAAATCAATAAAGTTAGCAGAAAGCAATGATGGAGAAACAATTGTTTTCATTTATTCTTCTTTTTCTTAATTATTTAATTCAAACATGATACTCTTTCGCCATTGTTCATACGCACAACGCGATAAGTATGAGCAAACTGCTTAATTATCCTAATTGTAAGATCAGAAGGTTTCATTTCATCAAGAGTAAACTTCTTCATAGGCAATTATTATTATCCAAGTAACATTCTTTTTATAGATAACGCAATACAGAAGCAAATATTACTTTTAAATCAAACTTTTTGGAGAATACAATCGAAAGAGGTTGGCGCAGGATGCACCAACCTCGGAAAAGGGGATTTCAAAAAATGTGAAATCACCTAAATATTTCGCAAATATAAACTATAATTTATAAAAAAGCAAGTCTTTATCCTAAAAAAACATTTTTTTAACATTGATAGCGCACACAATATCTCCAGCTTTACGTTACTATAATAGCCCCGAGAAAGACTTCATCAAAAACTGGTTTTCCGCCATTTGATAAAAATTCCTATAAAAGCGATGATTTGTACAAAACTATTTCGATAAATAATCGTATATTTGGGGACTATTTTGAAACTAATAACTCAAAACAATAAAGTAAGTAAAAAATGAAGAAATCTTTATGGACTCTTCTATTTGCCCTACTTCTTCCAGCCAGCATGTTTGCTTCAGGATGGAACGAACAGGAGTACAAGCAGATAGAACAAAGTGTGAAGTTACCACAAATCAAAGGTAAGGATTATGTAGTAACCAAGTATGGAGCCTCAGAAAAGGCATCGGCTGCCGCTAATCAAAAGGCCATCAATCGTGTTATCGCAATGGCTTCAAAAAAAGGTGGCGGTAATGTTATCATTCCTAAAGGAACTTACTCTACAGGCGCAATTACTATGTTGAGCCATGTAAACTTGGTTGTAGAAGAAGGTGCTACGCTGCACTTCGCTTTCGAACCAAAACTATATCCTCTTGTACGTACTTCATGGGAAGGTTTGGCATGCTGGAACTATTCTCCATGTATCTATGCCTACAAAGCTACTGACATTGCCATCACAGGTAAAGGTACTATCGATGGTGGTGGTTCTAACGATACTTGGTGGCCTATGAACGGTAATCCAAAATTCGGATACAAACCTGGTATTACTAAAGAATCTCAGAAATTAGGTTCCAGAGCAAAACTCATGAAGATGGCTGAGAATGATGTTCCTTTCGATGAACGTAAGTTTGGTATGGGTCAGGGACTTCGTCCTCAGCTTATCAACTTTGTACGTTCTGAGAATATTCTCATCAAGGATGTCACTCTACTCCGCTCTCCATTCTGGGTTATCCACCCTCTTTTGTGTAAAAATATCACAGTAGACGGTGTTCAGATTTGGAACGAAGGTCCTAATGGTGATGGTTGCGACCCTGAGGCTTGTGAGAATGTCATTATTCAGAATACCCTCTTCCATACAGGAGATGATTGCATCGCCATCAAGAGTGGACGTAATAACGATGGCCGTTTCTGGGGTAAACCAAGCAAGAATATCATTATCCGCAACTGTAAAATGGAAGACGGTCATGGCGGTGTCGTAATCGGCTCCGAAATTTCTGGCGGTTGCGAAAATGTATATGCCGAAAACTGCTACATGGACTCTCCTAATTTGGAACGTGTACTTCGTATCAAGACGAACAATTGTCGTGGTGGCTTAATACAAAATATCAACATGCGCAATGTGAAGGTGGGTCAGTGTAAAGAAGCTGTTTTAAAAATCAATCTTGATTACGAAAACAATGAAGATTGCTATCGTGGCTTCGAACCTACTGTTCGTAACGTAAACATGGAGAACGTTACTTGCGAAAAAAGCGAGTACGGTGTACTCATGATTGGATTGGATAATGTGGATAACATCTACGATATCAACCTCAAGAACTGTACATTCAATGGTGTTATCAAACAGCCTGTTAAGGTTACAGGAAGAACCAAAGATGTACATTACGATAATGTATTCATCAACAACAGTCTAGTACTGAACAAAGGAGAACAGCCTTACAAGAGTTACGCACAGTGGCTTACATACAGCGAAATGAAGCGTGTGCCTCACTCATATCTCCTTGATTTCTCTAAGAAGCCAAAATGGAGCTATGTAATGGGTATTGAAATGGAAGGTATGCTCGATACCTATCTGAAATATGGTGGTGAAGACATCATCAACTATCTCAAGGAATATCCTGAGACCATGATTGATGAAAAAGGAAATGTCATTGGCTATGCGTATGAAGATTTCAATCTAGACAATATCCGTACAGCCAAATATATTCTTCGTATGCAGAACCTTTTCCCTCGCAAGGGAAACGAGAAAGCACTAAAGACTTTCTTCAAACAATTGCAGAACCAACCTCGTACCAAAGAAGGGGTATACTGGCATAAAGCCATCTATGCGAACCAGGTATGGCTCGATGGTATCTTCATGGGATTACCTTTCTACTGTAATTATGCTGTACAGACCCTGAAACCTAAGAAAGCAAAAAAATATCTTGATGATGCTGTAGACCAGATGATTAAGACCGACAAGCGCACTTATGATGAGAAAACGGGGCTTTGGAAACACGCTTGGGACGAAACCCATTCTCAATTCTGGGCTGACAAAGAAAACGGAAAGAGCAAGCATACTTGGGCTCGTGCCTTAGGATGGTATGTAATGGCTATGGCTGAATGCCTCGATGCAATGCCAGAAAATTACGAGCGCCGTGGTGAGGTTATCAACCTTCTGAAAAAGGCTATGGATGCTGTTATCAAGAATCAGGATAAGACTACTGGTGTATGGTATGATGTCATGGATGTAAAGAGTGACAAGAATTACTTGGAATCTACAGCTTCTAGCATGTTCGCATACGTTCTCTTAAAAGGCTACAATAAGGGCTATCTTGGAGAAAAATACAAGAATGCTGGTATCAAAGCTTACAACGGCATCATCAATCAGTTTATTCAGGTTAATGCAGATAAGACCATCAGCCTTACTAAATGCTGTAGCGTAAGTGGCCTTGGCCCTGGTCCTGGTCCATATGTAAAGAAGCCAAACTACAAACGTGATGGTAGCTTCGAATATTACATCAGTGAACCTATTCGTGATAACGACGCTAAAGGTGTTGGTCCTTTCATTTGGGCAACCCTTGAATTGGAGAAGATCCAAACTAGCAAATAAAAAAAGATTTTCAAAATTTTAATGAACAAATGCAATTAAAATCAATATTGACTATGGCTGCCGTTGCTGCAAGTACGGCGGCCATGGCTCAAGCACCAGCTTTCCCAGGAGCAGAAGGACACGGAAGATACGTAACTGGTGGACGTGGTGGCAAAGTGATTCATGTAACTAACCTTAATGATAAAGGCGAAGGCTCTTTCCGTGCAGCTGTTACTACAAGTGGTAAAAAAATTATTGTCTTTGATGTAGCAGGTGTTATCCCCTTGGCATCTGACGTAAAAATATCTGCTAACACGACCATTCTTGGCCAGACTGCACCTTATCCTGGTATTACTCTAAGATATTATACCGTTACTTTAGGAGGCAACAACACAATAGTTCGTTTCCTTCGCTTTCGTCGTGGACAAGAGAAAAATGTCAATGATGGAGCCGACACTTTTTGGGGACGTAACCTGACAGGAGCTATTATTGATCACTGTTCTATGAGTTGGAGTATTGACGAAATCGGTTCTTTCTACGACAACAACAACTTCACCATGCAATGGTGTGTCTATGGAGAAAGTCTAAATAATGCCGGCCATGATAAAGGAGCACACGGCTATGGTGGTATCTGGGGTGGTAAACTAGCCAGCTTCCACCACAATATGATAGCTCACACCAGTAACCGAGCTCCACGCTTTAACGGAGCACGCTATAACTGGACTGGTTATACCAGCAATTCCTCATACAATGATTACAAATGGGAAAATGCTGTACAAGCTGAAAATGTAGATTTCCGCAACTGTCTTATCTTTGACTGGGGAAGTGGTGGATGCTATGGTGGGCCTGGTGGTGGTTATATCAACATGGTGAACAACTATTATAAATCTACTCCTGAAACAAATAACAAAAACCGTATTACCCAAGTTTCTATCGCTAACAGCACGACTTCTTCTGATGAAAATGCATTCATGGATATGACAAGTCGCTACTTCATCAGTGGTAACTATGTAAATGGATATGGAGCAAACTATGACTGGAGTGGTGTAAAATACGACAGTGGTATTCCAACCATCAATGGTGAGTATTATACCCTCGATTCTCTTTATGCTTACGGTAAAGCAGTAGAACATGTCAATAATTCCAAAGGAATTCCATGTGTAAAGATTAAACTCGACGAAGCCAAGGCACCAATCGGAGAGGTTACTACCCATTCTGCAGAAAATGCATATCAGAAAATTCTTACTTACGGTGGCGCATCACTTTTCCGTGATGATGTAGATGCTCGTTACATGACAGAAACACAAAACGGTTCTTCTACTTATACAGGATCGGTTACTAAAGTAAAAGGACGTATCGATGTCGTTGCTGATTGCGATGGTTACACTGAGAAGAATTTCCCTACAGGTGAACGTGAAAAAGGGTTTGACACTGATAACGACGGTATGCCGGATGTATGGGAAAATGCAAATGGCCTCAACCCAAATGATGCTTCTGATGCACTGACTTATACGCTAGATTCAAAAGGATATTACACCAATCTGGAAGTATATGCCAACGCTTTGGTTGAAGATATTATGAAGGGGGAAAATACCGATGCTGAGTCTTCTGTGGATGAATACTACCCTACTGTCAACAAGGTAGAAGGTATCGACTATTACACTGGACGCGAAGTTGAACGAGTAGATCCTGCTGACACTTCTGTCGTTATCGATGGTGCTAAGGGCAGTATTACATGGCCTTTAACTTCTGGCAATATCGAAACGGCAACAATAGCTGACAATATTACCGCCGGAATTCAAACAACGAGTATGTCACTCGGTAGTGGTATTACTTTGAATTCCACTAAAAATGTCAATGGTACAACAGAAACTTTGTTTCAAGCTGAAACAATAGAGACAAGTGCTACAGAAAATAATTATGCCGCATTCACGATAACACCTGAAGAAGGCTTCAGCTTCCAACCTACCAATATTGCTTTTAGAGCTTCTAAGATTGGTACAAACAAAGGAACATTGAAAATCGCATATCTCGAAGCTGATGGTACCGAAACAGATATCGCTACCATCGAGCCAAACAGAAACGAGGAGGCAAGTAGCTGGTATACTGATTTTGACCAGACAATTCTGTGTAATGCTAACGATAAAGCACACCAGTTCAAATTCTATTTCTACAATTTGGGAAATCTTAAAGATGACAATAGTATAAACTACAAACAAATCGGTCTAAGCAACCTTGTCATTACAGGTACGGTAGTGAATACAACCACGGGTATTTCTCAGCAAGTATCTGTCTCTACTAGTCCTATTCAGACCATATATTATAATATGAGCGGACAAAGAATCAGCGCTCCTGTAACTGGACAAATTACAATTGCCAAAACCCTATATGAGAATGGAACTGTAAAAACCAGAAAGATTATCCAGTAAGAAGTTTATACAAAAATAAGAGTATAACAAACTTAAACTTTTTTTATAGTAAAAGGCCTCGACATGTTTCGAGGCCTTTTTTATAATACATCACTCAATATCAAACCACACAAATACATCTCATCTTGCAAAACAGCAAGCAGCTACAATATGATTTTTTGCATAATATTATAGGATATTTTATCCAATAAAATGAATATAGGTAAAAAGCTGAAGCATATTTGAAATTTAATTTTACCTTTGCAAGGAACAAGAATAAATGTAAGTTAAGAAACAACAAACAAATCAAAAGGAATACCTAAAAGGAATACCTAATAAAATAATTTAATATTTTTTTAACTAACCTCTGTAATAATGAAAAAAAGTTTACTTAGAACAGGCATGTTATGTCTAATGATGCTTTTTGCCCTTATCGCAAAAGCCCAAGACATAACAGCATTATGGGATTTTAAAAATGGAAATCCTTCGACCCTGAAATCACTCAGCATTGAGAAAACTACAGGAACTGTAGCATCAACCATTCCTGGTATCGAACTCTATGTCGATGCTACCAATGGTAAATTAAAACAACGTGATTCAGATGCTCAGTTCAACAACGGAACAATTATCCGAGTTCCTGTAAAATCTACTAAAGACGTCGTCACGGTAACAAGTTACAGCACGAACTACACAATAGGTGGCGTAGCTGCTGACAACAAAACCAGTGACCACAAAGCAACTTCAGCCGAAGTTGTTGCAGGCTATGTAGATATTGTTGCTACAGGTAGTGAATACCTCTACTCTATCCAAGTAGTTCAAGCAGGAACCCTACAAGAGAAGCTTTTGTATTCTACAACCTTCACAGACTGGACTAGTGCTAAAGCTAATGCAACAGAAGCTATCAGCGTAACACAAAATACCAAGTACAGCCACGAAACTTTAAACTTCTCTGTTTTCAATACACAGATTAGCAATTATAATGCTAATAGTAGCAGCTTTCCTAACTGGACTGGTGGCTATCTGATGGCCAATAAATCAGCTGATCCATACATTCTAACATCTACTTTATCAAACATAAGCAAAGTTCACTTTATCCACGGAGCAACAGGTAGCAACCGTGGTTGGAAACTAGAAGCAAAAGGTGATGGCGACGAAGACTGGGTTGTACTCAGTTCGTCTGTAGCTAATCCAAGAACTGGCGCAGAAGTTACCGTAAATGTAAACAAGACAAACTGCCAGTTACGATTCACCAACTTGAATGCAAGTCAGAATGCATATCTCTTCCAGCTGGATATCTATGGCAACGTAGATATGAGTAAGACCCCTGCACTAGGATCTCTGGAAGTAAATGGTACTAAATACATGGCGGCAGATATCTTCAACGAAATATCTGATGATATACAGGCTGCAACTATCGAAATCTCTAAAACAGAGACTGCGATCTCCGAAAATAATCCTATTACAAATATAGTAGCTGATAATGGTGAAATCGGCACTGTTACATATAGCACAAAGAATGACACAACAGTAGTAACAATCCCTGTAACAGCTAACGGTCAGACCATAAATTATGTTGCTAACATCGTATTAAAACCAGACTTTATCCTGACTTATTACAATACCGATGGCTCTGTTATTGGTACACAGAATGTAGAAAAAGATGCTACTATCAGCACCTTCAAATACGAAGAAAAAGATGTTATAGTAGCCGACGGTTCTAAGTTCCGTGGCTGGTTTGTTCATGCAAATGGTTCTGGCAATCGCAAGTATACCACAGAAGAAACCATCACTGGTAACACTGCACTCTATGCAGTAGCAACAGAAGTTGAGACCTATAGCACCAACAAGCGCTATACCTTTACCCTTAACGATCAGTATTTCTATGCAGAAGATCACGAAGCATTCGATTCAAAAGGCAATGGCAAGTTCCACGATAGTACACATGGTTGGACTTTCTCAACTAACGATGAAGTAAAGATTCTCGTAGGCGGCAACGCATACATTATACCTTCTCTCTGTCAATATAGCAGTGGAACCATCACGATCAGTAATTCTAAGGGTGAAGTGATCAGCACTTTAGATGCTAAAGCTACAAAGGACGGTGCTACGGCATCTTACTACTATGAAGGTACTGCAGATGAACTTACCCTTACTTTCAGCGGTAGTATCTATTTACACAAGCTTACAGTAGCCAACGTTGCATCAGCACCAGTTGCAAAGAACGAAGCTGGTTATTATGTAGTAGCTAAAGGTGATGCTGGTAACTTACTGACAACCATCGAAGTAGCCAATGCTAACGCTAGCAGCGATGCACGCACATATATATTCGTACCAAAGGGTACATACGACCTTGGTGAAACCGTTCTTACTCCAATCTCTGGTAACAACATTTCTATCATCGGCGAAGATGCAAACTCAACCATCATCGTTAATGCTCCACAGGTAAAGAACGAGGGTATCGGTACTACTGCCACATTCCTGATTACAGGTAGCAACACATACATCCAAGACGTTACCCTTCAGAACGCTCTCGATTACTATTCAAGCGGTGCTGCTGGTCGTGCAGTTGTTATCCAGGATAAAGGTAATCGCACTATCTGCAAGAATGTGAAAATGCTTTCTTACCAGGATACTTATTATAGTAATGCGGATGGACAATACTACTTCGAAGGAGGTGAAATTCACGGTACAGTAGACTATCTCTGTGGTAGCGGTGATGTATTCTACAACAAGGTAAAACTTGTTAATGAATCTCGCGCTAAAGACAGCAAATATGGTGAAGACGTGATTGCAGCACCTTACCCAGGTGAAAGTTGCAAGTATGGATATGTATTTGATAGCTGTACCATTGTAAACAACGCAGCCTCTTTCAGCCTAGGCCGTTCTTGGGGTGGAAATTCTAAGTTGACATACTTGAACACAATCATCGAACAGCCTTCAGAAATAAAATCTACACGATTCACACCAGATGGTATGAACACTGTAGCTTACCAGTTTAAAGAGTACAACTCTATGGATACAGAAGGTAACATTGTTACCCCTGCAACAAACGTTGTATATTTCAAAAAGGATGCAAATACCAATACGCATAACACAACCATGTCTGCAGACTCTGCTGCTCTGTTCAGCATAGCAAACATATTCGGCACATGGGCACCAGACCAGCTCGCAGCTCAGGTTACAGTAAGCAATGCAAAAGTAATAGGCAATACCCTTACATGGGATGCTATCGAAAACTCTCCAGCTTATGCTGTATATGCGAACGGTGAATTTATTGGTATAACAAACACCAATTCTTACACTATCGACGATGATACTCAGAAGTATTCTGTAAAGGCCGCTAACACGATGGGTGGTTTCGGCAAAGCCGTTGAGTTGAACAGCACTTCAACAGGAATCACCAACATCAATGAAAGCGCTACAGAAGTTGCTTCAGAGGAATACTTCACAGCTGATGGAATACAAATCGCTACACCTAAAAGAGGTGTAAACATTATCGTAAAACATCTCGCTAATGGTGATACCCAAACCAGCAAATATATTGTAAAATAAGCATAACAATCTTTCAAAAATGGCAGATTTCAGATTTGAAATCTGCCATTTTTATTTTTTAACATACAACTTAAAACACTAAAAATCAGTCAGTTGATAATTTTTCATGTAAGATTGTCAATTCTTAACTACATCTATTATAATAAATATAGTATTTTTGCTCCACTAAATCAATAGGAATTATATATTTTTTACTAATCTAATAAAATAAAATGTATGTCTGGTAATTTGAATTACGTTCGAATTGCGCTCGTATCATCCATGCTCACAGTAGCAGGAAATGTATGCGCGCAGACAGTCAAAGGTAACGTTAAGGACAATACAGGTGAGCCTATCATTGGTGCTACTGTCATTGAAGACGGTGCCAGTGGTAACGGTGCAGTCACCGATATTGACGGAAACTTTACCATCAATCTGAAAGGGAAAAGCAACAAGGTGAAAATTTCATACGTCGGTATGAAAACTAAAACAATCAATGTTGCAGGTAAGAGTAACATCGATGTCAAACTCGAGGATGACGCACAGAACCTGAACGACGTTGTCGTTATCGGTTACGGTACAGTACGCAAGAAGGACTTGACCGGTTCTGTTTCTTCTATCAGTGCTGATGACATTGCAGGTGTTCCTGTATCAAATGTTGGTGAAGCTATGACTGGTAAATTGGCTGGTGTAAACATCACAACAACAGAAGGTTCTCCTGATGCAGATGTTAAGATTCGTGTCCGTGGTGGTGGTTCTTTGTCACAGGATAACTCTCCACTCTACATCGTTGACGGATTCCCAGTTTCTTCTATCAGCGATATCGCTCCTTCTGAAATCGAAAGCATCGACGTATTGAAAGATGCTTCTTCTACAGCCATCTATGGTGCCCGTGGTGCTAATGGTGTTATCATCATCACTACCAAGAGTGGTAAAGAAGGTAAAGTTCAGGTTAACTTCAATGCAAGTGTTGGCTTCAAGAAAATCACAAAAGAGATTAAGACTCTTGATCCATACAACTACGCACTTTATCAGTATGAACTTGGCTCCACTGACTATGGTGACTATGATGACTTGGAAATTTGGAAATCTCGTCAAGGTACAGATTACCAGAATGAAATCTTTGGTCGCACCGGTGTTCAGCAGCAGTACAATGCTAACGTAAGCGGTGGTAACAAAGATGTTAAGTTCAATGTTGGTTTCGCTCACAACGGAGAGAAATCTATCATGCTTGGTTCTGGTTACAACAAAAACAACATCAATGCGAAATTAAATGCCAACTTGAATAAATGGTTGACTCTCGACTTCAATGCTCGCGTTGCTTCAACCAAGATTGATGGCTTAAGTGGCGGTGCAGATACTAACGAGAGCAATGCTGCAAATGGTATCGTAGCAAATACCGTACGTTGGCGTCCAATAGAACCATTATCATCATCTGAAAATGAGGACGAAGCAAACTCAACGAGCACGCAACGAAGCCCACTTCAGCGTGTTAATGCTACTTATCGCAAGCAGGATCGTTTAAAGCAATCATACAATGCAGGTTTGAACTGGAAGCCTTGGAAAAATATTACTTTCCGTTCTGAGTTTGGTTATACTTGGAATCGTGAAAACGATGATCATGTTTGGGCTGCAGACGCTGTAACCAACTCAAAGTATGGTGCCAACGGTCAGCCACAGGCTCGTTATGGTACCGACAATTCTTCTACATGGAGAAACGCCAATACGGTAACTTACGATAACAAGAAACTCTTTGGCGGTCGTGACCACATCAACATTCTTCTTGGTCAGGAATGGAGCAGCACCGAAGAAACAGAGCGTTACAACACCTCTATAGCTTATCCAAGCTCAATGACCATCAATGAAGTTTTGGCTAATGCCGCAGCTGGTACAGCCTTAGCAAACGAAAGTGACATCCTTGCTAAAGATAATATGTTATCATTCTTCGGTCGTATCAATTACACCATGAATGAAAAATATTTGGCTACATTCACTCTGCGTGGCGATGGTTCTTCAAAGTTTGGTGATGGCCACCGTTGGGGTGTTTTCCCATCATTAGCTCTTGCTTGGCGTATGAGCGAAGAAGACTGGTTGAAACAATCTAAATGGTTATCTAACTTGAAACTTCGCTTGAGCTTCGGTACAGCTGGTAACAACCGAATCCCATCAGGACAGCTTCAGACAACTTACTCTTTGGCTGGCAACGATGGTAAGCACCCTGGTTTTGGCGAGACAAGTGCTACAATGCTTGAACATGGTACCTACTTGGCTAATCCAGATTTAACTTGGGAGACAACTATTACTCGTAACCTTGGTATCGATTATGGTTTCTTCAATGGTCGTATCAATGGTACATTAGACTTCTACTGGAATACTACCAAAGACTTGTTGATGCGTGCTGAAATTCCTTCAAATACAGGTTATAGCTATCAGTACCAAAACTTCGGTAGAACATCTAATAAGGGTGTAGAATTTGCATTGAATGCTGCTATTGTAGAAAAGAAGGACTTCAATTTAGATGCAAATTTCAATATTTCTTGGAACAAGAATAAAATTGAAGAACTTAACTCTAAAAACCCATGGCAGAGCAGTAACTTCGCTGGTTCAACATTCTCTGAATACAATGACTTCTACGTAGCTGAAGGAAGTTCACTTGGCGAAATTTGGGGCTATAAGACAACAGGATTCTATACTGTTTACAACGCAGAAACAGGTGAGGGTGACCTCATTCTGAACAGCAATGGTAAATGGGAATTTGCTGATGCTTCTAAAAGCAACAACACCTATACCATGACTGGTGGTACTCTCTATCCAGGTGGTATCAAGTATGAAGTAGATGAAAACGGTGATCCTATCAAGCAGAAACTCGGTAACACCATTCCTAAAGTCACTGGTGGATTCGGCTTGAGTGGTAATTGGAAAAACTTTGATTTCAATGTATTCTTCAACTACTCATTGGGTAACAAGATTGTTAATGGTACTAAGTTGGCTAACTCATTCTATGCAGGTAGCAGCAAAAACTACAATCTAGTAAACGACTTCAATATCAACAATCGTTATACTTGGATTGATCCAACTACAGGTGAAAATTTGGCAAGACTTAGCGCAACTAAAGTTGCTCAATTAGGCGGTGCAGATGCTATCATGGCTCGCTTAAACGAGATTAATGCAAATGCAAGTATCTGGAATCCAGCAGCTGTATCAAGTATGCAGATTATTGACTGGGCTGTAGAAGATGCATCATTCCTTCGCCTACAGAACCTAACTATAGGTTATACTCTTCCTAAGAAATGGGTAAAGAGTATCTATATGAGTAATGTACGTCTTTACTTCACAGCTTACAACTTGTTCTGTATAACCGGATACGATGGCTACGATCCAGAAGTAGACACCATGAGCAAGAAGAACCCTATGGCACCAGGTATTGATTATGCTGCTTATCCTAAAAGCCGCACATTCATGGGTGGTATTAACGTAACCTTCTAAACAAGTAATTAATAATGAAAAAGATATTATCAATTTGTGCTCTTACATTAAGTGCAGCTGCATTGACATCTTGTTCAGATTTTCTTGATCAGAAATCTGAATCAGAGGTGAACACTGGCACTGTATACAATTCTGAGTACTATACAAGTATCGCCATTAACAAGGTATATGGTGACCTCTGTAAGGACCGTACCTATTCTCAGGACTGGTCTATGATTTATAATCTTAACAGCGACATCGAGTTTGTTGATGGTTTTGGTGACAATGCTACAGCTGTCAACGAGCGTGGTTACATGAATTACAACGCATCTCCATCTGGCTGGACCAAGATGGCAGATATGTGGACCGCGATGTACGGTACTATCGAGGATTGTAACCTTATTATAAATGGTATTGAAAACAGTAGCATCAAGGATAACAGTGCCATGAAGCGCTACTTAGGCGAAGCAAGAACAATTCGTGCTATGGTATATTTTGACCTTCTTCGTGTATTCGGTGACATTCCTTTGAAGCTTGAACCAACCGCTAGTGACTTAAGCAACGCCTATCTTGCAAAGACCGACCGCGACGAGATTATGGATTCTCTGATGAATGATCTTGAAAAGGCTGTTGAAGAATTACCATGGGCTGGCCAAAACAGTTATACCACAGAGCATGCTACTAAAGGCTATGCTCATGCACTTCTTGCACAGATTGCTTTAACACGTGCTGGTTATGCTATCCGTGAAAGCGCTAAAGATGGATACGAAACAGCAGCATACAGTGATGCAACATATCCTACACAGAGACCAGATGCTACAAAACGTAAGGAGTTATATGAACTGGCTTTAACTCATCTTTCTGCAATTATTAAGGGTGGTTATCACCATTTGAATCCATCATTCGCTAACGAATGGAACAAAATTAATCAGCTTTCTTTAGACCAAACTTATCAAGAAAACATCTTTGAGATTCCTATGCTTCTCAATGTAAGTGGTGAGTTAGGTTATACTGCAGGTTATCGTTTGGCTGAACAGACTTCAGATTTCGGTTATACAAACTCATCTGGTAAGATTAAACTGCCTGCAACTCTCTTCTACTCTTATAATGATGGTGACTCACGTCGCGATTTAACGGTTGCAACAACACAAATTAAGGGTATTAGTGGAGCTGGAAGCCACTCTCAAGAACAGATGTTAGGTAATGCACCTTTCGAACTCTATGTTGGCAAATGGGATCCACGTCAGGAGAACGCAACATGGCTAGAGCAAAACCTTGCAGCTTCAGGTAAGCATATGACTGGTATTAATCCAGTTAAGGTTCGATACTCTCAAGTTCTTCTTTGGTATGCTGAGGTTATGAACGAACTTGCTGGTCCTGATGGTACCTATACAGGCGATGCTGGCATGACAGCACGCCAAGCTCTTGCAGAAGTTCATAACCGTGCATTCGATGATAATGAAAAAGCTAATGTCTTCTTAAATAAAATATCAAGTAATAAAGAAGATTTCTTCAATGCTATCGTAGAAGAGAATGCATGGGAACTTGCTGGTGAAGGTGCTCGTAAGTGGGATCTTATCCGCTGGAACTTATTGGCAGAAAAGACCAAAGAAACGCAGAAGCTCTATCTTGAAGATTTGAATAATGAAGTTTTCCAAAAGACTATCTATTTCAATTATAAAGATGATAATAAGTATACCATCGATATGAATAGTATCACTTGGAATGGCATACCAGAGGGAAAACTCGCATCTGATTATGCAGGTAACACATCATCTTTTGGTAATTCTAAGTTGAATGGTACTGACAAGCAGGTTTACACAAACTTGGCTAATATTTCTAGCGGTCTTATAGGTGTATTCGACCCTGAAGCTGGTACTTGGACAACTCCAAAGGTCATCAATCGTTATCTGATGCCTATACCTCAGACAATTATTGATGCCTCAAACAATACTCTTACCAATTCATATGGTTATTAATTCTTCGATTGAAGTAAAATGAAAAATATTAAGAATATTATAACAAAATCATCCATGATGTGTTTGGGCATGCTTGCCCTCACATCATGTACCGATGACCAGGATTGGAGCATCGACAGTGCTTATGATCGCCTTTTTGGAGCTACAGATATTTCAGTTGATGCAACCGCAACTGAAGCTATTGTTGACTTTAAGACCAAAAGCGGTGTAAAGCAATATATTATAGAAATAAGCACAGACTCTCTTTCTGATGATAACGAGGAAATCGGTGTAAATTCTATCGTAGACACTACATCCGTTTCTCCAGATACCATCAAGGGTCTTGCAGGTGAAACATCATACTTCCTACGTATCAAGTCTATTGCTGAAGGCCAAAATGATTCTAAGTGGAAGTATTATAAGAAAGATTCTGGTGCACGTCACTTTAAGACAGACGCAGAACAAATCTTCGCTGCTATCACTGACGAGGATCGTTCAGACACTCAAATTACTCTAAACTGGGAGAAAGGTGCTGCTGTAACGACCATCGAAGTTTTAGACACAGATGACAAAGTTCTCCAGACCATCAATCTTGATGCAGAAGCTGTAGCTAATGGTACATACACTGTTTCTGGTTTAACACCAACTACAACATACAAGTTTGTTATCTATAACAACAACACCAAACGTGGTACTATATCTGCCAGCACAGCAGCAGCAATGCCAGCAGCAAATTATAAGTATAACCTTGGTATTAATGAGGATATCGACCAGGTACTTATCAATCAATTGGCCGAAACTGCTAAAGAAAAAGCAGGTAGTACAACAAACTACAGTGTAACTATCGGTATCGCAGCTGGTGATTCAGTTAATTTCCATGGACTATCTGAAAGTGGTGAAAAGAGTAACATCAAATTGCCAGATGGAATGTCTATCACCTTCTTCGGCTTGGCAGGTAATGCTCCTACCATTAAGATGCAAAAGAACCTTGACATAGCTGGCAGCCACGCATATGTTAAATTCCAGCATGTAAATATCGTGGACAACGGTGCAGGTTATCTCATTAACCAGTCTTCAAGCGCTACAGTAGAAGATTTTACGATGGAAGACGTAGAAGTTAGCGGCTTCACTACATCGTTCTTCCGTTTACAGGGTAGCAATGGCATCACTATTAATCACTTGAACTTAATCAATGGTATCTTCCATGATATGGTTAGTGGTTACGGATTCATTCACGTTGATGCAAATAGCAAGGGTGTTGTCGAGAACATCAAGATCAATAACTCTACATTCTACAACATTGCTGTTAGCAAGAAGATGTTTATTTATAGCAACAAAACCAATATGAACAGCATTGAAATTGATCACATGACCATGTACAACTGTATTGGTGGCGGTAACTATTTTGTCGACTTTGGTGACAAGGCTTATGGTCCTGCAACCTTCACTATCAGCAACACTATATTTGCAAAGAGTGCTGATGATGTTACTAATAAGAATATTCGTTCTGCAGTAAGTCCAACCGTTAGCAACTCCTACAGTACTAATGATTTCTACAAGGTTATCAGTGGCGTTGAAGCTTGGGATGTTGCATCTACAGCTATATTTACAAACCCAGCAAAGGCAGACTTTACTTTAAAGGGAACCTATGCTGATAAAAATGCAGGTGACAGCAGATGGATTTCAGCTGAGTAAATCAGTTGAGATACATACTCTATAAAAAAAGGTTCGCTCGATATGAGCGAACCTTTTTTTATATGGAGTTAATAAGATTATCAATCTGCTAAATTCTCTTCTTGAGGAGTTGCTTTTTTAGAAGAAGCCTTTTTGGTAGCAGACTTCTTTTCTACTGTTTTCTTCGAACCAGTTAGACGCTCACGCAACTTTGCTGCTTCTGCTTCCAACTTATCTATTTTGGCCTGTAAACGCGTTATTTCAAGATCCTTAGTTTCTATCTCCTTATCTTGATTTGTAATCGTGGTAAGCAAGCTATTGAGTTCCTCGTTGTCAATATCCTCAGGATATAAACTGTTCACACGATTGATGAAGTCGCCAAGAATATTCATATAGTTCGTAAAGGCATCAAAAGGACCATTATAAATACCTCTGTCAAGACCAACATTACTTGGCTTAGTGGTCATAAAACGGAAGTTATTAGAAGCCTGCAAATAGTCCCAGTCCTGATTGATACGAGGATCATTACAAATATGAACACGCTCAGCCACACTGTATAATTTTTCAAATGCTTCTCGCTGCATGGCATTACCTAACCAGCAACTCACATCACGCTCCTCGTCTACCCAACTTAAAGTATCCGGTACACTCAGCACATCAACGACCTTCACCTTCTGACAAAGTTCACTTGGTGTTGAGAATGTTATACCTTTGGCCTTAGCACAAGCTGGCAAAGCTTTCAAAAATTCTAGAATATTACTCTCTAAAGGTTGAGCTATACCCAATGCTGTCAGCTCCATGAAAATATTAATAATTTCTTCTTCCTTAGGAAGAGAAGCGATCTTATTAATATAGGTATCTGCAAAAAGTGGATATTGATCCCAATTGGAATCATTAAAACGTAAAGAGATATCATCAGAGAGTTCTACATCACGAAGTAATAACTTTAATTTATGAGCCTGAGCGCAACTATATAGATAATGTGGAGACTTCCAACCCAACACGTGTTTAGCACCCTCTGTGAGCATACCTTTAAAGCCCATCTGTGATGCCTGGCTACCAATATCATCACTATATATCAATGATGAGTTGCGGAGCACTTTTGGCTCTTGTCCAAAATACTCTTTAATCTTTTCAGCCTGACGTCTTACCTCATTGGCAAAACCATCAGGAGTAATCAAAGATGCAAGACCATGAGAATATGGCTCTGCTAAGAACTCTACACATCCTGTTTTACTCAAATCCTGCAACTTGCGGAGTACTTCCGGAGCGTGCAATTCCAACTGCTCCATACCCACACCACTCAACGAGAAAGCTACCTTAAAATAATTACCATTTTCCTGAATCATCTGCTCGATAGCATTCAGAGCTGGCATATAACTATGGTCACGGATATAAGAGATAGAATTATCATTCTCATAATCGTCATAGTAATAATGATCGGTACCTATATCGAAAAAACGATACCGTTTTAGATGAGTTATCTGATGTATTTCGAAATAAAGACAAATCGTTTTCATGTGTTTTTAACTTTGATTTTGATTATTTGTAAACTTCAGTTTCAATTACTTCCAACCTAAAGTTCGCATATACAACTCACGAATCCATGTACCTACCTTTTCCCAGGTTATCTGATCCACTTCGTTCTTCCCTTCTTCAGAGAGATACTTAAAGAGACTCTCATTGTTACAGATACTGTACATGTAATCTGCCATCGCATTAATATCCCAGTAATCTACTTTAATACAATTACTCAGAATCTCAGCACAACCACTCTGTTTAGATATGATAGATGGCGTACCACACTGCATGGCCTCCAAAGGAGAAATACCAAATGGTTCACTTACTGACGGCATAACATATACATCAGAGGCCTTCAAACATTCATATACTTGTTTGCCTCGCATAAATCCAGGAAAATGGAAACGATCAGCAATACCTCGTTCGGCTACCATATTGATACACTGCTCCATCATATCACCAGAACCTGCCATACAGAAACGAATATTATGAGTACGATGAAGCACCAAATTAGCGGCTTCGATAAAATACTCAGGGCCCTTCTGCATCGTCAGACGACCTAAGAAAGTTACCACTTTTTCCTTATCTGTATGATTTGGACGTGGAATATCTTGCAGTTCCTGAGCCAATGGATATACGGCATTATGTACCGTAAAACACTTACGAGGATCTTGGTGATACTGATGGATAACCGTCTGTCGCGTTAACTCAGATACACACATAATACAGTCTGCATGGTCCATTCCATCTTTCTCGATACCATATACCACAGGATTTACGTGACCACGGCTACGGTCGAAATCTGTAGCATGCACATGAATACATAATGGCTTTCCTGTAACCTGCTTAGCATGAATGCCAGCAGGGAATGTCAACCAATCATGTGCATGAATGATATCAAAATCAAAGCTGCGCGCTACGACTCCAGCGATGACAGAATAGTTATTAATCTCCTCATTCAAATTAGAAGGATAACCTCCTGCAAACTCCATACACCCCAAATCATTGACATGCATGTAGTTAAAGTCACCATAAATATGATCACGCAATCTGTAATACAATTCCGGATCCATAATATTGCCTACTCTATCCTTGACATAATCATAATTTACATCACGATAGGCAATAGGCACACAATTCATCGCCACAATATTGGCATAAGTATGGTCTTCATCTCCAAAAGGGTGTGGCAAACATAAAATAGTCTCGATATCACCCTGCGCATGAAGACCTTCTGATATACCAAAATTAGCAGTTGCAAGTCCACCAAAAACATGAGGGGGATACTCCCAGCCAAACATTAAAACTTTCATATAGCCTCCTCCTGATTATAGTCGATATTTTTCTAATAATTGTGAAGCCTCTAATATCTCTGCTACATTTGCAGCAAAAGAGATGGCTCCTCTACTCTTGAATGGTGGGTTACCATCATACAATTCACTGATTGTACCCACACAGTGCTGAGTCATTTCGTCTTCGAAACCCACCATCTGGCGTTCTAAGAAACTCAGACGAGACTGCTTGTATAGTTTCAAACAAGCCTTGGCATAAAAACCAAACAACCATGGCCATGCAGTACCCTGATGATAGGCTAAGTCGCGCTGACTCTGAGGACCAGCATAGATTGGGCGATAACCATCACTCTTTGGTGACAAGCTACGCAACCCCTTTGGAGTAAGCAATTCTCGGGTCACCATATCTAAAATATTCTTCTGCTGTTCATTGGTCAAAGGAGAATAGTCAAAGGCAACAGGGAAAAGCATATTTGGGCGAACACTCCAATCTACTTTCTCACCATCCACATAATCAAAGAGATAACCACACTGATTCAGGAATGTACTACCAAAAGACACTTTACATCTCTCAGCAAGACCTGCCAATTTAGCACGGGCTTCTTCATCTTCATTATATTCGGCCAATTCTGCACAGAAGCAAAGGGCATTATACCATAAAGCATTCACTTCTACGATGTAGCCATTACGTGGAACAACAGGGCGACCTCCTGATACAGAGTTCATCCAAGTCATCGGTGTCTGATCACCACCTTCTACACACAACAGTCCATTCTCCATAAACTTCACATATGGATGTCTGTTCTCTAGATAGAAGTCAATGATAGCACGGGCCAGTTCCTTATATTTCTTTAAAAAGATATCTCTGCCTAAATCGTAAGCAAACTGTTGTAAGCTCCAAATAGCCCAAAGCAATACATCAGGTTTGTCCATTTCATAAATCTTAACCGATAAAGGGCGACCCTCGATAAAATCCATGATACCCTTAGCTGCAGTATCCATGACTTTCTCAAAGTAATCATGCTCTTCTATACCTAAAGTCAAACCAGGTAAAGCGATAAATGTATCACGAGCTCTTACTTTAAACCAAGGATAGCCCGCTAACAGATAAGTTTCACCACTAACTTTATCCTCTAAATGAAATTGGTGAGCGGCATTGATCAAACAATGGAAAAAATTATCACGAGGACTCCTTATTTTCTTCTCCTCATCAAACATTTTCTTGAGTTTGCTCGATTTTATCTCAGAAGTTGAAGCTGAGAATACGATAGATTCACCTTTACGGATATTCATTTCGAAATAGCCCGGCACATAGAGGTCTTCATTAAAATAATAACCTCTTTCTTGCTCCTTGGGATATTCCACTCCACGATACCAATCAGGTTGGAATACAAACTCATTCTTCTTGTTAAACTGCATGTAAAGTTCAGGATAACCTGGATACATACATGTCTTAATACCATTGTCCACTTCCGAATACTCACGATTTGCATAGCCATTTTCATGTGTAAATTCGCGTACACTTCTGAAAGCCAGGAAAGGACGGAAACGTAAAGTTGTTGAAGAATGAGCATCGAGTAAAGTATATTTCAACAGAATGCGATCTTCATAATGTTGAAAAAGAACTTCCTTTTTCAATAGGACACCACCCACTCTGTATATTGTAGTAGGCACGGTATCGCAATCAAATTCCTTGATATACTTATGCCCATTAGGACTAAAGTGATTGCCTTGATACTTATGCAGGCCAAGATTAAACTCAGCGCCATGCTGAATAACTGTAACATCTAATGAAGAAAGCAAGACATGATTATCTTCATCCAGTTCTGGTATCGGAACCACAAGAAGACCGTGATACTTTCTGATATTGCAGTCTACGATAGTCGTGCACGAGTATGCTCCCGAACGATTGGTACGAAGCACCTCCTTCGGCAACGATTCTTGCAAATTAGTCATCAAAGCTTTTTCAAAACGTAGATAACTCATAGACTTATATTAAGGTTTCTAATTTATGTTGATTTTTTTTAAATGTATGATGTGAGTAAAGTTGCATGAGCAGCTACATCAAATCTAATTGCACTCAAAGTTAATATATTTTTTACTCATAACAAAGTAAAAAAAAGATTATTTTCAAAATCGAATTCAGAAATTTACGAATAAAACATATTTTTAGCAAAAAATAGATGCATTTCATTTATTTTATGTACTTTTGCATACAGAAAGGTAAAAAAGATCTGTACATGGCGGCTAAAATAAACCAAGAAAAAGGCAAAGTAATTGAAGATATCGTGTCTCAATGGGGCACTTTATCAGCAGAACATTTGGCTCTTCTTAAAGATAATCTAACGATTACTCACTACAAGAAAAACGATATTATTTATAAAGATTTTGAAAATCCGAAGAATACTTTTTGCCTCATTAGTGGAAAAGTAAAAATTTTTAAAGACGGTATAGGTAGAAATCAAATTGTTAGGGCTATCAAACCTATTGAATTCTTTGGTTATCGTGCGCATTTCGCTCAAGAAGATTATCGAACTTCTGCCATGGCTATAGAGGCTTGTACGATTGCTTCCTTTCCGATTACAATACTGGAAAAATTGATGGAAGAAAATCATCAGATTTGCCTGTACCTTATACATAGTCTTGCACGAGAATTGGGCAATTCTGACGAACGAACTGTTAATCTTACTCAAAAACATATTCGAGGAAGACTGGCTGAAGCTCTTATCTTCTTGAAAGACAATTACGGATTGGAAGAAGATGGCTATACGCTCAGCATATACTTGAGTCGAGAAGATCTGGCTAGCATGTCAAATATGACTACCAGTAATGCTATTCGTACATTGTCGGCATTCGCTACCGAGCAACTCATCGCTATTGATGGTCGAAAAATAAAAATCATCAAAGAAGAGGAATTACGAAAGATATCAACTATGGGTTAACAACCAATAGTATGAGAATACATGATAAAAATCATCAATTTCCTTATTCAGGTATAAGGAAATTGATGATTTCTTGTTCTACGGTTATTTTATAAGAACCTATTGGTGTCTTCATAAGCCTACCATCAATACTGACAAGTGCTTGATTGGAATTAACCACCTCTACCTCTCTTGTACGATAAGGGTGTACACTCTTATGATTCAAAAATTTATTTTTTACTAAGAGATAAAAGCCCTCAAACAGTTGGGTCACTTTTGGCTGATATACTACTGACACATCAAGTAGACCATTATAAGGCACTGCATTAGGAGTTTGACCATAGCCTGAACTATTACCAATACAAACTGTCATTACACGCCTTTTGATCTCGTCCATATTAATCTTCAAATGCATTTTATAATCCAACCGCTGGAATGTCATCAGAAGAAAGGAGAAAAAGAATGACAATGTACGTGATCCCATAAATATATGGCGAGTACGGTTACGAAGGTCGGTCACTGTAGAAAGCAGACCGATATTGACACAATTTAAGAAATAACGGTGACAGTTATCATGATCACGATTTACATATCTGATACACCCTAGATCTACTTTTCGAATACGTCCGGCTTTCAACCACTTGATGGTCTGTTCATAATCTACTTCGTCAAATCCCCAAAAATGTGCAAAATCATTCATCGTACCATTAGGTATCACTCCTAAGGCAACAGAATCTCTTACCTGAGCATCGACAGACATCAGACAGTTTACCGCATCATTCAATGCAGAATCACCCCCCACGATGATAATCGTTTTATACGAATTATTAATCATCATCTTAACCAGACGATCTACACTGTCTGTATTTTCACTCTGAACATAGTCGAAGTCGATGGCGTTATCATGAAGGCAATCTTTTATTTTTTTCCATCGTTTATGATTACGATAACCTCCTTTTGGACAATATATTACGCCCCATTTATTTTCCGTTATTGCCATATTGCATGAGTCGTTTTATTTCATTGACTTTATCTTCTATTGGTAGTAAAGCATCTATCCAATGTATGGTAAATCCTCTGCGTTCCATTCCTCTAAACCAAGTCATCTGTCGCTTGGCAAATTGATGAATGGCAATTTCAAGTTGTCGGAACATCTCTTTGTAAGATAATTTCCCGATAATATATTCTGTAATATATTTATATTCAAGACCATAGTAGATTAAATCTTCTGCAGGTATTCCTCTCTCCAATAAACCTTTGATTTCATCTACCATTCCATGTTCCAAACGGTCTTTTAATCTTCTTGTAATTTTTTCTCTTCTTGCATCCCGGTCTATATTCACACCGATTACCAGTGAATCAATAGAAGGAAATTCTCTTTCCGGAGTAGGATGTTCCAGATTATAAGTTTCGATTTCAATAGCTCGAATAGCTCTCTGTACACTGTCTACATCTGTCTTATTGTGCATATTACTCCCTGTTTTAGTCTTCAGTGCACGTAGTTGTTCTGTCAGTTCCTCTAAAGACTTATCTGCAAGTGCATCTCGCAAAGCCTGATTCTGTGGCACAGGCGATAACATATACCCTTTCAATACAGACTCAATATACAGTCCTGTACCTCCGCAAAGTATCGGAGTAGCCTTTCTCGCCAAAATATCTTCATAGGCCTTCAGAAAATCTGCTTGATAGCGAAAAAGATTATATTTCGTACCAGGCTCACATATATCAATAAGATGATAAGGCACCAAATGCCCATCGATAGTATAATCTTCCAGATCCTTGCCTGTACCGATATCCATACCTCGATATACCTGCCGACTGTCTGCACTGATGATTTCACCACCAATGTCATGTGCCAAGGCTGCAGCCAAAGAAGTTTTTCCACTAGCCGTAGGACCAAGAATAGTAATCATTTTAGATGTTTCCAAATCGTCTTGCATAGAATAACTGCTTCATATTCTCATCTCTCATTCCGCAAATATAATCAATTTTTAGTACACCTGCAAAAAAGAGTATAAAAAAACCGCTCAGCCATAAAGCTGAGCGGCTATATGATGTATAATCAAGTGCTAAACTTGGATTAAGCCAACTCTGCGAAGTACTTGATTGTACGAACCATCTGAGAAGTATAAGAGTTCTCATTGTCGTACCAAGAAACTACCTGTACCTGGTATGTATCATCATCGATCTTAGATACCATAGTCTGAGTAGCGTCGAAGAGTGAACCGAAACGCATACCGATGATATCAGAAGAAACGATCAGATCCTCGTTGTAACCGAAAGACTCAGTAGCAGCAGCCTTCATTGCAGCGTTGATACCCTCAACAGTTACATCCTTACCCTTAACAACAGCGATCAAGATAGTAGTAGAACCTGTTGGAGTTGGAACACGCTGTGCTGAACCGATCAACTTACCGTTCAACTCAGGAATAACGAGACCGATAGCCTTAGCAGCACCAGTTGAGTTAGGAACGATGTTGCAAGCACCTGCACGTGAACGACGGAGGTCACCCTTACGCTGTGGACCGTCAAGAATCATCTGGTCACCTGTATAAGCGTGAATTGTAGACATAATACCGCTCTGGATTGGAGCATATGCGTTCAAAGCAGCAGCCATAGGAGCCAAGCAGTTAGTTGTACAAGAAGCAGCAGAAATAATGTTATCGTTAGCTGTCAAAGTCTTGTGGTTTACATTGTAAACGATTGTTGGAAGATCGTTACCAGCTGGAGCAGAGATAACTACCTTCTTAGCACCTGCTGCAAGGTGAGCAGAAGCCTTCTCCTTAGATGTATAGAAACCTGTACATTCGAGAACTACGTCTACCTTGTTAGCAGCCCATGGGCAGTTAGCAGCGTCCTTCTCAGCAGAGATCTTAATCTCCTTACCGTCAACGATGATAGAGTTTTCTGTTGCCTCTACAGTGTGCTTACCTTCACCGTATTTACCAGCGAAACCACCCTGAGCGGTATCATACTTCAAAAGGTGAGCAAGCATCTTAGGGCTTGTCAAGTCGTTGATTGCTACAACTTCATAACCTTCAGCCTCAAACATCTGACGGAATGCGAGACGGCCGATACGACCGAAACCATTAATAGCTACATTTACCATTTCTTTTTATTTTTATTAAAGGTTTAAAAATATATCAAATCTTTTTGCCTTATTACAGTGCACCTTATTATATACGAAATACGTCTTAAGATAACACTATATCAGCATTTTTTTATTTTAACGGTAGCAAAGATACAATTTTTTTTCTATATTTGCATGGAGAATTCTCATTAAATTATCCAAAAAGATGGGTTTCTAACTTCTTTTTATGGCATTTTTTAATAGAAAGGTAGCTGACTGTTAAGTCTATGTTGCAAAACACGATTTCAAGTTTTTAAAATAAAAAAGTTATGGGAAAATTAATTCAAGAGTTTAAAGACTTTGCCGTAAAAGGTAATGCCGTGGATATGGCTGTCGGTGTTATCATCGGTGGTGCTTTCGGCAAGATTGTTACGAGTATTGTAGATGATATCATTATGCCTCCTATCGGATGGCTTATCGGTGGTGTAAACTTTAGCGACCTGAAGGTTACATTGCCTCAAGTTGAAATTCCAGGATTGGAAAAGTTAGCTCCTGCTACTATCAACTATGGCAATTTTATCCAGACTCTTATTGACTTTGTTATTATTGCCTTATGTGTTTTCCTTCTCGTTAAGGGCATAACTAAACTAACTCGCAAGAAGAAGGAAGAAGAGGCTGCAACTCCTCCTACTCCGCCAGAGCCTACTAAGGAAGAGTTACTTCTCACTGAAATCAGAGATTTACTGAAGAATAAATAGGGAGACCCTCCCCGCCCTCCCTGCAAGGGAGGGTGAACAACTCTGCATATGTCGGGGGGATTTCAGGGGAGACCCTCCCCGCCCTCCCTGCAAGGGAGAGTGAACAACTCTGCGTATGTCGGGGGGATTTCAGGGGAGACCCTCCCCGCCCTCCCTGCAAGGGAGAGTGAACAACTCTGCGTATGTCGGGGGGATTTCAGGGGAGATAAATATAAACAGAACAGCCGATGCTAATGGCATCGGCTGTTCTGTTTATATTTACCCCCTCCTTTTCTGTATGAACTCCCTCCCTTACAGGGAGGGCTGGAGTGGGTCTCCAAGTTTCCTTATTCCCACTCAATAGTCGAAGGTGGTTTTGATGAGATATCATAACAAACGCGGTTTACGCCTTTTACCTTATTGATAATCTCATTGCTCACCTTAGCCATAAAATCGTATGGCAGATGTGCCCAGTCAGCAGTCATTGCATCTGTACTAGTAACAGCACGAAGTGCTACTGGATGCTCATAAGTACGCTCGTCACCCATCACTCCCACACTACGTATAGTAGAGAGTAACACGGTACCGGCCTGCCAAATATGATCATACAGACTAGTTCCATCAGGCATAGTATAATTATGCATATTCTCGATATAGATATCGTCTGCATCCTGAAGGATACGCACTTTCTCACGAGTAACATCACCTAAAATACGTACAGCAAGACCTGGACCAGGGAATGGATGACGCTTAATTAAGCGCTCTGGCATACCTAGCTCATAACCTACACGACGAACTTCATCTTTGAAGAGCCACTTCAAAGGTTCACAAAGCTGCAAGTGCATTTCCTTAGGAAGACCACCTACATTATGGTGACTCTTGATGACCATACCGGTTATACTCAAACTCTCAATACGGTCTGGATAGATCGTACCTTGAGCTAACCATTTAGCATCAGTAATCTTTTTAGCTTCTGCATTAAATACCTCAACGAAGTCACGACCAATAATCTTACGTTTTTGCTCTGGATCAGTTACACCTTCAAGATCCTTGAAGAACTTCTCACTAGCATCAACACCGATTACATTAAGGCCAAGACCATTGTAAGCTTCCATTACCTTCTTGAACTCATCTTTACGAAGCATACCATGATCTACAAAGATACAGGTAAGATTCTTGCCAATAGCCTTGTTCAACAAGGTAGCACAAACAGAAGAGTCTACACCACCTGAGAGTCCGAGAATTACACGGTCATTACCCACCTGTTCCTTCAGCTGTTGTACAGTAGTTTCCACGAAAGAAGCAGCACTCCATTCCTGACGACTACCACAGACATCAACAACAAAATTCTTCAGCAATTGTGTACCCTGAGTAGAATGGAAAACCTCAGGATGGAACTGTACACACCATACACGTTTATCTTCATTGGCATAGGCAGCATATTTTACATCATTAGTAGATGCCGTAACACGATACCCTTCAGGAATAGCAGTGATGGTATCACCATGGCTCATCCATACCTGAGAACCTTTTTCAAAGCCCTTGAAGATAGCAGTTTCAGTGTCAATAGTTTCCAGATTAGCACGGCCATACTCACGTGTACCCGTTTGCTCAACCTTTCCACCTTGTGCATAAGAAATAAACTGTGCACCATAGCAGATACCTAATACTGGATATTTACCGATAAACTGATTCAAGTCTACCTTGAATGCCTCCTTATCATGTACAGAATAAGGACTACCACTAAGGATGACGCCGATTACACCTTCGTCATCTTTTGGAAATTTGTTGTACGGTAAAATCTCGCAGAAGGTGTCAAGTTCACGGACACGACGACCAATAAGCTGTGTGGTCTGAGATCCGAAATCGAGGATAATAATCTTCTGTTGCATTTTATAAATATGTTATTTATTGGGATTATAACGTATTCAGAAAGTCTTCTGCCTGCTTCAAAGTATCCTGTTTGCCCACGTCCATCAATCGGAGGTCATTTTTTACATAACCTCTGATGACAGCCTTGTCACAGTTTTGCAGATAGAAGTCCATAATTGGGAATTTCTCCGGATAGCTTTCCATCAACGAGAAAAGGCGAGGAGAAAAAGTATGTATGCCACTGAAAGCATACAGTTGATAGTGAAGTGTAGAAAGCGGCGAGTTTGTTGGTGTAGAAGTATGTATCGCTGATAGCTGAGCTTTGAGGGATTCAACGTTTTCTGCTATCTCCGTTTTGACTTCTTCAAACGGACTCTTCACTTCTCCGGTTTCTATATTCACCCATCCGACGAGAAGCATGTCATTATTGAAGACCAAATAGCGTTTGGTTTTACGCCAACTCATTAATAATGTAGCATCTGCCTGAATATGAGGAACACCACACTCCTGACACATGATACGAGGATTTAAGTGATAGAACTTCTTCAAGTCGACATTACTCAATATGTCTACATTATGAATAAGGATAGGTGTTAAAGGACTAAACAGCTTGCGAGCATGAAGTATGCCACCTCCCGTCTCTAATAATTCGGCCGTCTCATCACTGATACGGATATCCATGCCGAAATTATCATTTTCTTTCAGATAATCAACAATCATATCTGAAAAATGATGAACATTAATAATAATACGGGTAACGCCAGCTGCTTTAAGTTTGAAAATGACACGACGCAAAAGCGGTTCTCCTCCTACCCTTACCAATGCCTTTGGCATATGATCCGTAAGAGGTTTCAATCGGGTACCTAACCCAGCCGCAAAAATCATTGCTTGCATCATCTTCTACTTTTTAATGCGTGCAAATTTAATCATTTTTCATGAGACTACCAAAAGATAACCCGCGATTATTGTTCGCGGGCTGGTAATATCTGGTGAATATGCTGTTCACGATGGGTAATCTCTACTTCGATACCAAACTTCTCGTGGATATGTTCGGCTAGATGTTGACAGCTATATACACTTCGATGTTGTCCTCCGGTACAACCAAAACAGAACATCAAACTGGTAAAGCCTCGTTGTATATAGCGCTCCACATGATGATCGGCCAATTGATATACGCTCTTCAGGAATGTCAGAATCTCACCATCATCTTCAAGGAATCGGATAACAGGTTCGTCTAGACCTGTAAGCTTTTTATAAGGTTCGTAACGACCTGGGTTATGCGTACTTCTACAGTCGAAGACATAGCCACCACCATTTCCTGATGGGTCTTCTGGTATACCTTTGTGGAATGAGAAGCTATAGACGTGCACGACCAATGGACCTTTACCTTCGTATTTTGAAAAAGTTGCTGGTCCATCTTGTGGATGAGCTTGATAAATATTGTTATCTGCCACCTTATAACCATCTGCACGAGTCAACGCAGGCTGTTCTATTCGTGCAAACTGAGGTAGTTCTGTTAATCGACGCAACATATCCATCATATATGGATAAGGGAACACTTTATCACCCAGTGCTATTAAATCACGAAGATTCTGAATAGCAGGCGGAATAGAATCGATAAAATGTTTTTTACGCTCAAAATAGCCTCTGAAACCATATGCTCCTAAAACTTGAAGGGTACGGAAGAGCACAAATAGAGAGAGTCGACGTACGAAGTGGCGCTCACTTGGCACTTCGATATAATTCTTCAGACTATTGTAATATTCCATAATCAGCTGGCGACGCATCTTAAAAGAATAATGTGCGGAAGCCTGCCATAAGAATGAAGCCAGATCATAATAAAATGGTCCTTTTCGCCCTCCTTGATAGTCAATAAAGTACGGATTTCCTTCTGAATCCAACATTATATTGCGTGCCTGGAAATCACGATACAAGAAACATTCCATCTTCTCAGATGTCAAGTCTTTGGCAAACAGACGAAAGTTTGCTTCAAGCTTTAATTCATGGAAATCTAAATCTGTAGGTTTCAAGAAACAATACTTGAAATAATTCAAGTCAAAAAGTACTCCAGCCTCATCAAATTCTGGTTGTGGATAACAATTACTCCAGTCTAATTCGCGTGCACCACGAATCTGAATATTGGGTAATTCACGGATAGTCTTCAATAGAAGTTCATATTCTTTCTGATTATATCTGCCTCCTGCTTCTCTACCACCACGAATGGCGTCGAAAAGGGATACTCCACCTAAATCTGTCTGGATATAACGAAGTTCATCCGCACTAACTGCTAGAATCTTTGGTACAGGCAGTTGGCGCTTGGTAAAATGACGGGTAAGATAAACAAATGCATGATCTTCATCACGACTCGTGCCCACAACACCGATAACCGAGTGGCCATCATCATCAAACATACGATAATACTGGCGATTACTACCCTGACCAGCTAGTTGTTCTACACGAGCAGGTTTCTTACCACTCCATTGCTCAAATAATTCAACAAGTTTTTCCATCTTTCCTTCTTATTCCTCCCTGTTTTTTTCTTCGTCTTTTTTTCTACGTTTTTCTGCCAATTTCTGATCAGCAACCTGTGCATAATGATCGCCAACCAACAATAATAACAGAATACCTACAGTTATCAACAAGGGGTGAACCAGATGAAGAACGAAACTCGTAATAAAGTAAATCAAACCAATGACAAAAGCAAAGCCGATAAACTTTTTCCAGTCGATATCAATTTTCTGTTTCATATGGTTGCAAAGATACAAAAAAAAATCGGATGTCGTCACGACAACCGATTTTCAAAAACAAACTACTTAAAAACTAATCTACTAAAACAAATCAAAAAAATATCTTTATTCGGAAAATTCCGATACTTTCTTTACTTATTACACTGCAAAGATAAATGTTTTAAAAATAACCACAAAACATTTTTGCAAAAAAATGTTCTACCTATTATAAAAATAATAAAAAAGGGACAGATCTTTAAGACCCATCCCTATTTTTGTTATCTATGGTTTACAATTATAGGCTTACATCATGCCTGGAGCAGCTGGACTCATTGGAGCAGGATCTGCTGCAGGTTTGTCTACCAATACACACTCTGTTGTCAAGAACAAGCCTGCGATAGATGCAGCATTCTCGAGAGCGACACGCTCTACCTTAGCAGGGTCAACGATACCAGCGGCACGAAGATCCTCGTAGATATCCTTACGAGCATTGTAACCGAAGTCACCTTCACCCTCTTTTACTTTGTTTACGACTACAGAAGGCTCACCACCTGCATTACGTACAATCTGGCGAAGTGGCTCCTCAATAGCACGCTCAACAATCTTGATACCAGTTGTCTCGTCAGCAGTTTCACCTTCAAGACCCTTCAAAGCTTCGAGTGCACGGATGTAAGTAGAACCACCACCTACAACAACACCCTCTTCGATAGCAGCACGAGTAGCGCACAAAGCATCGTCTACACGATCCTTCTTCTCTTTCATCTCTACCTCAGAGTTAGCACCTACATAAAGAACTGCTACACCACCAGCCAATTTAGCCAGACGCTCCTGCAGTTTCTCTTTATCGTATGAACTCTTAGTATTTGCGATTTCATTCTTAATCTGAGCTACACGATCAGCAATATTTTCTTTCTGACCTGCACCATTAACGATGGTAGTATTGTCCTTATTAACAACTACCTTCTCAGCAGAGCCCATCATCTCGAGAGTAGCCTGCTCAAGTTTCAAGCCCTTCTCTTCGCTGATAACAACACCACCAGTCAATACAGCGATATCCTCAAGCATTGCTTTACGACGATCACCGAAACCTGGAGCCTTAACAGCACAAATCTTCAAGCCACCACGAAGACGGTTTACTACCAATGTTGTCAATGCTTCAGAGTCAACATCCTCAGCGATAACCAACAAAGGACGACCGCTCTCTGCTGCAGGCTGAAGTACTGGCAAGAATTCTTTCAAGTTACTGATCTTCTTGTCATAGATAAGAATGTATGGATTATCCATTACACACTCCATCTTGTCAGCATCTGTCATGAAGTATGGAGAAAGGTAACCACGATCGAACTGCATACCTTCTACTACACCGATATTGGTATCACGGCTCTTACTCTCCTCGATAGTAATCACACCATCTTTAGAAACTTTACGCATAGCATCAGCGAGCAATTTACCAATTTCAGGATCATTGTTAGCAGAAACAGTAGCAACCTGCTCTATCTTATCATAGTTATCACCTACCTGCTCAGCATGATTCTTGATATAATCTACGACAGCCTTAACAGCTTTATCGATACCACGCTTCAAGTCCATTGGGTTTGCACCTGCAGTAACATTTTTCAGACCTTCTGTTACGATAGCCTGTGTCAAGATAGTAGCTGTTGTTGTACCATCACCTGCATCATCACCAGTCTTACTTGCAACGCTCTTAACCAACTGTGCACCAGTGTTTTCGAACTTATCTTCAAGTTCTATTTCTTTAGCTACAGTTACACCATCCTTTGTAATCTGAGGAGCACCGAATTTCTTTTCGATAACTACATTACGACCCTTAGGACCGAGAGTTACTTTTACAGCGTTAGCCAACTGATCTACGCCCTTTTTGAGAAGGTCGCGTGCATCCATATCAAACTTAATATCTTTTGCCATGATTTCTTTACTTTTTAATGATTATACAAATAATTAGTCTTCTACGATAGCTAAAACATCGCTCTGACGCATCATGAGGTATTTCTCACCATTTGCCTCAAGCTCTGTACCAGCATACTTACCATAAAGAACAACATCGCCTTCTTTCAGGATCATCTGTTCGTCCTTTGTACCCTGACCTACAGCGACAACTTTACCACGCTGTGGTTTTTCTTTAGCTGTATCAGGGATAATGATTCCACCTACTTTTTCTTCAGCTGGTGCAGGAAGTACCAGCACTCTGTCTGCTAATGGTTTAATGTTCATGATTTTATATTTTTATTTGTTATTTTAATACCTGGGTGCTAATCTATCATTTAGCGCTCGACCATTATTATACATAAAGTGTGCCAAAAAAAGCGTGTGACAAATTTGTCACACGCTATACTGACAATTTTGTCACACGACAGCTTAATAACCTGGATTCTGCCACATATTAGCAGAAGCCGTACTATACTGAATTACTCCATCTGCATCTTGACTATAGGTCTCACTGCTCAAATTAGTATCCGATTCTAATTCATAGCTTGGAATAGGACGATAATAGTGCTTCAAGGCTATATTACCAGATCCTTGCGCATTATATTTCTTCACGTGGTCGAGCAAAGTATGAGTACGTTTCAGATCAAACCATCTCTGATATTCGCCACAGAGTTCGAGGGCACGTTCTTTCAAAATGGTTTCTATCGTTACAGTACCTGATATCGTATTGTCCTTACCCGAAATAGCACGAACGGTACGAAGCGCATTAATGGTAGCAAGTGCAGAACTATTGTCACCGGTTTGCATCTCTGCTTCAGCCTCGATAAGATACATTTCTGCCAGACGGAGTACCATGATATCACGATAAGAACAGTCGTATGTAGGATAGTCCGTATCATATTGGTCATCCAGGAATTTTCGAATACCAGGATAAGAACACCAGCCGCCTATTTTATATGAATTGTAGCGACTGTCTCCATATACATCTGAGGTTTTCTTAGCCGACTCCGTAGGAAGAGCTGTTGCAGGATCGTTAGAAGTATAAACAGGAATATCACCACCACTGGCAAACTGGATACGATATTTATTCTTAGCCTCAGCTTGTGCAGCCTGTCCCTCTTGAGAGTCACCATCGAGCAGACTATATACGATAGCAGCTCCACCACCATTGAAATAATTTCCATCGGCATTGTAAACAGAATCATAATCTGCAAAGTCTTGATCTGCCATATTTGGATAATTAGTAGCATTACCAGCCAAATCCTTAGGAATACGATAACTGGTAAGCATAGTACCCTGATAACGCTGATCGGTTTCCTTTACCTCATCCAAGAGCTGCCACAAGTACAACGATGGCAGATAACGAGTAAAGCCACGGCCGTAAGGAGAATAATAAGGACCCACTGTAACTTTTTCGCCTGTTGTAGCACTCACGATATAGTCATTACGACTACTACTAGTTGCATCGGTTACACGTACAAATACCTGGTTTTTATTCTGGCCACTACCGCCCAAATCACTGGCACCATTATTCCACATGCTGACAAACATTAAGTTCATCGCACTACCACCATTCTTACTATAGCCACGGCGAGTTAACAACGAGTTATACTCTTCATGATCTCCATCTTCATCCGTACTAAAGCGATAAGGAACACAGTTATCATAACCAGAACTGAGCGTATTGCCATAATGTACGCGGAACAACGACTCTGAATTATTTTCCTCGTTGTTCAAATTCCACGTATCAGAATAGCGTGTGTATAAACTAGCACCCGAACTACTAATAACGTCCTTAGCAGCATTCAAGGCTTCAGTATACAGATTACCATAACCGTCTACACTATTAGCCCCTAACCACGATGCAGCATACAGAGCGACACGAGCATATAGAGCCTCGGCAGAATAGTAATAAGCACGACCGGTACCCGTTGCATTCGACTGAGACATGATACCCGCACTCTTATATTTTTCCATAGCCAATTTCAAATCATCTAAGATATGACCATAGACCACATTTTCTGGTTGACGTACAGGAGTTGTACTCACCGTCGTTATTGGTTCTGAATTATAAGGAATAGGGCCCCACAAAGCCACCATCTGTGAGTAATATAGCGCTCTCAAGAAATAAGCATCTGCTTCATAAGCGGCTTTCTGCGTATCATCAATAGCCGAACTTTCTTCCACATATTTCAAAGTATTGTTACAAACATCTATTCCTGCGTAAAACAACTCCCAGTACTGATCCAGACAAGGATTATTATTAACAGCATTGGTACCCGAAGTAGAAGAAAATCCATAACTTTCAGCAGAAAGGTCATAGCTGCAGAGCGATTTCTGTTTATTATCATAGCCATAATAAAACAAATCAGACCCCATCTCTGCCAAACCGAGAGAAGGTTCTTTGCCCCACCAACCACGAGCATACGCATATGCTGAAGATACCAGACCATCGATACCTGAAGCCGTATTATAGGCCAAATCTGCAGTTGTTCCCGTTTTATTATCCTCAGTCAAATAGTCAGAACAAGAGGTCGCCGTTACTCCGAGAACTGAGACAGCGAGAAATAAACCATATATTGTTTTCATGCTAAGATTGTTTAGAGTTAGAATGTTACATTAAGACCTACTACCACCTGTTTCTGCAGAGGGAATGTTACAGCACCGCCACGTTCTGGATCATAGTCACCAAAACGGCTGAATGTAAAGAAGTTTTTCAGAGAACAATATACACGGGCATTGCTAGCAAGGACCTTTTTCAACAAAGGTTTAGGCAGATTGTAAGACAGTGTAATGTCTTTAATTTTAAAATAATCAGCCTTTTGCATGGCGATAGCGTTCTTAAAGGCCGTTGATGATTGTCCTGATGCACCTGGAGATGGTATGGTGGTATCTGTGTTATCAGGTGTCCAATAATCCAAATCTCCCCAGTTAGAACCATCATAGGTATAGAGAGTATAGGCACTGTAATACATATAGCCTCCAAGACGGGCCATGGTAGAAATACTCAAATTAAAGTCCTTATAGGTCAAAGAGGTATTCAAGCCCAAGATGGCTTTTGGCGAACGATTATATACTATTTTATCATCATCATTGATTACGCCATCATTATTTTGGTCTACTACTTTTGGTGTACCAGGATCTCCATAATCATCGTATGGCTTTGTAAAGGTTAGTCCCTTGCTGGTATAGTTTTCTTCTACATACTGGTCAAACTCTCCTACTCCCCAACAATTTTCTACTTGATAGGTATAATAAGCCGAAACTGGCGAACCTACCTTCAGTATGTTATAATTGTCAGATACATATTGTGTAATACCATCAGACAGTTCATCTACATAATCACGTGAGAAAGTGGCAGAGGCACTGACATCCCATCTGAAATTTTTGTTCTGCACAGGTACTGCTCCCAGGGAAATTTCGAAACCATGGCCACTGGTTTCGCCCACATTATCCAACTGACTGGTATATACAGAAGAGGCCGGTGCCGTCTTATAATACAGCAAATCGTACGTATGCGTTTTATAATAATCAAAGCTACCATACAGTCTGCTACCTAATACCGACCAGTCCAAACCGAAATCAAGAGAAGCAGTCTTCTCCCATGTAAGATCTTCATTGGCCATAGTCATTGGCGCCTGGTCTGTAGAGTTCGGCAGAATAGACGATATCGTAGCTAAAGTCTGATAAGCACTGATGGCAGAGTTACCCGACAAACCCCACGAAGCACGAACCTTTAAGTTATCCAACCACGACTTGGTATTTCGCATAAAATTTTCTTCGCTTATACGCCAGCCCGCACTGAAAGAAGGGAAATAGCCCCACTTATGTCCATCTGCAAGAACAGAAGAACCATCAGCACGGATAGAAGCCTGGAAAAGATATTTAGAGTCATAAGAATAATTGACACGTCCAAAGAAAGATACCATATTGCTCTTGACATAAGAACTTGTCGCTGTAGGACTGGTAATCTTTGAAACATCATAAAACGAACTTGTATAGTAATGTTCTTGTCCTGCCTCTCCAGAGATACTACTGGTTTCTTTTACCGTCTGTGTCATTTCATGACCCAGTAAGAAGTTGAAATCATGTACCTTATTAAGGGTAAAATTATAATTAGCCGTATTCTGCCATACATATTTGGTAGAAATAGAAGATGCATTACTGATATACGTTGTCTTAGAACTCTGGTAACGGCCCTGACTCTCGTAATCCTGATACAACCCATCTCTCGAATTGTTACGATCTAATGTAAACTGAGACCTAAAATTGAAGCCCTTAAATGGAGTAAGTTCTGCATAAGCACTACCAAAGAAACGTGTAGTCTCTACATTACGCTGATAGTTGCCATTTTCGTCCATCAAAGGCGAACAATGCGCTATATACCATGGGTTAGGAGTTGCATTGATAGAACCATCACTGAGATAAGCATGGGTAATAGAAGTCATCTTCTGAGCCTGACCGAACACACCACTATTTCGCTTATCATTATCCTTATATACATACGACAAGCTTGCACCCACTTTAACCAGTTTGTTAATACGATGATCGATATTAGCTCTACCTGTATATCGGTTATATTGATCACCATCCATCAGACCCTGATCAATCATATCAGACAGCGAGACATTGAAATTCGTTTTCTCACTACCACCCTGTATAGATACTTCATAATTTTGAGATACACTATTCGTCAGGATCATATCCAGCCAATCGGTATACGATTTGTCATTATAGATAGAAAGAGTAGAAGTACCATCATCCAGATATTCACCCAACACATCCTCAGCAGTCGTTGTCTTTGACGCTGAACTCCAGTCACCAGAAGAAAGCATATTCTTATAATCTTTGGCATCTATCATGCGTTGTACTTCCTTGTCACCATACATGGACTTGGTAACACCCGTAGCACTATTAAAAGAAAGATAACCATTGAAACTAACCGATGTACGACCAGCCTTACCACGCTTGGTAGTAATAATGATGACACCATTAGCACCCTTAGTACCATAGATTGCTGTAGATGCTGCATCCTTCAAGATATCCATCGACTCAATATCGCTGGCAGGAATATCCAGAGTAGAACCATATTCTACTCCATCCACCAAGATCAAAGGATTATTAGAAGCCAATAGAGAACGATTACCACGAAGCGTCATACTGACACCCGAACCAGCCTGTCCGTCACTCTGCTGAAGATCTACACCCGGCACCTTTGCTTGCATGGCTTGAAGGGCATTTGCACTAGCCACCTGATTAATGTCTTTCGTGTTGACACTAGCTACAGAACCCGTCAGGTCTTTCTTTTTCATCGTACCATAACCGATAACGACCACCTCATCCAGATTTTGGTTATCCTCCTTCATGGTAAGGTTAATCGTGGTACGATTACCAATCGTTACGACCTGCTCTTGATAACCGACATAGCTTACTGTTAACTTAGAATTGGGGTTAACATTAGAAATCGTGTAATTACCATCAAGATCAGTTACAGCTGCAGACCGACCGTTAATCATAATTGTCACACCAATCATTGGTTCACCGTTAACATCTTTCACGGTACCCGTAACTTGTCTTTGCTGTGCTAAAGCCGGCATACAAGTCAGGCCTAAACATAAAGCCATAGAGGCTTCTTTCATTTTTAGGTACATATTAGCGTTGTATTAGTTATTAATAAATGTGGAACATGATACAAAAAGGGAAGTCTTGTAGAAGAAGGCAAGACTGATTTGCTTTAGGTATTTGTTCGCTTCAATTAGATTGTTTTGTCTAGTTTAGTTGATGCTTCAAAAGTAAAAAAAATAATTCGCGATGAAATAAGACCCTTTTTATTTTAAGGTTTTTATATATTAAGAAGGGCTTTTTTAAATAACTTTTCTTAAAATGTGACACTACGCACAAGGCACAAAAAAAACTGCTGATGCTTCATGCACCAGCAGTTATATCCGTGTGAAAGTACCACACTTCATCTCATATTATTTTAATTATTTTTTCTTTTTCTTTGAATTCTTAGCCGAAGACGCATCTTTGAGAAGAGTCTGACTAATAATCGTAGCCATCTGGGTAGCTCCTTGTATAGAAGGATGCACACCGTCTGCCTGGAATTGTTTACCATCTTCATTCTTGAAGAGATCACGCATTTCTATAACCTCCAGTTTATTTTTCTTGGCTATTTTACGAATCATCGGGATAATTTCCTGGAATGTTTCCTCCTTCATATCCCATTTCACATTGGTACCAATTGGTGTAACCAGGATAATACGAGGATTAGTTGGCAGAGCTTTCAGGCTATCAATCAATTGCTGATAATCTGCATGAAACTCATTCTTATGAGCCCAATTATACCCTTTTACGTCATTCGTTCCTAATTTCACTATAGCGATATTAGGCTCGAAAGCCAAGGCATCATGCCAAGCCTCTTCTTTCTGGTAAGGCAAATCACCTTTATTTAATAAAGTACGCCCACTAACGCCAAAGTTCTTGACGTTATAATTACTACCTAATTTTTTCTGCAACACAGCAGGATAGCCTAAGTTATCAGCCATATCAATACCAAAACCATCTGTTATTGAGTTACCAATGCAAGCTACACGTACCGCATCTGCCTTTGGTGAAGGGAGTGCATTCAGCCAGTTGGTTAACTCAGTCAACATTTGGTCATGGTAAGCATAGTTCGTACGAAATCCAAAACCGTGACCGCCACTAGGATAAATATAAAGTGAACAGTTATTACCAGCTCTGCGCATAGCACTATAATAAGCCACACCGTTGGTTACAGGAGGCACTACCCGGTCGTCATTGGCAAGAAGGATAATGGCTGGAGGAGTCAAGTGACGTTTAACAGAATTAAAATTACTGAATGATTTTACCAACTCTTTATCGGCTTTTTTTTCACCTAGGAATCCATTAACACTACCTTTATGTGTATCCCGCTCATTCATAGAGACAACAGGATAGAATAAGATCGTGAAGTTAGGGCGAACTTTCCAGTCTGCGTGAGTACTCACCGAAGAAGCCAAATGGCCACCTGCCGAGAATCCCATAATACCCACATCATACGGATTCACATGCCATACACTGGCACTATCTCTTACCGTTTGGATAGCGTGATAAGCATCACCCAACGGAATAGTACGGTCCCCATTTGGCATACGGTATTTCAGTACGAAATAAGCTATACCCTGACTATTAAAATATTCGGCCCATTGATGCCCTTCGTGGTCCATAGCCAAATGAGAATAGCCACCACCCGGACAGTCTACAATAGCTCTACCTGTAGCCTTGCTGGCATCTGGCAGATAAGCATAAACAACCGACTGTCCATCTGTAGAATTTTTCCATTCAAATTTTCGAACCGTAGACTGTGCCATCATCGTAGATGACAACCACAGCATAGCCACAGCTAAAAATAAATTCCTCTTCATGAGTGTAATATTTATAGATATCGTTTAGTTAATAATTATTTTCCCTGAAAGGTCTCGATATAGTCAGGCAGATAATAGCCTAAATGTGGAGGCTGATTATACGACACATTCTGCCAAGCCACCCCCATGCGATACACATGATCTTGCATCAAGCAAGGCACTCGATAAGGGGTTGGGGTTTGAGTAGAATAGATATAGAGCAAACTTGGATCTTCACGGTCTCGTAAGATGACTTCTTCACGCCAGTCGCCAAAGAGATCTGCTTGCAAGCATGGGGTACTCTTACTACCATTACAAGATTGTGGATCACCTAATTCGCGAAGAGCCTTATCCCCCACACCGAGTTCTTTCACCTCTTTACCTCCATTCCATTTTGTAATCGAGTTACCATTGAGCATCTCATCATAAGCATCGCCATCCCAATAAATACGGAAGTTCATACCCATCATACTGCGCCAGATATTAAAACCTCTGTTACGCTCGCCATTACCTCGTGGTCTTCTGACATGACTATTCTGATCATTTGGAAGCCACTTAACTGTTGAAATCACACTACCCTTAATATCAAAAGTTGAAGGTTGACCTATATAACTATATTCTGCACCACGATGAGTAGAGTCAATATCAGCCATAAGTCCACGCCCCGTATCGTCTTTAGCTGTATGATATAGCAAGACCTCACCAGTACGAGCATCACGATAGTTGAATCCATAGGGATCGTTCTCGAGGACCATAAAGTATTCCAAACCAGGACGGTCTGGATCAAAATCACTTAAATGTTGAGCATCGCCATGACCTAATCCTGTAGAATAAAGTAAGTTACCATCGTGATCGATAGCAGCCGAGCCATAGGTAATCTCGTCACAACCGTCACCATCTACATCAGCCACACTGAGGCTATGGGCTCCTTGTCCATAAGCCGTAAATGCCCCATGAATGTCATTGAATGTATTATGCTGATAAGTTTTAACCGTCTTATTCCAATGAGCATCATAGCGGTCAACCTCCGTATTCGACACAGAAGCATGAAGCCATTTCGTATTGAGCTTACCATTCTGATAATCTACTGCCCACAGATAACTTCGGGTATAATATCCTCTGCACATCACTGCACTTGGCAGAGCATTTGGACCATCTAAATAAGCCACAGCTGCCAAATAACGTTCAGAGCGGTTGGCATACTCATCACCCCAAAACGATTTATCCGGATACTGACCTACTTGATTGAAAGTTCCCTCACGATTCGGATTATAATATATCGTATGGACAGCCTTGCCTGTTTGTCCTTCAAACACCGTCAAATATTCGGGACCACTCATAATAAGGCCCTGATTATTGCGATAATCCACCTGATTGTTCTCTGATTTTATCTTAACATCTGTAGCCGCCTGATTTACATAGTGCCCTTTTCCATCCAAGGTACCAGGAGCTGTTTTACAAATCATTTCAGCCTTACCGTCGCCATCGAAATCATAAACCATAAACTGGGTGTAATGCGCACCCGAACGGATATTCTTACCTAAATCGACACGCCATAACTGAGTACCATCAAACTTATAACAGTCGATATAAGTATTACCCGTATAGCCTCGATGACTATTATCATGACTATTCGAAGGATCCCATTTCACAATCAGTTCATACTGTCCATCGCCATCCACATCACCCACCGAACAATCATTAGGGGTATAACGCCAACTTTCTCCATTCGGAGGACAGTTCAGTCGCAAAGTCATATACGGCAAAGCAGAAGGAGTAATTGCCTTAGAAATATCCTTCGCTACCCCATTAACCAAAGTTACCACCTGAAACTTACTATCTGGTTTTCCATCAATCTCCATACTAGTAGCCTGTGTAAGATGATCAGCAACCACTTTACCATCTCGCAAGACACGGAAAGAAGTATTTTTTTCATCGTTCGCTAAATAGCGCCAACTCAAGAAGTACTTTCCTGGTTGCAATAAAGTAGCAATAACACCCCTGTCCAGTTTCTCCATTTGAGACGCAGGAGTCCCCGGCTTTTGTGCGAAACTATTCACAGAAAAGCCACCTATTAGAACTAACGATGCAAATAATTTGTTCATCATGAGTGTATTTTAGATTTTAGCCTATTTATGAGATTGTTATGGTTATTTGCAAAGATACGCAAACAAATAAAAACAGACCCTTAAAATTTGATTTTTCACCTCATATCCGTGCTCCAAAAGAAGAAAGAGGTAAGCTCTGCTAAAATCTTAATAAAAAAATCAAAAAAAACATAGCCTCCAAAAGTCGTCATCTAGCTCAAAATATTCAACTTTTGGTCAGCCTGTTTGGTCTTTTTTTCACCCCTCGATTTTCTCTCCCGACAAAACCATAGGTCCTAGGGGTCGAAAGCTTAGGGTTAATGCGATAAGGTCATAGAGTTTAGCGAACAAAGTCTTAGGTTTCGACCCCTAGGAACTGGGGTTTTGGCGCCCATTTATTTAGCCCACAAAACAATAAACGCATAACATGCTGATATTCAGACAGATATAAAAACGCCTCAAAATTTGCATATTTGAGTCCTTCTAACATATCAGCTACAAATACGCAAACTACAAGACCGTTCTTGTAAAAAAAAATACACAAAACAAACTAAAGTAAAATTAAGCTTTCGTATACTTTTTGCTAAGCATATAGATTCAAGCACTAAAGCCTAGCAAACAGCAAAAAATGGTCCCTATTTCAAAGAATTCTGAAATAAGGACCATCATTATTTGAAATGATAATCGAAGAACTACAAAACAAATATTATTTCACGGCTACCTTGGTTACTTCATTAAAGCCATTGGCCTTTATATTAACAATATAAATACCATGCGGATAACCTTCTTGCTTCAAGACTTGTGATATTGCGGACTTCTCTGCACTAACTTTACCCAAATAACGGCCTTCTGCAGTATATACTGTAGCCACAACTTGATCACCCGCAGCAATCTGTGAAATACCTGTAACATCGTCAGCTGTACGAGCAACAACCTTAATGGTTCCCTTAACTGTAGCCAATTCTGATATATCCCACTTCAAACCATAAGGAGCAGCTTCTGAGATGAGATCAGATATATCAGGAAGTTCAACGGTTGGTGTACCACTGAAAGTATTACAAGTCCAAAGGATAATAGAACTACCCAATGTAGGCTTATATGCCGGACGCTTCTCTAAGACAACTTTACCGTTAATGGTTAAAGTACCTGTAACCGTTAAATAAGTACGAACAGCAGCAGTATTAGCATGGAAGAAAGCAATGCCCCCCTCTTTAACGATGATATTACCACCCTTCATTTCGCCATTAGGATTAGAACTAGTTGCGTCACCAGGTGCAAGTATACCACCTTTTTCTACATAGATATTAGCAATGTAAGCCTTACCTGCTAAACGACCACTATCAGAAACCGTTACACTCTGCGTACCAAAAAAGGTTGTCGTTGTTGATGCATCACTCAAGTTCAAGATACCACCCTTGACATAAATTCCTGCATTATAGGTCGATGCTTCGTTACGTTTCAGAGTCCAAAGACCTGAACCAACTTTAGTGAAACTAGTTTCAGAGAACGCACCACTAAAACTACCCGACTCATCACGATATCCTATAGTGTAACGACCAGAGCCCTTCAAAGTTCCGCTACCGCTCAACGAACCCAGGTTGAAGGCTTTGTTACTATTCGTCAGAGACAAACCTGCAGCTACATTAAGTTTAGCATAACGCATACCTGCATTGTTAAAAGTAAATTCAGGGTCATAGCTACCGGTCTTTTGGCCAAAGGCATTCAATGTACCCTTAAAACCATCCCAACTTCCAGTAATAGACATACGAGGACCTGTAGCATAGGCATTCAGTATACCCTCACCCGTCAATTTACCAGAATAAGTACAACGCTCATCCATATACCACGTACCTTCAGAACCCTCTGGTACTTCGATATTAGCTTTATTAGTAGAATAAGAATAAATATTGTTAGGATCCTTAATCGTACCACCATTTAGTACGACATTTGAAGGATAAGCATGAAGAGAACTCGCTGTTTCCTGCGCCTGAACAACACCCTCATTGACATAAAGTTTAAAAGAAGAAACTGTAGCAGGCAATACCATAGTACCATTTCCTTCCTTAAACATATTACCGGCACCCGACAAAGAGCCCTGCATACTTAACGTTGCCTTATCAGGAACTAATACAGAACCGCCATTAGTTCCCACATATATCGGATGACTAGTACTCATCGTCTGCGTAGGCTCTAAAGTACCACCATTTAGTATAATGGTGTTTTCCATTTTACCTAAGGCACCATTGTTTATACCATCCTTAAAACCTAAATTAGTTACCTTCAGTGTACCAGCATTGATTGTGGTCTGGCCTTCAAAGGTATTTACATTGGTTATATTAACAGTACCTTCGCCATTCTTGATGATTGTAGTTTCACCAACGATACTATCTCCAGTAATCGTATATTCTGCAGTGTTATTGAAAGTAACAGAACCAGGAGAAACCTGATCTTTTATCGTTACTGTAGTATGAGCAGCCCCATCTTCGAAGACAACATCATCGCCTGTAACAAAGACATCAGCTTTACCATCATCATTGCGTCTAAAGTTATTTTCCTCAGCCAATTGCCATGTTTCATTTTCAGAACCTGTCCATGTGGTAGTAGTAGCAGCACGAAGATCTGCAACCAACAATTTTATTTCTCCATCAGAATAGCTTAAAGAAACCTTATAACCTCGAAGACCTGAAATTTTTACATCAGAGAGATTACCTTCTATCTTATCAACTTTAGCAATCACATATTCACCAGGCTTGACGTCTGTACCATGATTGGTGATTGTAAAACGTGGTACTAAAAACTCAGGACCAACCTTCCAGTCTTTTTTCTCTAATTTCAATACTTTAGCTTTCAGAACATCAGAAGTACCATTGTTAAAGATATCAAATTCTACTACAGAACCAAAATTCAAATTGAGCGAATCTGTTGTTAAAGTACCAGGAGCATCAGAGGCACCAATACGAATAGTTGCACCATAGTCTGCTTCGATACCTTTAGCAAAATTACCACCATTAGAATTCAAAGTTGCAAAACGGTTTAGCCATACACGACTATTGGTCATCTTACCATCGAAATGAATAGTACCAGCCCAAACATCTGTATTACCACTATAAGTCTGTTCTACAGCAGGCAAGATAAGTTCACCATCACCTTGCTTTACCACACGGGTTCCACCTGTAAAAGCACCGCCTTTAAGAGTATGCTTATAAGTAATATACTCTATAGCATTATTATCATCATGACCCTTTACCCAAGAAGGTGCATTGTCAAAGAAAATTGCAGGAGAAACGCCTTCGTCTACCATATAGGTAGCATCGCCCGTTTCATCGAGAAGCACCTGTTTGCCGTTATAGCTGGAAGTAATGGTACCACCAGCAGCAATTTCCTCCTTACCCATCTTGGTAGCTGGAGGTGGAGCAACGGTTATCCCTTCTGTCTCACCTAGGAAGTAACTAACCATCGGGGGTTGATTGTAACCGTTCATTTGCCAAACCATGGCATTGCGATACTGTGGATCGTGAAGCAAAGTATAATTGCGCCATGCTGTAGGAATATTAGTTGTCTCTATGCGCAAGTTGTTATCCTTATCACGCATAGCTATTTCCTCACGCCAATCTCCAAATATATCACCCTGAAAACATGGGGTCGATTTAGTATCATTGTTGGTATAAGTATCATCAAACTCCTTTAATGGGGAAGATTGTCCATATTTATAAATAGCACCATTACTATTACGAAGCCCGATACCATTGAAACTTTCTTCCAAAAGGTCACCATCCCAATAAGTACGGAAGTTCAATGTTACACCTGTACTGGTAAGACCTTCCTCATGATTATTAGTCACACAGCTAATTGGAGTATCATGACCACTAAAGCCAATCGCACCAGGTATGTCATTCGTAAAATTACCAGCCATAGAACGGCCATCATCGCTACCACCTGCCAAACGATAGTAAATCTTACTGGTAGTTGCATCACGATAGTTATTGGCAGGATTATCTTCGTTACAAGCAAAGATTTCGAGACCATGAATATACGGATTATAATCACCGACGTGCTCTGCATCACCGTGGCCCAAACCTGTAGTACTCAATCCTTTACCAGTGTCATCGATTACCATAGAACCAAACACGATTTCATCGCGACCATCCTCATCAACATCGGCTACGGCGTAGTTGTGATAGCCCTGACCATACCAAGGCGAAGAGGAATCTTTACAGTTCCACGTCCAACGAGTTGTAAGTTCATGAGTTGTTGGATTAACATCCAAGGCAATCATCTTATGCTGAGTATAAATACCACGCGCTAGAAAAACACTCGGCCTTTTACCATCAAAATATGGTGCACCAAAAAAGTTCTTACTGGAACGATGTCCATAACCATCCCCCCAAGCAGCCTCAAGGCTAGTTTCATTAGCTTCTAGTCGCTTCAATGGGTAAGGGCTGACAGAGTAAGGCTTACCTGTCTGACCATTCATATAAACAAGAAACTCATCTCCTTTGTGAATAAAATAAGAAGAAGGATTGATGGTATTATCAGTACGATAATTTTTGGTCTTATCACCAATTTCATACGTTGTACCATCTGCCATATGAATAATAGTACCATCAGCAGCACGCATAATAGCCTCCGCCTTACCATCCATATCCCAATCATACACAGCAATATTCGTCTCGTTATGCTGGAAATCAGTCAAGTTAGGACCACATTCAATCCACCACAACAAAGTACCATCTAGTTTGTACACTTCAATACGATCAAAATCTTTTCCATCAGCAGGGAAACCTGCATTCTGGTCGACAGTATTGATTTGCTTAACAAACACTTCCATTTGTCCATCACCGTCTATATCAGCAAAAGTGGCATCATTCGGCTCAAAATTATTGGTAATATCGGTAGAACCATCGCTAGAAACACGATGCGCCTTAGGAATAACAAGATAGTCATTCTGCCAAACTGATACAGCAGAACACTGTTCTTGCTCTACTCCATTGATAACTGCAGAAACCGTATATTTACTTAATTCAGTTCCATCTGAATCAGTAAAGTTGGACACATACAAAGGAACAGTATTCAATTTTACTCCATCACGATAAATATTATAGGCAACCCCATAATACTCGGTTCCATAAATACGCCAGCTGATATAAACCCCAGAGTTTGATTTCATGGCAATCAATCCACGATCGAGTGTATCCATAAAGCGCTGGGCCTGAACACCTACACAAGTAGACAATGTTAAAAAAGCTACCAGAAAAGTTTTTTTTATCATATTAAATTAGGTTTTTACATTTCATGGTTCAATTCAGCAAAATTACAAATAAAAGAACAACATTACCCAAAATATTTGATTTTTTACCTTATTTTTTGGTCAAAACAAAAAATCCTCTTCTCGAAAAAGAAGAGGATTTCTTTATATTAAGTTTATAATGTAATTTACTTTACAAACTTCTTACCGTTCTGAATAACGATTCCCTTATAATCCTTACCTACCTTTTGACCTGCAAGGTTGTAAATTGGAGCATCTGCATTAGCCTTTGTATCATTCTTAACAGAAACGATACCTGTAGTACCTGGAACAAAGCCCTTATATGTCAATACTTTAACATCGTTAATAGCTGTATCATAACGATAGAGATTGAATGTTTTACCAGCTTCTACAACCTCAGTAGAATTGCAATCCCCCTTATCAGGACGATCATAACCACCACGTTTGTGAACAATGTAGAAATTTGGTTTAGCGGCATCGTCAGAAGTATACTTAGCATCCAACTGGAGTTCAGCATTATTAACCTGTGTATCGTAGTAAACAATACCCTCGAGTGGGAAAATATGCCAAGCAGCAGCATTATACTTGCTATTAGCTAAGAATGCATCTGTAGGATATAAAGGAGCAAAAGCTGTTGTAGGATCATCTGGAGTCAAAACAGGCCATTTAGCATTTTCTGTACCGATAGCGCCAAGGTCATAGAAACCGAAACCTTCCTTAACAAAAGTATAGTCAGTACCATCAACCCAATTTTCAGAGTTACCAGCTGCATCATAACCATACTTCTGAGTAGAATAAATACGATCCCAGTGTGATTTATTCGAACCATCAACTATTTCTTCTTTAGTAAAACCAACCTTTCCTGCTTCTACAGTTGCTTTATCCAAAGCATAGTCAACATTCTCAGCTACCTCATACTCAGCATTGTTATTAACTGTAACGGTCTCAGACTGACCATACCATGGACTAGGGTGTGTACCATCGTAAGCGTACAACTCTAAAGAACCAGGAGCTTCGAGCTTAACTTTCTCACCAGAAAGGGCTTCCTTAGTAGAAACAATGCTACCATTTGCGTCCTTAACAGTAACTTTTACGGTAACGGTAGGCTTTAACAAGGTCTCTGAATTATCAGCAATAATAGTATATTCCTTGCCATAACCAGCTTCTACATTAGTAATTTTTGCCTCTGGAGTAGGCATCACGACTTCTGTTGCATCAACATCTGTCAAAACCTCTTCAGACTTGTTTTCTTCATCTGTTTCCATGGTAGTCCAAGTCTTCAACTGACCAGATTTGGATGCAAAGATAATCTTAGAACCAAAATAATTTTCAGCATCTTGCTCGAAATCACGAGTATCGTTAGCTTCCCAATAGCCAATAGTATACTCCTGACCATCTTCATATTGGGTACCAAAAGCATCTTCTGCGTTACCAAGTTGAATCCAATGAAGAATTTCATTTTCATGGAAATTAACATAGTAATCACGCTCAGCACCACGAGCTGCCAAAAGGTCTACAGTAGGTTCATTTGCAAAAGGACCTTCTGCCAAATAAGAAAGGCCTAAATTAGAAATCTGGTGAATAGATCCACCATTCATACTAAACGCCATGATACCAGCACGATCTTCTGCACAGACATAATTATGAACACCTGTCTTCAAAGAGTTTCCTTCAGCATCAGAGATTGTATAAGTAGCAGTATTAGCATCGCCATTTATCTCTACAGCAAACTTATAGGTTACTTGACTCTTCAACACAAGTGAATCTTCTGTTGTTTTCGACCAATCGTTCTTTGCTGTTGGAACCTCATTTATATAAATAGTGAAATCGCCATTAGCAGCTTTAGGACCTACACCAACTCTCCAACGGAAAAAATAATCTTCACCCTCACCAGAAACCCATCGATAATTATGAGTACTTACACGTGAGTCTGTCGATGTACAAGCATTAATAGGAAGAAGAACAAATTCCATATCTGAACGTGCAGCCATGCTAGCCATGTTCAAATCCATAGTAAATTTGTAAGTGGCATTAGGAAGCTTAGCAACATCAACCTTCTGCCAAGCATCTTCATTCCAAAAATAGTTGAGCATACGACCACCATTCTTCTTGTTTTGCACTTGAAGATAATCCTTACCTGGTGTAGAAGCAAAGTTTCCAGCATCTTGAACCACCCAACCATCAGCAAACTTGTCTGTAGGAATCTTGAAGAAGTACTTGTCCATCAACTCAGCATTTGCTGTTGTACTCAAAGCAGCAAAAGCCATTGCAATTAAAGTAAACTTTTTCATAGTTTAAATATTTAGTTAATAATAAATTATATAACAATTATTCTTTATCATTACTCTTTCAAACACCCTATCTATTCGACAATAATTTAAGGTGTTTGAAAGAGAAACTTAAAATCGAATTACCAACCTGGATTTTGCACAATTGCATTACCAGACTTCATGATTTCTGTCTGAGAGAATGGAAATAAATTCCATCTACTCTGCCATTTACCATCACCGCGGGTAAATGCAACCTTATTATAAGTAAAGGATCCATTCTCATTTTTAGTGATTTCCATTCGATGGATGTTCATGAATTTATCACCATCTTCCATCCAACGACGAACATCATAGAAACGATGACCTTCAAAAGCTAACTCTACACGACGCTCATTTTTATATTTTGACCAGAATTCATCGTTGGTCATACCTGCTGCAAAAGCTGGCATACCAGAACGAGTACGAGTCATACTTGCCATCTTAGCAGCAGTCTGTGTACTTGGAATTGTAACCGTATGCTTATCACCTTGAGGATCTGTATATGTTACCATCGCTGTAGCATCAGCAGCATTAGCATTACCTGCAATCTTGAAGTACTGGAAGAGAGCCTCTGCATAATTTAAATACATACCACCCATACGGAAGGTCAACCAACCATGAGGAGAAGTAGTAACCGCTACACCAGAACGAGCACGGAGAATTTGGTCAGGGTTGCAGAATTTTTTCAGATAATAACCTGTTGTTGTTGCATATGACTTTCCAGCTGCATTACCTGTACGAGAATGAAAACCACCTACATAAGTCTCTATTGTTGGGTGTTCAGAATTATAGGCTGCCAAATCATTTGGCCATGCTTCACCATTGACAACAACTGTTTTAGCCAAACGACTGTCACGGTTTGCATAAGGATTATTAGGATCATAGAGACTACTCTCACTGATACTCTTTCCATCAGTACATTCGAACGCATCTACCAAGTCTTGAGTAGGACAGTTACCACCCTGACCAGATGAATAACCTACTGGGAAGTTATAACTTTCGAAAGTATTTGCAGAAGCTGTTCTACGCGCCCAAATAATTTCTTTGTAACTCTGAGCCTCAGAATAATACTCTTTGCCCCAAAGTGCATCAATAGAAGAAGCCAAACCATATCCCTTCTTTTCAGCCTCATCAATTAATTCTTTGTTTGCTATAACGGCCGCAGCCCAAAGATTTTTCTTTTCTTCATCTGTCTTTCCCTGAGTAAAGAGAGGAGAAGCTTGATAAAGTGCAGCCTGAGCTTTCAACGCTAAGACAGCATATTTGTTGGCACGACCTGTCTCAGCCTTTGCAAGAATGTGTTCTGCATCTGCTGAATAATCCTCAATAATCTTATCCTTAATATCATCACACTCACTGGCAATGAAATTAAAAATAGAGTCAGCTGTGACTCTTGGCAAAGCTGTTTCTTCGGTACCTGTAGTATTATGAATTTTGAAAGGTACACCACCGTACTGACGCACCAAAGTATAATAGAAATAAGCACGTGCCCAACGAGCTTCATACTTATAATTATTATAGAGGTACATCTGCTTTTCATAGTCGATGTTTAGCTTGTACTGGTCAAACGTCATATCAGACCAGTTATCAATCACCTCATTACAATAAGTGATGCCTTCATAAGCAGAACTCCAAATGGTCTGGTGCGGATTTGCCGCACTCCAGTTACCATTGTAAAAATCTTCTACAGAGTTGCCATCATGACTATACTCTGATTCATCCGTAGCCGATGAAAGCATAGCACCAGAAAGGTTCCCCCAGTCAGTATCGATATCATTATATATCTTGGTCATCAATCCACCCACATATGTGAATGAACGCGCAATATACTCTTTATCATATGCCGTATATTCATTGTAATCAGTGTTGCATGAAGACAACGCTAAAGAAGCCAATGCCAAGCATAATATGTTTTTATTCAGTTTCATAATTGTAATTCCTTTGAGTTTAGAATGTTACTGCAGCACCAAGTTGGAGACTTTTGGTAAGAGGCTGTGTTGTACCATAAGAAGCAGCATCAGCTTGGTCTAAATGATCAGTAGTAAAGAGATCTGTACCACGCACATAAAGCTTCACGTTTTTGATAAAATTAGTTTTATCCAAAACTGTCTTAGGCAAATAATAGTATGCCTCTACATAGCGAAGCTTCAAGTAACTACGATCAAACATATTTAATGTACTATTTACATCATTGTTTGCATTGCTAACAGTAGAAAGACGTGGGAATAATGCCTGATCCGTATTACCACGTTCTGCAGACCAAGAGTTCTCATAAAGATACTGCGACAAAGTATTAGTCGCAACTGCAGAACGATACAAGCCATTTGTTGTCTTGAAACCAGTCCACTTACCTACACCTTGGAACATAGCATCAACACCAAATCCCTTATACTCTACACCAAGATGGAAATTGTAATACAAGTCTGGTGCAGTTGTGCTGTATCCTATAGCTTGACGATCATTACTATCTATCTTATCATCACCGGTCAAATCTACATATTTCACATCACCAGGATAAATAGTATTAGCATTCTGAATAGGATAACCTAACTGCTTCATTTCTGCTTCTGATATGATACCATTACCATCGAGATCATCACTCTTCTGGAAGAAGCCATTAGCAATATATCCAAAAGCTTGTCCATAACGCTTACCAGTAGAAGATGTATTAGCAAAAAGTTGTGGAGACTCTGCTTGTCTGTTGACAATAGTCTTATTCACTGTTAAAGAACCACCTACACTAAATGTCAAGTTCTTATTCAGTTTTTTGCTATAATCAGCAGAAAATTCGAAACCTTTAGAGGTTATACGACCCACATTCTCATATGGTGCATCCAGACCAAATACACTTGAATAGCTACCTGCTGTAGAATACCAAATATCATAACGATTCTGATAGTATACATCTGCCGAGAGATTCAAACTGCCAAAAAGAGTAGCATCCAAACCTAAATTAAACTTACTTGATTGCTCGTGACCTTGACTTAGTGACATCGCTGTTCCCAAATAGGTGTTACCCCACTGTGTACCCGTATAGGTAGCATCAAATGGATAGCTAGCCGCATCCATTAGATAGAACTGATTATAATAAGTCCATACATTATCACCAGGAAGTACATCTAATTGCTTATTACCCCAAGAAACGCGCAATTTCAAGAAATCTATACATTTAACATTCTTCATGAATGCCTCATTAGAAATATTCCACGCAGCAGAGAATGTTGGAGAAAATGCCCACTTACTACCAGGAGCCAAGCGATTAGAAGCCGACTCGACAAACGCTACATCAAACAGGTAGCGATTATCATAACCATAATGGCCAAACAAAGAGATATTATGACGATAAATAGAAGTATTTGTACCAGTCTGGTCATTATACTCATAATCATATTTCAACTGACCATATACATTATGCTTCTCTGCAAATGTACGATCATAATTAAGTGCTAGATTCCATACACAGCGACGAATCCATGAATCATTATTGGATGCTGTTCCCATTCTAGAATCAGAACCTTCAACAGCAGCCAATGCACCTTCACCATCCGGAACAACATCACCATTATTATTTACTGCATAATAACTGTAACGATAAGTCTTAGAATGGTTCTCATATAAATTAGACCATGTATCATAACCTAACTGAGCACTTCCTTTCAAGCCTTCTGTGATAGAAGATAGATCTTGCTCTAATAGCAAATCAGCATACAAAGCTCTCTGATGGTTCTTATAGTAAGCAGCTGCTTGACTCTGTGCGACTGGGTTGTTTGTAGTATATTGAGTATTACCTCCCCATACTGCACTTGTAGCCTTAATTGGGAATGCATTAGCAGGTAACTGATAAATCATACTCCAAAGATCTGCCTGAGAACCTGGCTGTGATTGCTCGGTCAACAAACCATACAAATGAGTATGCAATTTAGTTTTAGGCCCCAAATCAATATCCATATTTGAACGCAAAGTACCACGTGTGTACTTATTCTGCGTAGAATATCCATCATTCTCAAAATTCTTAACAAATCCCTTATTCGTCAACAACTGTACATTGGTATAGTAACGGAAATTGTTAGAACCACCTTTAAACTCAAGATTGAAACGATTATTGTGAGAAACATCACGGAACGTTTCATCTGCCCAATTTACATTAGGGTAGTAAAGTGGATTAGTTCCATTCTTATAAGCATTGATAACTGCATCGCTATAAACACTAGCTTCCCCCTGATTGCGATAAGCTTCATTGACAGCAGAAGCATAAGTAGCCGCATCTGCCATCTTTGGTTTATTATTCAGATAAGAGAAAACATGATCATAACTAAACGTAATAGACTTTGAATTATAATCACCATGCTTAGTAGTCACAATAAGGACACCATTAGCTCCCTTATAGCCATAAAGTGCTGTTGCAGCAGCATCTTTCAAGATCTGTACACTTTCTACATCTTCTGCAACGACATTCTCTATAGCACGTTCAACACCATCAACAATAATTAATGGTGTACTGCCACTTGATGACTGAATTCCACGGATATAGAAAGTTGGATTCTGTGCATGAAAAAGTCCAGAACCATCCAAACTGACAAGACCAGAACCTGAGCCCAAAATATTATTTCCAATATTGCGTGCACCACGCTTATTGACATCTTTATTACTAATGACACTGACAGCACCAGTTGACTGTTCACGAGAGAACAAACGGTTAGCACCGATATCAACTTTCTGATCCTTATATGCCACAGAATCTACGATGTCATGCTGAGCCATTGCTGGCAGGGTTGTACCTGCAAGCAATGTCAACATAAATATATTCTTTGTTTTCATATAGAATTCGTTTTTTCTTAATTATTCTAACCGATTATTACTCCCAACCAGGGTTTTGTACCAAACCATAGTGCTTATTAATTTCTGCTTGTGGAAGTGGATCAAGCAACCATTTCTTCACCTCATTACTCTTCGGATCTTTATTCCAAAGATAACGACTGTTTCCTGTAATGGTTTTAATAGAGTTCAAGAAGAAAAGAGGCTGTGTTGAAGAAGGGTCATTATCATGGTCTGCACCAATCCAAGCGACATTACGACTTACAAACACAGAACCCTTCTGAATCAGACGGTACTGCATCAAACCATGAAGTTGTTTCGTCATCCAATCAGTTCTCTTATAACGAACCATATCAAACCAACGTGCATTAGTCAAACCTAACTCACGAACACGCTCATCAAGCAATTCTTCCATGAACTCGGTAGACGTTTCACCATTTTCAAGGGTTACTGGAGTTGTTGCTGCTGCTGCAAGTGTAGTAGCTTTATACCCCTTAGCAGAACGGAAGTTAGAACGAGTCCACATCGTTTCAACACCAGGAAGGCCCACACGTGAACGCACAACATTTATCATTTGAGCCGCTTTTGTTACATCAGGATTTGAACGCATCACTAATGCCTCAGCATACTGCAAATAAAATTCAGGCAACGAAAGAGCCACCCATTGAGTAGGATAACGATAAGAATCTGCTTTTTGGTCACCAGAATAAACACCTGTACCCAAGTAGTATTTATTAAAACCATAACCAGAACCGAACATGGTATTTTGCTGGGTCAAGACACCCGTTCCACCATCATTTCCATCATACCAAAGTTCCCAAGGATCACCGGTCATAGATGCAGTAGACCAGTCTAAGTTCATATTCAAACCATTAACAATACACTCTTCATAGAGACGTGGATCACGAGTCAAAGAAGTTGTAATTTGACGTCCACCAGCTGGTACATCACCACTAACAAACATAGTATGCAAAGACTTCGGGTTACGCGTAATCGCACCTGTTATAGTATTTGTCACAAAGTTTGAAACAGTATAGACTTCTGAACCATCATCAGCTTTAGTAACTGTAACATCAGGCTCCGTTGCTGAAGATTTATATGTTTTCTTAGCAGCATTAGTCCAATTAAATGGCTCACCATCGTTCCAAGAGAACTTTTCAACATACTCTTGTGTTGGACAATATGCATTACGTGGAACTGCCTTAGAATACCACTCATGCCAACCATAACGCGCAGTAGACATAGGGTCGTTACCATAAACACGAACCGAATGCAAAATCTCTGGAGACGCATTTAAGAAGTAACCTTGACGATAGGCTAAACGATAGTAAGGGGCTTTCTTTGCTGCAGTAGTAGCTGAACTTGGAATATTCGCCAAAACCATACTATACTGACCATTAGCCTGCAAAGCATTGTAAAAATCGTCACAAGCTTTTGCAAAACGATCCCAACGCTCCTGATATTTCGAAGCATCAGTATACATTATAAATGGTTTCTGTTCTTCTGAAGCACCAGAATAATAAGGTTGACCATCCTTAGGATTCAACAATGGAGAAGCTGCGAACTGGAGAATTTTACACTTTAATGCCATAGCTCCAGCCTTGGTCCAACGACCATTCATCGTAGCAGGATTAGAAGTAATCCAAGGGAAATCATTATCAGCAATAGCTTTATCCAACTCATTTACCATCCAATCTACACAAACCTCTACAGAGTCACGTGGTGTTTCATTAGCTACTTCATCCGTTGTTAACGCATGGTCCATAATTGGAATACCACCGAAGTGCTGAAAAGTTTCAAAAAAGGCACTCACCATCAAACAGCGAGCCTCAGCCTTCAAACGATTCTTTTCATCTGATTTCATATCAACTTCTGGTGCACGATCAACATTTTCAAGGAAAATATGAGAAGCACGAATCGTATACCACTGAAATTCCTTATCATAAGAATAAAGAGGTCCATCCAATCCATCTGAGCGGTTGGTTGTAGCTGTCATCGCTCCAGTATAATACTGCCCATAGACAGCAGCACCATTCCAAAACTGATGCCAGCAGTCAGTCAATCCATCAAATTTACCTGTATATGGGTTACCTGCATGTGGCATATAAGCACCACCATTAGCATATGGTAATCCATAGTACTGCTTCGAATAGATTCCAATAAGGAACTGACGAGTATACTCTGCATTTTGGAATACAGAATCGATCGTAGCAGTAGAACTTGTTGCCTTATCAAGAGATGCATCACCAACAGCGATATTGTCTGTACATGCGGTCATCGCTGCACCTGCAACAAGCATAGCTACTGCACTACGAAATAATATATTATGTTTCATTGTTTCTTTGTTTCTTAATTGCTTTTACCTATTTAATTAGAAGCCTACATTCAGACTGATTGTGTAGGTACGCTGAAGAGGGTAAGAAGGAGAACTTGAAGCTCTTGTCTCTGGGTCACCCCATTTATAAGGAGTAAAGGTCAGCAAGTTGTAACCTGATAAGGTAACCTCAAATTTATTCATACCAATCTTCTTGAAAGTAGGATTAATTAAATCGTAAGATATAGAAATCGTCTTCAAACGAAGATATTTAGCATCCTTCTCCCAAAGGTCTGATTCTACATAGTTCTGAACAGCATTGGCCCAAGTAGCACGTGGATACAATGCATCCTGTGATTCATATACGCCTGGTGTCCATGTATTTTCTACGTGATAAGAGAGTAATCCTCCTTGAGTCGTATTAGAAGAACAGAAGAATGGCTGACGGAACACATCGGTAATATAACGGGAAACATTCCATGCACCAGTCATCTGCGCATTAAATGTCAAGCGCTTCCATGCGAAACCAAAAGTTAAACCAGCCATATACTCAGGATCATCAGTATAACCGTTATCGCGGGTCTTATCGTTTTCATCAATCTTACCATCATGATCTAGATCCACATAAACACAGTCACCTGGCTGAAGATTACTAACTCTCTGAGTAGGGAAAGCCTCACCAAAAGTCTGCTGATACTCTGCTTTTGTCTGCTCGCCTTCATAATATTTCCAGAACTTATACATAGAACGAGCACCAATACGATGGCCACGAGAATACATGTATTCATTCTTCTGAGGAGTTTCCCTCATCTCGATGATTTCGTTCTGGTTATAAGAAAGATTCAGTTTTCCCCAATAACGGAAATCTTTTCCAATCTTATCATTGTAACCTACAGAAAGCTCCCAACCCCAAGACTTAGTTTCACCGGCATTAGTATATGGCATTGTAAAACCGATTGTTGATGGAACCGTAGCATCACGAACTAGAATATCTGTACGATGCTCACGATAATAGTCAAATGTTGTCTTCAAACGGTCATTGAAAAAATAAACATCAACACCATAATCCTGCTTAAAGGCTTTTTCCCAACCAATATCAGGATTATTCTTTGCAGATTCATAAGCACCAGCAAGACCTGATGTTCCAGAGGTTGTACCTGACTGGGCGTTACCAAAGAGATAACCATAAGTATCTGTATAAGGTGATGTCAATGCATTAGTTATCAATCCTCCAGACCCCGTTACAAATGGGTCAGCTAAATACATAAAACGAAAGGAATCTATTGTTTTATCATTACCAACAAGACCCCAAGATGCACGAAGCTTGAAGAATGACACAACCTTAGAAATAGGTTTCCAAAACTTTTCCTCACTTGCAATCCAACCAATAGAACCTGCAGGGAAAAGACCGAATCGCCTACCTGGAGCAAAGTTCTCAGAACCATTATAACCCATATTAAATTCGGCCATATATCTGTTAGCATAATCATATGTTGCACGACCTACCAAACCTACATATGAACGAGGTACATCTGGGTAAGAAGTTCCAGAATAATAATACTGCTTAGACTGGTTATACAATGCGAGGGCATTTACGGTATGCTTACCGAACACACGCGAGTAATTGAAACTAGCCTCCAAATACCAATCACGCGCTTTACCCTGAGAGTATTTATAAGAAGGATCTGTATCGTTACCATTCTGACGATATAAAATATAAGGAGTACCATCATCATTATAAATAACGTTACCATTAGCATCATACTGAACCAATGGATTAAAGGTAGCAACACCACAATTACCTTGTTTGTTTACAGTATAGCTTGAGTTGTAAGAACCTTTAGCCTTAAAACTCAATCCCTTAGTCACAAAATCAAGTTTCTGATCAAGAACCAAGTCCATTTGGATCTTATTGATATTGGTCTGCATGAAACCATTACCATAGTAAGCCATACCATTACTACCCAAGAATGGAAGATTTAAGCCATCAGTATAGTCTGTGGTTCCTGTAACCATCTTACCATCTATAATTCCTGGACTTGAGAAAGGTGTAGCATAATAGATATTTTTTATCATACCACCAGAACCCTGACCAGTGTAAGGTTTATCTGCATCGCTCACATTACCTGCCACATTAAATGACAATGTTGTAGTCTTTGTTGCCTTTAAGTCAAGGTTACCACGATAGTTAAAGCGTTGATACTGATATCCATAGTCATAACCACGATCAAACTCATTAAAGAGACCACCCTGTGCATAGTAACCAGCAGAAATAAAGTACTTCACGCGATCTGTACCACCAGATATATTCAAGTTGTGCTGCTGCTGGAGCGTCACATCCTTCATAATATAGTCTGCCCAACTAGTATTTGGGAAACGAATCGGATCAGAGTTAGTCTTAAACTTTTCTATAATAGCATTTGAAAAGCTTGGATTAAAAGCATTCTCTGCCATATAAGCAGAAACATCAGCATATTTACCATTTGCTACTGCGACATTAGCATTCTGCAAATAGTCATTATATGACATCTGGTTATAGAAGTTAGCATATTCGTAAGAACTAGCCTGCTCTACCATTTTCGTTGGGGAGAGTGCTGTCCATGCAGTAGAAACATTAATTTTAGCCTTACCTTGCGAACCACGTTTCGTTGTAATCAAGACAACACCATTTGCACCACGCACACCAAATACAGCTGTTGCAGAAGCGTCTTTCAAGACTGTCACACTCTCAATTTCGTTCGGATCTATATCACCCATAGAACGCTCAACACCATCTACTTGAATCAATGGAGAAGAATCCCCCCATGTAGCCTTACCACGAACAAAGATTTCAGCTGCATCGCTACCAGGCTCACCAGAATATTGAACAGTTGTCACACCTGATAGCTGACCACCAAGCACATTATTCACTGAACCAACAGAGGTACGAACCAAGTCTTCACTTTTCACACTTGATACAGCACCTGTCATAGTTACCTTCTTCTGAACACCATAAGCGACAACCTCTACACTGCCCAAATTAATAGCACCTGCAGATTTTAGTTTGATCTGCATACCATTTTTGGCAACGACATTAACATTATCATAACCAATGTAAGAGATTTGTAGTTTGGTACCTGGCTTTACATTCAATACGAAATTACCATCCAAGTCGGTTACTGTTCCTGTGCCTTTGGCACCAACTACCTTGATAGTAGCACCAATAACAGGCTCACCCATATCATCTACTACAGTACCCTTGATACTGTTAGCCTGCTGGGCAATCTGAACTGCAGCATTAGCTGTCTGCACTCCGTAAGGACTGAATGCTAAAGCCGAACATGCAACTACCGTTGGTAGAGCTGTTGTTTTTAATAGCTTTTTACTATTCATGTTATTAATTAGGTTGTTATATTATCTTTATTAGGTCCACATGTAACCAGCACAAGGTCTTTCGTGGCATATTTTGTTAAAATTAGGCCGTAGGTTGATGCGCAACCGATGGTATAATCTTATTAAGTATAGTTTATTACGATGGCAAAAGTACCTAAAATTGTATCTATACACCCGTAATTTTTGATTACAAGACTTTATTTTTTGATATTTAACATTTACAATGAGTACAAAAAAAATCCCCTTCCAAAACTCACGTTCAAGAAGGGGAAAATACCTTTTTTATTATATATATCTAATTACCATCTGGCTTTATCGTCTCATAAATCGGACAAAGTGCCCAATGAAATGTTTTCCAATCATCTGGTTGGGCTGGATTATAATCTTTCCAATCATTTCTTAAATTATTAACAATTGGCAACTGAAGCTTTTTCATGCCCATCACAACCATTTTTGACACTTCATAAGCGCCATATTGATTGAAGTGTGTATTATCTGCCAATGCTGTTGTCTGACCAGGAAATGTATTTGCTGGATAATGAACCAAAGCTTTCGTACTATTGTCATAACCTAAAGTTTCGAAGAATGTACGAGTCATGTCATGAAGTTCTATTACAGGAACCTTTTCTCGAATAGCAACAGCACGCATCGCCTCCGGATAATTACTGTGTGTTTCTAAAATTTTAGTCTTACTTGTATCCCATGCACGACGCTGCGTTGGAGTAACAAAAATTATGGTTGCCCCTGCTTTGCGAGTCATATCTATAAATTTCTTCAATGCAAAGGAGAAATTATAATATGCGCCAGCACCGGGACCTTTTTCTTTCTGATCATTATGACCAAATTCACAAAGCACATAATCACCCTTCTTAATCATACTCATAATTTTATCAAGACGTTTCTGGGCGATAAAAGATGATGCCGTAAGTCCACTTTCCGCAAAGTTAGCAAAACATACCTGATCATCAAACCAGCGAGGAATCATCTGTCCCCAACTAGCCCAAGGCTCTTTGGCTTGATCGACAACAGTAGAGTTACCACAAAGGAAAACTGTAGGTGCTATCGTATCACGCTCAACTCGTATCTCTCGAACAGCAGGAGCAGAACCATTAAACTCCAATGTCAGGCGATCATCCCAATGAAGATATTCTCTCTCCCTATTTTTTATAAGTACGCGTTCCTTATTATTAATATAAGGGCTGCGCTTATTGACCAAAAACGAGAATGTCTGATATTTACCTTTCTTTGTTACACATTCTTCAAGAAAGAGACGACGACATTCCGCACGAACAACTGTAGATGCTGCACGCTTACTACTACCTAAAGTTACAGTAACACGATAATTACCATCCGGAACTTTTACCGAAAAAAAGAATGCTTTTTTAATATCTTTCTTTTCTGGTGCAGCTACAACATCATAGCCATATCCTGCTTGATCTGTATAATTAGGCTGACTTTTTGTCATATCAAACTGATATGTCTGAGCAGACACCCCTAATGCACTCAAAAGCAAGCCTGCTAATAACAATTTTATTTTCATGGTCCTTCCTATAATCATTACTTCACTTTTTCGCCATTGATGACAACATTCTTTACCGTTGTATTGGTAATCATATTCTTATCGAATGAATTTTTCTCATCCTGAATATGGATATCCTTAAATGAAAAATCATTCAAGATGTATTTATCGCTAGTCCCTACATTAAAGAAATTACCACAATCCATTTTAATATTTTCTATCGAAATATTATTGCACTGACTTGTAGGCATATCCGGACGATTCTGCTTTTCATAGAACTGAGTCCAAGGACGAACAACTAAGAAGTTCTCACAATTACCAGTAATATTGCTTACTGTAACATACTCATAATGCTGAGGTGTATCAGGACGCATCTTTAACCAAAGCACACGATGTGCTTTATCAACCTTAATGTTACGAAGGATAACATTACGGTCGTGAACACTTTCACTTCCCAATGTCAGACAACCATGGACAATACCATAATGACAATTCTGAATCATGATACGATTGCAAGGACCATTCGTTGAATCAACATCAGCATAAGTACCCTTACCACCTTTTAATACTACGGCATCATCATTTACATTCATGAAACAGCCATTTATCAAAACATCATCGCATACATCGATATCAATAGCATCACTACTTGGAGCCTTTACACCCTCTGTCGGAGCATATATATAGCAATCTAAATAACGCACATGGTTGCTTCTATAGAGATGATTGGTCCAGAAAGGACTATTGATAAGATGCACATCCTGTACGGTTACATTCTTACAATTAGAAATATAAACAAGACGAGGACGCTGAGCATCTTTATTGGTGCACTGACGATTCCATTCGCGACGAATCCAAAATTCCTTCCAATAATGATAGCCATTACCATTAATTGTTCCCTTTCCGGCGATGGTAAATCCATCCAAACCATCGGCATTAACGATAGCCGTAAAATACTTACAGGTTTGCCCTTCGATACGAGTTTCTTGAATAGCAAAGTTCTCAATACGATCAGACCCCTTGAGCACACCACCTTCTTCTACATAAAGATGAGTACCCTTCTTAAAAAATAAACTACCCGTCTGAAAAGTTCCCTTAGGAACTACAACTACACCACCGCCCTGTTGAGAAGCCATATCTATAACTTTCTGTATAGCAGCAGTTTGCACTAGATTACTATCGCGAACAACACCATAGTCTGTAATCACATATTTCTTGCCCAACTGTGCTATATCAACCTTAGTGGTATCATTAAACCAAGAATCTATAGGAGTGCCATCAGGCCATAATTGTTTTTTTGCTTTGGCATTTACAGTCTGACAACCAGACCAGCCAGCTACAAATAATAAGGCTATTAATAAGATTTTTTTCATCGTTTAGAGTAAAAGTTATATGTCTGCAAAGATACAAAAAGATTTATCTGCCAATTTTTAGGATTTGGTAAAAAAACTCTGATTTTTGATAAAAACAATACATTTACTCCTATATGACAAAATATTTTTGCTATCTTTGCGGAACAAAACTTATCAAAAACGAAGTATGAAGGATTTCTTAAAAAATGTACTTGCCACTATCATAGGTATTTTTCTGTTTGGGTCTCTTATTGGATTTTTCGGCCTAATCAGCCTTATCGGTATGATTTCTTCGAAAAGCGCAGGAACTACTTTACAGGACAATTCCGTTTTGGTTCTTAAACTTCAGGGAATAATTAACGAACAGGCAAGCGATAACTTCATTGGACAGATTACAGGGCATCAAATCAACCAAATCGGTATGAACGAAATGATGTCAGCCATCAAAAAAGCCAAAAATGATAAGCATATTCAGGGTATCTATTTGGAGTCAGGCTTTTTGTCTACAGACTGGGCTACCGTGCAAGAGATAAGAGGTGCATTACAAGATTTCCGTAAATCAGGTAAATGGATTATCGCTTATGGTGAACGCTTTAATCAGCCTACATACTATATCAGTACTGCTGCCAATAAGGTATACCTCAATCCTGAAGGTATGATTGACTGGCATGGTATAGCAGCTCAACCTGAATATTACAAAGACTTATTCGCAAAATTTGGGGTTCGTTTTCAAATTTTCAAAGTAGGAAAATATAAAAGCTATACCGAAACATTTACCGAAGACAAGATGAGTGACGCTAACCGTGAACAGATGAGTCGTATTATCAACGGTTTATGGTCTGAAGTGTGCACACAGGTTTCTCAGTCTCGTCACATCAGTACCAGCCAGCTTAACCAGTATGCTGATGAAATCGTTTCACTCGACGGAGGTAAATCATTACTTAAAAAGAATTTCGTAGATGGTCTTTTATATGCCGACGAAATAAAATCTGTAGTCAAAAAGCGACTCGGACTTGAAGACGATGACATGATTCATCAGGTGAGCGTTGCCGAAATGAACAAAGCTATTATCAACGAGGATAAGGGAGATAAAATCGCTCTATACTATTGTGAGGGTAGCATTATTGATAAGGCGAATTCTTTGAATAACAATGAGCCACAGATTGTTGCGAGCAAAGTTTGCAAAGATTTGGAAGACATGGCCAATGATGACAGAATTAAAGCTGTAGTTCTCCGCATCAATTCTGGGGGTGGAGATGCTTATGCTTCTGAGCAAATCTGGCATTATGTCAAGAAGTTGAATGCCCAAAAGCCTGTAGTGGTATCCATGAGCGGCATGGCTGCTTCAGGAGCTTACTATATGAGCATGGGCGCACGATGGATTGTAGCTCAACCTACTACAGAAACTGGAAGTATTGGTATTTTTGCAGCCATTCCAGACTTTAGTGGACTGATGACACAAAAACTTGGCATCAAATTTGATGAGATAGGAACCAATAAGAATAGCACATTCTCAATGAATAACCCTATCCCTATGGCAAGACCATACAATGAAGATGAAGCCAAAGCGCTGCAGAGATATGTTGACAGAGGTTATGACTTATTCTGCCAACGCGTAGCGGATGGAAGAAAATTGTCTGTAAATCAAGTACATGAGGTAGCACAAGGGCATGTATTCTTAGGAACAGATGCCCTCAAACTCAAACTGGTAGACCAATTAGGTAGTATGGATGATGCTATCCAAAAAGCGGCTTCATTTGCCAAACTGAAAAACTATTATACAGTAGACTATTCACAACCTACGAATTGGATAGACCAACTATTTGGTATAACAGAAGACAGCAACTCTTTAGATGAACAACTTCGTTTGGCATTAGGCGAATACTATACACCATTTATGATGTTACGAAACATCAAGCAACACGAAGTATTACAGGCACGCATTCCATATATACTAAACTTGTATTAATGAGAACAGAAGGAGATTTCATAAAAATCAATGATTGGCTCTTACCTCTATCCTGGATTTACGGTGCAGGGGTAAGATTCCGAAACTGGCTTTTTGATGTAGGCATCAAGAAGTCGAGAGCATTTGATATACCTGTCATCTCTGTAGGTAATATCACCGTAGGAGGGGCTGGTAAAACACCGCATGTAGAATATCTGATAAGATTATTGCAAGATGTAGCACAAGTTGCTATATTGAGTCGTGGCTATAAACGTAAAAGTCATGGTTATGTTTTGGCTGGTCCAAACACTGCCATGCCTGAAATTGGCGACGAACCTTACCAGATGCACCAGAAATTTCCAAATACATTTGTTGCCGTTGACAAAAATAGATGCAGAGGTATCGATCATCTTTCCTTTGATGACGAAACACGCTCTACAGATGTCATCCTACTAGACGATGCCTTTCAACATCGTTATGTTAAACCTGGCATCAATATCCTACTGATAGATTATCACAGACTGATTATTTACGACAAGTTATTACCTGCCGGCAGACTTCGTGAACCTCTAAGTGGTAAAAACAGAGCAGACTTGGTTATTATCACCAAATGTCCAAAAGACCTGAAACCTATGGAATTCAGAGTACTAACCAAAGCTATAGATCTGTTTCCATATCAACAGTTGTATTTTACGACACTAGATTACGACCCTCTCAACCCGATCTTCGATCAAGCAGAGAAAAAAGAGGTTGCACTTCAGGAATTACGCAATAAAAACGTACTTCTTCTGACCGGTATAGCTTCGCCTAAACAGATGATCATGGATCTGAGAACCTATCAACCCATCATCAAACCACTAACCTTTGGCGACCATCATCAGTTTACCAATAGAGACATTGAAAAAATCAATGAAACATTTGCAGCAATGTCATCACCTAAACTGATTATTACAACAGAAAAAGATGCTACACGCATCCAATGCCTCGAAGGTTTGAGTGAAGAAGTTAAAAAGAGCATTTACAGTCTGCCTATCAAAGTAAGATTTATGCTCAATGAAGAAGAATTTAATGAAAAAATAATAAGCTATGTACGAAAAAATTCAAGAAACAGCATCCTGGTTAAAAGAAAGGATGACCACAAGTCCAAAAACAGCAATCATTCTAGGAACGGGGCTGGGACAATTAGCTTCAGAAATAACTGACAGTTACGAGTTTTCGTATGCTGATATTCCAAACTTCCCAGTATCAACAGTAGAAGGACATGCTGGAAAATTGATTTTCGGAAAGTTAGGCGGCAAAGATATTGTTGCTATGGAGGGTCGTTTCCATTTTTATGAAGGCTATTCCATGAAGGAAGTTACTTTCCCAGAGCGAATCATGTACGAATTGGGTATCAAGACGCTTTTTGTATCTAATGCTTCTGGTGGTATGAATCCTTCATTCAAGATTGGCGACTTAATGATTATCAACGACCACATTAATTTCTTCCCAGAGCACCCACTCCATGGTCCAAACTTCCCTACAGGTCCTCGCTTCCCTGATATGCATGAAGCCTATGACCATCAGTTGATTAAATTGGCTGATGAGATTGCACAAGAAAAAGGTATCGAAGTGAAACATGGCGTATATGTAGGTGTACAGGGACCTACCTTTGAGACCCCTGCCGAGTATCGCATGTACCGCATCCTTGGTGGTGATGCCGTTGGCATGAGTACTGTTCCAGAAGTCATTGTAGCTCGTCATTGTGGTATCAAAGTATTCGGAATTAGTGTAATCACAGACTTGGGAGGATTTGATGTTCCTGTAGAGGTTAGTCACGAAGAGGTTCAGAAGGCAGCCAACGAGGCTCAACCAAGAATGACTGAGATCTTCCGCGAAATCATTCGCCGGTCTGAATAATTATATGATTAAGAAATAAACTAGATGGAAATATCTAAATTAGGTGAGTTTGGTCTGATTAAGCGCCTCACAAAAGACATTGCTATCAAAAACGAGTCAACCGTATATGGTGTCGGCGATGATTGTGCCGTGATGCACTACCCAGACAAGGAAGTGCTGATGACTACAGATATGCTTATGGAGGGTATTCACTTCGACTTGACCTACATGGACTTGGAGCACTTAGGCTATAAGTCTGCCATGGTTAACTTAAGTGATATCTTTGCCATGAACGGAACGCCTCGCCAGCTCGTTGTAAGTCTTGCTGTAGATAAGCGCTTCAAAGTAGAAGATGTAGAAGCCTTCTATCGTGGTTTACGTGCAGCTTGCGATAAATGGAACGTTGATATCGTAGGTGGCGACACAACGTCATCTTATACAGGTCTTGCTATCAGCATTACTTGTATTGGCGATGCCCCAAAAGACGAAATCATATATCGAAACGGTGCTAAAGAAACCGATATCATCTGTGTCAGCGGAGACTTAGGAGCAAGCTACATGGGACTCCAACTTCTTGAACGCGAAAAGACCGTGTATTATGGTCAGATTAACGACTTTAACAAGAAACTGAAAGAGGCTAAGAACGCAGATGATAAAAATAAAGTAGCTGCTCTTGAAGCCAAAAGAAAAGAAGTATTTGATTTTCAACCAGATTTCTCAGGTAAAGAATATCTTTTGCAACGCCAGATTCAACCAGAAGCTCGTGGTGACATCAACCAAAAGCTGAAGGAAGCAGGCATTCGCCCTACTTCTATGATGGATATTTCTGATGGTTTGAGTAGCGAACTGCTACACATTTGCAGCCAAAGCCACTGTGGATGCCGCATCTACGAAAAGAATCTGCCTATCGATTACCAAACAGCTGTGATGGCAGAAGAACTGAACATGAATGTCACTACTTGTGCACTGAATGGTGGCGAAGACTACGAATTAGTGTTCACAGTACCTATTGGTGATCACGAAAAGCTAGAAGGCATAGAAGGTATTCGTCAAATCGGCTATATTACAAAAGAAAACCTTGGCGCGATGCTAATTACACGCGATGATAAGGAATTTGAATTGAAAGCACAGGGGTGGAATCCTCTGTTTGATCAAAAAGACTAATCCAAGCGTTCTAGATGTTAACAAATATTAATGCATAGAACTTTTATGGATATTTTTTTGCGGGTTCAAAGTTTTTTACTACCTTTGCACCCGCAATTAAGCACGGTACCTTAGCTCAGGTGGTAGAGCAATGGACTGAAAATCCATGTGTCCTTGGTTCAACTCCAAGAGGTACCACTCCTCCTTTCATTAGGGCGGTTCTCTTATTACAAGAAGGCCGCCTTTTTTATTTTTTTTATCATTACACTAAATTATCCCTAATATCCCTAAAATATCCAAAAGAATACTCGTTTGTTATTATTTTTACGTAAGTTTGTACACTGAATAAAGAAATATAAGCTATTATTTAACGTAGAAAACAAATGAGAAGAACTATTCTATTAGCACTTTCTTTGCTTTTTTCTCTTACAAGCGTATTTGCAGGAGATTACAGCAAGTATTACCAAAATTTACCTAAAGCAATGCCTGAAGTTACGGTTCCAACAATACCTGCAAATACCGTTTCAATACTTGATTGTGGTGGCAAAGGAGATGGTATTACCTCTAACACAGAAGCATTTCGCAAAGCAATAAGCAAATTAAGCAAACTAGGCGGTGGTCATTTGAATGTACCTGCTGGTATTTATCTTACAGGATTGATTTCTTTCAAGGATAATATCGACCTTCATTTGGAGAAAAATGCAATTATTGTTTTCTCTGAAGATAAGAAAGAATTTATTAAGGAAGAAAATGGTGTAAAAGATGACAAGGCTACACCTGGTATTAATGCCAGCAAGCGCAAGAATATTTCTATTACGGGTGAAGGTATCATCGACGGTAATGGAGAATGGTGGCGCCCTGTTAAACGAAGCAAGGTGAGCAACACCGAATGGAACGACTTCAAGGCTATGGGTGGAACTGAAAGTGCCAAAGGCGACTTATGGTATCCATTCAACCTGAAACATTTTGATAACATTGCTGCTACACCCGAAGCTCAGGAGAAAATGCGTACACACCTCATACGCCTGACTGATTGCGAAAATGTATTGATTCAAGGCGTTACAGTTGAAAATTCTCCAAAATTTCATATTGTACCACAACGCTGTAAGAATGTTATTATTGATGGCGTAACTGTACGTTGCCCATGGAATGCTCAGAATGGCGATGCTATCGATATCGGTAACTGTACCAATGTACTTATCGTGAATAACGTGATTGACGCGGGTGATGACGGTATCTGTATGAAAGGTGGTGCTGGTGCAAAAGCATTAGAATACGGTCCATGTCAGAACATCAACATACAAGATAATATCGTTTACCATGCTCACGGTGGTTTCGTTATCGGAAGTGAGTTCTCGGGTGGAATGAAGAATATCTACGTACACAATAATACTTTCTCTGGCACTGACACAGGACTTCGCTTCAAGAGTTCTGTTGGTCGTGGTGGTACTACAGAAGATATCTACATTAGCAATATCTACATGACTGACATCGATAATCAGGCCATTGTATTCGAAACAACCTATTTTGATAACCATGTTGGTGCTAAGAAAGGCGCTCAACCTACCAAAGTTGAGTTTGCACCTAACTTTACTGACATCCACATGAAAGATATCGTAGTAAGAGGTTGTAAAACAGGTATTGCTGCTCATGGCGAAAAAGGCATGATTCATGGTATTACCATCGAAAATGCAAACATTTTCTATCATGAAACCGCTCAGGATATTGATGCAAACAGTGATATCACATTGACAAATGTTAACTTTGTTACATTTGCCCAATAAACGAAACACACTTTATAGCACTTCGACGACATCATCGATGACGCGAAAGTGAATATCAAGACCCGCAAAAGGCATACCATAGACCTTCTGCGGGTCTTTTTGATATTGCGGGCGAGGGTCTTCAGCAAGAACCTCCTGTAATTGAGCTATCGTTTCATCTGTCCACCCCTTTTGCGTCAATAGACGTGCTTTAGTATTATCAGATAAAACAACCTTTAGCTTACACCATTTCCGCTCATCTACAAAACCACTTTGTGCCTCTGCATGACAATCAGCATAGGTCACATACGGCTTAATGTCATAAATCGGTGTACCGTCCATGAGATCAGCCCCAAGAACATGGATAACAGGACCACGATGACTTTCCCACTCCACATAATCGATTCTCACAGACGATAAACCTAAACCATTCGGACGAAAAGGACTTCTACTGGCAAAAACGCCTACTTTCTCATTACCCCCCAAACGAGGTGGGCGAACCATCAGGCTATTTGCAGCATGCTTATTCGCAGAAAACTGCCAAATAAGCCACAAATACTCAAACCCTTCTATTCCACGAATAGCATCAGGATTGCGATATTGCGGTTCGAAGACGATTTCGCCTTTCAGTTCTTCTATAATACCACTTTGCTTAGGTATACCAAATTTAGAAGCAAAGGGAGAATGAAAAATTGCTACTGGTTGTATTTCCATGATGCAAAGGTAACAATTTTTATTGCAATAACCCCTCTACCTTATTGCTCAACATAATCAAAGTAAGCAAAATCGGCATATCCACTACCCTGCGCATACATACCAAGGGTGACACCCGTAAATCCACCGACTACTTCTGTACTTAACAAGGTGGAAGAAAGTTGACCTACATTTTTATAATGCATCCCCTCCTCTGCATAATCGAAATAATACTGATTATCACCCGAACGCACACGTAGTTTCAAATTGTAGGGATTGTAGATATGAGCAAAAACAATCTCATTATGAGGTAGATTCTTCACGACATACCGAAGTCCGACAGCATACTTACCATTCTTTTCTGCCTGCACAAAAAGATCATAATGCCCGTCATTAATCTGATAAACGGTTAGTCCACTTTCAAAACCCGTCTTACCATGAGGAGTTACCTGTGTTTCCAAAACGATTCGCTCAGCTTCCTGTCGAAGGCCAAGGAAAGTTGGACGGTTATTTTCTGTCAAACTACTCCATCCACCTTTCAACCGCAATTTACCCGACACAAACTGATAATTATCCCAAACAGGATTCTGCAGATACACCCATTGAGGCCCTAATTGACCAGACGAGAAAACTATTTTCCCAGTAGACTTTGTCCATTCGACAGCCGGCAATAGAGATGCCTGCATCAAAGTATCGATAGGTTGAAGATTATATACTATCGGCCATTGGCCCTCATCCCATTTCACAGGAGCGATACACGTTTCCCGACCTAAATGATGATAACTCCCCCCCATATTGCGATAAGCCAGGAATGTTATCCACCAACTACCATCAGGCGCCTGAACGAAATCACCATGTCCCGTGCCTTGAATCTGCATCAATTGCCCCTTCATATTACAATTAGTAAGAATAGGGTTAGCCGGATTACTCTCATAAGGTCCCGCTATATTTTTACTGCGTGCAATCGTGAGATGGTGTGCCAATTCCGTTCCACCTTCCGAAATAAGCAAATAATAATAACCATCTTTCTTATAAATATGAGGTCCTTCTGGATATCGGCCACCATCACCATGCCATATGGCCCTACTAGGTGTCAACTGTTTACCCGTTTTAGCATCGATCTCACACAGCATAATCGTATTGTCAGGGTTACTGACCATATAGCATTTTCCATGTTCAAAATAAAGTGACGGATCTATCCCCTGTTGCTCCAACCAGACAGGTTCACTCCAAGGCCCTTGCGGATTTTTTGCCGTTACCAAGAAATTTCCGCCATGTCCTATATTCGTCGTAATCATATAATAAACACCCTCATAATAGCGAAGCGTAGGAGCATAAATGCCTGTCCACGAATTAGCACCTTGCAACGGGAGTTGAGATTCACGATCGAGAACATTACCGATTTGTTGCCAGTGTATCAAGTCTTTACTGTGAAAAATAGGAACTCCCGGAAAATAATTAAAAGAAGAATTCACGAGATAAAAATCGCTTCCTACTCTACATATACTTGGATCAGGATGAAAACCAGGAATGATGGGATTACGAAACTCCTTGCTCTGTGCAAAAAGTGCCAAAACACAACAAACGAAAACAAAAAAAGTTGACAAACGCTTCATAGTAAACATGATTATCGGTTCTATCTGCAAAGATAATAAAAAATATCAAAAGCATTGTGGTATCAAAAAATTATGGTAACTTTGCATAAAACGCAAAAAGAAGGACAATCAATGAAAATCATCAAACCTCAATATGAAATATGGGAGCAGGCTCAGGGTGAAAATGCGATATATACCCAGATTGAGCGTGCTGGTAGAGTATGTTACAAAAGCGAAGAGCATACGAATGCAACGAGTGCTAAACCCTTTGTTGGTCGCATGATAGAGCACGAGCACTATGCTATGCTTGAACATGGTACGGTGTATCTCTGCGCTGACCATGGCGTACTAACCAGTAAATATGCTACCAACCCTTTCAGCAGACTGAACACCGTAAACGGTAAAGATTACATCACCACCAATATGCGTGTACTCGCTGAAAACAAATGGTTGGACGACCTGCAGTATTTCGAGGATTATAATAGTAATTTTGAGCGTCGTATCACCGTTCATTTCACTACTCAAGTAGCGATTACCCGCGAATTCAATCGCCATCGGGCAGACTCTATGGCGGAACAAAGTACACGCTATTGCAATTACAGCAAAAATAAGTTTGGTAATGAAATTTCGGTAAATCTACCAGAATGGGTAAAAAATGAACCCGACTTTGATAGTAATACTAATTACGATCAACATGATTTTGTAAATTTACTCCGCGATATGAGCGAAGGCAAAAGTTCAGAATGGAGCAAGTTCCAATTATGGCTCTTTGCCAATGAAGCTGCAGAGTATGCATACATGCATCTGATAGAATTAGGATGCAAGCCGCAAGAGGCTCGTGTCATACTTCCTCTCGACACCAATACAGAATTGGTACATACTGCATTTGTTAGTGACTGGAAACATTTCTTCGACTTGAGAGCTCTCGGTACAACTGGTGCTCCCCATCCTGACGCCAAGGCTATCGCACAGCCTCTCTACGAGGAATTCAAGACAAGAGGATACATTTTATGAGAGAAATCAAAACAGGCAAACCGCTAAGCGAACAAGAAAATGATTCGCTTCAAACTTATCTCTCTGAGATAGGAAAAGAAAATTTACTCTCCGAACAGGAAGAGCAGGAACTGTCTGCTAAAATACAAAATGGCGACGAAAGTGCTATAGAGAAATTGACGACAGCCAACCTGCGTTTTGTGGTTAGTATCGCCAAACGCTATCAAGATCGAGGGCTTGGTATCAATGATCTGATTAGTGAGGGTAATTTTGGTTTAATAAAAGCAGCACGAAAGTTTGATGCTGCTAAGGGGCAACGCTTTGTACAATATGCGGTGCATTTCATCCGGCAGGCAATCGAGAATGCGATACAGGAACAAAGTGGTATCTATACTTTACCACATAGCATGGACGATCCTGTGGAATTAAAGCAAAGCAAGGCTTTCTCAGTTGATGCTCCTTTGGTACAAGGCAAGGCTGCAAGTTTGCTTCACGTATTAAGCGATCCTAATGCTGTCATTCCTGACAAACCCTATCTTGATGATGTCTTACGCCAAGGCTTAATTCGTTCACTTAGCGTACTGAACGACAGAGAAAGAAGAGTGGTCAGTATGTTTTATGGTCTCAATGACCAGAATGCTGGTCTTACCTATGAGGAAATAGGCACACAATTGGGCTTGAAACGCGAACGTGTACGCGATATTCGCAAGAAAGCTGAACGAAAGATGAAGAAATATACAAAGAATGATCAATTGAAATCATACCTTAAATAAGGTAATAGAAGTATGTTTTTCCAAAAGAGCCGTTAGCGTATTTATATGAATCTAACGGCTCTTTTGTTGTTTTATGGCATCGGAAGAAGTCCTTCCCATCTGACATCCCATTCTTTTGGAAATCCTGGATTCTTGCTTTGATTACCATCCCAACCGGCACACATCAAGGCAACTGTTGTCAAGAGCCCACCATTACCAGGAAGATACACACGTAACCGATCATCTTGATAATTATGCCCGCTCACTAAATAAGTATTGGTACGTTGAGGTAACAACAGCGCATTTACAGCAGCTTCCGGATCACCCAGGCGAGTAGCACACATCGCTGTCATTGGGAAATCCCACCCCCAGGTTTTATTCCAGTTCCAATTTTTAATCACCCAATCAAAAGTATGTCGCATGATATTTTTATCCACCAATTTGTTATCGGGCAAAATACCTAATGCCCCCAGCACGGCCATATGGTCTGAAGTACATCTGATATCCTGATAGGTCTCTACTGCAGATTCTGCAGCCAGATATAAGCTATCAGCATTCGCAGCCAAAGGAGATAACTTTTCTACGAGTACATCCCATTTCTCTTTTCGAGGCAATCCACGGCGTTCACGCCATTTTTGGGCAACCTGAATGGCATAATGCCAATAAGACAATTCAAAAGGAGGATTGTAGGTCACCTCTGCTTTCAAGGTTTCCTGAGCAGGTATACAACCTTTTAATATATAACGATCGTTGGTCTGATCATACGTCGCAAACGAATACATAAAATCTGCCGTCTGATCAATAAGTTCACCATACTTATCCAATAGCAACTGAGATGGATGAGCACGATACAACAACTCAGCCAAATAAATAAGATGAGGTTGCTGCCATATCAGATAAGAACCGACATTAGATGGAGCCTCTGCGCCAGAAGGATCGGTCATTTTCATCCATCGTATTCCATCAAAACCTTGTCGCTTAGCTATATCGCGCGCTACAGGCGCAACCTTCTGATACCAACTTAACGGGCGATCGAGTAACTCAGAATGTCCCCATAAGGCAAACTGAGCTAAATGCCACCAGGTCATCTCCAAATGAAATTTCCCAAACCACGAATTATAAGTAAGTCCGGTTTCTTGTGGTGGTGTAGTACCCGCATCATTGACAGCCAATAAATATTGCGAAAGAACCACACGTCGTTCTAATTCCTTCGCTCTATTATCTTTAACATGAGAGAAATCAACAATACCCCCACTCTTCCAATACCCCTGCCAATAATGAGCAGAAGCCTGACTGGTGGATTTAAAATCAGCAAGATGTATAGTGAACTTATCGGGAAGATTCTGACGATATTCCACAGAAAACTCTAATTCATTCGCACGTGACTGAAGAACAAAGACATGCTCTGCTTTTTTCTGTAAATCCGCCTTACCTTTCCAACTGACGATAACATAATATACCGTAGCATCCAACTGATGCTGAAGAACAACAGCATGGTCATACCGCGCAACGATAGTTGTCGTATGCTTATCATTAGCCTTCCAGTCACAAGCATCATCACTGTGTCCACCCGTAGGATAAGGAAACCGAAGACGAACAGAAGGCTTTACCGTAGACCTTACCACAGAAGCGATACGATCTGCATCTGGAGAGCATACCGTCTGAACTTCATATTTATTTCCGCCATAGTAAAAAGAGCTATGAATTACCCCGTTCCACATATCTAATGATTCACGAATCTGACGAACCTGTTGGATATCCGCTAAATTTAATCCAACCGTTCCCAAATGAAGTCGATGTGCATTTTTACGATACCACTCACTCGCATCATGCTGTCGCCCCTTCGTTTTAAATTGCGCTGCATAGTACTCAAGGTGTCCACGTCCGAAGTCTTTAGCCACAAGCGCCTCTTCAGCTCTCAGGTTATCCGGATTAGCGAAAGTATGCCATCCCCAGTCGCTCATCGTTCCCAGAGGCACCCCATGCGAATAGTACTCAGGAAAAGTTTGCAGTCCCGTACCATCTACCGTCATCGCAAAACCGCCATTGCCTACAGAAAGAGACTGAAGAGAATCCATAGAAGTTACCCAAGGATTATTCCGGGTAACCACAGCATGACGATCAATTTTCGCCCAAAGGGGCGAATGAAATAACAATGAGCAAAAAGCAAGACTCAGTATATGAACTTTGAAATGTTTAGACATGTGAATATTAGGTATTAAATATTTGCGTTAGCTTCGCAAAGATAACAAATCAAGCTGGAATAAGAAAACAAACACACACATATTTTAAGTGAACAAAAATAAAATCACATTTCATATAGAAACAAGGCTATAATTCATAAAATATAGCTACCTTTGCAGTCGATTACGAGAAAGTTAATTTCTATATTACAAACATAACTAACGAGGTATCAATAGCAATTCCTCAATTAAAAAAAATGATTATGAGTACACAATGGAGAGGTTTCAAAGGAAACAAGTGGAAGAATGAAGTAAATGTTCGCGATTTCATTCAGCACAACTACACCAGTTATGACGGTGACGAAAGTTTCCTCGCAGGACCTACTCAAGCAACAGAGACACTTTGGGGTAAACTTCAGGAGCTTCAGAAAGAAGAGCGTGCTAAAGGCGGCGTTCTTGATATGGAGACAGAAGTAGTATCAAGTTTAACAGCTTACGGACCAGCTTACATCGATGAAAAAACTAAGGATTTAGAAAAAGTTGTCGGTCTCCAGACAGACAAGCCACTCAAGCGCGCATTTATGCCTTACGGTGGTATTAAGATGGCAGCACAGGCTTGTACTACTTACGGTTACGAACCATCAGAAAAACTTACAGAAATCTTCACTAAATATTGCAAGACTCACAATGACGGTGTGTTCGACAGTTACACACCAGAAATGCGTTTGGTTCGCCATGCCCATATTCTTACTGGTCTTCCTGACACTTATGGCCGTGGTCGTATCGTAGGTGACTATCGTCGTGTAGCTCTTTACGGTATCGATTATCTGATAGAAGAGAAGAAGAAAGACCTCGCTAACATGGGCGACCGTGAAATGATTGACGATGTTATTCGTCTTCGCGAAGAGGTTTCTATGCAGATTCGTGCCCTCAAGGGTTTGAAGGAAATGGCTGCAACCTATGGTTTTGATATTTCTCAGCCTGCTACAAATGCTATTGAAGCTGTTCAGTGGTTGTATTTCGGCTACCTGGGTGCTGTTAAGACTCAGAATGGTGCAGCGATGTCTGTTGGTCGTGTTTCTACATTCCTTGATATCTATATCACTCGTGATCTCAACGAGGGTACACTGACAGAGGAAGAAGCACAGGAGCTCATCGACCACTTGGTTATGAAGTTCCGCATGGTGAAATTCGCTCGTATTCCTTCTTATAATGAGTTATTCTCTGGCGACCCAGTTTGGGCTACTCTCGAAGTTGGTGGTATTGGTCAGGATGGCCGTTCTATGGTTACCAAGAACGACTTCCGTTTCCTCCACACATTAGAGAATATGGGTCCTTCACCAGAACCTAACTTGACTGTACTTTATAGTTCTCGTCTTCCTAAGAATTTCAAGCACTATGCTGCAATGATTTCTGTAAAGACAAGTTCTATTCAGTATGAGAATGATGATGTAATGCGCCCAATATGGGGTGATGACTATAGCATCTGCTGCTGTGTATCTGCTACACAGACCGGTAAAGAGATGCAGTTCTTCGGTGCTCGCGCCAACCTGGCTAAATGTCTTACATACGCTATCAGCGGTGGTGTAGACTCTAAGACTCGTCAGCAGGTAGGTCCTGCTTATCGTCCTATCGAGGGTGATGTAGTAACTTATGAGGACTTCTTGCCTAAGTTCATGGATATGATGGAATGGTTGGCTGCTGTATATGTGAAGACATTGAACTTGATTCACTACATGCATGACAAATACTTCTATGAAGCAGCAGAGATGGCACTCATCGATACAGATGTTCGTCGTACTTTCGCTACAGGTATTGCCGGTTTCTCTCATGTAGTCGACTCTATCAGCGCTATCAAGTATGCTAAGGTTAACATCATTCGTGACGAGACTGGTTTCCCTCTCGAATTTAAGACAGAAGGCGACTTCCCTCGCTATGGTAACGATGATGAGCGTGCAGACGAGATCGCAGTTTGGTTGCTGAAGACCTTCATCACGATGATTAAGAAGCATCATACTTATCGTAACTCTGAGCCTACAACAAGTATTCTTACCATCACATCAAATGTTGTTTATGGTAAGTACACCAGTAACATGCCTGATGGTCGCAAGGCTGGTACTCCATTGGCTCCAGGTGCTAACCCAAGTTACGGTGCTGAGCAAAATGGCTTGCTCGCTTCTTTGAACTCTGTAGCGAAGTTGCCTTATGAGTATGCACTCGATGGTATCTCTAATACACAGACCATTAACCCTGATGCACTCGGTCATGATGATGAAGAGCGTGCTAATACTTTGGTAGGTGTTATGGACGGTTACTTTAATCAGGGTTCTCACCACTTGAATGTTAACGTATTCGGTGTTGATAAGTTGAAAGATGCTATGGAGCATCCAGAGAAACCTGAGTATGCTAACTTCACCATCCGTGTCAGTGGTTATGCAGTGAAGTTCATCGACCTGACTCGCGAGCAGCAGCTCGATGTTATCGCTCGTCAGGCTCACGAAAGACTCTAATATAATAGAACAACATAGAAGTCCGGAGTTACTGACAAGATTCAGTCTCCGGACTTTTTTCATTGATAAACTTGTAAGGAGGAAAGATTATGAATTTAGGATATGTACACTCTATCGAGAGTTTCGGCTCTGTAGATGGTCCTGGTATACGTTTCATCGCATTCTTAAAAGGCTGCCCTATGCGGTGTCAGTTTTGCCATAATCCAGACACCTGGAAATTAGACAAGACCAACGAGACTACAGCAGACGATTTGCTTGACAAGGCAGAACGCTATCGCACTTATTGGGGAGAAAAAGGAGGTATCACGGTGAGCGGTGGCGAGGCTTTGATGCAGATCGATTTTCTTCTCGAACTTTTTGAAAAAGCTCATCAGCGCGGTATCAATACTTGTCTGGATACTTCTGCACAACCGTTTACTCGCCATGGTGCATGGTTTGAAAAATTCGAAAAGTTAATGGCAGTTACCGACACCATCCTTTTGGATATCAAGCATATCAATAGCGAGGAGCATAAAAAGTTAACCCGATGGGGGAATGAAAATATCCTAGACTGTGCACGCTATCTTTCTGATATCAACAAACCCGTCTGGATTCGCCACGTGCTCATCCCAAGCATCACGGATAATGATAGGTATCTACAAGAACTCGCCGAATTTCTAAAGACACTGAAGAATATCGAGCGCATTGATGTACTGCCCTATCATACACTGGGTGTTTTCAAGTATGAAAAGTTAGGTATAGATTACCCATTAGAAGGCATACCGACACCTACACCAGAGCGAATAGAAAATGCTAAAAACATTTTGGCCCAAGTACCGCTCAAAGAAAGAGCATGATAGCAAAAATTCTAAAACCACATAGATGATGAAGATGAAAAAGACAATAAGATTAAAAGCCATCCGCATGACTCTCATCGCCATGGCACTTTTCACCACAAGCGAATTCGCATGTGCACAACAAAATCAATCTTTTACTATACGTATTAAAGGTATGCGTTGTGATGACTGTGCTCATAAAGTCATGGACAAACTGACCAAAATTAACGGAGTAGACGATATTCAATTCAATCTGGAGAGACGCACAGCTACCATCAGCTATAATCCAGAGGTGACTTGTGAAGATTCTATTAAGAAACCACTTATTGGTACTCGGTATAACCCAACTTCCTATAGCGCCAGCGATATCATTATGCGAGGTTATGGCCAACACATGGAAATCGTAACCGAAGCAGATGCACAAAAGGCTATTCATGCGCTCCAAGGATTAACGGGTATCGACTCGTTGGCACCACATCTTGACAAACATTATCTCTTTATCCGATACGATGCTAACCGAACAGAAAAGGCTACGATTCGTAGAGCTTTAATCGACAGTGGTTTTACACCTACGAACTATTACAGTAGTTCTAAAATCAAGTTTGCTCTCTATCAATTACCTGCAGAACAGGCTACTTCTGCTACAGAAGAAAATGTACTCACCATCAATGGAGTGGATGATGCAACCATCAATGTCAAAAAACAAACACTTGCTATCACATACTTCATAGATCAAATCGGAACCACCACAGAAAAATTAGAAAAAGATCTCCAAGTACTTGGGCTAACTTTTCAAAGGATACCATAAATTAAGTAAGCCATATCACAAGCACAAAAAAAAGGATAGGCCAGGGATTCTCCCTCACCTATCCTTTTTTTATTTAAAAACGATTATCTGCGATATCTACAAGTAGGTAAATTCAAACTATAACTGTTAAAAGAATAAAGAATTAACATATTAATGTTGTATTTTAAAGAAATTTATTGGTATATTTGTCACAAAGATTAAAATTAGTAAAAAAACAAATCATGATTTTCTACACAAGTAATTACAAGAGACTATCATTAGTTTTTTGTCTTCTATTGATTTCGCTCATTACATTTGCGCAGAAAAATGAAGGGAAATATCGGATAGGTGTGACGGTAACAGACAAGAACACCCATGAGTCTATTATTATGGCCACACTGAAGTTAGAACCGCTGCAAGCAACATCCGTCACAGATGCTGATGGTAAGGCCTCGCTTGACAAAGTACCCGACGGTATATATACTCTTCTCGTATCTTACGTAGGCTATGAAGAGTCTAAAACGATTGTTAAAGTGAACAAAGATATGAATCTTCATATTCGGCTTACACCAACTTCACTTGCACTTCAAGAGGTCGTTGTAACCGCTCAACAAAAGTCTTCAGGAGCCTCTACAACCTCTGTTGTAAACCGTCAGGCCATAGATCACTTGCAAGCTGCCTCACTTGCCGACATCATGCAACTTCTACCTGGACAAAAGATGGGAAACACCGATCTTACGTCTCAAACAAATTTGCAGTTGCGTACCTTAACCAATAACAATACGAGTGCCTTTGGTAGTCAGATTGTGATTGATGGTGTACCGATATCGAACAATGGTGCGCTCACCCAGGGACAGTTCTCCAGTTCTGCCTTTGTTGGTACAGACTTGCGCCAGGTTGCTGCTGACAATATCGATCAGGTGGAAATCATTCGAGGTATTCCTTCTGCAGAATATGGTGATTTGACCAGCGGACTTGTAGTGGTTCATTCTAAAGTCGGTGTTACTCCATGGCAGTTTAAGACTAAGATTAATCCAGAAATGACAAACGTATCGTTAGGCAAAGGATTTAACCTCAACAAAGCTGGCATTTTCAATTTTAATGCAGACTATGCCAAGGCTTGGGGTGATCCACGTCAGAAGACTCGTTCTTTCAGTCGATATAATATCCATTTAGGCTATGGCTACGATATCAATCGTGACTGGCATACTGATACCAAATTCCGATTCATGTATGCTAAAGATTGGACAGGTAATGATCCTGACGCCATAGATGACGGTACTTATTCTAAAAACAAGAATGTCAATATCGGGTTCACCCATAATGGCCGCATCAATGTAAACAAACTTCTGATGCGCTCTCTTTCATATACTTTTGGTGTAAGCATGGGTTGGAACGATAATATCAATGCGAGTTACGTTACCAATTCTACAGGCTTGCTCCCTATCATTACAGCGGCCACTTCTGGTTATTACAGTGTGCCCTGGGTTACCACTTCTTATCTAGCACAAGGCAATACAGAGAGTCGTCCTGGAAACATCTATGCCAAGATTAATGATTCGTTCTACTTAACCTGGGGCAAAACTCGTCAGACCTTTAAGGTCGGCATCGATTATCATTACGATTGGAACAATGGTAAGGGCTACTATAACAGCAATGACAGTTTGCCATATCGCCCGAATTCCAATGGCCGACCACGTGCCTTCTCTGATATACCAGGCCTCCACCAGTTCTCTGCTTACGCAGAAGACAACTTCAACTGGGATATCAACCGTGTCAACAAACTCAAGATAAACTTTGGTTTGCGCCTTACCAGTTTACAGCCATTCTCAGACCTTGCCACAACGGCCCTAAGTCCTCGTCTGAACATAGCTTTTTCTGCTACCAAATGGCTCGACATCCGTGCTGGTATCGGTATGAATAGCAAAACACCAGGTCTAAACTATCTCTATCCTGATAAGAAATACGATGACCGTGTATCACTCAACTATATGCCGCAGAATGATCCTTCAAGCCAACAGCTTATCTATCATACAGAGGTATACGATGTACAGCGAAGCAAAGATTTGAAGAATGCGACAACAACCAAAGTGGAAGCAGGTGTAGATGTAAAACTACCTTGGGGCGGACGCATCAGTGTACTGGCTTACCAAGACAGAACTCCTAACGGATTTGGTAACGCTACGGAGTATTATACATACAGCTACAATCTCTATACCTATGGTTCAGATGAACCAACTCGTACCTTCCTTGCCTATATGACAACCGGTAAGATTGGCAACACCAACAGTACTGTGAACAAAGGTATAGAATTTGATATGGACTTCGGTGAAATCAAACCTATTCACACCCGATTCGCTTTCAGCGGTGCTTGGTCACAAACGAAGACTTGGAGTACTGATGCGGTCATCGAGTCAGTGAAGAGTTCACTACTTACTGCAGAACAACAGACCTATAATCTGACTCCATTCAAGGTAGTATATCCATCAGGTCTTGATTTCAGCAAATACCGTCAGTTCGTCAATACCTTACGCATCATCACCAATATACCAACTCTCAAAATGGTGGCATCGTTTACCGGACAGGTATATTGGCACAACTGGAATCAAAGCTATATTGCCGATAAAGATCCTATCGGATGGATTGATTCTAATCTGCAGTATCACGAGATAACATCGGATATGACTCAGATTGAAGGTATCAATATTAGTGATCTGTCTAAGACCTATACCGACAGTAATCCTGTTTCTAATCCGATTACATGGAATTTATCAGCCCGCCTGACCAAGGAACTTGGCAAGATTGGCGGTTTCTCACTCTATGTGAATAATTGTCTCTACCATGAGCCTTATCTGAAGAGTAGCACCACCACAACGCTCACCCAGCGCAATACGGGTACTTTCAGTTTTGGAGCAGAACTTTATTTCAACTTGTAAGAACTTGACAATAATGATGATGAAAAATATATTCAAGATATTTGTAAGTTTGTTACTGTTCACTTCATGCGTGAACTATAATGATGCAACCCAAGAGACAACGGTGAACATTCAACTCTTACAACCTACCGATTACGAAACGACCGTAGACCTGACCGGTAAAACCGTTACGGCTACACGAGGAACTGTAACCCTAACCTCAAAGACGGATGCCAATGGCATCGCCACTTTCACAGGCATCGCACCAGACGAATACTCCTTCTCTACTTCATGGGCACTCTCCCAAAAAGAGACTCTCTCTGGCAGTATCAGCACGACCATGATTACAGGCGAGACTACACTTGATATGCCAACACAGGTAGCCATAAACCGAGACTTGGTTATCGGCAAGATATACTTTGCCGGTTCAAAAGATAACAACAATAAGAATTACGTGGCTGGTAAATTCATAGAACTCTTCAACCAAAGCGATGATAGCATAGACGTATCTGGCCTATATCTCGGTATTGTAGAATCAGAGTCTACCCCAGCCTATACACAAGAAAACTTAAAAACAGCATACAACGACAGTGTGGTTCTGCTTAAACAGATTTATCGTATTCCGGTAAATGCCAATAAGAAAGTAGCACCAGGAGGTACGATACTCATTGTAAATAGTGCTATAGATCACACGACTAATAACTCGATGGATCATAATCTGCTCGATGCCGATTTCGAAGTAAAAGATGTACAAGGTAAGTATCAGAATAACCCCGAGACACCAGCTATGGAGGTTATTTACAATATCTATACCGGTACATCGATTATGAATATGCTCCAAAATGGTCTGGGCAGCTATATTATTTTCCGCACCGACGAAGACCCTACCTCATGGCCAAAAACCTATAAGTATGGTAAGACCTCGGGTAATGAATGGATAGTAGCACCTACCCGCTATATTCTCGATGGCGTAGAAAGTATGCGTAACAGCACCAAGGGATTTGATCTCACGACCAAACGTCTATGGGATTATATCGATGCCGGATATACGTATATCCAGTCGACTACCGGATATTCGGGCGAAATCATTTATCGTAAAACTTCCAAGACACTGAATGGTCACAAAATCCTTGTGGATACCAATAACTCTTCTAACGATTTCCAAGTATCAAAAACAATCGGAACACGCAACTATGATGAATAAAAAGATATATACCCTGACTTTTGCGCTACTTGCAAGCGCAACAAGTATGGCTCAGAATAATCTGACAGACGAAGGCCAGTATAGATATTATGACGCTACACAACTGTGGCGAAATACAGACAATGCCGCTTCGCTAACCCTCGATTCTACAAGCAATCGTGGTAAGGCCGAATTCTATATGAGTCACGTATCAGGAACTTATCATCGAGTACAAGAAGGTAATCAGACTAATACCTTGCAATTTTACACGGAGCGATACCAGAAAATAGGCAACTATCTCTATGGTTATGGCAAGTTCGACTTTAATATGGGAAGAACAAAGCAAAGAGCCTGGAGCGATGTTATGCGTACTTACTTCAGCAACCCTTTCCTAGTGGGATCCGACAAAGCTGGTAAATACGACTTTCAGAACTTCAATTTATCGGCTCATGTAGGAACCATAGATTTCAACGGATGGCGATTCGGTATGTCTCTCGACTATAATTTGGGCGACTTGAGCCGACTTCGCGACCCTCGTTCACGTTCACGTAAACTTGAATACCAGCTTACGCCATCTGTATCTTACACTATCGGCAACCACACACTGGGGGTAAGTGGTTATTACAATCGTTATAAGGAATCTCAACCATCCTTAACTACCGTACAAGAAGATCCAAGTCTGTATTACTATCAGATGACAGGTCTTGAGGCTGCTACAGGTACGCTTAAAGGATGGACGGGCTATAGCCGTGAATACGTAAACCACAAGTTTGGTGGCGAACTGAGTTATGGTTTTCGCAACAACAGTTATACGCAGGTCACCTCAGTAAGTATCTCCCGTGGTGCCGAATCTATCTTTGAACAATATAAGCGCGAACCTGGTAAATATTATGAATACAATTACAAGGTAAACACCCAACATCGCATATACCGTACCCAAACTATACACCAAATCGATGCACAGGCTGTTTTCTCTCAAGACTATGCAGATGAATATCGCCCAAAGTTGATCATTACTATCGATAGTATACATGGCTATACTTCTAATCAATATATCAACCAGTTTACCTACAAAAAGCGTTATCAGTTAAAAAGTGCTGACGTAAGTCTTCACTATCGTGCCAACAGGCTCGAAGGAAACAGCATAAAAAGCTATATCGGTTTGCAAGCAGGCTTTACCTCTATCAACCAAAAACATCTACTGCCAACCAGTACTTTCAAGTATCAATCAACAGACCTACTTGCCGAATATGGTATTGCCCTTCTGTCCAACCATCAGTTATGGATAGACGCACAGGCAGGTTATCACTTTAGTAACCAAGCAAAACTGAATTTAGCCGATGCTACTGGTACATATGCACAAAGCGTACTGATACAAGATTTAGCTTATTATGGAGCCCATTACTTCAAGGGTAAGCTACAGATAACCTGGCAGATGCCTATTACTATCAAAGGCTATCGCAGCATATGGTATGTTAAAGGATATGTCAACACCATACAAGCCCAACATAGTCTCAATACGACAACTTATGGCTTCACTATAGGTACGTTTAATTAAAAAATATGATCACAAAAAAAATAGGAGTCTGCTACTCAGACTCCTATTTTTATATCAAAATTTAGTAATGTTTTTAGCAATATCTTGATACATACTCTTAAATCGTATAGAAAATAAAAAAGCCCTTAGGAAATTCCTAAGAGCTTAGCGGAGAGAGAGGGATTCGAACCCCCGGTACCTCTCGGTACGACGGTTTTCAAGACCGTTGTAATCGACCACTCTACCATCTCTCCAGGCGTGAGCCGATTTGCTATTTCTTTTTAGCGAGTGCAAAATTAATTATAATTTTTGAAATTACCAAACTTTTCTGCTAAAAAATACTTTTCACGCCATTTTTTCATAAGATCCTTGATAACACCACGCTGTCTGATAAGACCAATAAAGTGGCTTCCAACTGATAGAATCATATAAATTTTATTGATATCAACTGTGTTATGGTTAGCTTTTTCACTACGACAATCATACTCTTCTTCCTGAATACACTCTGGTGCACCCTCCTGCCAAACTTGGTGTCAAGAACGAGATCAGAGTCAACGATTTTGTAAAGAATTTAAGATAAAAGGTGCAAGATATGAACATATATTTACTATAAACATGATAGTAGATATGGCTATCGACAATATACTCTGTATACTTGTCATAACCAATCTCTCTCATTTTTGTAATAACCTTATTAATATCATGTTCTTTCATTTTGATATTCCGATAAACGAATACTATACATGAAGGATAATCCAGGAATAAGAATCGGCAATACGAAAAGCAAAATCCTGAAAGTGCCCACCTTTATTCCATAATAAGACCGTATTATCCCCACCCAACTGTCGGATAAGCTGCTCATGATAGGAACGAATATTATCGCCAACTTGTTTCATATAACGATTCTTACAATGCTCCTCTCTGTCGCCAAGACTCATATATACTTTTTTAGCTTGAACGGGATGATTCTCTACATAAGTCATCCAATTCGAAATCCATACAGAAGGAGAAGCAGCTGCAATATAATCGAAACAAGAAGAACGAGTTGAAGCCCACAGAGCAAACAAACCACCCAAAGAATACCCACCAAGCACTACTGGCAGTGCTCCATATTGCTGATATAACTGAGGAAGTATCTCGTTTTCTAATAACGCTAATACTTGAGGCGCATACTTTCCCGACTCAGGTCTACGGTCTACAGCTTGATCATTCCATGGCATAAGTTCCTTGCACCAATCGATAATCGGCACACCCACTAGGACAAATGAGCGATTGGTTGAAGCATGTATTCTATCCACAATTTCATCAAGAAGCGCAATTTCCTTACGCTCTACTAACTGAATAAGAATGACTTCTGGAGCCTCATCCGCATAAATCATGCAACGACGAAGCGTTTCATCGAAAGTTGTTTTTATCAATAGTTCCTGATACATGCTCTTAAATCGTATAGAAAATAAAAAAAGCTCTTAGGAATTTCCTAAGAGCTTAGCGGAGAGAGAGGGATTCGAACCCCCGGTGCCTCTCAGCACGACGGTTTTCAAGACCGTTGTAATCGACCACTCTACCATCTCTCCATGGTATCGCAACCAATAGCTTTATTCTCAAAAGCGAGTGCAAAGGTAACATAACATTTTGGTTCCACCAAATTTTTTCTTAACTTTTTTGCTCAAAATGATAAAAAAGCGTATTTTTGCAACATGATATACCCAGATAACTTCGAAATCAAGATAGGTTTTAGTGAAATACGACGATTACTGAAGGAACGTTGTCTTTCAACTCTCGGCAAGGAAGAAGTAGACAGAATCTCTTTTTCTACAAAAGCTGATGAGGTTAATGAGTGGTTGGCACAAGTACGCGACTTCAGAAGAATACAAGAAGAAACCGAGAATTTCCCTCTCAGTTATTTTTATGACGTTCGCGCAAGCGTATTACGTGCCCGCGTAGAAAATACATTTCTTGAGGAGCATGAACTCTTCGACTTACGTCGCTCGCTCGACACTATTGCCCAAATCGTCAAATTCCTAAATACGAATGTAGATGGTGATGATGAAGAAAATGAAGAACAAGACGGATGGAAAGTAGATAAGAAATATCCATATCCCGCTCTACATCGACTGGCTGAAGATATTATGACTTTCCCTCAGCTGATTTCTCGTATTGATCAGATCCTTGACAAATTTGGCCATATTCGTGATAACGCTTCGCCAAAATTGTTGGATATTCGAAGAGAACTTGCCCGTACAGAAGGAAATATCTCCCGCATACTGAATGGGATATTACGATCTGCTCAGAGTGAAGGCGTAGTAGAAAAAGATGTTACCCCTACCCTTCGCGACGGCCGACTGGTAATTCCTGTGGTGCCTAACCTTAAGAAAAAGATTCGTGGTATAGTACATGATGAGAGTGCTACAGGAAAAACCGTTTTTATCGAACCGGCTGAAGTTGTGGAAGCCAACAACCGGGTAAGAGAACTAGAAAGTGAAGAACGCCACGAGGTGATTCGCATTCTCACCGAATTTACGGACAAAGTACGCCCACATATTAAGGAGATTATTCTAAGTTATCTATTCTTAGGACAAATAGACTGTATCCGCGCAAAAGCAGAATTGGCTAAAATAATAAGAGGATTTGAACCAGAAGTTAAAAAAGGTCCTGCTATGGATTGGATTCAGGCTTCTCATCCGCTTCTGCGCTTATCACTGGAAAGACAAGATAAGAAAGTAATACCACTGGACATTACATTGACGAAGCAAAAACGCCTACTTATTATTTCTGGTCCTAATGCCGGCGGTAAATCAGTTTGTCTCAAAACTGTAGGTCTACTACAATATATGTTACAATGTGGTCTTTCTATTCCTGTAGGCGATCGCAGTACTACCGGTATGTTTACCAATATCATGATTGATATCGGCGATGAACAAAGTTTGGAAAATGACCTCAGTACCTATTCTTCACATCTATTAAATATGAAGAATATGATGAAACATGCGAATGAATCTACAATCATCCTCATTGACGAGTTTGGTACAGGTACGGAACCGGCTATCGGTGGTGCCATAGCAGAAAGTGTACTGAATCAGTTCTGTCAGAAAAACGCATTTGGAGTAATCACCACCCACTATCAAAACCTAAAGCATTTTGCTGATTCTCACGAAGGAGTGGCTAATGGTGCCATGCTCTACGATAGACATGAGATGAAACCTCTATTTCAGTTGGCTATCGGTCAACCAGGAAGTTCATTTGCTATAGAAATTGCTCGCAAAATAGGTTTACCAGAACAAGTCATTCAAGAAGCATCTGAAATCGTTGGTAGTGACTATATTCAAAGTGACAAATATTTGCAGGATATCGTACGAGACAAACGCTATTGGGAAACCAAACGCCAGAACATTCATCAGCGTGAGAAAGACATGGATAAAGCTGTGAGCCGCTATGAAACTCGTCTGCAAGAAATAGAAGCACAAAGAAAGGAAATTCTCGCTAAAGCACGCCAAGAAGCCGAAGAATTGCTGAAAGAGAGCAATAAGAAAATAGAGAATACAATTCGTGAAATACGCGAAAAGCAGGCTGAGAAAGAAGAGACCAAACGAATAAGACAGGAGCTTCATGAATTTGAAAAGGAAGTCAGTGCCATCGATACTAAGGCTAACGATGACATGATAGCCCGACAAATAGAAAAAATAAAACAACGCAAAGCGCGTCACGAAAAACATAAGGCTGAAAAAGCTCAAAAACAGGAACAGGCTGCTGCAACCTTACGCCAAGCTGTAAATAAACAAACGGGTTCTAAAGTGCTTGAAGTGGGCGACGAGGTACGTATTAAAGGAACTAGTAGCACAGGAAAACTGGAAAACATAGACGGTAAAACGGCTACGGTTATTTTTGGTGGCATGCGCACCAAACTAAAATTAAATCGTTTGGAATATGCAGCTACACCGTCGACATCTTCGCAAGATAGCCAAGAGAAGACGCTCAGTAAAAATGAAGAAATGGCGGAAAGACTTCGTTCGTATGGAATCTCGAAAGAAACAAGAAAGACGATGGATGACCATAAACAGAATTTCCATCAGGATCTTGACGTAAGAGGTATGCGAGGGGACGAAGCTTTAACGGCCGTACAATATTTCATAGATGATGCAATTCTGGTTGGAATGCCTCGCGTAAGAATACTCCATGGAAAAGGAAATGGCATTCTGCGTCAGCTCATTAGACAATATTTAGGAAGCGTGCCAAATGTAACACATTATGGCGATGAGCACGTTCAATTTGGCGGCGCAGGTATCACGATTGTTGACATCGGATAAAAAAAATGCAAAAAAGTTAGCAAAATATTTGGCAGAACCAAAAATAATGCTTACCTTTGCAACCGCAAAAATGAGACGGGCAAGTCTCATACGGTCAGCTCCCTCGGAACTCCCCCAGGATGGGAACATAGCAAGGGTACTTGGTCGTAGCGACGCGATATGAATCGCTTGCCCACCCATGCCTCTTTAGCTCAGTTGGCCAGAGCACGTGATTTGTAATCTCGGGGTCGTTGGTTCGAATCCGACAAGAGGCTCAAAAAGTGAATCAAAATTACTTTTGATTCACTTTTTTTGTTATACTACTACAACAACTTTTATTACCCTACCCCCATCAAAAGAATCCATGTAAAAACATACCCAAACGGGGCCATTTACAGAGATATCCCTAAGTAGACATACCTCCATAAGCCATTAAGAAGTTAAAGAAATAAGAAAAATTATCATAACGCAGAAGGCTATCTCAAAGAAATTGACTATTTTTGCATATTAAAAAGGAAAGTATAATGATTACTCAACAAATAATACAACAGACTAGAGCATTTGCCCGTCAGGATGGTTTTTTCCTATCCCTAGTCTGGATAGCGTCTTTTATTGGAGCCATGCTAGCCCACAAATGGCCTAGCCTCAGTTTAATATCATTCATTTTTGCAATATCCACCCCCTTCGTGGTAAGCTATACGCTTAAACTCTTCCGCGATAAAGCACTGGATGGGCTCATTTCATTTAGACGAGCTTGGTTTTATGCAATGGAAACATATTTCTATGCTACCCTAATTCTAACCGTTGTGCAATTTGCATATTTCGAATGGGGAGACACAGTAGGATTTATGACCCAAATCAATGAATCCGTTAAAATCGCAAGCGAATACTACAAGCAACAAGGAATATCAGCTCAGGAGATTAAAAATATGGGAGAAGCTCTAACTATGATGTCTTCTGCAGCATGGGCTTCGCTATTTATGATATACGAACTCATATTTGGATGTATTACCAGCCCTATCATCGCACTGCTGATGAAAAGAACAACGAAAATAACAAAATAGAAGAATTAAAATAATATTATCATATGAATATTTCAGTTATCGTTCCTCTCTACAATGAGGAAGAATCATTACCAGAACTCCACGCATGGATTAAACGCGTGATGACAGCAAATAATTTTACTTACGAAATTATTTTTGTCAATGACGGTTCTACAGACCGCTCCTGGGATGTTATTGAAGAACTGAGCCAAAAAGACGAAAATGTAAAGGGTATCAAATTCCGTCGTAATTACGGTAAGAGCCCAGCTCTATATTGTGGATTCAAAGAGGCTAAAGGTGATGTCATCATAACTATGGATGCAGACTTACAAGACTCACCTGACGAAATTCCTGAACTTTATAAAATGATTACTGTAGATCATTATGATTTAGTATCAGGTTATAAGCAGAAACGATATGATCCACTTACCAAGACTATACCTACCAAACTGTTTAATGCTACTGCCAGAAAAATCAGCGGTATACATAATCTCCACGACTTTAACTGTGGTCTAAAGGCTTATCGCAAGGAGGTTGTCAAAAACATAGAGGTGTATGGCGAGATGCATCGTTATATCCCATATCTTGCAAAAAATGCTGGTTTTGACAAGATTGGAGAAAAGATAGTACACCATCAAGCAAGAAAATACGGTTCAAGCAAATTTGGCATTAACCGATTTTTCAATGGCTATCTCGACTTGCTCACCTTATGGTTCTTGAGCAATTTCGGCAAAAAGCCAATGCACGTATTTGGCTTTTTAGGCTCTATCGTCTTCTTTATCAGCTTCTTAGCTTTGATAGGAATGGGTATTGGCAAGATTATCGAACTATCCCATGGCAACTATGGTCATTTGGTTACAGAATCGCCTTACTTCTATATCTTCCTTACTACCATGATGATAGGAACACAACTCTTCCTCACTGGTTTTATAGGAGACTTAGTAAGCAGAAATTCGCCTCGCCGAAACGATTATCAGATAGAAAAAGAAATAAGATGCGAAAAATAATTCCCGTTTTATTTGTACTTCTCCTCACAATGGTAGCATGCTCCAGCAGTATCGACTATCCACTGAATAATACAGTTTATACAAACTATAAACTGGCAGGATATGTAGATACCCTGAAAGACACGCTGACCATTTGGACAGTAGACCAAAACAACCAAAGAGATACGGTTTTTCAATCAAAAGCCAATGTTGATAGTTGCCTGGTGGCTATGAGCTATACGAGAGATCAGGATATCCTTATCTTTGAAGTAAAGAGTTTAGATCACCAGACTTATCTCGATACGGTGACGGTAAGTAAGACCAATCAGCCGCACTTTGAAACAGTAGACTGTCCACCTGCTTATTTTCACACCATAACGAAGGTTGACTATACAACCAACGCACTCGATTCTATTCGAATTAACAAAAAGGAAGTAAACTACGATGCAACAACCCCACACTTCTATATCTATTTCAAAGATCTTGACTAGTTTGCTGCTTCTATGCACGCTGAGTATACAGGCGCAACCAAGAGGAAAAGTTATTCCAAAAGTAGAAAAGGATACAACTGCTCTATTTAAAAATATAGCAGTATCTGTTGATCTTGTGGGTGTTGCCCAACTTGCATTTGGCGACTATGGGCAATACGAAGCTGCCGTGCGCATCAATCTGAAAGACAAATACTTTCCTATACTTGAGCTTGGATATGGAAAAGCCAACACGACAGACGAAACGACTAACAATACCTTTAAGACGAAAGCCCCTTACGGAAGAATCGGTATCGACTTTAATTTATTAAAAAATAAACACGATATCTACCGACTCTACGGAGGAGTTAGATATGCTTTTACATCCTATAAATATGATATCATCAATACTACGGTTACAGACCCCGTATGGAAAGACCAAGTGGACTTCAGCTACACAGGCGAAAAAGCAAATATGCACTGGCTCGAACTTGGACTTGGCGTAGACGCTAAGATAGCTGGTCCGCTACATTTAGGATGGAGTGTACGATACAAAAGAAGACTAATCCACTCTGAGGGAGCTATCGGTAACAGTTGGTATGCACCCGGATTCGGACGAAATGAAGGTTCACATTTAGGAGGAACATTTAACGTAATCCTAGAATTTTAAAAAGAAAACAAATGGAAACCACACCCAAGAAAACAGCATGGCAAATAGGGGCATTACTTGTACTGACAGCCATCATTATAGTTATCGTTCGTCAGCAAAAAACGATTCCCTTTCAACATAATACCGGATTTATTTTCGGAACCATATATAATATAACTTATCAGTCTGATAATGACCTGCAAACCGAGATAGAAGGAGAACTTAAAAAAGTAGATGAGTCTTTATCTACCTTCAACAAGACATCTACTATCTCTAAGATAAATCAAGGTAAAGATGTAAAAGTCGATGATATGTTTGCAGAAGTTTTCTCTCTAGGCGAGAATATAGCCAAAGAGACAGATGGCGCATTTGACATGACCGTAGCCCCAATGGTTAACACCTGGGGGTTTGGATTCAAAACAGGAAAAGAACCATCCAAAGCTGTTGTTGACAGTTTAAGAAATATTGTGGGCTACCAAAAAATCAAAATGGAAAAAAAACATATTATCAAGCAAAACCCAAATACGATGCTTGACTGTTCGGCCATTGCGAAAGGATTTGGAAGTGATGTAGTAGCCAAGTTCTTAAGACAAAAAGGAATTAAGAATTTTATGATTGAAATAGGTGGAGAAATCGTAACCTATGGCCTGAATGAAAAAAGAGTACCTTGGAAAATAGGTGTAACCAAACCTGTAGACGACTCTTTAAACAATCAGCAAGAGATACAGACCATATTAAATGTTACCAACAAAGCTATGGCAACTAGCGGTAATTATCGCAAATATTATTATAAGAATGGCAAGAAATATGCTCACACCATAGATCCCAAAACGGGCTATCCTGTACAACATAATATCCTCTCTTCAACCGTTTTTGCTGACAATTGTGCAACAGCAGATGCATATGCTACAGCCTTTATGGTAACCGGATTAGATGGAGCCAAAAAAATATTAGCAAAACACCCTGAACTCATGGCATACTTTATCTACGCCGATCAAAATGGAAAAAATGCCGTTTGGTATTCTCCAAAATTAAGAAAAAAGATAGTAAACTAGAACATGAAAGAGCTACAAATATATAATAATCTCTTACAACTCCCTCTCTTTCTTGGTATTAGTAAAAATGACATCTCACTTATTGTAGCACATACAAGATTCAATTTTTCAACAATACGAGCAGGAAAAGATATTGTAAAAGAAGGTGATCCATGCCATGAATTATTTTTCATTTTAAATGGAAAAGTTGAAATTAAAACGGTTTCTGACGATGGAAGTTACTACGTTACAGAAATTTCAGAAGGGCCATCTGTGATACAGGCTAACCGCCTATTCGGATTACACCAGCGATATACACGTACTTATAAGGCATTAGAAGATTGCAAACTCTTCAGCCTAGATAAAAAAGAAGTTTTACGACTTAGTGATCAATTTGTCATATTCCGAATCAATATATTAAATCTACTTTCCATGGAGAACCAACGCTACGAACATCGCCCATGGAAAAAAGTTCCACAAACACTCGAAGACAAAATAACACGCTTCTTTGAAGAGCACTGTATATACCCTGCCGGTCCAAAAACCTTCTATATCAAAATGAACCAACTGGCACTCGAAGTAAATGATAGTAGACTAGATGTGTCAAGAGCATTAAACAATATGCAAGATGCCCAAAGACTGACATTATATCGAGGAAGAATATTTATACCCGCATTGGAAAAATTACTGATGTAACAATAGTTAAATTCTTTGATAATCAGGCTTTGTCTTTTATTATTTTTATTATCTTTGCAAGGAATTATAGAAAAGCATAGTATGAATGAAAATATAAAAGAAAATAGCAAACATATCAATCCTTTTTTTCACCCTTATAACACCCCTCATGACACCGTACCTTTTAACCAAATTGCGTTAGAAGATTACGAAGAAGCATTCATGGAAGGTATCAAAAGGGATAACGAGGAAATCGATAAAATTATTAATAATCCTGATGAACCAACATTTGATAATACGATAGTTCATGAGGATGATGAAAAAGGCCCACATTATTATGACCTGTTAGATCGTGTTTCTAATGTGTTCTCGTGCATGTTAAGCGCAGAGACAAATGATGAATTGGACGCACTAGCACAAAAAATGAGTCCTATTCTTACGAAGCATGCCAACGATGTAAGTCTTAATCCAAAATTGTTTGAACGTGTAAGAAAAGTATACGAAAACCATCGTGAACTTACACCAGAAGAACAGATGCTACTGAATAATAGCTATGACGGATTTGTTAGAAGCGGAGCTCTACTGGATGAAAAAGGCAAAGAAAAACTCCGAAAACTGACTGAAGAATCAAGCATACTTACGTTACAATTCTCACAAAATTTACTTAAAGACACCAAGGCTTTCGAACTTCACATTACTGACGAAAAGCAATTGGAAGGTCTACCTGATAGCGCAAAAGAAGCAGCAGCTCTTTGTGCCAAAGAGAAAGAAAAAGATGGTTGGATATTTACTCTCGACTATCCAAGCTATTCTCCTTTTATGACATACTCAACTCAAAGAGAATTGAGAAAACAAATGTACATGGCACGCAATACGCTATGCACACATGATAATAAAGAAAATAATTTAGATATCTGCAAGCGTCTCATCAACCTAAGAAGAGAAATTGCACAATTGTTAGGCCACGAAACCTATGCAGACTATGTGCTAAAACACCGTATGGCAAGTAATGCTGATCATGTATACAAATTGCTGAACGATCTCATCGAAGCCTACAAGCCAACTGCTCTGCAAGAAGTAGAGAGTATCAAGCAAGAAGCCCAAAAATTAGAAGGAAAAGATTTCGAACTCGAACCTTGGGACTTCAGCTATTACTCGCATAAACTGCAAATGGAAAAATATAATTTGGACGCAGAAATGCTTCGCCCATACTTTGAACTATCTAAAGTTATCAAAGGGGTATTCGGCTTAGCTACCAAATTATATGGAATTACGTTTAAAGAGAATAAAGATATTCAGGTGTACCATCCTGACGTAAAAGCATACGAAGTATTCGACAAAGATGGCAGCTATCTGGCTGTACTTTACGCAGATTTTTATCCACGTAAGGGTAAACAGGGAGGTGCTTGGATGACCGAATTTAAAGGTCAATGGATAACCAAAAAGGGCGAAAACAGCAGACCACACGTAAGCGTAGTTACTAACCTGACCAAACCTACTGCAGAAAAGCCTGCCTTACTGACACTCTCTGAAGTAGAAACATTCTTGCATGAATTTGGACATTCTCTACATGGTATGTTTGCCAACACCCGATTTGAAAGTTTGTCTGGCACAAATGTATGGTGGGATTTCGTAGAACTACCTTCACAATTCATGGAAAACTATGCCATTGAAAAGGATTTCTTACGAACATTCGCTTTCCACTATGAAACAGGAGAACCTATACCTGACGATCTCATTGAACGAATCGTCAAAAGCCGTAATTTCTTAGCGGCTTATGGCTGTCTAAGACAAGTAAGTTTCGGCCTTCTCGATATGGCCTATTATACTAAAAAAGAAGCTTTCGATGAAGATATTATACCATTCGAGAAAAAGGCTTGGGAAAAGGCTATAATTACTAAACAATTGCCAAACACCTGTATGACAGTACAATTTGGACATATTATGGCTGGTGGATATGCAGCAGGCTATTACAGCTACAAATGGGCAGAAGTACTCGATGCTGACGCCTTCAGCGTATTTAAAGCAAACGGTATTTTCAATCAGGAAACTGCACAACGATTCAGAGATAATATCTTATCAAAAGGTGGAACGGAACATCCGATGACACTGTATAAACGTTTCCGTGGACAAGAACCTACTATAGACGCTCTACTCAAACGTAATGGAATTATCAAATCATAGTAACACCATGACCTCAGAAGAAAAAAAACACCAACTAGACTTGCGATACCTACGTATGGCACGCATTTGGGCTGAAAACAGCTATTGCAAAAGACGTAAAGTCGGCGCATTAGTAGTTAAAGATAAAATGATTATCAGCGATGGATACAACGGTACGCCTAGTGGATTCGAAAATATATGTGAAGATGATAACGATGTAACTAAACCATACGTTCTTCACGCAGAAGCAAACGCTATCACAAAACTTGCTAGAAGCAGTAATAATAGTGATGGCAGTACGCTTTATGTTACTGCTTCTCCTTGCATTGAATGTGCAAAATTAATAATTCAAGCTGGTATTAAACGAGTAGTTTATGCTGAAAAATACAGGCTTGAAGATGGTATAAATCTTCTGAAAAGGGCAAAAATAGAGGTAGAATATCTTAATCCAGACGATAAATGACAAATTCTAACAAACATAACCGATATACACCCTTACTGATGGCTCTATGTATAGTCATCGGTATTCTTATCGGTTCTTTTTTTACAAATCATTTTTCAGGTAACAGACTGAATATTATAAATTCAGGTAGTAATCGCTTGAATAATTTGCTTCATATCATTGATGATCAATATGTGGACGAAGTAAATATTGACTCCCTCGTGGATAAATCTATTCCACAGATTCTGGCAAACTTAGATCCACACTCTGTCTATATTAATGCTAAAGATGCAAAACAAGCAGAGGATGACCTTAAAGGGTCTTTCTCTGGAGTAGGTATCGAATTTGTAATTCGAGAAGATACCATCCACGTGCAAAATGTAATACATAATGGACCTGCAGAAAGAGCCGGAATATTAGCTGGTGATAAAATCGTAACTGTAGATGGAAAAAAATTCGTTGGTAAAATGGTTACTAACGATGAAGCACAACGCAGATTAAAAGGGCCTAAAGATACAAAGGTACAGATCGGTGTCGTAAGATATGGTACCAAGGAAGTCAAGAACTTTACGGTTACTAGAGGAGAAATACCACAAAAAAGCATTTCTGCAACATACATGATCAATGAGGCTACTGGTTACATCAGAATCAAGAACTTCTCCGAAACAACCTATCCAGAACTCCTGATTTCATTGGCCAAACTTTCGCAAGAAGGCTTTAGTAACTTAATCATCGATTTGCGAGATAATACAGGCGGTTATCTTACATCTGCCACACAAATAGCAAATGAATTTTTACCAAAAAATAAGCTGATTGTTTATACGCAAGGTAGACATAGTAGAAGACAAGATTACAAGAGCAACGGAAACGGAAGCTACCAAAATATACCGCTTGTAGTATTAATCAACGAGGCGAGTGCTTCTGCTGCTGAAATTTTCGCTGGAGCTATGCAAGATAACGATCGTGCTACAATTATAGGAAGACGCTCTTTCGGAAAAGGCCTAGTACAACAACAGCTTGCTTTTAACGACGGTAGTTTGATACGTTTAACTATAGCTCGCTATTATACACCTTCTGGTAGATGTATTCAAAAACCATATACTTTAGGCGAGGGAACAAATTATGAGCAGGATTTACTGACCAGGTATCAGCATGGCGAATTCTTCTCAAAAGACAGTATTAAGCATACGGGGCCGGCATATCACACCAGTATAGGCCGAATCGTATATGGCGGAGGTGGTATCACACCTGACATTTTCGTTCCAGAAGATACTACAGAAGTAACCTCTTACTTAAAGCAAGCAAGTATGAGTGGACTGATACTACAATACGCTTTCACATATACGGACAACAATCGCTTGAAATTGAATAATTTTAAGGAAATGTCTGAAATGGCGGATTACCTGAAAAAACAGAATACGGTACAACAATTCGCCATCTATGCGGATAAGCGCGGACTACAGAGAAGAAACTTGATGATCAAAAAATCACATGCTCTTCTCGAAAGATATATTAACAGTAGAATTATCTACAACATGCTTGATGAAGAAGCCTGGAACGAATATCTTAATCAAAATGACCCAGTTGTAAAAACTGCACTACAGGTTTTTAGCAATCACGCCGCTTTTCCTAAGCTCCCGGCAACCAACTCACAAAACCATTCTCAAAAAGTCATCAAAAAAAGGAAAAAGTAATCGATGAACAAACAAGAAATCAGAAAGAAAATAAAGCAAATTAAGCGACAGTTCTCTGAGTCTCAACTCAAGGAACTGTCGCTTCCTATTATAAAAAAATTATTTCTTTCACCTACAATACAAAAAGCGAATACAATTGGCCTATACTATTCGCTTCCTGACGAAGTCGACACCCATGACCTTATAGACATACTCTTGCAAAAAGGAAAAAAAATCATACTTCCAAAAGTAATTGATGATTCCAATATAGAAATGAGAGAATACTCAAACAGCAAAGATATGGAAGTAGGTTCCTACCATATTCAAGAACCCATCGGGAAAATTTTCGAAAACTATTCTTCAATCGATGTGATAATAGTACCAGGAGTAGCCTTTGATAATCAAGGCAATCGTTTAGGAAGAGGAAAAGGATATTATGACCGATTCTTAAAAAAAATTCCAGCTACAAAAAAAATCGGTATATGCTTTGATTTCCAAATGATAGAGCAAATACCGACTGAAAAGAATGACATCCCCATGGATGATATCATCACCAATTAATAAAACCTGATTTCTGTAATAATCTGAGCTTGAACTTCCGCATTTAAACGCTCTACTAATTTCGAACGCATCATGGAGAGATCCTGTCGCAAAGCAGGACTTAAAATCTTTACAAATAAGGTTTGATTTTTGATATATTTCTCACCGGTCAATGCTGCAATAGAAGGACCAACAACAACAGGCCAACTATCTATCAGACGCTTCTGAAGTAATGGAGTTTCCAAACCTTCAGTACGAATAAAATTAAGAAGAATCGCCTCGAGCGAACGTGGATGACGTTTAAACATATTATGCGTTTCTTTGAGTAATTTCACCGTTTTCGACAGAGAAAATTTTATAAACATTGTTACTATGTTTCAAAATACGATCTAAATGATCTCTGTTCGTGTCTGTTATAAAAATTTGCCCATAATTATTGCTTGAAACGAGATTAACAATCTGCTCAACCCGATCTGCATCTAATTTATCAAAAATATCATCAAGCAATAGTAAAGGAGTAGTCCCAGAAGCTGTACGTTTCAAAAAATCAAATTGAGCTAATTTCAAAGCCAGTACAAATGTTTTATTCTGCCCCTGACTACCTTCACGCTTCATCTGATAATCACCAATAAGCATTTCCAAATCATCACGATGAACGCCATGAAGAGAATATCCAACAGCACGATCTTTAAAGCGATCACGACTAATAACATCATACAAATCACCTCGCTGACCATGAGAAACATATCGAAGACTCACCGTTTCACGATTGCCCGAGATCTTCCTATAAATCTCTTGAAATACAGGAACCAATTTCTTGACAAAGTCATCACGTTTTTGATAAATCAGAGTACCCTGTTCTGCCATTTCATGCTCCCAAATATCAAGAAGAGAAACATCAGGTTCGTCCTCCATTTTCAGCAAAGCATTACGCTGCTGCAACGCCTTATTGTAATTATTCAACGCATCCATATAAGTATTGTCATATTGTGAGATGACAACATCCATCAACTTGCGGCGCCCCTCACTACCCCCTTCGATCAAAAAAGAATCTGAAGGAGAAATAAAAATAAGAGGAATCAATCCAATATGCTGGGATAAACGCTTGTATTCTTTTTTGTTACGCTTAAAATGCTTTTTGGTACCACGCTTCATACCACAATAAATATTTTCAGAGTCTCCATTGTCCGTAGAATAATTTCCTTCAAGAACAAAGAAGTCCTCATCGTGCGTAATACATTGCGAATCCATAGGATTATATGCACTATGACAAAAAGAAAGATAATATACGGCATCAAGTAAGTTTGTTTTACCTACTCCATTTTGTCCGATAAAACAATTAATTTTAGGAGAAAGAACAAGATCTGCTGTCCTAATATTCTTATAATTGATTACTGAAATATTATTTAAAACCATAATGTGATACTATCTTTAGGTTGCAAAAGTAATGTAAATCAATGGAAAAAGAGAAAAAAGTAAGTGATAAATTTCAATATGTGGGATAAATTCATTAATTTTGCCACGCTAATATATGAATAATAAAAACAACTAAATACATGGCAGACAATATGGAAATGGGTGCTCAGGAGATGAATGAGTCACTCAACAGTTCACAGGCCTTTATCGAGAAAAACAAAAAGGCCATTTTCGTTGCAATTGCAGCTATTATCGTAGTTATCCTTGGTATCTTTGCCTACAATGCTTACATCGTAGGTCCACGTGAGGAAAAAGCAAGTACAGCACTTGGTAAAGGACAAGAATACTTTGGCCAAGAAATGTTTGACAAGGCCCTTAACGGAGATGGTGCAAACTACGCAGGTTTTGCTAAAATAGCTGAAGACTATAGTGGTACAGATGCTGCTAATCTTGCTAATCTATATGCAGGTTTATGCGAAGCCTACCTTGGCAAATGGGCTGAAGCTCAAAAATATCTAGAGAATTACGATGCACAAGATGATCAAATGGTAAGTCCTGCTGCTATCGCTGCTTTAGGTGATGTTTATGCACACAACAACCAATTAGACAAAGCAATTGATAGCTTTAAGAAAGCTGCCAAGATGGCTGATAGTAAAGCTGCTGATGGTGTAAACAATAGCTTATCACCTACATTCCTTTTGAAAGCCGGTGAAATTCTTGAAAGCCAAAACAAACAGGAAGAAGCACTTGAAATCTACCAAGATATCAAAAAGAATTACTTAAATTCTGCACTCGTACAGTCTGCAGAAATTGATAAATATATCGAAAGAGCTACAAAGTAAAATGGCTACAGCACTTCATAATCTATCAGAATACGATATTAACAAAATTCCAGATGCTAGCAACATGTGCTTTGGCATTGTAGTTGCAGAATGGAATCAAGAGATAACAGGCGCCCTCTTACAGGGCGCAGTTTCTACTCTGCAGAAACATGGTGCACTCGAAGAAAACATACATATCAAAACTGTTCCTGGAAGTTTTGAACTCATCTATGGCGCTCACCAAATGGTCTTAAATGGCGGATATGATGCCGTTATTATCCTTGGAAGTGTAATTCGTGGTGAAACACCTCATTTTGATTACATCTGTGAAGGGGTTACTTACGGCATAGCAAGACTTAACGCTACACAGGAAATACCTGTTATCTATGGACTTCTTACCACAAATGACCTTCAACAGGCTAAAGATAGAAGTGGTGGTAAGCTAGGTAACAAAGGTGATGAATGTGCTATTGATGCAATTAAAATGGCAAAATTCTAAAGTTTATATTCCAACATGAAACTATACCAGCTATTACAGGCCTTTGAGTTTAAAGAACTCTTTCCTGAAATTAATAACATGTTCCCTAATGCAAACCTGCATAGAGACGTTTATGAAAAGGCATTTCAGCTTGCTTGTGAGCTCAAACCAATAGCAAGCAAAAAGGTTATTAGATATGAAGTCATGAACGACCCTGACACAAATGAAATGTTTTATGGTTCTGACGACAAGAATTTTGAAGGTCCTTGGGAAGTCGTTATTGGTAAAGAAATAAAAAAAGAAAAAGGAGTAGATCTTAATGACACTGAAATAGCTGCAAACTGTCTACTCAACCTACTCATGATTAGTAGATGTCCTAAGAGTTTCGAACCAGAATATAGAAAACTGATGAAATAAAATATATATCACATATATTATTCTGAAGCCTCATCCTCATCATCGGATGGGGCTTCTGTCATATTATTAGTATCCATTTGAGTATCTTTATTAATGGAAACATTACCCATACGGGATACTTGGACTATTAATGGTACATATTCATCACTATTAGCATCAGGTGAACCTACACTAGCAGCAAACCTTAATACATCGCCTTTTGCTTCAACAAAAATAACACCTAACAAAGCACTTCTCTTAGCCATATCGTCATCAATATATGGCGAGAAGTCGCTCTTAACAAATGAGCGATGAAAAAATTCTGTTCCATCTGAACGCAATACCCTAACCGTTACACGATTATCATAGTACTTAGTATGATCATCAACTCGAACAATACCAAGCTTGGTATCTGCCTGACGTTCATATTGTACAGTATATTCTTGCCCTAACCATTGTACTTTACGTGACTGAGCATAGTTACTCATCTTTTGTGTACGGGCAGGAGCCTTTACCACAGGCTTATGCGTGATAATAATATTTTTTTCTTTCTTCTCATGACAAGAAGAAATGTTTACCACGGCTAAACCAATCATAAAGTAACAGAAAATCTTTTTCATCGCGCAAAAATTTTACGGATACAAAGATAATAAAAAAGACTGTAATAAAAGAATATCACTAAAATTTATTATCTTTGCCAGCAAAACAAAAGATTTTAGGATGAGAATTAGCACCTTATACATACTGCTATTGCTTACAGTACTGGTTTCATGTAATAATCCGCAGAAATCAAAATCTTCTGATACTGTAAAAGATACGATACCCAATATCGTCATGCTTATTCAAAAATGCAGCAGACTTTATACGACTGAAGTTCATGTGCACAAGATTATAACTCATGAAGATGATAAGAAAATAAAAGGCTCTTTTTTAGGACAAGATATAGACATCACACTTCCTGCTAGTGAAAGAAAAATAGCCATTCCCCTAGATGCAACACTAAAGGCATATATAGATTTTAGCCATTTTACAAACAGGAATATTACTAAAAAAGGAACAAAAATTGAGATTATATTACCTGATCCCAAAATCATACTTACTAGTTCAAAAATCAATCATCAAGAAATTAAAAAACAAGTTGCTTTCATGAGAAGTAACTTTACTGATGCTGAATTAAGTCAGTTTGAACAACAAGGAAGAGCACAAATCATCAAACAAATACCTGAACAAGGTATAATCTCGTCTGCACAAGAAAGCGCTGCCAAGATACTTATACCTATGATTCAAAGAATGGGATATCAAGAGAGCGATATCAAAATTACATTCAGGAAACAATTTACTCTTCATGATATCCAAATATTAATAGATAAATCAACTGTAGAAAATGGAGAAGCAAAATAAAAGATTAAAAAACATTCTCAGATATATACCCTTTTCTGCCTGGTTGGCTATACTATCTATTGTCCTCATCGGAGGTCTTGTCTTCTATCTTACTTTGCAGTTCAGGAAAAGTGAAGTACATATCGAAGAAAATAAAAATATCGATATTACGCCTACTCAAATACGCTCTATCGAAAGTATTGGAGAATGGGAATTTCTCACTATTCATGATGAAGAACTCATAGACACCATCAAAAAAGGGTTCTTTACTGACAGTCAACTCACAAAAATATACTATGGAACTTTAAGATTAGGTATTGACTTGCAAGAAGCTCCACATGACTGGATTGTTACGAAGGGAGATTCTATCATCTGTACACTACCAGCTATAAAATTGTTGGATAAAAACTTCATTGACGAAGCAAAGACGAAATCTTTTCTCGAAAAAGGAGATTGGCAAGATCAAGATAGAGAACTGTTATATCAGAAAGCCTATAAGAAAATGTTGAACAGATGCATGACACCTCAAAATATCAAATCAGCTGCCAATAATGCAACACAACAATTTCATCAGCTCCTAAAATCAATGGGATACGAAAAAATTAAGATTAAAATAAAATCTACTAAATAAAAAGGTATGGAACTACTTAATAATTTATTCTCTGAATTAAGTGGACTGTTATGGGGATGGCTTATGATTATCCTATTATTAGGTACTCATATATTCCTTACCATCCGCCTTCGCATTCCACAACGCAAGATTTTCACCGCAATAAAATTATCCTTTAAACATGATAAATCTGCCCATGGAGATGTTTCACAATTCGGAGCTTTAGCAACAGCTCTTGCAGCAACCATCGGAACAGGAAACATCATTGGAGTAGCGACCGCAATAGCCTTAGGAGGTCCGGGGGCGGTCCTATGGTGTTGGCTTACGGGTGTATTTGGCATAGCCACAAAATATTCAGAAGGACTCTTAGCTATAAAATATAGAACCATCACAGAACGTGGCGAAATGTTAGGAGGCCCTATGTATGCTTTAGAAAAAGGACTTGGATGGAAATGGCTGGCCATACTGTTCAGCATTTTTACAGCAATAGCAGCTTTTGGTATCGGAAACACGGTACAAGCCAATGCTATCGCTACTATAGCGACAGAGACTTATAATATATCTCCTGTCATTACAGGAGCTATCGTTTGCACCCTCACTGCCTTTGTGTTATTGGGAGGTGTAAAAAGTATTGCAAAAGTATGCCAAATATTAGTCCCTTTTATGGCTCTTTTCTATGTATTAGGCTGTATATATATTCTATTCGTAAATGTACACTACATCGTTCCGGCAATACAACTGATTGTCATATCAGCTTTTAATCCTCAGGCTGCCGGAGGAGGATTTGTAGGTGCAAGCGTGATGATGGCAGCAAGATTTGGTATCGCCAGAGGTCTTTTTTCTAATGAATCCGGATTAGGTTCTGCACCTATCGTAGCTGCAGCTGCTCAGACCCGAAATCCGGTTCGCCAGGCACTCGTCTCTTCTACCGGAACTTTTTGGGATACTGTTGTAATATGTGCACTAACAGGTATAGTCATTGTAAGTAGTATTATCGCTTATCCTGACATGAACTATAGCGATGGTGCCACTTTAACCAAAATAGCTTTTAGCAAAATACCTTATATAGGCTCTCCTCTACTTAGTTTTGGCCTTCTTACCTTTGCTTTTAGTACAATACTTGGATGGAGCTACTATGGAGAAAGGGCTATGGAATACTTAAAAGGAAGGAAATGGATGCTTGCTTATCGCATATTATACATTACTGCTACATTTTTTGGAAGTATAGCTAATCTCAGTATCGTATGGAATATAGCAGACTGTATGAATGCTCTGATGGCAATACCAAACTTAGTTTCATTACTGTGTCTAAACGGTGTTTTAGTACAAGAAACTAGAAAATATCTATGGAAAGGAAATCTTGATCAAGACATGGAAGAATAAGCACAAAGCCTGATTACAAAAAATTGCAATCAGGCTTTTACTTTACTCACTAATATCAACAAAAAAGTCTCCTTTTTATACATGCAAAGATACAACGAAAAAGAAAAGATAATCAGCCTAAATAAAAAAAATCGCACAAAAACGTAGACAAACGATTGCACGATATTAATGATTAAAACTATTGCCTATGATGGATAAAAATATATACTTGAACTGATTAACATGATGTTTTTACTGCATAAACACTATGTTTTTAAGTCGTAAACATCATACTTTTAAGTCGTAAACACTATACTTAGGTCTAGCACCTACAAAGTGACAAATGCAAAATGAATAACGTATTGACATTCAGATAGATATAAAGCCATGCAAATAAGGAACTCCCAAGACAACTCATGTCTCAACCAAATTCAAATATGCATGATAAACTTGGGTGATTATTTTTTACTAGACTCTCGAATCTTTAAAATCATTGGAACGACTTCTTTATATACATGTGTATCACCCATAATACCCCTCATCAACAGTTCACAAGCTTTTGAACCCTGCTCATGTGCCTGATCCATGATAACAGACAAGCGTGGCGTTACAAAGGCAGCCGTATCACCATCTGTAAATCCAATAATTGCCACATCATTAGGAATACGTAATCCTTTTGCCTTTATAGCATCAAACGCAGCATAAGTGATAATATCATTAAAAGCTAGAATCGCATCAGGATGAGCATTCTCAAGAACCCTAATCGTATTAGCCCGTGCTACCTCAAAGTCTATTTTATCGCAAGCCACCAATTCACGTTCTATAGGAATATTTCGATCTCGCAGTGCTTGTAAATAGCCATGCTTACGACGCTTTACCATATTCAGGTTATTAGGACCACCTATAAAAGCCACTCTCTTGGCACCAGAATCTATCATATGAATTGTTGCATCATATGCTGCTACATCACCATTGCCAATAACATGAGAGAACTGATCATCAAGACAAGTACGAGCAAAGAATACCAAAGGAACACCTACTTCCTTTAACTTAAGAAAAGGAGAAAAGTCAACAGTATCCTGAGCTAAACAAACAATTATCCCCTCTACATGCATATCCAAAAAATTCTCGATAGCTTGCGCCTCACGTTCATGGTCTTCATGACTATTGGCACTTAGTACAGAATACCCTTTACGACGAGCGAAATCTTCTATTCCATCGAGTACTGCAGCAAAATAATGGGTAACTAAATTCGGAACAATAACTCCTATAACCTTAGGTGCCTCTTTACGAAGAGATTGAGCAAATGGATTCGGACGATAATTCATCTCCTTAGCTAAAGCCTTAACCTTAACTTTCATTTCCTCACCTACCTCATGCGAATTACGCAATGCACGAGATACAGTTGCTATACTAACCCCAAGTTTATCTGCCAGGTCTTTCAAGGAAGTCCTGTGTTGTTTCATAATGCTTTAGTTGATAATTTATGCAAAGATACTAATAAAGTCTTAATTCGCAAACGTTTACGTTTATTTTTCTTTATTTCAGGATACAATTTAGATAAAAATCAAGTACTTTTGCACTCGTTAGGAAAATGAGTAATGAATAGTTGATAATAAGTTAGTTAGAAAACAAGAGCTTGAAACTGTCGAGAGATATTTTCAAGCCTTTTTGTTTATATATAGTATTCTGCAGAATCTACCAAACCCGCACGCAATGCATATTTAGTAGCTTCATGTACATTGTTTACATTTAACTTTCGGAAAATATTTTTACGGTGAGTATTGACGGTATGGAAACTTGAAAAACGCTTTTCTGCAATTTCCTTTGTGGTCATACCCAAAGCAATATCTTTGAGGATTTCTATTTCTGTTTTTGTCAGATTTATTTGCTCTTTTTCAGGAGTAACCTCACGTGATACGAGAAGCATTTCTGTCATTCGCTGGCAAATATATCGATGATTACGCATTGCAAACATTATAGCTTCATGTATTTCCGGCAAAGAACTCTCTTTAAGAAGCACACTGAACTGAGAGCTAGAGGCGATAATACGACGGACAAAGTCGATGCTTAAATCTTCACTAAACAAAATCCACTTGGTTTTAGGAAAGCGAGCACCAATAATCTCTAACTCTTCTACATCATTAATATCAAATAATGTATAATCCAATATAACTACAGCATCTTCTTCTTGCTTAAGAGCCTCCAACAATTCACTTTTATCTTCAGTGAACTGTGTTACAGATTCTGGTATATCAGAAATGATATAGCTTAAGCCTGCGCGCGTTATATCTTGTTTATCAGCCAAAAATATTTTCATTTTACCTTAAAATCTTACATTTTGACGCAAATTTAGACAAAATAATTCATATTTCGAAATAAAAACATAATTATTTGTACTAAAATGTCATTTTAAATCCAAATCTTATTCCCCACTTATTTAAATACTTACGTTGTTCTAAATAATTAATACGACGAACCAAAGATACACTTAAAAACTTTAATATATTATGTATACCAAATTCCGCTTCCCAATACGGTTGATTCCCCATAAGATGCGACTTAGAAGGAAAAATATAAAGTCTTTCATCAGAAGAGTTCTGTGCCGGATTATTCTTATCCGTCAAGGTTCCCCAAATGCCTTTTATAGCAAAAAACTCTCTAAACTTTAACGATTTGATTAGCGGTATTCTATTAAGCAATTTTCCATTTAAGTTCCATTTAATCCCCCAAAATACTTGTCTGTCATTCAAAAATTCCCAATCACTTAACAAGGAAAAAGAAGTTTCATTTGCAATAAAACTCAAATTGACGGGTGGCTGTAATAAAAGTGGGAATGGTACTTTATTCCACTGTGCCATTGCCCGAATATTGAAAGATAAATATCCCCAACTCCCCAACCATTGACGTTTATAAAAAGATAACGTGCTGACATTGCTCTTAAACTGCCCACCCAAGAAATGTTTAAATCCCACGGTATGGGATATACCAATTTCAGGAGAATCTAAATTTATGGGTAATCGTTGTTGTTTCGTATTCACATAAGTGACACCTGGATTATACACCACACCCATCGTTGCATCTGATAAGCGTATTTTATGTACTTCTACACTATCTGTAAGTTTATAATAATGAAGTTCACCAGCCGTTTGATTACTCTGAGTCTGAATGGAAGCACTAAAACGAAGTCCCCAATCTGTTTCATATCTAAAAGACAAACGCTGTCGATTATAAAGAAATACTTCTTTCAAGGCAGAAGTACGTGTCATAAATATATTGTCTTTATTATGCCCTAGATTGAGATCTGAAGGAGAAGTGAGGTCTGATGACGTATCAAAAGTTAAACTACGCTGAGGAAACTCAAATACATTTGCTTTTTTCTTGTTAAAAGAATAAGTAACAGCACTACTATAATACCACTGTTTACTATCTACACCATAAGCCGCAAAACCCGACCAAAACCAATGTGGGTTTAGATAAGCTGTCGTACGACCAGATAATCGTAATCGAATTTTATCAACATAATTCATGCTGACTAAAGTATTAACAGGCCCAAAATCAAACTTGCTTTTCCGATTTGCCCCACCCGTTTCAACATAATTTTCTATCAACGCTTTAACACCAAATATGATATACTTCCATCCTTTGCTATTTTGCATTTTATGTATAAAAGTATCCATAGAACTTTCACTTTTGGTCAATGCTACAGCACGATACTTATTCCAAAAAGATTCATCCCGATTAAAAGCCTCAAAATCATATTTTACTTTTACCTTACCACGAAAAAGTTGCTTGGGTATCGTGTCAAAAGAATAATCATTATACCTGGTATTCCTGACTATTAATAAATCTTGCAACACCTTATTCACATGAATTTCTGCATACATATCATCTTTAGAAAGTACCCATTCACCATTACTCAACTGGGAATATTTCTGTTCTATCTTCATATTATCTACCCAATTCACATCACTTTTTTGGGGTATAAACAGAATACATTTCTTTACATGCAATGTAGAATCTTTCAGTACAAAGATTTCACCACGAAAGCCAAAATCCTGCTGATTAGCTGGAATAAACTGTAGGTGATAACATAACTGATGATCTACATACACTGTATCTTCGATATAAAAGTGATAAAAAGAAATTGCCGTCTTACCTATTGGAGAAACAAAGGGAAATTGAAGTAATCGTACGTAATCATTATAGATATCAACATCCGTAAAAACATCTTTAATTACTTCGTTCAAAATATCACCAGTTTCGATAACATTACCAATTCCATTGCTTTGCTGTCCCTGAATGATCTCCTTCTCTGAAAAAGGATTCTTCCTATAAATATGCTGAGAAACCGTTTCGTCAACAGATAAAGGTAATATTTTCTTATCATTGATTGGTGATTTCTCTATCTGATCAAGCATGTATTGTCGTTTTTTTAAAAAATTACCCTGCAATTGTTTTTCAGTGATATTGTTGAATGCCATGGTTATCTTCTGATAGCGATTATACTGAAAATAATCATGATTTTTCAAATCCGTCTTAGCCTTCGCAGCAATAACCTTTTTCATTAATTCTACTGCTGGATTATCTTTGCGTCGATATCGTCCAGACTTACTTTTCACAACAACTTCATTTAGCGAACGGCTCTCTTCTTGCAAGGTCAACTTGCCCAAATCGGTCATTGAGCTAGTAACTCGAATTACTATGCTTTGATATCCTACAGAACTAATTACCAATGTACCACCAACCCGCCTAGGAATAGAAAACAGACCATCCTTATCACTAGATACAGCTAAACGAAGCCCTTTGTAAGAAATACTTGCATAAGGAATAGCACCGCCATCCTTACCAATTATCTTACCTGAAATATTTTGAGCATGAGCCATGATGCTTATAAACAACAACATCATAACAAGCAAAAATGCGTTTTTCTTACAATTCATTTCGTATATCATTACTTGCAAAGTTATGATTTTTTTATCAAACAAATCAGGCATTTTGGTATTTTAAGTTTTTTCTGTTAATTTTGCGTTTCAGAAAGAAGAAAATAACTGAAAAAACAATGAATAACAAAAATAATATTTCTGACAAACGACCACCACTCATTCCTATGTTAATAGGAACTGGATTCGGAAGCGGTTTTTGGCCATGGGGACCAGGAACAGCGGGTAGCATAGTTGCTTTATTAGGTTGGTTTGCACTATCTTCACTCTTCCATAATGATAACAGTGCAATACAACAATACATCATAATAGCCTTTATCCTACTCTTTACTTGCTTGGGAACATGGGCCATAAGGATACTCCAGCCTTACTGGGGTGAAGATCCTTCAAAAGTTGTTATAGACGAAATGGTTGGCATATGGATTCCTTTGTCCATCTTACAACCCGAAGACTATTTAGGAGCAATACTGGCACTCATCAGCTTTAGAATCTTTGATATATTTAAGCCTTTCGGTATTAAAACCTTAGACCATCAAGAAGGAGCTTTTTGGGTTATGGCCGACGATATACTTGCAGGAATATATTCTCTGATAATCATAACAATTTATCTACAAATATTCCGTTTTACATGATAATGGGAAAAATTAAACATGAAATTTGGCTTTTATCCAAAGCTGAAATAAGTGCTAGTATAGCTAGTATTGTAGATTTTGGACTTGCTATTTTTTTTACTTATTGCAACATATTAGAATATACATATGCAAACATAATAGGCATCATTTGTGGTGGAATAACCAACTGTTGTATCAATTCCAAGTATGTCTTCGATATTGCCGAACGAAAGAAAAAAGATATTCTATTTCGATACTTTACCGTTTGGACAGCGAGCTTGATACTGAATGGCTTTGGTACCAATATGCTCACTGGCCTTTTGGGAAATGCCCTTTTTATCCCTATTAAAAGTTGTATCGCTTTCCTTGTTGCTATTTTTTTCAACTATCCTCTTCAACGGAATTTCGTTTTTACAAACAAAAATAAATACAAATCATGAATTATAGAGATTATTTACAAAAACTAATATATGGGGGCATAGATCCTCTTATCCATGGAATGATTCATTTAGGAATAACACCCAATATTATTACCTTCTTAGGTTTCCTTGGTAACATTTTTGCTACAGCACTTTTTATATCTTCTGTTCAATATAAAATCAATTATGCCACTATTGGATGGGGAGGATTTGTCATTTTAGTAGCAGGCTTATTTGACATGATGGATGGAAGACTTGCCAGAACCAGTAATAAGACATCTTCTTTTGGAGCACTCTGGGATTCTACTTTAGATAGATATAGCGAACTTGTAACTTTGTTTGGTATTGTTCTTATTTTTGCCTCAACAACAGCAGAATGGTTTTGGTGCACCATCGTAAGTTTTACTGCAATGGTCGGTTCTGTTATGGTTAGTTATGTTAGGGCGAGAGCTGAAGGTTTAGGTATAGAGTGCAAAGTAGGATTTATGCAACGACCAGAAAGAGTTGTTGTGACGGCTATAACCGCAATAATTTCCGGATGCACCAATAATTTATGGTGGTTAGCTGGTGGAATGATAACGATAGCATTCTTAGCAAATTTGACCGCATTTTGGAGGATTTGGCATTGCTACCACGAATTAAAAAGAAAAGATTCAAATATTTCCTCTTCAAACTAACAACATCAAATGATTTCTCTAGCAATACTTTTTGTCTATTTCACGCTACTCGCCTGGAAAAGAACCAGATGTTTAGCATTTTACATGCTTCCATGGGTTATATTTGGATTATGTTACGATGTCATGCGCTTTTACCCAAATTATAAAGTAAATCCTATTGACATAAAAAACATATATTATACAGAAAAAGAATTATTCGGCATCACAACCTCGCAAGGAATTTTAATTCCTGGAGAATGGTTTAAACTTCATACTTCTTCTTTTTTCGATTTCATGGCTGGTATTTTCTATCTCTGCTGGGTACCGGTGCCACTATTTTTTTCATTCTATTTATTTTACAAGAAAGAATACGATTGGACTCGTCGTTTTACATGGTCTTTTTTAGTGGTAAACCTTGTTGGCTTCATGGGATATTACATTCATCCCACCGCTCCACCATGGTATATCGATCTTTATGGGTTTGAACCTATACTCAATACACCTGGCAATCCGGCCGGACTCATAAGATGGGATAAACTAACTGGAATATATTTTTACAGCAATATGTATGGAAATAATTCTAATGTATTCGCCGCCATACCAAGTCTCCATGCTGCTTACTTATTAGTTACAACCATATATTCCATCATGAGCAAGCGACGATGGTATGCCTCTTTGACATTTGGAATACTGTGCATTGGCATCTGGTGGACGGCCGTTTATACACAGCACCATTACGTTATAGATGTCCTTTTAGGCATCTTTACAACAATAATAGGCATACTCCTTTTTGAAGGAGGTCGGAAAATTATGAGAAATAACATATTTTTATGAAATAAGTTATAACTAAAATCAAGAAATTTATTACCTTTGCACAAATATATTGATACACCATATAAATGAGTTATCCAGATTTAGCAAATCGATTAAATCAAGCTGTTAGCAAATTATCTGCACAGGAATCACTCAAGGGACTTTTTCACCAGCATCGTGATGGTGATCCTCTTCCTTCTGGAGATAAATTAAAGGAAATAATCGACTTATCACGTTCAATCCTCTTTCCAGGATATTTCGGTAGAAGTTCGTTCACCAGTCAGACATTAGAATTTCATATCGGTGTACGAACAGAACGGTTACATAAAATGCTAACCGAACAAATTCTCGCAGGTTTATGTTTCACAGATTGCGATGAAAAAGAAACCCCTGAACAAATTGATACCCGAAAAAAGAAAGCTGCAGAGATATCATTGAAAGTCATAGAACAGTTTCCTGAAATAAGAAGAGTTCTTGCAACAGATATCACAGCAGCATACAATGGGGATCCCGCCGCAAAAAGCAAAGCAGAAATTGTGAGTTGCTATCCTGTTATAAAAGCACTGATAAGCTATCGAATAGCTCATGAATTGAATAAACTCCAAGTACCTCTCATCCCGAGATTAATTACCGAGATAGCTCATTCTGAAACAGGTATAGATATTCACCCTGCTGCAAGTATCGGTGAATATTTCACTATCGACCACGGTACCGGTGTAGTAATTGGTGCCACATGTATCATCGGTAAAAACGTTAAACTGTACCAAGGTGTCACACTAGGTGCAAAGAGTTTTCCACTAGACGACAATGGAAACCCTATAAAAGGAATAGCACGACACCCAATTATAAAAGATAACGTCATCATATATTCAAATGCCACTATTTTAGGCAGAATTACTATCGGTGAAGGTTGTATTGTCGGTGCCAATGTGTGGGTTACAAAGGACATGAGACCCAAAACAAAAAAATACAAACAAGTAAAAATCGATAAATTAGATATAGAATTCAATAATGGAACAGGAATTTGAACTCATCGCCAAAACATTTATGGGTCTTGAACCAGTTTTGGCTCAGGAGCTCACCCAGCTGGGTGCTAACAATGTACAAATAGGCAGACGCATGGTTTCTTTTACAGGAAATAAAGAAATGATGTATCGTGCTAACTTCCAACTGCATACTGCAATTAGAATTTTAAAGCCTATAGCCCACTTCAAGGCAGCATCAGCTGAAGACATGTACGAGGAAGTAAAAAAAATAGACTGGAGTAAATATCTTGATAATAAAAAAACATTCTCTGTAGATTCTGTAGTATACTCTGAGGAATTCAGAAATTCAAGATTTGTTACATATAAAGTAAAAGATGCAATTGTAGACTGGTTCAGAGAAAAAACAGGAACCCGCCCAAATATTAGTATCAGTAATCCTGACATACGCTTAAACATTCACGTTGCAGAAGATAAAGCTACACTCAGTCTGGATTCAAGTGGCGAAAGTCTTCACAGACGTGGTTACAGACAAGAAAGCGTAGAAGCTCCTCTTAATGAAGTTCTGGCTGCCGGCATGATTCTCATGACTGGCTGGAAAGGCGAGACCGATTTTATTGATCCTATGTGTGGTTCTGGTACACTATTGGTAGAAGCTGCACTTATCGCTAGAAATATTTCTCCTGGTATTTTCAGAAAAGAATTTGCTTTCGAAAAATGGGCAGACTATGACGCTGACTTGTTCGACAAGATTTATAATGACGATTCTGCAGAACGAGAGTTCAATAATCACATCTATGGCTATGATATCGATATGAAGGCTGTTAATACAGCTAGATTAAATATTAAAGCTGCAGGTTTATCAAAAGATGTCACCGTAGAACAAGCTGATTTCAAAGATTTCAAACAACCAGCAAACAAGAGTATTATTGTTATGAATCCTCCTTATGGAGAACGTATTTCTACTCCAAATCTGCTTGGTACATATAAAATGATTGGCGAACGCCTAAAACATGCTTTCACCGGTAATGAAGCTTGGATCTTGAGCTACCGTGAAGAGTGCTTTGATCAAATCGGCTTAAAACCATCAATTAAGATACCTGTATATAACGGTAGTTTGGAATGCCAATTCCATAAATATACTATTTTTGATGGTAAACTTCGAGAGTTTAGAAGCGAAGGTGGTATCGTTAAAACAGATCGCGAGAAAAAAGAAATGGCTCAAAAGCACCGTTTCAAACAAAATCGTGAATTCAAAAAAAGACTTGAAGAAGAAGAGGAAAACGAAGAGGGTGATATTCGTTCGTTTACTTTCCATAAGCCTAATTTCGGAAAATATGACAATAAAGACCGCAAAAAAGGTCGAAAAATGAATTTCCGTGACAACGAAGATAGCTTTGACCGTAACTTTAAACACGGTAAAAAGAATTCTAAAAGAAATGACCGTGATTTTAAACGAGGTAATCGTGACTTTAAACGTGGTAAAAACAGATTTGAAGATGAAGATTAATAAGTTTCAGTCTCAGAAAGTGTGTCTCCTTCAAACCGCATTAACTTTTATGTTTATGGCTGTTTCAACGTTATCATATGCTCAAAAGCTTAAGACTTTTACATTGGAAGACTTAAATTTTGGTGGTAATAACTACCATAATATGATTGCCAAAAACAGATGGACAACATGGTGGGGAGATCAGTTAGTAAGACTTGACACTGAAGAATGCTATATAATCAATAAAGCTACCGGAAAGGAAACTAAATTATTCACTCTTTCTGATCTTACAAAGATCAAAGGAGTGGATAATATCCATTCTTTGTATGATGCAACTTTTCCTAATGCCAAAAAGTCTATTGTAAAAATCGGAAACCAACTTATTGACTGGAAGAAGAAGTCATGTACTGTTGATGCTACTCCTAAAGCATATATTAAAAATTACCAGCTTTATGTAAAAGACAAAAATGGAAAGGAGCATCAGCTTTCAACAGACGGAAGCCGCAACATCGTATATGGACAAAGCGTACATAGAGATGAGTTCGGTATTTCAGATGGTCGCTTTTGGAGTCCAAATAAGGAAAAACTTGCTTTCTATCGAATGGACCAGAGTATGGTAACTGATTATCCACTAGTTAACATACCAGAAATAGAATGGTATCCTGAGAAAAATCAAAGCAGAATTGCTACTCCTGCTCCTGAAAAATATCCAATGGCAGGCGAAACTTCTCATGAGGTAACTGTAGGCATATATAATTTAAAAACAAACAAGACAATATACCTCAATGTTGGAAATCCACAAAATAGATATTTTACCAATATCGCTTGGGGACCAGACAACCAAACTGTATATATATTTGAACTTAATCGTGATCAAAATGACTGCAGACTAGTTAGTTACAATTCTGAAACTGGCGAAAAAATTGCAGAACTCTATCGAGAAACTGACACAAAATATGTAGAGCCACAACATCCTATAGTATTCTTGCCTTGGGATCATTCTAAATTTATTTTGCAAAGTCAAAAAGATGGATATAATCATTTTTATCTGTTCAACACACAAGGTAAACTTCTGAAACAGATTACTTCGGGCAACTGGGTAGTCATGGATTTTATAGGCTTCAATGCTAAGCAACATTCTATTATCTATGCAAGCAATGAATTAAGTCCAATCCAAAGAAATATTTTTTCAGTCAACTTGGAAAGTGGAAAACGAACATTAATAGATGATAATGGCGAAGGCTGGCATCATGCAAGTCTTAGTCCTAACGGACAATTTATAACAGATAATTACCAGACACCTACTATTCCTAGAAAAATTGCTATTATCAATATAGATAATAGTAAACGAACACCATATTATACAGCAGAAGATCCATGGAAAGGATATAATGTTCCTGAATATAGCTGTGGTACATTAAAAGCTGCAGATGGTAAGACGGATTTATATTATCGTATGGTAAAGCCTGTTAATTTTGATCCTAATAAAAAATATCCAACTATAATCTATGTATATGGAGGTCCACATGCGCATAATGTAGATGCTAGATGGCACTATAGCAGCAGAGGTTGGGAAACCTACATGGCTCAAAATGGATACTTACTTTTCATTCTCGATAATCGAGGTAGTGAAAATAGAGGAAAAGAATTTGAGCAAGCTACATTCAGACATTTAGGACAAGAAGAAACTAAAGACCAGATGAAAGGTGTAGATTTCTTGAAAAGTTTGTCTTATGTCGACACGACAAGAATTGGTGTGCATGGCTGGAGTTTTGGTGGCTATATGACCATAACAATGATGACACATCATCCTGAAACATTCAAAGTAGGAGTTGCAGGTGGACCTGTTATCGATTGGAAATGGTATGAGGTTATGTATGGAGAACGCTACATGGATACCCCTGAAAATAATCCAGAAGGATATCAACAAACCAGCTTATTAAATCAGGCAAAAAACTTAAAAGGAAAATTACAAATTATCATAGGTTTAAACGATCCAGTAGTTGTTCCACAACATGCATTTAGCTTTCTTAAAGCCTGCATCGGAGCCAACACACAACCGGATTTCTTCGTATATCCTGGTGAACCACACAACATGAGAGGCCATCAGAGTACACACCTGCATGAGCGCATCTCACAATATTTCTTTGACTATCTTAAATAAACCATAAATAGACCAGAAACAATGAAAATTTTACTGTTAGGAGGTGGCGGCAGAGAACATGCCTTAGCATGGAAAATTGCCCAGAGCAAAAAAGTAGAAAAACTATATATTGCTCCAGGCAATGCTGGTACAGGCTCTGTTGGAGAAAATGTTGCAATTGGTGTCAATGAGTTTGACAAACTTAAGGATTTTGCTGTAAAAAACGAAATCGATATCGTTGTTGTCGGACCAGAAGACCCTTTAGTAAAGGGTGTTTACGATGAATTTAAGAATGATCCACGTACAAAAGACATTCCTGTTATCGGTCCATCAAAACAAGGTGCAGTTCTTGAAGGAAGTAAGGACTTCGCTAAAGCGTTCATGGAACGCCATAATATCCCAACAGCAAAGTATCATACTTTTGATGGTACAACCCTTGAAGAAGGATTAAAATTCCTTGAAACTCTTAAAGCACCATACGTATTAAAAGCTGATGGATTGGCTGCAGGAAAAGGTGTCTTGATTTTGCCTACTTTAGAAGAAGCTAAAAAGGAGTTCAAGGATATGCTTGGTGGCATGTTCGGCAACGCATCTGCAAAAGTTGTTATCGAAGAATATCTTAGCGGCATCGAGTGCTCTGTATTTGTACTTACAGATGGTAAACACTATCAGATTCTACCTGAAGCAAAAGACTACAAACGTATCGGAGAACATGATACGGGTTTGAATACTGGAGGAATGGGTAGTGTTACTCCAGTACCTTTCGCTACTAAAGAATGGATGAAGAAAGTAGAAGAACGTATCATCAAACCTACGGTTAATGGCCTTGCGGAAGAAAATATCGATTATAAAGGCTTTATTTTCTTTGGCCTTATAAATGTAGAAGGTGAACCTATGGTCATCGAATACAATTGTAGAATGGGCGATCCTGAGACCGAAAGTGTAATGCTACGATTAAAAAGTGATATCGTTGACCTTTTCGAAGGTGTAGCAAACGGTAATCTGGATAAGTATACTGTTGAATTCGATGAACGTGCTGCTGTCTGTGTCATGCTGGTTAGCGGCGGTTATCCTGAAGAATATGTAAAAGGATATCCTATATCAGGTATAGATCAAGTAGAAGGCAGTATTGTATTCCATTCAGGAACAGCAGTGAAAGATGGCCAAGTCGTTACAAATGGTGGCCGAGTTATTGCTGTTAGTAGCTATGGAAAAGACAAAGAAGAAGCTCTTCAGAAAAGTTTCCAAGAAGCACAAAAGATTGAATTCAAAGATAAGTATTTCCGAAAGGATATTGGACAAGACCTCTGATTTAATAAATTTTGGAGAAAAAAAGATTTCAAAATAAAGTTGCAGGTAGTAGGATTTCTCTACCAATAACAGCTTTATATGGAGCAATAATATGGTTGGCAAGCGGACTATTACAACAAGCATTGTGGATTCCGTTTGCCACATTTATCGTATCCACCTATCTTATGGTGGAACTGAATAATCAGAATGCACTGATTCGAATATACAGCCGTATGGTAACATGCTCGTTTTTAGTTCTAACCTGCATGGCATTACCGACTAAGATCTCTATAGAACCATTTGCAGTTCAACTAAGTTTCATTGCATTCTATATTATCATATTAAATGCATATCAAAGGAAATCAAGTTCTGGGTGCATCTTCTTCGCATTTACAGCTATTAGTATAGGCTCTGTATTTTGGGTACAAGAACTCTTTTTCGTTCCGCTGCTATGGATAATTGTAGCAACTAACATTTTAGCTTTTAGCGCTAAAAACTTTTTTGCATCGCTATTAGGTTTAATAACACCTTACTGGTTTATTGGTGGCTATTTACTATATCAAGATAAACTAGATATAATAATTAATCATTTCACACAAATAACTCAATTTGGTAAAATAGCAGATTTCAGTTCATTTACATCACTACAATTTTCACAATTTATTTTTATCATTCTGCTAGGTATTATTGGAAGTGTTCATTTCATAAGGAATAGTTACAAAGATAAGATCAGAATCAGAATGATATATGAACTATTCATCACAATGTTTGGCTGTACTACTTTATATATCATATTACAGCCTCAACACGCATTAAACTTATTAATGATATTAATAGTTAATACGGCATTATTAATAGCACATTTTATATCTTTGACAAAAACAAAAATAACAAATATTGTATTTTTCGTAATAACAATAATCGCACTATTCTTAACGCTTACCAACATATGGATAGCATCTTTGCATTTTTAATAGACTGGGGATATTGGGGAATGCTAATAGGAGCATTTCTTGCTGGAAGTTTTTTCCCATTCCCTAGTGAGGCTATCATGACAGGATTAGTAGCAACTGGCCTTGACCCCACAACACTCATTTACTATGCATCTATTGGAAATATTCTAGGTTCTTTATTTAACTATGGCGTCGGTAGATTAGGAAGACTAGACTGGATTGAGAAATACCTACATGTTAAAGAAGAAAAGATAAACAAAACCCTAAAATTTATGAATGGGAACGGAGCGTGGATGGGCTTCTTTGCGTTTATTCCTGTTTTAGGTAGCGCGATTACTATCGTTTTAGGATTAACAAGAGCTAACTTCCCAATATCTTTATTCAGTATATCTGTTGGAAAAATTGCTCGATATTTAATTCTGGTATATGGTTTAAGTTATATATTTTAAATCGACATATGGAGAAAAATTTGATTATGTTCCTTTGCTGCTTATTATGTATGGCATGTCAAGGAAACAAAAAAGATAACGCTAAAGAAATAGCTGTAACGATAGAACCACTACGCTATTTCACGGAACAAATAGCAGGCGGTAATTATCATATTATAACTATGGTACCACCTGGCAGTAATCCCGAAATCTACGAACCGACTTCAAAACAAATGGTAAATTTGGCAAACTGCTCTTTAATTATCAAAATTGGAGAACTCGGATTTGAGAAAACATGGATGAATAAAATTACAGCTACTGCACCTAATATAAAGGTAATTAGTGCTTCTAAAGGTATAACACCTGTAAAAAGCGCATATAACATTCCTGATCCACACACGTGGATGAGTTGTACGAATGCCGCTATCATTGCAAAAAATATTTGCGAAGCATTAATACAAAAAGATCCTGCGCAGAAACAATACTACGAGAAAAATTTGAAAAAATTACTCAATAAAATAAGTAAGACAGAAAAGGATATTAGAAGTAAATTTGCTCATGAGAAGCAAAAGAGTTTTTTAATCTATCATCCAGCCCTCACATATTTTGCTAAGGAATACAATTTCATTCAACTTCCTATAGAAGAAGAAGGAAGAGAACCGTCAGCGGCACAACTTAAGAACCTCATTACAAATGCACAAAAATATGGAACTAAAATCATGTTTATACAAAAGGAATTTTCCAATCGAAATACAAGTATCGTAGCCAACGGTACCAATACCAAACAGATTGAAATTAATCCTCTTTCATATCAATGGCATGAACAAATGCTAAACATAGCAAAAAACTTACAATAACATGGAACCTATCGTTGAAATTAAAGATGTGTCAGCAGCCTATGACGGTAAACAAGTGCTTGAACATGTAAATTTAACTATATACCAAAATGATTATCTTGGTATTATTGGTCCGAATGGTGGAGGAAAGACCACTTTAATAAAACTAATTTTAGGGCTCAAGAAGCCAACTCATGGGCAAATTATTTATTATAAAAATGGGAAAAGTATCAAAGATATCACTATGGGATATTTACCACAGTATAGCAAAATTGACAAAGATTTTCCTATATCAGTACATGAAGTGATACTATCGGGATTAGCACATCAAAAGAAAATATTTCGTCCCTACTCCAAGTCACAGCTTCATCAGGTAAAAAAAACTTTGGAAGAAATGCAGTTAACAGATTTAGCTGAAAGACCAATAAACGCACTAAGTGGAGGACAACTACAACGCGTTCTGTTAGCACGAGCTATCGTTTCCAATCCTGATATTCTCATACTCGATGAGCCTAATACATATATAGACAAAAGATTTCAAGCACAAATGTATGAAATGCTAAGCCAAATCAACCAACGGTGTGCTATTATCATCGTCAGTCATGACATCGCTGAAATCTTAGAGAATGTAAAACATATAGCATGCGTTAATCACCATCTACACTACCACGCAAACGCAGATCTTCAACAAGAAAAGCTAGAAGAGCATTTTCTTAAAATGTAATAGATTGGAAGTTTTCATATTAAAACTTTTTAATTTCATTTTACAAACTGTGAAATAATAATATAGAGAGAAGAACTTCTCTTTCTTTTTATTATCTTTGCAAAAAATAAACCGAAATAACACAAATAGTTTATAAATAAATGAAACAGTACAGATTAGTGGACAATATCCTCGGATGGGTCGTTTTCTTTATTGCGGCTTTCGTATATTGTTCCACAATTGAACCGACAGCCAGCTTTTGGGACTGTCCTGAGTTTATTGTTACAGGCTATAAGCTAGAAATTGGCCACCCACCAGGGGCTCCGTTCTTCATGCTTACAGCAAACCTTTTCTCACAATTCGTTAGCGATCCTTCTCAGGTAGCTCGTATGGTTAATACCATGAGTGCACTATTAAGTGCTACTTGTATTATGTTCCTTTTTTGGACTATATCACACCTTGCTCGCAAGCTTCTTATAGACAAATGGGAAGAGCTAACCATGAGTAAATTAATCGCAATAGAGGGTTCTGGCCTTGTTGGTGCATTAATCTACACTTTTAGCGATACATTCTGGTTTAGCGCAGTTGAAGGCGAAGTTTACGCTTATTCTTCTGCTTTCACAGCTATTGTATTCTGGCTGATTTTAAAATGGGAAGATCATGCTGATGAACCTCATAGTGACCGCTGGTTAGTATTAATTACCTATATGACTGGCTTATCTATCGGTGTTCACTTGCTTAACTTGTTGTGTATTCCTGCTATTGTATTGGTATATTACTATCGTAAAACTCCAAATGCGAACTTAAAAGGAAGTCTGATTGCTCTAGCAATATCATTTGTAATTGTAGCAGCAGTACTCTATGGAGTTGTTCCTGGTATCATTACTGTAGGCGGCTGGTTTGAACTGTTCTTTGTAAACGTACTTGGTTGCCCATTCAATACTGGCGAAATCATTTATATTATTCTCTTGGTTACCATAGTTATCTGGGGTATCTACGAAAGCTATGTAGATAAGAGTGTAAAACGTAGCAATATTGCATTCCTCCTATCCATTGCCATGCTTGGTATTCCTTTTTATGGATATGGCTGGTCTGCCGTACTTATTGGTATCATCATACTCGCTGCTCTTTATTTCATCGTCAACAAGAAGATTACAGTTGACGGGAAAAAGATTCAGCTCGTTTCTGCACGCATTAAGAATACATCACTTCTCTGCATGCTGATGTTAATGATAGGCTATTCAAGCTATGCACTTATCGTTATTCGAAGTGCAGCCAACCCTCCAATGGATCAAAACTCTCCTGAGGATATCTTTACTCTTGGAAGTTATCTCAGCCGTGACCAGTATGGTGATCGTCCACTTCTTTACGGTCAAGCATATACTTCTCAGGTAAAACTTGAGCAAGATGGCAATATGTGTAAGCCTGTTTATAAGGAAGGTGCACCTGTATATCAGAGGAAGGAAAAAGCCTCTAAAGACGAAAAAGATTCATACTTTGTAGTAAGTCACAAAAACAAGCTGCAATACGCACAAAACATGATTTTCCCTCGTATGTATGACCAAGATCATGCAAGTGCTTACGAAAGCTGGCTCGGTGGTGTAGAAGGTAAAGAAGTTCCATATGACAGATGTGGTGAAAATATCACAGTTAAAGTTCCATCAATGTGGGACAACTTAAGATTCTTCCTTTCATACCAATGCAACTTTATGTATTGGAGATACTTCATGTGGAACTTTGCCGGACGTCAGAATGATATTCAAGGCAACGGTGAAAAGGAACACGGCAACTGGATTACTGGTATTTCATTTATTGACAATGCTATGTATGGAGATCAAAGCATGTTGCCTGATGAATTAAAAGCAAACAAAGGACATAACGTATTCTATTGTTTACCATTGCTACTTGGTCTTATTGGACTTTTCTGGCAAGCATACCGTGGACAAAAGGGTATTCGTCAATTCTGGGTAGTATTTTTCCTGTTCTTCATGACAGGTTTAGCCATCGTACTCTACTTGAATCAAACTCCTCAGCAGCCTCGTGAACGAGACTATGCTTATGCAGGTTCATTCTACGCATTTGCCATCTGGTGTGGTCTTGGTGTAGCTGGTATTTTGGATCTGATCAAGCAGAAATTCAACAAAGACAATGTAGCATTAGCAGCATTAGTTTCTGTTGCTTCGTTACTAGTTCCTATACAAATGGCTTCACAAACATGGGATGATCATGATAGAAGTAACCGATATACATGTCGTGACTTCGGTCAGAATTATCTCATGTCACTACAAGAAAAATCTCACCCTATATTGTTTACTAATGGTGATAATGATACCTTCCCTCTTTGGTATAATCAAGAGGTAGAAGGAGTAGGAACAGATGCACGTGTATGTAACTTGAGCTATTTACAAACAGACTGGTATATTGACCAGATGAAACGTCCTGCATACAAATCGCCATCTGTACCAATTACCTGGCCTCGACTTGATTTCTGCTCAGGTACAAATGAGTATGTAGAAATCAATGCTGAAGCTAAACAACAAGTTTTGGATTTCTATAAAGAAAATCCTGAAGCAGCTAAGGCACAGTTTGGTGACGAACCTTTTGAATTGAAGAATATTCTGAAATATTGGGTTCGCTCAAAAGATGCTAATATGCATTTCATCCCTACAGATACGGTATATGTTACTATAGACAAAGAAGCTGTCAAAAAGAGTGGAATGCTGATGGCATCAGATTCTATTCCAGACCGTATGGTAATTTCTTTAGCAGGTAAGAATGCTCTTTACAAGGGTGATTTAATGATGCTTGAAATGATAGCACAGTGCAACTGGACACGTCCTGTCTATGTAGCTATTACTGTTGGTGAAAACAATTATATGAATCTCGGCAATAATTTTGTTCAAGAAGGTCTTGCTAATCGTATTACTCCTTTCACAACGAATGTAGAAGGGGCCAAGAATTTTGATACAGAGCGTACCTATCATAATATTATGAAACGCTTTAAATTTGGCAACTTAAAACAGAAAGGCCTTTATATTGACGAGACTACCATGCGTATGTGTTACACACACCGCCGCTTAATGGCTCAATTAGCTCTTCAATTAATTGCTGAGAACAAAAATCAGAAAGCACTCAAAGTATTGGAAAAGGCAAGCGTAGAAATACCATCATACAATGTACCGAATAATTATATGAGTGGTAGTCTCGACATTGCCAAGAGCTATGCTTTCTTAGGTCAGAAAGCAAAAGCAAAAGTTCTTGTTGAACAAGTATTCAAGAATGCTAGCCAATACATGAGATGGTATTTAAGCCAGGACAACAATGACTTCATGCTTTCACAAAGAGAATGTATGACACAGCTCATGATTATGCAGCAAACTGCTGAAGTTGCAACAATGGTTGATAAAGTGCTTAGCAATAAACTTAACAACCAGATTAACAGCTTCTACAATCAATATCGTAGCCGTGGTGGTCAAATGCCTCAAGGTCAAGAATAAAGAAATAAGATGTTAATAGAGCAGCCTGCTAAATGGTTGCGCTGGTTATATCCCAGAGCGACTTGGAGAATGGACAAGAACGAACGTTCAGTGTATTTGACGTTCGATGATGGTCCAATCCCCGAGTCGACTCCATTTATTCTTGAAACACTTAAAAAGTTTAATGCCAAAGCAACCTTCTTTATGGTTGGAGAAAATGTCATGAGACATCATGACCTATATACACAAATCGTACAAGAAGGTCATCAAGTTGGTAATCACACATACAACCATATTGGTTCTCTAAAGCATTGGGCTATTACATATGCCTATAACACAGAGAAAGCCAATCAACTTATTCACGCTCATCTATTTCGCCCTCCTCATGGGTGGATGAAGCATAGTGTATATTGGTGGATGTCACGAAGGTATCGTATCATTATGTGGGACGTTGTTACACGAGACTATTCTAAATGGATGACTGCTGAAGATATCTTTGAAAACGTCAAGAAATATACACGCAATGGAAGCATAATAACTTTTCATGATTCTCTGAAGAGTATAGAGAAACTTCATTATGCTCTGCCAAAAGCGTTGCAATGGTTAAAAGACCAAGGTTATGAATTCAAAACTTTTGAATAATACTGTTGACAAGAAAGTTTTAAGTCAAAAAATAAAAGCTGAGGCAAAAAGTCTCGGCTTTTTTTCCTGTGGAATAGCCCAAGCAAAAGCCGTTGATCATGAGACTGCTCAACATATCAAAAAGTGGTTAGCCAATGGTGATCATGCAGGTATGGCTTATATGAACAATTACACCGACAAACGTCTTGACCCTAGATTACTGATGAACGGGGTTAAAAGTATTGTTAGTGTAGCATTAAACTATACCCCGAACATAACTCTTCCACAAGAAGAATACCAATTTGCTGCTTATGCTTTAGGAAAAGACTATCATGACATTGTCAAAAGTAAATTACAACAATTGGCAGAGAAAATAGGATTTACACCTCTACCATACCATGAAGAAGATAGAAAAACCGATGGTAGCATAAATTATTATAGGGCATTCTGTGATTCTGCTCCCGTTCTTGAAAGATATTGGGCAACACAAGCAGGATTAGGATGGACTGGAAAAAATCATCAGCTTATTATACCTCGCGCTGGCAGCATGTTTTTCTTAGGAGAACTGTTCCTTGACATTGAATTAGAATACGATCAACCATTATCAAACAAATGTGGCAAATGTCATCAATGTATAGATGCCTGTCCAACTGGTGCTCTCCTAGAAAATCAAGAACTAGATGCTAACAAATGCTTATCCTATCAAACCATAGAAAACAGAGGAGAACTAAATAAAGAATTTGCCAAGAAAATGGGAAATGTAATTTATGGATGTGATAGATGCCAGCAAGCTTGCCCTTGGAATAGATATGCCACACCTAATACGACTCCTGAATTACAGCCCAAAGACGAACTCCTGCACATGACCAAAGAGAAATGGCAACACTTAACTGAAAAGCAATATCAACAGCTATTTCAAGGAAGTGCCGTCAAACGCGCTAAATATAGTGGTTTAATGCGCAATATAAACGCATTGGATAATGAAGAACTATAAAAAAAGGCTTGAATCATTTTTTAGATTCAAGCCTTTTATATAGTTCAATATTTTTATTGCATACTATATACAACATCCATTAGTTTCTTACCTAAAGCATCTGCCTCTGCCATAGTTTGAGCCTCACTATAGACGCGAATAATCGGTTCTGTATTACTCTTACGTAAATGAACCCATTTATCAGGGAAATCAAGCTTTACACCATCAATATCAGTAACTGTTACATCCGTTTCAGCTCCATATAGTTCTTTTACTTTAACAAGAATAGCATCTACATCAGTTTCAGGTGTCAAATCTATACGATTCTTAGCAATACAATATTCTGGAAAAGAAGCACGCAATTCACTAACTTTGCAGCCTTTCTTAGCGAGACTACTTAAGAACAGAGCAATACCCACCAATGCATCGCGACCATAATGACTCTCTGGATAGATAACACCACCATTGCCTTCACCGCCAATAACAGCATGTACATCTTTCATCTTAGTCGTTACATTAACTTCACCTACAGCAGCAGCAGTATACTTACCACCATGCTTCTCGGTAACATCACGCAATGCACGTGTAGAACTCAAATTAGATACCGTATTTCCTGGTGTATGAGCCAACACATAATCTGCAACAGAAACCAATGTATACTCCTCACCAAACATTTCACCATTCTCACAAATGAAAGCCAAGCGGTCTACATCTGGATCAACGACTATACCTAAGTCATAGCCTCCATTCTTCATTTCACCCATAATACCAGTAAGATTTTTCTCCAAAGGTTCTGGATTATGTGCAAAATCGCCATTAGCTTCACCATTTAAGAACTTAGCCTCAACACCTAAAGACTCTAATAACTTTGGCAATATAATACCACCTACTGAATTAATAGAATCTACGATAACCTTAAAGTGGGCATTACGAATAGCTTCAAGATCAACCAACTGTAACGATAATACAGAATCTATATGTCGCTTATCAAAAGTATTATCCTCCTGATATTTGCCCATATGATCAACATCTGCATAATCAAAAGCTTCTTTTTCTGCAATAGCAAGAACTTCATTACCTTCATCTTTAGTCAAGAACTCACCCTCTGCATTCAAGAGTTTGAGTGCATTCCAATGACGAGGATTATGACTAGCTGTAATAATAATACCACCGGCAGCACCTGACATACGAACCGCGAGTTCTGTAGTTGGTGTAGAAGCCAAACCGATATTAATGACATCGTAGCCCATACCCATTAAGGTACCACAAACAACATTCTTTACCATTTCACCCGATATACGAGCATCACGACCTACAACAATTTTATTACTGTTTGACTTACCACTCTTACGAATAAAAGTAGCATAGGCTGATGTGAACTTTACGATATCGAGCGGATTCAAAGTATCGCCCACTGGACCACCAATAGTACCACGGATACCAGAAATTGATTTTATAAGTGTCATAACTATTTTGTTAATTTTGCCGTTCGTAAGTTATTTCATATAAACAAGGATAAACATTTGCCGAAGCATATTGCTGTCCTTGACTATGTGGAACAATTAGACGAACTTTTGCAATTTCATCACCTTCTTTTTCTACTCTACCTACTTTAATATATTTCAAAGGAACAAGCCATCCAGAAGGCACAGAAGTACTTCCATAATAAGAATACATTACACTGCTATTTGCATCAAAAGAAGCAGAGAATGTACCAGAGGTATTAGTTACCGACATGATATCGGGAGTAGGTGAATAATACATCACATTGTTAGTTGCTTGTAATGTGTCTTCCATCAAATTCCACTCGGAAAAACGACATAACACATTCGTGGTTTCCCCACTTTGTATCATTTTTCCACATCCACGACGTATAATCTGCATATAGACACCTGTTGTTTCAAACAACACATATTCATTATTATCCAAATTCGTAGTTGTATCTTGTTCTAGGAACTGAGACTCTGAGATTACTTTAATACCTTGATCAGCTATATAATTATTAATGCAATCACGCTCTTTTTCTTTCTGTTCTGCATATGTCTCAGTATCTGAACAGGAGTTCAGAACAAATACCCCGATAAGGCACGCGAGGATAAGGGTCAGTTTCTTCATTTTTCCAATTTATATTTTAACGAAGCAAAAGTACGTATTTTTATTGACATACGAAAAACAATACCAAGTTTTTACTATTTATTCGCAAGCATAACAACGATTTAACGGTTTTTAGAGTTAATGGTTTTGTTGATATTAGGTAGAATTATGTTAAAAAGAACATTTCCATCAAAATAAAATCATATTTTTGTTATTCAAAACATCTATGAAAAGTATGGACGATTATAAAAGACAGCAAATACTACAATCAACATCCTATAAAATGCTGGAAAGAATAGCAATTTATATGGATACTTATCATCTTGATCCTATTATCGGCCTTATACCAGGAATAGGCGATCTCATCAGTGCTATTTTAGCTATTCCCTTCATATACTATAGCCTCTTCACGCTCAAATCCATACCACTTACTCTTGCTATCATCAATAATATTCTTTTAGATATATTCTTGGGATTGATTCCGATGTGGATTGGCGATTTCATTGACATATTTAATCTGTCTTTTAAACGAAATATCCAACTCATTTTGGGATATATCAATGATGACCCAATCATCATAAGGAGAATTAGAAAGAAAGTAATTCTGCTATTCATAACTATGATAATACTCGGGATACTGATTATATTCATGCTGAGACTCACTGTGGTGTTTATCCAGTGGATAATAAAATTCCTATAAAAAATAATCCGCAAGACTGCTTTTATCCAGTCTTGCGGATCATGATAAGCCATCAGCAAGAATAATTTATATCAAGAAACAGAGAATACTACTTTTTCAAAAGTTCTGCATAAGCATAAATAGCTTTTTTGGCTATCTCTATAGCATCAGCAATTGTACCATTAACCCTGCCACCACTTGCATTTAAATGACCACCACCTTCAAAATATTCTTGCGCAACCTTATTACATGGAAAATCATCTACAGAACGCAAACTTACCCAAACGAGATTATCTCGCTCGACATCTTCACGAAGAGATATAGACATTTTTACACCTTTTATTCTTAAAGGTTCATTTACTAATCCTTCTAAGTCGCCCTTAATAAAATGGAATTCTTCCATTTCTCTACGCGACACTGCATAAAAAGTAGCATGAAGATCATCCAATACATTTAATTTTTGGCTCATAATATAGCCGCGAAAGCGCATAGCCCATGAGCTGTAATTATTAAAGACATTTCTATAAATTTTGTCTTTATCGATATGCTTGGTCAGCAATTCGCCTATAATAAAATATATAATAGGGTCTGTACTATTATAGGTAAAGCCGCCTGTGTCTGTCATCATTCCACAATATATGCAACTTGCCCACTTACGCGACATCGATTCAAAACCACCAAGCTGCCACACGAGCCTAAAAATCAGCTCACAAGTACTACTTGCTTCCGGACGAGACACTACTAAAGAAGCATCGTCAAACGAAGGTTGCAGATGATGATCTACAACCAAAACTTTAGCAGGAGAAGAAACCAAGGCTTTCTCCATATCCTCGACTCTATTAGGTGCATTAAAATCAAGACAACAAACTAAATCTGCTTCTTGGAAGAGTTTTGTTGCCCTTTCCTGATTTTTATCAAACCTTACTATCTTCTCAGAATTAGGTAACCAATGTAAAAAGTCGGGATAAGCATCTGGAAGTACTACTACAGCATCCTTGCCTAAGGAACAAAGATATTCTCTCCACCCCAGACATGCACCCATTGCATCACCATCTGGAGATTTATGTCCACAAATAACAATATGATTTGAAGCTGCTATCAACTCTTGGAGCATAGCAGCTTCTGTATCTGTAAGAATATTAATATCCATCAACAATTAAAAGAGCTTATTAGGATAAACTCCCTCGTCAACCAACTGCTGAATTTTAGCTACAACACTTGGACGATCTTCTGAGTAGGTCACACCAAACCATTTACTTGTAGTATCAAGAACCTTTACGGTCGCAGTACCATCGTTGATCAACTTATTAACAACCCATGGGATAAGGTACTCTGCCTTGATATTGGTTTTGGTCTCAGGAGCATCCAAGAATTCCTTGAAGAAGGCATCACTATATTCAAAATAATCTGGAGTAAAGCCCCATACATTCATAGAAACAGGAGTATTATCTGCTATAGATACCCACTCACCATTCTCATCTTTATATGCTACCTTACCATCTTCCTTACGCTCTATTTCTGTACGCTCAACTACTGTTGTCAAATGTTCCGCTTCATCCTTAGAACATACACCACGTGATACTGTACCATTTTCTGACAAAGTGTTACCTACACGGAACCCTACCATTGCATAAGTATTCTTAGCACCTTCAGGAAGATCTGCCAAAAACTTACCAATTACCTTGAAACAATCACGATTATAGAAATCATCACAATTGATAACGCAGAAAGGTTCCTTTACTACATTTTTAGCCATTAAGACTGCATGGTTAGTACCCCATGGCTTGGTACGACCTTCTGGTACAGAGTAACCGTCAGGTAGTGCATCCAAAGCTTGAAAACATACTTCTGCAGGAATATGACCTTCATATTTTGAAAGAACTTGTGTGCGGAATTGCTCTTCGAAATCTTTACGAATAATAAATACGATCTTTCCAAAACCAGCTTGAATAGCATCGTAAATAGAGTAATCCATGATAGTTTCACCATTAGGTCCAAGACCATCTAACTGCTTGAGGCCTCCATAACGACTGCCCATACCGGCAGCGAGTAATACCAAAGTAGGTTTCATATTTTTATACTTTATAGTTGAAATAATTCTTTGTCATGCAAAAGTAATCATTTTATCCGAAGAGCACAACTATCCTATGATAATTTTTAGAAAGGATATCCGATTGCTAAATGAATACTTTGCGCATTTTTAAAGCTACTGACATTGTAAAATCCTGACTTTTCTGTTTGATAAGGAACATGAAGACCAATACCCCAATCAAGTCTCAATACAAACATACCGATATCGTATCGTAATCCTATACCTGTGCCAACAGCTATCTGTCGGGCAAAGTCTTTTAATGCAAAAGTACTTCCTGGTCTAGCATCATCAGAATGTAATGCCCACACATTACCTGCATCCAAGAATATTGCACCATATAAACTGCCAAATAATTGAGGTCGATATTCCAAATTAGCCAACAATTTTATATCACCAGTTTGATCTATATAAGAAAATCGTCCATCTGCAGGTACATACTTTCCTGGTCCGATACTTCTGACATTAAATGCACGTATACTATTAGCTCCACCTACATAAAACTGTTCATAATAAGGAGCCTGTGTGGCATTTCCATAACTCCAAATTGCACCGACATTAAAGTGTCCGACCAGTGTTGATGACTCTCCTACCTTCCACTGCTTCACAAAATCCGTTTCAAGTTTTAAAAACTGCGCATAAGGATTTTTAAACATGGTCTTATTTGTTGTATTCCATTTTTCACCAAACAACACATAAAAACCAGAAAGGATATTACTTGCCTCACTGACCGTAGTAGACCAAGTTATAGGATTCTGGTATTTGCTTGGACTTCGATAGCTATACGTGTAACTCATTTTGGGAACAAACTGATCACGCATTGAGATTTGCAAATAAGGATTCAAAGATAATAGACTATCAAAAGCCTGAGTCTTATCATTCATATACTGGTAAGAAATACTTAGCGGAGTAAAAGAATGGCGAGATGTTTCTGAATTTGCCCACTCATAAGTTAATTCACCCGATACAACATGACGCTTAAAATAATCTGCACGATTAAGTATATTCGTTGCCACCTTAAGCGTTGTTGATGGCACACCATAATAATGGTGCCTTCGACGTCTAACTCCTTTTCTGCTACCTACAAATAAACTCCAAGGTGTTAATAATCTCGGCATCGTAAGCGAAACAGCTGCTCCATATTCGTAAGAATTCATCTTAGACGAAGAATGTTCATTTTGATGCGCTGTTTGCCATTCATACGAACCATTAACGCTTATATCAAGAACTTCTCCTCCTCGGAACGCATTCTGCTTCGTTAAACCCATAACCAATTGAGGTCCGACTCTACCTGTAGTCTTCCCTTTGGCATTACCTTCTATATAAAAACTATAAGGTTTATCAAATATTAAATCTAGATTCACATCCAGTGTATCACAGTTCAAACTAGAATCTCGTGGAGTAAACTGTAAATTAGTATAACTAAATAAGCCCAAAGACTGCAAACGCTGCTTTAAAGCATCTTCATCTTCATAACTATATAATTTACGTGAACGTAAATTGACTCCACTTAAAATGACACCTGCACGCAAAGGAGGACGCTTTCCATTATAATTAATAATTAAATTTCTAAAACTTCGCGAACTATCTAATGATTCCATAAACTGCTTTTTAAAGTTGATTGCAATCTTACCAATATACCATGGATGAGAAGCTCGCTCACTAATGCTATCAACCATCTGAAATCTAAGTTGCACCTTTCCCGGAGTATTCACTGTATCTGCCAAATATTTTGCATCACTTTCTTCATAATAATAATATCCATGATTTCTGAATAAATTGGCAATGCGAAGTCTTTCTGCCTCTAAAGTGGCTACTTCGAAAGCATCACCTTTATGCAAAAGTGTCTCCTGCATAGAACTATGAATCAGGCTATCCGTCTGAAGAGGAAAATTCTTATAAGACACCGTATCTAAAGTCCACAAATGTCCCATATCTACAGTATAGGCTATCTTTGCTTGTTTCGGATTGTGCTCGGTGACATTTTCAAAAGATACTTTTCCATTAAAATAACCGAATTTCTGCAATTGCTGTTGGGCTACCTGAGCACGTAACAATGGATTTACTTGGCTCAACAATTTTGGCTTAGAACCAAAAGACTTAGCTAACCACTTTCCTATACCTCCCTTGGAATTTGCAAAAGCATTCCACACCCAAAGTCTTATCGGGAAAGGTGTGCGATAATAACTACTCCCCATGAAGGCACCAGTAGGTGCTGATGCCAAAACTGATTCCATTTCCAGCATCGTCTCATCAGCATGAACTCCTGGTTCATAGTTTACATATTTTATTTTTTTCAACCCCGTAAACAATTGTTCTCCTTCAGGAATGGCACTGGTAGAAGAGCATGACTGTATGAGTAGCAATACTCCACATACAATCATTAATGATACTATCTGAAATATACTATTTTGCTTCATGATTGTCTAACTTTATTTTTACCGTATCTTTACGATTAGGCATCATCATATTCGTATTTGGTTCTGATTTAAAACGCAATAGGTCTTTAAAGCTGTTTAGCTTTCTTCGCCATAGAAAACCTACACCGTATTCTCCTATCTGCCCCTCCAACCAATCATATACATTATTCTTGTAGAATAACGTAACATACTTACTAGACGCAGTACCCAAACGATATTGTAGCTCTACATCATCGAAAAAGTTATTCTGACTTCCTGACTGATCCATATTTGCTCCTGTCGAGACTTTTCCACCCACAATAACACTTAATCTGTTATTTAAGAATCTCTTAGAGAATTTAAAACTGTAATCAGTATGGACTAATCCTGCGGAATTAGTTGTATTATCAACTGACATACCTAAATCAAGACCCATACTTCGAAGTGCTGTACCGGTAATATTATTAATCTGCGAATTCAAGAAAGACGTCAACGCACTATTCATCGAGAATGAAGTGGTATTACCATCTGATAAATACATACCTGATGCCAACATCGTAATTGCTACTTTACTTCGTCCTTCTTCTGTCAGGGTGTTCAGCTCATCCTGTACGGTCATATCATTTGGAGCTTCAATGATAAACTGTACACCTGGTTTTGCCAAAGTCTTTGTTAATTTAACACCACAGATAAAATCTACAGTATGCTCATCACCTGAACTAGACGCCACATTAGATTTCACATTTTCTGTAGCAGTAATATTCAAAGTTGGATTCATCACATCTCCAGTAAACTCGATAAAGCTACCTTCTTGAATATGAAATGTTTTCAATGGAATTACAGGCAAAGAATATTTCATCTCACCACTATTCAAAGTATATCGACCAGTCAGGGTCAATTCATCTATTGGATTGTAGCTCATTCTAAGATCACCTCCGCCTTGCAAATCTATATAGTTCGTCTTATCCTCATTAAGAGTACAATGTATATGGGCTGACTCATCTACAGATATACTCATTGACATATCTAATCCTTCAAGCTTAGGTTTTTCTACAGTTTCTGGTATAGAGTCTTTAAAATTAGTGAACTTAATCAAATCATCCATCTGATTATCAGTAGCAAGTTCAGATTCTTTCAAGACATATGTCATATCAGTATTCCCCAACACATCAAGTTTTCCTCGCATCTTCAAATTAGATACAGGACCATTCATCATACCATAAAAATTCACAAATGCTTTTCCATAAGCCATTGAACGTACGTTTTCTTTTGCATTAATCAATTGAAGATTTTCTGCTCTCATTCTGACATCCATCATCATTCTGTCCAGATTTGAGAAATCTAAATTTCCAGAAATGTTCAACGAATTATTATTATTGGCAAACATCTCAAAATTTTCAAAAAGCAAATTACTGCCTACTATACGAACAGGGTCATTGGCAAAACGCATTTCTACACCATATGGATCGCTATAAAGATAGCAAGAATCTAAATATATTTCTCCATTTACATCAGGTCTACTTAATGAACCTTTTATACTTAAAGAGCCATCACCATAACCTCGTAAACCCACAATACGCTCTGGTATAAAACCATTAATCATTGAGACAGGTAATCTATCCATTGTCAATTCAGCATCAAGATAGCCCTCCCCCTTAGATTGATAAGAACCTTTTAAGATGCCAACTTCGTTTCCTTCGCTCAACAATATACCATCTACGACATGAGTTCCATCTGCTTTTGGCATATATACAAATTCTGTACCTACATTACCCATGCTGCAATGCTCATAACTCATCTGGTCTACGGTTACGGATGACGAAACGGATAATTTGTCCTTGGTCTGAATAATATGAAAATCACCATTAGCTATACCTGATATATCAGGCATATATGGAATAACGGCTAACAAATTATGTAAATCAAGTTTGGTTATTCCCACTGTCAAGTCTTGCAACGCTTCCGAATTTTCATCATCTGTATACAGTTGGATACCCATTCCGTCGTCTGACTTCAGTACCATGTTAGCAGACAAGCGCCTATCATCGCCCAAGAATACGTAGTTATCACTATTATATCCGAATTTCTTATATCCGAGAACCGGGTCATCACCAAAAATACTCACTTTAATGCCCTTATGCTCCATAGAAGCATTAAGTCCTAAATCAAACCCAAGTCTGTTATCCCGATCAAAAATTTTGGCAACTAGACTAGTACCTGTCGTATTTATTCTACCATCAAAAAGGGCTTTAAATACATACTGAGGGTTCGTCGGACCATTTCTTACCATTCCTTCATAATATATCGTACTACTGTCAGAACGTAAAGCTAATCGCAATGTATCCAACTGTACACTATCTGCGATTAAAGAATCAATAGCCAAATTACCATTCAGGCCTAATATAGGTGATGATTCAAGCTGAATATCAGCCATTTTAAACTTATAACCATAGCGAGAAAGTGCCTTTATAAAGAAATTTTCCTTACCACTCTTCAGATAGATATGTGCATAAGGCAATTGACGTCGAAGGCGCAGTTGGTCAATTGTTCTGTTTTTCAGTTGTCTCTGCGCTTCAACCATTAAGCGATTCCCCAAGTTCATTAATCTCTGATAACCACCCTGAGCATTCATATTGAGATGAAAATCACCACAATCTATTACCGCATGTGTAGTATCACGACGTGTCAAGACATCCATAACAATATCATCAGGGCGTAAGCTCTTTTTACCTTCTCTAAAGGTGATATCACTTACTAACCCTTGCACCTGATAATAATCCTTCAAATTCGTACTCAAATCAACATGCCCACAAAGAGATGTAACCAAAGGACTCTTGACCAAATGCAAATGATATAAATCTGCTTTACGAATATCTGCAGTAAAAGTTCCCTTGATATGCTTCAAATTAAGAAGAGCATCTAGAGATATTATTCCATCCAGGAGATTATTTTTACTATTGATATCTGCATGAATTTTTCCGTTTCCAAGATGAGCAACAGCATTTATATGATCTAGATTATATCCACCATACTGAAATTTCTGAACTGTCGCTTTAGCATAAAGCCGGGTACGTGGCGACAAGAATTCCGTACCTGAGCCTCTAGCTGTTATGTATCCTGTAAATGGATGTAAACCCTGATTAGGGATAAAATGTTGCACAGGAAAACGACTCGCACGTAAATTAGCCCGATAAGTCATCGTTTTTAAACTAATTGCCGCATCTGCATTGACACTACCTCCACCTTGTTTAGCTATAAAACGAGTAGATATCTGTTTACTAGCCATATCAAATAGTCCGTTAATATGGATTCCATATGGAATATTCAGTATGCTCGTAAGCGACTTGTCCAACATATTCGTCACAAATCCCATCCGATAGGTTTTCGCATCCAATTGCAAATGAGCCTGCAAACGATCAATATTATCCAACCTTTTTAGCCATCCTGTTGTTTGGATATTAAATGCAGAAGGTAATTTAATATTCAATCCATACAAATTAACCTTCTTCATATTGCCATCAACAGTTCCGTTGATTGTCAACAGTTCATTAGGATATCCCTTACGGAAAGCTACTGGCATTGAACCCATAAAACGCATCAAATCTTGCTTACCAAAAGTACCATGAACGATAGCGTGTAATTTTCCAGGATTCTTATCGTCAAAAGTATTAAGATCCAGGGCAACATTCGCTTGAAGCGAAGATTCAGGGGTACGAAGTTCTAATTCTGGTAAAAGAATTTTTGTCGAATCAAGCATCAATGGACCTGTAAACTTACTCAAGATTATACCACTTTTTTCCCGAAAACTCGCCTTACGCATTTTCAAACGTAAAAGAGGTGCTTGATAATAAAAAGAGTCAACCCCTAACTGAAGATTATTCAAATCAATATGATTCACATCAAGTCCTTGGGTATGCACTTTAAAACGATTATCGTATTGAACATGTCCGTCTTGCACGTCCAATTGGCCTACCTGATAAATACTTTTCTTTAAATCCAAAAATCCTTTTTGGGCAAGTGCATCAACTAAATAAGCCTTTACCTGAATGGTATCCCCAGGCATATGAACAGTTACACCTGACTTCTGCACATGTACCTGATCTATAAAAAGCTTCCAAAAATTCTTACTCGGTGTTGTATCGGGCGGAACCGTATCACTCAGAACAACATTCAACTGAGAGTTTAAGAGCTGAGCATCATTTAAACGAAGCGTTTCTTTCGTCAAATCAATATTATGACTTACAAGAGATAATTCTCCCACAACACCTTTTATTCTAACATCGGGAATAAAGTGTGTTGTATTAAGCTTAACTTGCTGCAAACGTAATTCATCAACCTCCACCTGACTTTTCAGAAGAGGAAGCAATTGTATCCGAGCTACTAACTTAGAAGCATCAGTAACCGTATCCTTAACTTGAGGCAGGGAATCATTCTGCTCAATCATTTTAAAGTTCTCTACAGCTAAATCAAGCGGGAACTCTAAACTAACATGACCAACAGAAATTTCCATCCCTGTTTTTTCAGAAGCTACTGAGGCTACCTTATTTGCCACCCAATTCTGAAATGGAGGAAAATAGAATAAAAGTGTAATTATAGTAAATAGGATAAAAGGTGTCAGTACTATTACCAATATCCATTTCCAAATTTTCTTCATACCATGCACTTAAATAGGAATTTAATCCTGTAATAATGCAAAGTAAGTAAAAAAATTGATAAAAACGAAATATTAGAATAAGAAAAATGTCTTATTCTAATGTTTCGGAGCAATTGATTGCCATAAGTTATCATCAGGGAGAGGAGCTGTTGCCTTTATCGTTTCTTTAGAAACTGGATGTACGAATTCTACAAAACGAGAAAGCAACGAAATACTACCATCGGGATTACTACGAGGAGCACCATATTTTAGATCTCCCTTAATAGGACATCCCATATGAGCCAATTGACATCTAATCTGATGATGACGACCAGTCATAAGATGAATTTCCAATAAACTGTAATTATCAGTATGACCTATTAGCTTATAACTGAGAACTGCCTTTTTAGAATGAGGCACTTCCTTATCATACACATAACTTTTATTTTGCTTTTCATTACGTGTAATCCAATTGATTAGTGTCCCTTCAGGATTTTTAGGCACATTTTTCGTGATAGCCCAATACGTTTTGTGAACGTTACTATCACGAAACATCTGATTCAGTCGAGATAAAGCCTTGGAAGTTTTAGCAAAAACAACAAGGCCAGAAACAGGACGATCAAGGCGATGTACCACGCCAAGAAAAACATTCCCTGGCTTGTGGTACTTCTCCTTGATATACTTTTTTACTATCTCAGATAGTGGTTCATCGCCAGTTTTATCACCTTGTACGATTTCACCACTCTTTTTAGAGACAATAATGATATGATTATCTTCGTAAACGACTTGCATGTATTACATATTCATACCACCATCAACCTGGATAACCTGACCAGATACATAGCTAGAAAGATCAGAAGCCAAGTAAACTGCAGTATTAGCAATGTCCTCAACATTACCACCACGACGAAGAGGAATTTTACTAATCCATTCTTTACGAATATCATCAGGTAAAGCCTGAGTCATTGCAGTATCAATGAAACCTGGAGCAATAGCATTAGCACGAATACCCTTAGGCCCCATCTCCTGGCCAATACTCTTAGCTAAGGCAATCAAACCTGCCTTAGAAGCAGCATAATTAGCCTGACCAGCATTACCATGAACACCAACAACTGATGCCATATTAATAATGCTACCACCACGCTGACGCATCATGAATGGTATACATGCATGAATGAAATTAAATGCACTCTTCAAGTTTACTGCTATAACGGCATCCCACTGAGCCTCTGACATACGAAGCATCAAACCATCTTTAGTGATACCAGCATTGTTAACCAAGATATCAATTGAACCAAATTCTTCTTTTACAGCCTTAACAGTTTCTTCTGTCTGAGCAAAGTCTGCAGCGTTACTAGCATAACCTTTAGCCTTTACGCCCAAAGCAGCAATCTCACGCTCTGTTTCCAAGCCACCATGCTCTTCATCGATAACGAGATCAGTGAAAGCAATGTTAGCACCTTCCTGAGCAAACTTCAAAGCAATAGCCTTGCCGATACCACGTGCAGCACCTGTAATAAGAGCTGTCTTACCTGTTAATAATCCCATTTTGTTATTTTTTATGTTTATAAATAATTTGTTTTATAAAAAAGTAATTATTTAGTACTTACCTTCCCTAAAGCTCCATAAACCACTTTAGCCACCAGCGGCTTACTGCTTTCCTCCGTTAGTCCATGACCCAAACGTCCATAAATGAAGGGAACTTCAAGTCCTTTAATGCAATAATGAGTAATATCTGCTACAAGATCAACATTTTCTATATCAAACTCACCATCATTTTTCCCATCAGAATAGACCTTACGAAAAAGTTCAATTTCATCCTCATCGAAATTTTTCCTCACTTTTTCTACCATCCATATATTTCTGAAAAATTCAGCCCTTAAGTTTCCATTACGAACAACAGTCTCCTTAATCATACTTAAATGAGTATAGATGAGTTCAATAATCTTATCCTGTGGACGTATCTTTTTAGCAGCAACCTCATCTAGCTTATCAGACAAGCGCTCTAGCTCTGACTCAATCACAGCATAATATACATCTTCCTTACTTTTGAAATACGTATAAAGTGTTCGGCGACCTTTGCCTGAAGCGACAGCTATATCATTCATGGTTGTATTGTTCAACCCATTTTTCGCGAAAAGTTGTCTGGCAACATCTACCAGTTTCTGTCTGGTTTTTGATATTGACATTCTAAGATTCCTCCGTCATTTAATTGCACATAGAAATTATTGTGTGCAAAAGTACTCGAATTATTTGAATTAAACAAATAAATAAGACAAATATCTCATTTTTTTAATGAAGTATTTAAATAGATTTTTAAAACACTCGTAGAAACATTGTACATGATAAACGTGAGAAACTGGAAAAAAATAGATAAAAACAGCAATTTGTAAACCAATATGGCTATTATTTAGTTAACTAGTGTTAATTATTAAACAATATCACAGTTTTATTTGCTAGTTACAGAAAAATATACTACCTTTGCAACCGCAAATCAGAAATGACAAGCATAATAAATTAAATATCGCGGAGTGGAGCAGTTGGTAGCTCGCCAGGCTCATAACCTGGAGGTCGCATGTTCGAGTCTTGCCTCCGCAACTCAATTAAGTTGGTAACGATTAGTTATCAACTTTTTTTATTTTAAGCCAAAATTAATAAGAATCAAAATCTTTCTTTGTTCTCTCTTGATAACCATACCTCTTAGCAAAAGAACGCAAAACATAACAGAGAAATAATAACAATACACGCTCTTATTCCATTACATGCTTATTGCAAACATGAAATGTTAATCCGAAAACATAAAAGGTTAAATGTCTTCTTAACTAAAGAATTAAATGAACATTAACACAAGAATCTATATAGAAGACTATGAAAAAAATGAAATAAGAAAAAATCCGTTTAATCATTTAGATTAAACGGATTTTTTCTTATTTCATTTTTTCAAGAACTTTATTCAAATACAGCTGAGTTCGTTTCACACTATAATGGACGCCACCATTCCAGGATCTTATAGCCTTCTCTATACTATTTAAAGGATTAAAAACCTCCTGAATAAGAAGAAACA
>NZ_CP091798.1:0-387500 GCF_022024215.1 Segatella bryantii | reverse complement strand
ACCTCACGGCACGAGCTGACGACAACCATGCAGCACCTTCACAGATGTCCCGAAGGAAGTCACTATCTCTAGATCCGTCATCTGCAATTCAAGCCCGGGTAAGGTTCCTCGCGTATCATCGAATTAAACCACATGTTCCTCCGCTTGTGCGGGCCCCCGTCAATTCCTTTGAGTTTCACCGTTGCCGGCGTACTCCCCAGGTGGGATGCTTAACGCTTTCGCTTAGCCACTCACCCCGAAGGGCAAACAGCGGGCATCCATCGTTTACCGTGCGGACTACCAGGGTATCTAATCCTGTTCGATACCCGCACTTTCGAGCTTTAGCGTCAGTAACACTACAGCGAGCTGCCTTCGCAATTGGAGTTCTTCGTGATATCTAAGCATTTCACCGCTACACCACGAATTCCGCCCGCTTCCTGTGCACTCAAGTCTGACAGTTCGCGCTGCAGTGCCCAGGTTGAGCCCGGACATTTCACAACACGCTTACCAAACGGCCTGCGCTCCCTTTAAACCCAATAAATCCGGATAACGCCCGGACCTTCCGTATTACCGCGGCTGCTGGCACGGAATTAGCCGGTCCTTATTCGTAGGGTACATGCAAATAACCACACGTGGCTAACTTTATTCCCCTAAAAAAGCAGTTTACAACCCATAGGGCCGTCATCCTGCACGCTACTTGGCTGGTTCAGACTTTCGTCCATTGACCAATATTCCTCACTGCTGCCTCCCGTAGGAGTTTGGACCGTGTCTCAGTTCCAATGTGGGGGACCTTCCTCTCAGAACCCCTACTGATCGTCGGCTAGGTGGGCCGTTACCCCGCCTACTACCTAATCAGACGCATCCCCATCCATAAGCGATAAATCTTTATTCCATCTCAGATGTCTTTAATGGAAACCATAGGGCATTAATCTTACTTTCGCAAGGCTATTCCCTACTTATGGGCAGGTTGGATACGCGATACTCACCCGTGCGCCGGTCGTCATCAAAGAAAGCAAGCTTTCTTCATGTTACCCCTCGACTTGCATGTGTTAAGCCTGTAGCTAGCGTTCATCCTGAGCCAGGATCAAACTCTCCATTGTAAAATATCTTTGAATATCTAATTGAATAGATTATTTGTCTCTGTTTCAAGGACGCTTATCCTTTTATTGAAGTCGGTTTAAAGCCTGGACAAAAACTAAACTTGACGGTTCGTTTTTGTTACCCATTCACACATATCTATAATATGTGAACGCTTCTTGTACTACTTCTCTGTCTATGTAATCTTTTCAAAGAACTCTTTCTCTTAAGCCTCACAACCAACGTTATTTGGCTGCTTCCGTTTGTTTGAAAGCGAGTGCAAAGGTATACAAAATATCCATAACCTCCAAATGTTTTCAAGAAAAAATTGCAAAAAACTAAGATTTTGCGCGTTCTTTGACATTAGAAGCTCGCTCCCGTGGACGTACACATTATAATATATGAAATATGAGAATGAGTTTTAGACTTAAAGAAGGAAGATTAATTATAGGACTCCCCTACTCCCACAAATTATACGAGTATTTGTGGTTATACATTCATTGGTTGCTCTGGCCTTACATCCGTCACAATCAGCAATAGCATGACGAGTATTGGCAGACAGGCTTTCTCTGTTTGCTATGGCCTTACTTCCGTCACCATCGGCAATAACATGACGAAACTGGTTGACACCGCTTACTACACCTCCCAACATATTTTACAGTATCAGCCTACTTTTAACATTGTTAGATATATACCACTACGACATGTACAACAAAAGAGGGATTTTGAATTTTACGGACAAGAACCCTCATGAGGTTTGCGTATTTGAAATTGCGATGTAAGAATGCCTCAAATACGTGAATTTTGAAGAATTTTCATATCTACCTGAATATCAACACGTTACAGATTTTACGTATCACCGGTTAAAAAAAAGGGCGCCAAAACCCAAGCTCCTAGGGGTCAAAAGCTTAGGGTTGACGCGATAAGGTCATAGAGTTTAGCGAACAAAGTCTTAGGTTTCGACCCCCAGGAGCTGGGGTTTTGGCGGGAGAGAAAATCGAGGGGAAGAAAAAAGACCAAACAGGCTGATCAAAAGTTGAATATTTTGAGCTAGATGACGATTTTTGAAAGCACTGTTTTTTGATAAATTATTTGACAGTCAAACCATTACAGGCGGGAAAAAGTCAACAGACATTCCGATACTTATCGATGTGACAGAATTCTGTGTATCTATGGCATTTGTATACTCTATTCCGAAACTCTCATACAACTTGATAAATTAAGTTAAGCTATCAAATAGCAAGAATTCACATGGATTACATCCAATATTTATTAAGGGGGAAAACACCTTTTCACTATACTTTTGTTTCATACTTCCCCCTTTTATCGTATATTTGCACGAAACAATCATAAAGTATGAAGAGGATTTTTTTCTATATAGCAGGATTTTGTTGCATGTTTAATGCACATGCTCAAATGCATCAATACAATACGAACTTCACCTTATCAGAAAAGAATTTCGTCGATACAGTTGCCATTGAATACGAGAATGACCAAATCTACGTTCCGGTAATAATTCAGGGCAAAAAATATCGATTCAATCTAGATACAGGGTCAAGTCAAGGCTTGCTATATACAGACACCCAAATACCTAATCTCCAAGAATTAGGCAATGTGATATCACATGATGCCAATGGAGTAACAGATACAATAAAAGTTGTTCAACTTCCTAATTTGATGTTAGGGCATCAAAATATCAACGGCTATGTTGCTTCTATTGTTAAGAAACCAATAGGCAAGGTTAATTATGATGGCATTATCGGATTCGATATTTTTAATAAAGGCATAGGAGCAAAGATTGATCCAAAGAATAAAATAATGATACTCTCCGATCGTAAACATTATTTTGACCATGAAGCTGGACAAACTCTTAAATATAACTTAAAATGGTTTGTTCCATATATTATGGTTAGCCCATTCATGCGCCATACTGATGAAGTACTCTTCGACACTGGAGCTAAACAACTATACCAGATGAATCGAGAAAGTTTTATGGAACATCGTTACAAAAGTAAGCAAGTAAATGCCCAAGTTGAAGGAGAAGCAACAGGAAACTTTACGGTAGCAACCAACAGTACCGAAAAACAAGATAAAGTATATTTTCTGAATCTCAATCGATTAAAATGGAATGAATTCGCCTTTAAAAACGTTCGAACCATAACAACCCAAGGCGCATCGAGAATCGGAAGTCAACTTTTTAACTATGGAAGTATTGTTATTAACCCGAAAAAAAAGAGAATAACCTTTCAGCCATATAACAATAGCGACAGCGTAAACGTAAGCAATAAACAGTTTGGAGTAGCATTTATTGAAAAAGAAAACCAACCTTATATTGGACTAATTTGGCATAAAAGCGAAGCCTATAAGAACGGAATGCGCCAAGGAGATATCGTATTGAAGATTGACAATGAACCCATTAACTCATATCAAGAATTTATAGATTATCCTTTTACTACCGGCAAAAAATATAAATTTGTGTTACAAGACCCTAGAGGATTTAAGAAAGAAGTCTTCGTTACACACTAATAAAACGAACAGACGACCATTCTCCAATAGGAAATGGTCGTCTGTTCATTATTTTAAAAAGTCATTAAATCGAAGTATACCCACCATCAACAGGCAACATAATACCATTAACATAACTACTAGCAGGACTAGCCAAGAAGATAGCCGCTGTATCCAGTTCCCCCTCAACTCCATATCGCTCTTGAGGAATTGCCCCCTTAGCATATTCTCTAAACCATTCTGTGTTCAAGGTATCCCTAGTCAGAGGTGTTTCAAAATATCCAGGACAAATAGCATTAACATTAATATTATACTTAGCCCACTCCGCAGCAAGTGCACGGGTCAAATTAACGACGCCCCCCTTAGCAGCATGATAAGGAGAAGACGGTGCTATTTTATTTCCAACAAGGCCGTATATAGACGATATATTAATAATACGACCAAACTTAGCAGGAATCATGGCCTTCTTCGCTACAGAACGAGCCATTTTGAAAGTACCAAAAAGATCTATATTTATCTCATTAGCAAACTGTTCGTCAGTAATATCTTCTGCAGGAGCAACAGCACCTGTACCTGCATTATTAATCAAAATATCGATACGACCAAAATGAGCAAGAGCTGTATCTACAGCATTCTCCACCATTTCGGTATCACTTACATCACAACGTATTGGGAATGCTTCAACCCCGAATTCTTGTTCCAGCATTTTAGCAACCTCTTTAATTTTCCCTTCACGACGAGCAACAGGAATAATATTACATCCCTGATTAGCCAAAGCACGAGCCATTTGCACACCAAGTCCTGTAGAACAACCTGTAACCAAGGCTACTCTACCTGTGAGATCAAAATAATTCTTCTTCATTTGGTATTCACTTTTGTAAATTCATGAGTTTGTCACAAATTTAATAAAAAATATTTGGACAACAACGGTATCACATTCTTTTTTGTACCTTTGCACTCAAATTAATGAATCAATAGGTTATGGCAATTCGAGCTCTTTTTTTTGACATTGATGGAACTTTGGTTAGTTTCAAAACACATCGCATACCCCCATCAACAGTAGCTTCTCTTACAAAGGCAAAAGAAAAAGGTGTAAAAATATTTATTTCTACTGGACGTCCCACTCAGTTTATTACAAATCTCCAACAAATAGAACACCTTATCGATGGATGGGTTACTACTAATGGAGCAAACTGCTTTATTGGCACAGACACCGTTCACCGCAAAGCAATGAGTCGTGAAAATGTTGATCACATAATCGCCTTATCTGATAAATATCAAGTACCTGTTATTATTGTAGGCAGTCAAGATATAGCTGTACACAACTACAATCCTCAAGTAGATATACTCTTTCGCGAAGGTCTTGGTGTTGTAAATATAGATTTCACCAAACTCGACATCGAAGATCTGAAAGGTCAGGATATACTACAGATGACTCCTTTTTTTAATCAAGCCATGGAAGAAAAATTAATGCCACAACTAAGCAACTGTACAGCAGGGCGCTGGTGTGACGACTTTATCGACATTACAGCCTTAGGTGCTGATAAAGGTGAAGGTATAGAAGCGATAGCCCGACATCAGGGAATAACCATAGATGAAACCATGGCATTTGGTGATGGAGGAAATGACAACACGATGATTATCAAAGCTGGTATAGGTGTCGCCATGGGTAATGCCAATGAAGGTACCAAGAAAATTGCCGATTATATTACGACAGGCGTAGATGACGAAGGCATTCAACATGCCTTACAGTATTACCATATCATATAAAACAATATATATAAATAATCCCGAGCAACTATTATATGTTACTCGGGATTACTATTTACTAAAGCTTCGCTTGTGAATATCCTTTCATCATGCGGCATTTAAAATTACTATATCTTGCCCGTTGAACACACGACGCATTAGATCACACTTATGCTAAGCGTTTCTCAAGATGAGCACGTATTGCAGCTATGAAATCTGCAGAGTTGACAGCCTTAGCCTCAACACCCTCCATAAGATTAACAAGGTCTTTTGTTGCTACACCCTCATTCAACGTATCAAAACAAGCAGCTTCCAATTCATTACCAAAGTTCACAAGAGCACTGATGCCATCCAGTTCACCACGTTTGCGAAGTGCACCACTCCATGCAAAGATAGTAGCCATAGGGTTAGTACTTGTATCCTCACCCTTCAAGTAACGATAATAATGACGGGTCACAGTACCATGAGCTGCCTCATACTCATACTTTCCATCAGGAGATACCAACACGGAAGTCATCATAGCCAAAGATCCAAAAGCGGTACTGAGCATATCACTCATCACATCGCCATCATAGTTCTTACAAGCCCAAATGAAACCACCTTTGCTACGAATAACACGAGCAACAGCATCATCAATCAAAGTATAGAAATATTCAATACCAAGTTTTTCGAAAGTAGCTTTATATTCTTGCTCATATATATCTTCAAAAATCTGACGGAACTGTGCATCATAAGTTTTAGAGATAGTATCCTTTGTAGCAAACCACAGATCCTGTTTGGTATCAATAGCAAATTTGAAACAACTATGTGCAAAAGATTTGATACTCTTATCAGTATTATGCATACCCTGAATAATACCAGCACCATCAAAATTATGGATTTCGATTTCTTGACGTTTACCACTCTTACCTTCGAATACCAACTTAGCTGTACCTGGTTCATCTGCACGAAGCTCCACACTCTTGTATACATCACCATACGCATGACGAGCTATAGTAATAGGCTTCTCCCAGTTTTTTACGACAGGATGAATAGAAGGTATCGTTATAGGAGCACGGAAAACTGTACCATCCATAATAGAACGAATAGTACCATTAGGACTTTTCCACATCTTGTGCAGATGATATTCGTCCATACGTTTCGCATTAGGAGTAATGGTAGCACATTTTACAGCTACACCATATTTTTTTGCAGCCTCAGCAGAATCAATCGTAACCTGATCTTCTGTTTTATCACGATTAGGAAGGCCTAAGTCATAATATTCTGATTTCAGGTCAACAAATGGAAGGATGAGTTCATCCTTGATCATTTTCCATAAAATGCGGGTCATTTCATCACCATCCATCTCGACCAAAGGGGTCGTCATCTTAATTTTTTCCATAATTCTGTAAGTTCGTGTATCTATATTCTGTTAAATCTGCGGCAAAGGTAGTAAAAAAGATTCCAATTTGATTAATTCTACATCAAAAAAGTGACAAAAACTAAGAAAAATCAGTATTTAAGATACAATCCGTTTAAATGTTTCAAAAATATTGTCTTATCATCATTATACATTTTTACAAAGTCGCTAATCACTGCATTATTCATTCCAGGATAAGGCACACAATAATGCCCTTCTTTAGAATCACCATAGTTAGCTCCGAACATGATATACGACAAATGATACTTTTGAATAGCTGACAGAATTGTACCCGTAAAGTAAACACTATCAGGAATCCCCTCTATACCTGTAGTCAATCCTGGTACCATATATCTTTCCTGAGCTACTGATGTTAATACTTGTAACATCTCATGAAAGTTTTTCCGATAAGACTCGACATTTTTAGTTTTAGAAATCAAAGAATAGTTGATGACATCAATATCATCACTGATATATTGATTTATTTTTTCACGACTTATCATCTGCGAGAAAGAAAAACCATAAATGGCATTCGTAACTTCTGCTTTTTTGAGTTTATCTATAGTTTTATCACAAAGACTCTTATAGTCTCCTGCAGATAGTTGTGTATACCAAGATTTTCCATCTAAAGGATAAAGACACAATACGACAGGAGCTTTAATGCCATAACCATCTTGTAATGAATCAAGATACTTAGCCAACTGTTTAACATACTCATCGAGCATATCTTCATTTTCATTAAAATCAGGAGCCGTCCAAAAAAGAATAATGAGTCCACCTCGTTTAAAGAGTCTAAGAATATCTTTACGAATCACATCAAACCTCTCTCCATCCCTATTTACCTTACATCCTTTCTCTACACCCATCAGTTCATATCCACCAACAGCGGCATAATCATCACAAATACTAAACATATTGCTATGATGAGATTTATCTTTCCACCCTATACCTTTTAGGCTATCATATATTTGTCCTATCATTACACCTTTATTCATAAATGTGCGAAGATTGGTTTGAAGATTTTCTGTTCTTGTAGTTAGCCCATTACTCCCCATTTCATCATAAGACTTTCGTTCATGATGACGACAAGACACCATAAAGAATGCAACCACTAACAAGCAAAAGATAGATTTGATTTTCATGATTAACAATGTCAAAAAGCCCTCCCTAAAAAAGGAGGACTAAAAAAAGATTATTACATTAATTATTATAAGCTTCCTGCATGGCCTCAACCACAGTTGGCAGTGACCACTGAGGCTGTATACGGTCAGAGCCATCGAATATACTCATCCAGTAAAATGTAGCAGAATGATGATCTTTAGCCAGTTTTACCATATCAGCAGCCTGATCTGCAGCCAACTTAATTTTCTCTGCTGGAGAAGACTTTGATACCGATATATCAGACTCTCCATGAGTACCATATTCGCCTATAATATAAGGTATAGTCGTGAACTTCTTGGAAAGAGCTGAGAAGATTTCAGTTAAGGTATTATGACATTCACTATCCCACGTCGTTTTGGTATTGAAAAAATTCCAAGGATCATAGGAGTGAACTTGCACTATAAGATGGTTAGTTACTGCATCTGTAGGAAGCATAAAGTTATTAAGTACATTTTCCCCTTTAGCTGCAGCATAAGTATTTACAATTAAGTTACGAGTTGCATTATTACCCCCAGTCGCACGAACAGCATCTACAAAATCCTGAGCATAATTGTTTAATGCCTCATATCCAGAAGCCTTCTGTGGTTCATCCCAGGAATTATTACCATCAAGCATCTCATTATAACCTTCAAAAAGCAAATGCTGATCATAATCAGCCAAAGCATTCGCAATCTGAGTCCACAGTTTCTTGAATTTCTCCTTTGTTGCAGCATATACATCAGTATCCGCTTTTATCCATGCACCAGAACCAGCAGCTGTATCATGATGAACATTCACAATAGCATAAAGACCAGCATTCATTGCATATTCCACGATTGCTTTAACACGCATCATCCATGCCTCATCAACATTTCCCTCTGCATCCATATGCTCATACCAAGTAACCGGGATGCGGACAGCATTAAATCCATTTTGCGTTAGAAATGTCATCATATCTTGCGTGGTTTCGGGCTGTCCCCAAAAAGTTTCATAAGTAGCAACAGGCTTACCTGTACCACAACCATTTGCATCAAGGGTATTGCCCAGATTAAAACCTAAACCAAAGTTATCAACAGCACTCTGTGCAGATTCTTCCATATAAGTAGCGTTCTGATTGATTTCATCACGGGTAATCACAACGTTTTCGTTCATCACCTTAGTCCACCATTCATCTGATGGCATAGATTCACCATACCATGGCATAAAGTTCAACCATTTTGCTCCAGCATTCCAAGCTTGTTCAACATCAGCTGTAATAGTAGAACTATTAACACCACACTCTGCGAGAGCAATCATCTTAGATGGATAACGACCCTTAAGTTGACTATACTCAGAATACTGCTGAACAGCCGTAGTACCATAGAGATCACGACCGATAATATCTACATAAGCATCACCTGGATACCAGTCATCATCATTATTATATATATCAGAATCACCATTATAATTCTGAGAAGTCCACTCCCAAATCAAATTATGAATACCTTTATTGGAAAAGTAATTGAACATCGTGTGCCATAGTTGCTTATATACATCAGGACCATCTTCGCCCCACCAGAACCAAGCTTTTCCCCAGTTTGCACCAGACTTTAAAGTTGCATTACCGGCAGCTTCATGGAACGGACGCCAAAGAGCAACAATACCAGCATCTTGAAGTTTAAGTATAACGTTAGCCACATTTTCCATTTGTTCCATGAAAAATTTATTCTCCCAAGTACCAGAAACAAGAGCATGACTAGCCTTGAAAGTAGTTTGACTAGAGTTAATACCCTGTCCAGAACCATCTGCCCCAATAGTTGTATTTTCATTTTGAGGCACATTGAAATGCCACATCAGACTAACAATACCACCAGCATCAGCCCATTCAGTAACCGGAGTAATATCATTATAATTAATCCATCCATTAGAGCCCTGATTAGGTACAGCTATATGAATAAAATCATAGCAATTGATAGCAGGATATTTACCTGTAAGCACATGTATTTTATCGGCCTCATCATGATTCCAAGCTACATGAGCCATCATACCCGATAAGATCTTATTACCATAAACAAGCCGCAGATACTTATAGAGTTTCTTTGCTGCATCGTTAGCAGAAGCATCAGCCAAAAAAACACCAGAAACATCTACAGGATTAGAATGAGCGATATTAAAGGTTACACTCTTCACATCACTGATGTTCCAAACATTGATCTGACCGAAATCATCAAAGCCAGTCATATAATTGCCAAAGGTACCATCACCATTAAACTTAATATTTGGGAATTCCATCACCTTATAGGATTGCGAAGTCCCATCTGCCTTATTGACTACATAAGTATCATCTGCAGATTGTGCAAAAACTGAAAAAGAAATCAGAGTTGCTAAAAGAGAAAAGATAAACTTTTTCATTTCTTGGTTATTTTAACAGATTTACCATTTGTATTAATAACATATACTCCCTGAGGTAACGACTCCAAATTAAGAACTGTAAACGAACCTAATTGGGTACTATCCAAAGAAACACACATTCCATTGATAGAAAAAATACGAATCTGATTTGAAGAACCTGGAATTATCAGCGAATTGCCCTCAAAAGTCAATTTTTCATTTGTAACATCTTCAATTCCCGTACTTTCTCCAAATGTAAATGTTCTGACTTTATACAAATCATACTCTGCAGTTGTTAAACCTGCAACAATAGTCATCTTATCATTTTGCATTTTAATATTAGGAAGATCTGATAAGGCAAAAATCTGTGTGGTATTATCATTAAACGTAATAATCAATGACTTGTCTGCAGCTTTTGCTGCAAACACACAGATTGCAAAAATAAAAGCTAATATAAACTTCCTCATAATAAAAGTTTTAATCAAGTAAAATGTGGCGTAATATTAATATATCACGCCACCAATTTTATAAAAACATAGAGAATTACTTCAATGTAATCTTAGTGATTGTAACATCCTTTCCTGTAACAACGAGACCACCATTATTGACTAACTGATTAAGAGCTGTTTCTGTCAATGTATAAGTAGCAACCGTTGAAGATCCAGTCAAATCAATCTGTGCATTAGGTAAATTGTCCCATTTATCTCCCTGACGAACACTAATACATACCCAACTAGCACTTGTATCGTTTGCTGTAAAATAGAAAGTTAGTACTTGACCAGCTTTAACAGTAGACCAATCATATCCACCCCAAGCTAGATCTTGATTGCCTGCCCAATTTGCACAATCAAAGCTACCTGTCCAAATAGTCTTCTCTGCAGAATTTACAATGATCTTACCTACAGTAAATTTAGTTTCTTCTGGAGTAATAAAGATAAAATCATAAGTAGCAGGAGCTATAGAAGCTGGAATTTGGAATGTAATTTCACTGTCACTACGACTTCTAATCTTAGTAACCTTAGTTCCACCAATATAAATAGCCTCAACATTATTAAAGTTCTTTCCAGATACAGTTACATATTCACCAACAGTACCTTCAACTTCTGTACTATTAACCGCCGGTGTTGTAGAAGCATTAATGGTAAGACCTGATACCTTAACCGTTGTACCATTCATCAAGTTCAAAATAACACCTGAACCTGACGCTGCAACAGGAGTCGTTAAACCGATAGAGGTTTCTGACTGAGCAGCAAACTCTGTAATTTCGATATCAGCTTCTCCAGGGAAGGTAATAGACTTCACCAAGTCAAGATCAGTACCTGTTAGGACAACCCTATCACCCGCAGTCAATGTAGTAGGTATAAAATTTATTACAGTTGGTTTTACCAATGTATAAGCAACAGATACAGTCTTACCATTAGCCAGGCTCAAAGTGATATCCCCCTCCTGAGCAGTGACTGGAATTTTAGCTGTAATCTGAGTTGCAGATTGAGTTGCGATTGTAGCATCAGTAGCGTTAGGGAATGCGATACCTGTAATCAAGTCAAGATCCTTACCTGTAATCGTAATCGTCTTGCCATTTTTAACAGGAGAAGGAGAAACAGCCAAGTCTGTTGGAACAACCGTAGTAATACTACCAGCAGGAATCTCAACACCAGACTTCGTAACCAATGTTACTTCACCATCAGATGCTTTCACTGGAAGAGCAAAGCTAACCATAGTAGCAGTCTGAGCAATAAAATCGCTATCAGCAACAACTGCACCATTCAACTTGACACTGGCAATCTGCGTTAAGCTTGAACCCGTGACAGAGATTGTAGCACCAGCCTTAAGGGTTGTAGGCGTCAAATTCTGAACAGTAGGAAGAGTTACCGTCAGAGCATCCTCAGTACTGATTTCCGTTGGAGAAGAAGCCAAGTCTGTAAGCGTAATCTGTCCCGTCTTTGCTTCCTCAGGAATAGCTACCTGAATCGTATAACGATCATGAGCAATAAAAGCATCCTCCTTTACTGTATCATTATCTGCAAAAATTATTCCATGAAATAAATTCAAATAATCACCCTTAATCGTAACAATATCACCAACAGCACCAATCTTATTATTCTCTTGCCCAACATAGAAATCTGTTAATTTGATATCTTCACGATAGGTAACAGGAGATATTGTGCTAATGGTACCACCCTTAACAGTCTTCAAAACAACAATACCCGTATCACACTTTTCTGCAGGAACCTCTATTGAGATTTTACTATGAGAACCCGCAGTTAGCACTTGTATAGCAGTAATCGGATCAGCACCAGGAAGATCAATCTCACTAATCTGATCCAAATGACTACCATAGAAATAAAGCATACCTCCACGAAGTACAGGACAAGGACCAAACGAGTTGACAGCAATATCATTACCGTACTGATCAGTATTCAAATCGTCATCACTACTACAAGCGGTTACTGATAGCCCTACCAGGGCCACCAATAACATGACAAATATATTATTAAGTTTTATCATGACTTACATCCTTATTAAGATTTATTTATTAGGCACAACACGAATATTATCAATCTTGATAATTGGTGTACATTCCACTCCGTCAGGAAGAACAGACTTATCATTGTAAGCACCCTTAATCAGGAAAATATTCAAACTTGAAAAGTCATTAATACTAGAGAATGACTTAGTAGCCGAATTTCCATCAAATTCAAGATTAAAATCAGAAAGAGGAATTGTGACGGTAACCCACTTATCACCTGTATCATAAAGACTTGCACTAGAATTTGAATACCAAGGCATGTAAATGGCACGTCCCCAACCATTCTGAGCACGAAACCAGGTATTGTTACAACCAGCTAAGGTCACGCCGTTCACATCTACAACGCCAGCATTACCTAAACTGATCTGAGAAGGACTACCAAAAATAATCTGCATTGGACCTGCTCCCCAACCGGCATCAGCAGGAATCAACATTTCAAACTTCAAACTCTTGTTTGTCCAATCAGAGAAGTCTGCGACATCACAAAGGCGAGGATGAGATGCATAGGTCTCAGGATTAGCCCAATTACCAGCCCAGTATTCGAAAGAGAATTCATCATTCCATTTACCATTAGCAGCCATAGTAACACCAGTATTACCTATTTGCATATAATTACCACTGAGCGATGTATCATCACTCTGGATAATACGATCATGCCATCCAGAATTACCTAACACTTCATTCGTAACACTATTAGGTGTATCAAAGTCGAATAGCATACCACGATTATCCATATACTGGAATGGTGCATTGGTTGAACCATACTTATCAGAGACAACTATATCTTCATGCTGCGGCATATCCTCAGGCATGGTAAACGTAATCTTCGTTTTTTCGATACTCGTAATAGCCTCTCTTGGCAAAGTATAATCCTTACCAACTTTGATCTCTAAAGGATAGTTATCATAATCCAGGAAATAATCACCAGTAATAGTAACTTCCTCTCCTGCTTTAGCCCACTCGTTGCTCATGGAAACTACAGAAGGAGCAGAAATGGTAACCTGAAAATCATAAGGTATTGTATCATTACTAGCAGTAATCATATACATTTTATCTGTTACTACAGAAGGAATCTCGTTAGGAACAGAAACAATCAATGTATGATCAGTAATATAACTTGTATTTAATACAGCTGCCTGATCATTGAAAAGAATACCCTTGATACTTTTCAAATTATCACCTACTAAACAAATTGTAGATTGTAAAGACGCTGAAGTAAGCAACGAATCCTTGCTGGCTACATCTACCGGTCGAATATAATATACAGTAGGAGTTCCACTTGCCAGTTCAAATTTATCAGGCTGATCTGCACAGGATGTGAATCCCGAGCCAACTGCCGTTAGAGCAATCATGAAAGACCATGTTATATTTTTAATTTTCATAATTGTATTTTCTTAAAAGGTTAATAGCTATATGTATTACGCACATCTACATGAATGGATGCTGCACTTGTAGCAAGATTAGGATTCAATGCAACATCCTCAGTCGGGAACGGCAAAGAGAAACTTGCAGCTGTAACGTTAGGAGCTGCTGTAGCCTCATCATATTGGAATTCACCATCTTCCTCACTGTAAGACCAATTCGTTTTTCCAGATTCATAATATCTCTTATACACAATATTACATCCCCAAAGAGAATTACGTTTCTGGGCCGTAATTTCCTTAATGCAAGAATTTACATCATAATAACTTCTTCGAACAAAATCATACCATCGGTCACCTTCACCAGCCAATTCTAGACGACGTTCTTTCCATACTTCATCAAATGTTAATGATGACTTTTCTACATCAGAAGGAACTGCACGTTGATGAACTTGATTGAATGCATACAAAGCATCTGCATTTGTTGTTGAACCACCATCAAGAAGGGTATGTGCTTCAGCATTTACCAAGTACACATCAGCCAATCTTAAAATATGAGTAGAGAATGCATAAGCCATACGACCTGGAGTTAGACCTGTTTCTGCGATATGATCAGCATTATCACCATACAAATGCTTTACATTCGTACCACCGCAAGGAGCCTGACATTCACCAGTCGCAGCAGCATTATAAGTCTTATCATACCAAAAACGAAGGTAATCAAAGCCTTTCTTATTATTACCGAGATCATGATCTCTCCAGAAATAGTCATAAATATCACCAGCTAACATCACTGTTGCCTTACGACGGGAATCTTTATCAATACGCTTTGCAGGATCATCCTTTGGGGATACACCAAAAGCTTCTATCAAATCAAGTGAAGGGCCTCCCCAACCACCCCAACAGTCACCATTCTCATCAAATCCTTCAGGAGCAAGGTCACTTTGCAAGGTATTCTGACATGTCCAGTGTGAGCCTACTGTCCATTTCCACGCAAACAAACTTTCATCACTGTTATTATTGCTTCCACGGAAAATATCAGAATAATTGGTTAATAAAGCACGACCAGAGTTTTCTATAACATCTTTAGAATACTCTGCAGCTTTGGCCAAATCAGAACTATTTAAAGAACCGCTTACACCAGCCCTTGTAAGATAAACTTTAGCCAAAAGACCTTCTGCACAATAGTAATCAATACGCCCCGTTGTACTTTTTTCTTTAGGAAGAAGTTCCATTGCCTTTTCCAATGTCATAATAATATACTCATACACATCAGCTTTCTGTACCTTACTGAGAGTATTATAATCACCTGCTGCTAAGTTTTCAGAGTTATTATGTATAATAGGCACATCTCCAAAACTACGAACGAGGAAAAAATAAGCCATGGCCTTCCATGCCAGACACTCACCCAAACACTGATTCTTGGTAGCCTCAGAAGCTGTAGCACCCTTAATAGACTCATAAACAGTATTAGCATGACCGATTTCTGCCCAAAGCGAATAAGACATATTTACCAAATCCTGATCTGTACCGTTAACACTAAAATTCAGATATGGACTATTCCCCCAGTACATATTACCAGATAACACTTCACCTACCTTGATAAAACCACGTTGGAAATCATACCAAGGTGAATTATACAAGTAATTGACGCCTGAAATACAAGCAGCATCAGAGGTATAATAATTTTCTGTATTGTAGCTATCCTCTACCGGCTTATCCAAGAATGAGCTACAAGACGATAAACCTAAACCCAAAAGTAAGGTTACAGCAGTATACTTTATATATTTGCTTTTCATTGTGAAATCCTTTCTATCGTTAGAATGATAAATTCAGATTGAATGTTACTGTTGTTGGAGAAGGATAACGACCATTATCCAAATTGAATACATTAGCACTTGCTGTAGATGCACCAATTTCAGGATCATAACCATCATAACCTGTAATAGTAAATAGATTCGTTGCATTCAAAGATATACGAACACTATTCATACCAAGTTTTGAAACAAGCGGTCTTGGTAAAGTATATCCTAGCGTTATACTCTTCAGGCGAAGATAAGAACCACTCTCAATATAACGACTACTCCAAGCATCATTATCATTAGGGTCATTAATAGAAGCGCGAGGCAAGGTTGCATCAGGATTGCTCACTACCACATTAGCAATATTGTCATACCAAGCTCCTGTAGTATTGCCATCGGCAGCCGTCAATTGCGCTCTACCGGCAACATCCACCAACTGATTAGTCCAAACACTATTCATGTGTGTCAGCTTCATCTTCATATAGTTGCCTATCTTGCCTCCTACAGAACCATTGAGGAATATATTCAAATCAAAGTTCTTATAACGGAAACTATTGTTGAAGCCGAAAGTGAACTTTGGCCATGGAGAACCAATATTCGTCTTATCATTTTCATCAATAATACCATCATTATTGACATCCTTAAACTTCAAATCACCTACGTATGTCGTATTCGTTCGGCTATATTTTGAAGCATCTGTACTCCAAGACTTTGTACCATCGTCATTTGTAACAATAGGATTATTTTGCTGAAGTGTATTCACCGGAGAATTCAAGATGTCTTCAAAACTTGTATATACACCCTCAACTTGATAACCATAGAAAGAAAACAGAGACTCACCAGGAACTGTACGAGTAACAACATCAGTCCACTGACCATATCCTAGCAAGGCTGTACTGCCCGACAAACTCTTCAATTTGTTACTATTAAATGATATATTGAAATCAGAAGTCCAATCAAAATCCTTTGTTGCGATAGGTTTACCACTGATATCAAACTCAAAACCAGTATTTTCAATGTCACCATAGTTACCATAAGGAGCAGCAAGAGCAGATGAACTATTACCACTAGTACCCATAATAGAAGGGAGTATCAACTGCATCAACATGTCTTTTGATTCTTTCTTATAAGCGTCAAATGTAAAATTTAAACGATTATCAAAGAAGCCAAGATCAAGACCTATGTTCAGCTGTTCTTGGGTTTCCCACTTAATATCCAGATTCTTCAAGTTAGCTGGACGATAAGATACACCCAATGATGTTTCCATTACAGACATAGCAGAACCCCACTTGTAACTACCAATATTAGAGTTACCAGTCTGTCCCCATCCCATACGCAGTTTACCATTAGAAAGCCATTTACCCGCAATATCCCGAATAAATTTTTCATTAGAAAAACGCCATGCTAATGCAACAGAGTGGAAGCCAGCCCAACGCTTATTTGGACCAAAGTTTGAACTACCATCATAACGGAAGGTATATGTAGCTAAATAACGATCATCAAAATTATAAGTTTCACGAGTGAAGAAAGAAGCCATAGAGGAACTTCCCCATCCTGCACCTATCTGAGGATCACCCGTACCAAGAGCAGGGTTATGAACGATATCATTAGGAAGATTCGTATTATAAACGGAGGTATAATCGTATTTAGATTCCCAAGCTTCCTGACCTAGCATAGCCGAAACACTATGCTTGCCCCAATTATTATTGTAGCTAAGATAGTTACTCAACGACCAATAGGTATTACTGTTCTTTTGGATACGACTCTGATTCTGATCACGATTCCAAGTACCCAAGTTTACCTTAGGATTATAAGTAGAACCCTTAGATGCACCAACATTATAACCAAACTGAGCATGCCATGTAAAATGCTTAATAGGTGTGATATCTGCAAAGACACTACCATTCAAAGACTGTCTATCAAGCAAAATATCATCCATTAATGCCATAGCGATAGGGTTAGGATTGGTATAACCTTCCTTCGATACGCTTGAATAGTTACCATCTACATCATATATCTGAATATCAGGAGGAGTAGTCAAAGAATAGTTTATCAAGCCCTCATCACTATCAGCCAATTTCAAACTTTCACTAGTCTTACTATAAGTATTATTGGTACCAACCTTTAACCAATTTTTCAATTGAGCTTCTACATTCACACGAAAGCCATAGCGACTAAAATCACTACCGATAATTGTACCATTCTGCTTTTCATAGTTACCTGAAAGATAATATTTAATTTTATCAGTACCTCCTTCGGCACTAATCTGATGACTATTAGACCACGCTGTGCGGAAGATAGCATCCTGCCAATTGGTACCAATACCTAAAATAGAAGGATCGCTATAGACTGCATCGGGCTTAGAAATTTCACCCTGAGCTACCAAACTGTTATAGAACTCAGCATACTCACGGAGATTCATAATATCAAGCCGTTTATTTTGGCGAGAAGCCGAGACACTACCATTATAAGTAAATTTAGCTTCACCACTCTTACCCTGCTTCGTTGTAATAAGAATTACACCATTAGCACCCTGAGCACCATAAATAGCAGTTGCAGAAGCATCTTTGAGAACTTCCATGCTAACGATATCCGCAGGATTTAACAAAGAAAGAGGAGAAACTGCAGAATGTGTACCATTTCCTAAAGCATCACCTAAACCAAGATTTGCTCCACTATTAGAACCACCTTGCCAGATAACACCATCAACAACATATAATGGATCGGAATTAGCATTTATAGTAGCCTGACCACGAACACTTACAGACACAGCAGAACCTGGTGCGCCAGATGTTGTCATCGTAGTAACACCAGATACACGTCCCTGAAGGGCGTCATCTACATTCGTCATAGGAGCAGACTTCAAAGTCTTCTCATCCAATGATGTTGAAGCACCTGCCAAATCGCTTTTTTTCATTGTACCATAACCCACAACTACTACTTCGTTTAGATTCTGACTATCTTCTACAATGGTTACATCGATTGTACTCTGTGAACCAACTTTAATCTTTTTCTCAATATAACCTACATAGTTAACTGAGAGAGTAGCACCTGCCGGTACATTAAGTGTGTAACGACCATCAAAATCTGTTACAGTGGCAATTTTTGTACCTACTACACGAACTGTGGCACCGATAATAGGACCTTGTGCGTCTGTTACAGTACCTGAAATCTTTTTGGTTTGTTGCTGAACAACCATAGCAGCATTATCTGCTGCAAAGGTTTGAGGTAAATATCCTGCCCAAATGCAAGATACTAAACCTGCAAGCAATAACGGTCTTTGATTCTTTGGTTTCATATTGCTTAGTTCTGGTTTTTAATTATTAGCTTCATGATATTGGGATTAGCTATTATTTTAATATTAATTCTTCTGATTTTATCTTAGTAATTCATGGTACTCTTTAAATAAATGTTTTCGATATTACATATTGCAAAAATATAAAAAAAGGTGCCACATGAATAATACTATTTTGATAGAACATGATACTTTTACACCTATCTAATAATCTATATAATAAGTATTATTTTACACTTATTTTTACTTCATTTTAAAATCCTACAAAATTGTAAGTATCAGCTACTATTAACCATTGATAAAATTTTCAATAGAAATTATGAACTTTCAAAAAAATATTATCTCTACAATCCGCTTATTGAAAATCTACAAAAATAAGACAAAAAGTATCTGTTTAAATAAGTTTCATGCAAACACTTAATTTGTCTTATATTGCACTATTCAAGTAACGAAACACAAGAATAACAGATCAGATAATAATTTTAATTTTTTTATATTCTTCCCTGAATTTAGTAGGAGAACAGCCTTTTTTCCGTTTAAAAAGACGATTAAAATTACTTAAGTTATTATATCCACAAGCAAAACTGATTTCAGAAACACTTTCATTCGTATCTATCAACTTACGAGTAGCATATCCCATTCGAATATCAATAATATAATCACTTAGGGTTTTACCTGTATGAAGTTTAAAAAATCTACTAAAAGCACTATCGCTCATATTTGCAATATTCGCTATCGTGCTCAGTTTGATTTCCTCCATATAATGCTCGCTAATATAATTTTTTACTTTTAAGATTCTTCTACTATCATCTTCCACTTTTACTTTTGCATAGCTAGTAGTGGCCAAAGTATAGGCACCCTCGGATAAAGATAATATATTCAATATCTGTAGAAATTCTATCAATGCCGTAAAACGATCCTGAATCTGACTAAGACGATCCAATTTATCATATACCTTCATGATAGCATTAAGAGGGAAAGCAAGTCCTTTTCTTGCTTCATGCATCATATGACGAATACTGGAAAATGGATTTTTGGAAAAGAAATCATCACTATCCTCATTTACCATTCCAAAACAGAATTGTATCGTTATCTCACGCACATTTTCGCATTTACAACCATTTTGCTCCCATACGTGTTCCAGTTCAGGACTCGTAATCAAGACTAAGTCATAATCACCAATCACTTCACTACTGTCGCCCACTATACGACGAACACCAGCTCCATGCTCAACAAAATTTAGTTCATAAGCCTCATGATTATGGATAGGATATGCAAATTCCTTTTTATGGCGATCAGCAATATACAGAGCATCTTTATCCATCAAAGGAGTTATTTCATGTAATACTTCACTCATAAGCGTTCCAATATTTCTATACACATTCTACTGTTATGATACGGACATTTCCAGAAACCAGCATGATCGTCTTTACGATTAATATTACCTTCGGCATCACAAGACCAGTACCATTCGCCTAACGTATAGTCTATAAGATGATCTTTAATGTACTGCCAACCTCGTATAGCTTTATTCAATGCGGATTCTTCATGGAAATACTGAAAAATATTAACCCAACCTACAACATTTTCTGCTTGTACCCACCAGTGGCGATTAGCATCAACATAACCAGTATCAAGATTAGTTTCATGCGTCATCGAGCCATCTTCATTGAGCCCTTTCTCACTAGCCTGAGCGACCTTACGAACAATCGGTTCCACGAAGGCAAGAACCTTTTTATCATCTAAGATCAAAGCTGCTTCATGCATTAACCATGAACACTCAATATCATGACCATAACTCTCTAAATGGCCAGCACCACGTGTCCAATCCATACCAAAAAACAAATCAAGGTGGTAAGTCTGTGGATTAAGTATTTTATCTGTAAAGATAGTAATCAGATTACGTAGTGCTTTTTCTAATCTAATATCTTTCCAGATACGATAAAGATTAGTGTATGATTCGATGATATGAAGATGAGTATTTTGAGACTTTGGATAATTGGCGTCTAACTCAGAAAGGCGCATATCAGCTATTTCTTTCCAGTCACGGGTCTGAGCTTCAATATACCCATTGTTTACCGCATCAAAAGAATGTTCTTCTATACACTCGAACAACTGGATGGCATAATCTAAAGCCTCTTTACTTTGAGCTTCCATACCTGCTACATTTTGTGTAGCACGGGCATACTCAGAAAGCCCATATATCATAAAACCTATCGCATAAAATTGTTTTTTGGTATCAACAGGATTACCCAAATAATCTAACTCCCAATATGTACCACCAAACTCACGATCTATGAAATAGGTTAGGATATAATCTTTTGCACGGGTAGCAGCCTTCAAATATTCAGGAATCCCCAAAACACGATAAGCAGCAGAAAAAGACCATAGTATACGGGCATTTAAAATTCCTCCTTTATTAGCCGTAGTATTTAAAACACCTTCACCTGTCATCTGACCGTAAAAGCCTCCATATTCATAGTCTACCATTTTGTTTAACCAAAAAGGAAGGATATTACTCTGGAGCACATCCTTCACCTCTGATTTCATACGTAATATGACATCTTGTAACATACTTATTTATTAATAGGATACTTATAAGTTAAAAGAAGCATGATCACCACAATAGCAGCAGGGAACAGCGAAAATAAAGACCATATCATAGAGAGAACAGAGTCTGTAATAGAAGTAGGATCTACTATAGAGTTTCCCGTAGAATCAGTAATCATACTAGCACCAGCCAAACCTAAGAACAAAGCTACTAACGAACCCGAGATAGCTGTACCAAATTTTTGTGCCATCGTACCTGATGAAAATATTAACCCTGTAGACGATGTTCCGTTCTTTTCGGTTGCATAATCAGCAACATCAGCATACATAGACCATAACAATGGAGAATAAAGTCCTACACCTATAGAAGTCAATATAACAATACCTACCATTAACCAAATATAAGAAGAATGCATAGGTACAAAGAAAAATGCTACTGAAGTAACAGCACAAATAATAGCTGCCACAGTAAAAGCTTTTTTCTTAGATCCCACCCACTTGGTAAATATAGGAGATATACCACCAAAAACCATACAAGTTAGTTCACCAAAGGTCATAAATACCGTATAATTAATAATGAACCCACTTACCGTAACATCACCTTTCAAACAATATTCAAAAAGATAACCTGCCACAGCATAACGGAAACCATTAAAGAAATTGGTACAAATACCTATCAGTGTAAGATAGATCCATGGTTTGTTTCTAAACAAATCACCAAACTGCTTAAAAGAGAACTTTTCTGCACGTACAGGCTTCAGTCGCTCTTTAGTAAGCAGACCACATGTTAACGTACCAACAGCAGCTATAAAACCAAAGAAAACACCAAGCACTGCATATTGATGTTGGCTTGTTCCCCCAACAAATTTCTGAAGATAAGGAAAAGACAACAGAGTAACAAATCCCATGGCATAAGCACCTACCATACGAAAAGAAGAGAACTGATTTTTTTCATTATCATCATCGGTCATAACTCCTAAAAGAGAACCATAAGGAACATTAACTGCAGTATAAATGGCCATCATCAACAGATAGAAAGAATAAGCCCAAATACGTTTACCTACAGGGCCAAAGTCTGGTGTGTATAATAGAAGGGCAAAAATCAATCCGAAAGGAATTGCTCCAAATATAAGCCAGGGGCGATACGTTCCGAAACGAGACTGCGTGCGATCAGCCAAAGCCCCCATCAACGGGTCGGTAACCACATCAAACATACGAGCAACAAGCATAAGAGCTGCAGCATCTGCAAAAGTCAAACCATACACATTGGTAAAAAACAATGGGAATGCGATTGACATAATTTTCCAAGTAATGCCACCTGCGGCAGCATCGCCCAAAGCATAGCCTATTTTTTCTTTAAGACGAACCATAAAATGTTTTTCTTTTAGGTATTACTGATTAATAATCTTCTTATTCTTGACAACCAAAGCCTTGATATTTCCTACACTAGCAGCTGTAGTGAATCCGTCCTCTGGTGTATTCATGCAATAATCTATTAATTTTTCAACAGTAGATGTTGCAACATGCATACGCGTATCAGAACTAGCATAATAGATAAAAACCTTACCATCTTCGTCAGCAATCCAACCATTAGAGAATGTTACATTCATAACATCACCAATATACTCTTCCCCCTGAGGTACGATAAAATATCCACCAGGCTGAGCGATTACATGTGTAGGATCATCAAGGGCTGTCATATACATATAAAGTACATAACGCAAACCAGAAGCACAACCACGCACACCATGTGCCAAATGTAGCCATCCCTTAGGAGTCTTGATAGGTTGAGGTCCCTCGCCATTTTTCACCTCCATAATGGTATGATAATGGCGCATATTTATAATCTTTTCTTCTTTAATCTCAGCATGAGTAATATCATCAACAAGCGCCCACCCGATACCACCACCAGAGCCAGCATTAATAAAATCATCTTGTGGACGAGTATAGAAAGCATACATTCCATCTACAAACTCTGGATGAAGTACTACATTACGCTGCTGACTTTTTGCTTTCAAATCAGGAAGACGTTCCCAAGTTTTTAAATCCTTCGTACGAGCTATACCTGCAGTAGCGGTAGCTGCGCTCAAATCTTCCGGATGATTATCATCATGACGCTCAGCACAGAAAACACCATAAATCCAACCATCTTCATGAAGCGTTAGGCGCATATCATAAACATTTGTTGCAGGTATTACATCTTCTGGCATTGATATTGGCTCATCCCAAAATCTAAAGTTATCAACTCCGTTAGGACTCTCTGCAATAGCAAAGAAACTTTTTCGATCAGCACCTTCCACACGTACAACCAACAAATACTTTCCATTCCATTTAATGGCTCCACTATTAAGAGTAGCATTCATCATAATACGTTGCATCAGATATGGATTATCTTTCTTACTAAAATCATATCTCCATTCTAATGGAGTATGTTCTGCTGTAAGTATTGGATATCGATAGCGAGTATAAATTCCATTACCCCACCTCTCTGCTATATTTTTCCGAGTAAGTAACTCTTCATGATGCTGACGAAGAACGGCAATTTTTTCTGAAAATTGTTCCATACGCTATTTATTTTATTTTCTTTATATTTTTAACAAACAATGTTTTCTTTTCCTTAGCAAAATGCCTAAAATCAGAAGCTACAGCAAGGCCTGGTGCTGCAATATATAGTTCTTTTGGATTGTCCCACGCATTACGCCAAAACAACACATAACTAATTGGATATTCTTTGGCTACCGGCCAAAACACATGCGTAAACCATGTTGAGTCTGGTAATGTTTGGGCTCCTGTCTCTGTCAATGCGACCAACTTATTTTCCGTTATTGCTATATCTTTTAGTGCTTCCAAATCATGTTTGAGATTTTTAATATACACATCATTATCTTTATTGAAATCATACAGGTCGACACCTATTAAATCGACATATTGAGTTCCAGGATAATATTTCAAATAGTCTGCACCACCAGAATTTGGTGAATACCCCCACAAGAGTTGATCGCAGGCATACCGTTTTAATAGTTGATCATGCGTATATATATAGAGCTGCTTATACTCATCTACTGTAGTGCCCTTAGATCCCCACCAGAACCAAGTACCTTCCATTTCATGCCAAGGACGAAAAAGAATTGGAACTTTTTCACCATCAACTGTTTGAATAGAATTGAGAAAATCAGCAACAATCTTCAACCATTTATTAAATTTTTGATGCTGTGATCCTCCTGGAAGTATTTCTTTAACAGGATTTCCAGATGGGTCCCAAGCATTTTTTTCTGTAACCGGATTAAAAGGATGCCAACTTATCGTTGTAACACCTCCACGTTCATGCTGGGCTAAAATTTCTTCCCGCATTCTATCAAATGGTACGTTGTCGATATTAGCAGTTTCTCCTAATTCGATACCACCTAATTCGAATCCCATAATAGCTGGATAATCGCCACAAACCTCTTTGACATCAGAACGTCCTCTATCCCATTTCCAATTTCGTCCGTATACGGGATCATCCTGGTGGCCTATCATGATACCTTTTTTCTGAATTTTCTTCAGACGATTCAATAATCTATAGGCTGGCGAACATGGTTCACTGGCCATTATACCAAGGCTTAAAGCCAAGCCCAAAATACTTATTGCAATTTTTTTCATCATTCGTTCAACAAATGTTTACATAAATAATTTTGCCACTCATCCCACTGTTCTTGATACCAAAAATGACCGGTCATCTGATACACACTCACTTGTTTCTGGCCTGGATAAATATTATATAATCCATAAGAAGATGTTGGAGGAACAACCTCATCATTATAGCCAAAAGAAAACCAGCCAGGTACATGAATACGACGAGCAAAATTTACTCCATCGTAATAGCGTACACCATTCAGTTTTTGCAAACTTGGAGTTTTATCATATATAAAATAATGTGGCCAACCGCCTGCAACACCATTCAATTCAGACTCATAGTCACACATGGCATCATGTACTGCAGCCAAGAAAGTAACACGCTTATCCAAAGCTGCTACAGCCAAAGACAAGAAGCCTCCTTGACTTGCACCGGTTACACCTAGGGTTTTACCGTTCCATTCATCAAGAGATGCGATATAATCTACACCTCTCACAGCACCTGTTACAACGCGCTTATAATAGTTTTCGTTAGGATTATCAAGATTAGTAAAGCTATAATTACGAAGGGCTCCATATCCTAAGTCATCATATACTTTCTGATCCAAAGTTACGGGTATGCCATGAATACCTATTTCTAGGATTATAGCTTTACCAGGAGCCGTATAAGTATCACCTGTATAAGGACGAACTCCAGCACCCGGAACACGGAGTAAAGCTGGATATTTTCCTGGTTTTACTGGTACACTTAATATACCATATATTTTGCTGCTATAAGAATCATTAGAATAACTCACCTCATACACGTTCATATCTTTGGTACAACGTTCCGCCAACAATCGCTTGGTTGGATTCAGACGAATTAAGCGAGCATCAGCCAATGCTTTTCCCCAAAAAGCATCAAAATCTTTCGGGCAATGTGTGGCAGGTTGAATTTTTTCTGGTGAGAAAGCAGCCGTACATAATCCTTCATAAGTTTTACCATCTACATGAGCAGTAACCTTAAGACGATAAAAACCAGGAGTATTCATGCTTCCAGTCCATTTCATCTTACCTTCCTTGAGCTCCACTTTCTCTTTTGTTACTGTAGGAAACATAACAGGTCCTGCTTCATAACTGATAATAGCTCCAACCAAAGGAGTACCCGATTTTAGGACAGAAACTTCAAAAGAAGCTTTTTCTCCTATCTTATAATTCCAGTCTGCATGATTTGGCTGGACCTGCACCATTATATTTGTTCCACGAATTTGAGCCTGTATGCCCAAAACAGAAAATGCCAAGAAAAAAAATAAAAATATTTGTCTATACATGGTTAGATGACAAGATAATGTTAATAATTATATTATTATTAGGTTTCAGTCACTTGATATGGTAACTATGACTTTGCAAAGATAGCGTTTCTTTTGGCAAAACACTTATACTATTTTGACCATTCCTTATACTTTAACATCATTTGAATAAAAACTGCTTTCACATCGGAAACATACTATTTAAAACACAATTAAATCATTTTGCTTAGACTCATCAAAAATGAAAAAGAGTATAAGTGATACTTTACATTTTCCACATCTATTTTTAGCAAGAAAGTATAAACGAAAGTCAATAAAGTATGCACTATATATCTAAAATATATCTATATTTGCAACATTATATACTTTAAACCTAACATTACAACTCATTAATTACTAACAAATGTTCAAAAAATTATTTCTATTTGCCGTAACAGCATTTTGCTTCTATCAGACACAGGCTAAAGTCAAACTTCCCCACATGATTTGTGACAATATGGTTCTCCAACAACAAACTGAAGCCCGATTGTGGGGATGGAGCAAACCTAACAAAGAAATTAAAGTCAGTGTATCATGGTCTAACGACATTTATACGACCCTAGCTAACAAGAATGGAAAATGGCTACTCAAGGTAAATACACCCGCAGCCAGCTACACTCCACTATCCATTACTTTTGATGACGGTGAACAAACAACTATCAAGAATATTCTCTCGGGAGAAGTTTGGGTTTGCGCTGGCCAAAGTAATATGGAATTTCCTATTAAAGGCTTTTGGAATTGTCCACTAGAAGGATATAACGAAACAGTGTCAGATGCCTCATCGGCCAAAGGAATTCATTATGTGAAAATTCCGAGCACTATGCGTATGGAACCACAGGAGGATGCCGATTGCAAATGGGAATCTATCAATATCAATACCATCAACGAATGTAGTGCTGTTGGATATTTCTTTGCTCGTGTCATGAAACGCACTTTAGATATACCAGTAGGACTTATACTTGCCAACAAAGGTGGTTCACGCGTCGAGAGTTGGTTGGATAAAGAGAATCTAAAAAAATATACCAAAGAGCCTTTAGATTCAACTAACATCATCAAGAAGTATTCTACTTATGATTACCTCAGACCATTAGTTTGGGGTAATGGAACTTTCCATCCCATCTTAAACTACACCATAAAAGGCATTTTATTTTATCAAGGTTGCTCTAATGTAGGTGACCCTGGAAATAAATATTCTGATAACCTTAAATTATTAGTAGAACAATGGCGTCGTGATTTCAAGTTGGGTGAAATACCCTTTTATTTTGTACAAATAGCACCTTATTATCAAGATGCAGAAGGGAAAAATGGTATTTCTGGTGCTCTACTTCGTGAACAACAGATACGTGCAGCCGATATTATTCCCAACAGCGATATTGTTTGCACGAACGACTTGGTATATCCCTTCGAATGGTCACAGATTCATCCTCGCAACAAAAAAACTGTTGGCGAACGACTCGCTTACATCGCTCTCAATCATAATTATGGTATAAAAAATCTATGGTGTGAAAGCATGCGCTATCAAGACATGACGATTTCTAATGACACTTGTTACGTTCGCTTAACTAATAATTATGGAGGAGTATCACGATTTGAAAATATTGAAGGATTTGAGGTTGCCGGTGCTGACAGAGTATTCCATAAAGCGACAGCCCAACATTACTGGAAAGCGGGCAACGATCCTAAAAACGAAACCATCGCAGTTTACTCTTCAGAAGTTAAAAATCCAGTCGCTGTACGCTATTGTTTTCGCAATTTTCAACTAGGTAATCTGAAAAACTGTGCGATGCTTCCACTCCTACCTTTCCGAACTGACAACTGGTAAAAACCAATAACACCTTAATTACAAATATATGAAAAAAATACTATTCAGCGCTTTATCCTTATGTTTTACAGGAATGCCTGCAATGGCTGAAAATATCACGATTCAGTCTAAAAACATATCACTCATTCTTGATATCGAAAAAGGGCAGCAACCTAAATATGTCTATTTCGGTCAAAAAATAAATCTTGGCGAACTTCAGTCACCTCAAGGTGGAAGAATGGAAGCCTATCCTGCCTACGGTTTAAATACTCCATCTGAATCGGCATTAGCCATACGACATGCAGATGGTAATATGTCTACAGAACTACAAATTACAGGTTATGACACCCAACAAAAAGGAAATACGACTATTACCACCATTCACATGAAAGACCCTATCTATGCACTTCAAGTAGATTTGAAATATCGTGCATATACAGATGTCGATATGATGGAAGTGTGGAGTGAGATTACTCATCAAGAAAAAGGTACCATTACTCTTACTCAATTTGCTTCAGGGATGTTACCTATTCGCCGAGGAAACGTATGGATATCACATCTTTACGGATCTTGGGCTAACGAAGCACAAGTAGTCGAAGAGCCCATACAACCTGGAGAACTTGTTATTCGCAATAAAGATGGTGTAAGAAACAGCCATACAGATCATGCCGAAGTTATGCTATCGCTTGATGGAAAAGCGCAAGAAAACACGGGCGACATTATTGGAGCAGCACTCTGCTACAGTGGCAACTATAAACTTAAAATGGTTACCGATGATACCGAATATCATTATCTTTTTGCTGGTATCAATGAAGATAACTCTGAATATCAACTGAAAAAAGGTGAGAAATTCATTACTCCTACATTAGCGTTTACCTTTTCAGATAAGGGACTGAGTGGAGCAAGTAGAAATTTTCACAAATGGGGACGTGATTATATGCTTAGTCATGGTAACCAAGAACGCATGATTCTACTCAATAGCTGGGAAGGAGTATACTTTGATATTAACCAAAAAGGTATGGATCAGATGATGGGTGACATCGCAGATATGGGAGGAGAACTATTTGTCATGGACGATGGATGGTTTGGAGGAAAATATCCTCGACTTACTGACAACTGTGCTTTAGGAGATTGGGTGGTAGACAAGAAAAAATTACCAGAAGGGATAGAAGGCTTACTCCGCGATGCCAAAAAGCATGGTATAAAATTTGGTATTTGGCTTGAACCGGAAATGACGAATACAGCCAGTGAACTTTACGAGAAACATCCAGACTGGGTGGTTAAAGCTCCGAAACGCAATGCCGTAAAAGGTCGTGGAGGTACCCAATTAGTTCTAGATATGGGCAACCCGAAAGTTCAACAATTTGTTTTCAATACCATCGACAATCTTCTGACGAAGTATCCTGATATAGCCTATATTAAATGGGATGCTAATATGTCTATACTTAATCACGGCAGTCAATATCTAGGCATGAACGAACAGAGTCATCTTTATATTAATTATCATCAAGGATTCAACAACGTCATGGAACGTATCCGCGCCAAATATCCTGATGTTATTATTCAAGCCTGTGCCAGCGGTGGTGGTAGAGCCAACTGGGGGGTACTACCTTATTTTGATGAATTTTGGGTTAGTGATAATACAGATGCATTACAACGTATCTATATGCAATGGGGAACGAGCTATTTCTTCCCAGCGATTGCTATGGCAAGCCACATATCAGCTGTACCAAACCACACCGTTTTCCGCACAACTGCTCTCAAATACCGTATTGATGTTGCCATGAGCGGACGTCTGGGCATGGAAATTCAACCTAAAAATATGACTGATGAAGAAAAGTCTCTCTGTAAAAAAGCAATTGCAGAATACAAAACTATTCGACCTGTCGTACAGTTTGGTAACATCTATCGTCTTCAGAGTCCATTTGATCACAAGGGCGTAGCATCACTTATGTATGTCAGTGATGCTAAGGATAAGGCTGTATTCTATTGGTGGAAAACAGAAACCTTTCAAAACCAACACTTGCCTCGCATCAAAATGGCAGGCTTAGATGCCAACAAAATGTATACTGTACACGAACTGAATCGCATAGATAATAAGGAATTAGACTGTGAAGGCAAAAGCTATAGCGGTGCATACTTGATGAATCATGGACTCGACATGCCATTAACCCATCATGTAGATTGGGATAAAAAAGACAGTTGGTCAAGTAGAGTTTTATACTTAACAGCTCAATAAACAGATTTCATTGCTAAAATGAAAAGAGGATATGCTTCAATAACATATCCTCTTTTCGTTTTTATATGATCCTATACAAAGATTATTTATTTCTTCTCAATAAGTTAAGCGTATGCTGTGGCTTCATGGCCTCACTGACCTTCTCTGTATATTCCACCAAACGAAGTTTAGCTGTACCAACCATATGAGCAGCATTATCACCTACCATAAATACATACTCACCAGCATCACCTTTCCACTGACTGTTAGCCTCATCAAAGCTCGTTAAGTCACGACGGTCTATTGTCATTGTTAAAATCTGGCTCTGACCTGGAGCTAATTCCTGAGTTTTAGCAAAAGATTTCAATTCCTTGACAGGTTTTTCATAATTACCTTTTGGAGCTTGAACATAGATCTGTGCCACCTGCTTGCCACTTGTTTTACCCGTATTCTTGACTGTAACCTTCACCTGTACCTTATCTTTTATTTGTTTAACAGCAAAGTTACTCATACTGAAAGTTGTATAACTCAAACCATAACCGAAAGGATAAGCTACCGGCTTATCAAAAGCATCGAAATAACGATATCCTACATAAATATCTTCATCATGATTAGTATAGTTTACACCTGCAAGATTATTAGCATAAAGTTTTTCTGTAAGATTATAATAATCAGGCTGCTGAGGGAAATTAGCTGTAGAAGGATGATCTACCGCAGCTATAGGCCATGTCATCGTAAGTCTTCCCGAAGGATTTGCTTTACCTGTTAATACATCTACTACAGAGTTACCACCTTCTTCACCAGGTTGCCATGCTACAAGAATAGCATCTACTAAATCACGCCAACTTGCAGTTTCCATAACACTACCAGAATTAATTACAACAATAACCGGTTTACCTTGATTATGGAAAACAGCACTGACGTTTGATATCATATCCTTTTCTTGAGCAGAAAGATTAAATTCACCTTCTATCTTACGATCAAGACCTTCACCAGCCTGTCTACCGATTGTAATAATAGCAGCCTGAGCCTCCGACACTTCATGTTCAACACAACGACGAGAAATTTCAATTTCATCTAGTTTAGGCTGTCCCTGATCCAAGAACCACATTTCAGGATTCTTATCTGCTTTCAACTTTGACTTGGCATAAGCTACGTACTTTTCATAAATGTCAGTCAACTGTGCTGTTGTACTGATACCAGCATTTTTCAATCCTTGAACCATATCTACCACATAAGGAACATTAACACAGCCAGAACCGAGACCACCACTCATAAAGTCATAGCTATTTACACCAAAGAGGGCGACCTTACTCATCTGCTTCATCGGCAAAATATGCTGACCATTCAGTTTACCATTCTTCAGTAAGACCATACCTTCAGTAGAAGACTGTCTAGTTATAGCAGCATGTGCTTTTAAATTTGGTGTATTCGAGAATTTATAACCCTTAAAACGAGGCGTTTTCACGATATATTCCAACATATTACGCACATTACGGTCTACATCTTTTATATCTATTTTTCCACTTTTCACTCCCTCAATGATATGATTTACTTGAGTAGGGAAACCAGGCATCAACAAATCATTACCAGCTTTGACAACATCACTTATAGGTAAATCAGCACGTTCACCTATCCAATCGGTCATAACGATACCCTTAAATCCCCAGTCTTGTCGAAGCACTTTAGTCAACAAATCATAATTGCCCTGAGAATATACTCCATTAATACGATTATAAGAAGACATGAGAGTCCACGGAGCACTCTTACGAACCATTATCTCAAAACCCTTGAGATAAAGTTCTCGCAAAGCACGCTGACTGACACGTTCATCTACACGTGTACGATCAGACTCTTGCGAGTTTACAGCAAAATGCTTAGCAGATACACCTACCCCCTGACTTTGGATTCCTTTTACCATAGCAGCACCTATCAATCCCGTAACAATAGGATCTTCACTATAATATTCGAAATTACGGCCACAAAGCGGGTTACGATGCAGATTCATACCTGGACCTAAAATGGCATCACATCCATATTCCAAAGTTTCATTACCAATAGCCTTACCTACTTTTTCTACCAAATCTAAATTCCAGGTTGAAGCCAAACAAGTACCTATAGGGAAACCTGTAGCAAAGAAAGTTTGATTTGTACCCTTACGATATGCATCAATATGAACTCCAGCAGGACCATCGGCAACAACCGTCTGTGGTATACCCAAACGTGGGATTCCTGCAGTAACACCCGCAGCACCCGCCACCAACTTCGTTTGATGCCCCATAGCAGCTCCACTTCCTGGGAATCCAGCATTACCACAACCTGTTAAGAGTTGGGCTTTCTCTTCCAACGTCATAGCAGCAATAATCTCGTCAATATTGTCAGCTCGTAACTGAGGAGCCTGTGCCATTGATGCTCCAGACAAACAAATTCCTAACGCAAAAACACCAATTTTTTTATTCATTCTGTTGATAAATAGTTAGATTATAGATTATTCTATTCGTGATTATCGAATAGAAGATAAGATTTTACAATACTTTTTGACTATAGCCAATGTAGACTTATCTGTTACAAAAACGGAATTTAGCCCTTGCGCTTCTTGTGCAGGATCACCCGTATAGTCATCACCTACCTGCCACTGTTCATGTTTCGGTTTGGCTTCACCACCCCATCCCCAGAAGTTACATCCGGCAAAGAGCCCGCCTTTCGTAGCATTTTCAGCAACCAGCCCAAATACATACTGATAATAGCTGTCACGAGCATGGGTAGATGCCTCAAGATCAAATTTGAATCCGTCACGTGGGTATCCATATTCTTCCATAACAAGAGGTTTTTGCAATCGCTTACAGATAATCAAATGATGATCTATATACTCTTTCGTATTTTTTTTGGCCCGAGGCAAATTTTCTATCAAGGAGTCAGCCTTAGCCCAACTCCAATTATAAGGCCATAAATGAACATTACAGTAATCGATATTTTTATCAGCACAAATCTGCTCATATACTTTTTCATCATTCTCGCATCCCCAAGAACCTTCACTACCGATAGAAATCAGATGATTAGGGTCTAGCTTGCGAATCAGTGCAGAAGCTTCAGATAACCATTGTGCAAATGCAGGAAGAACTTTCTTGCTGAAAGCACGAGGTTCATTACCTATCTGCCATGACATAATGGTCGGATCATCGATATAACGTTTACCTGTATAACGATTTGTACGGCTCAAAATAAATTTCACATAATCATAAAAGAGTTGATGTGCTTTTTTATTGGTAGCAAACTTGGATACAAAATTCATGAAAGCAGGATATCCATCTTCATTTGGCCGCGGAGCTTTGCCTTCGCCAGCATGTTCTAGATAAAAGCCATATCCACCACTCCACTCCCATGAATTATTAAGATAGAGAACAGCTACCATGTTACGCTTTCCCATTTCTGCCAGCAAATAATCCAAACCTGCCATAATTGTATCATTATATACTCCCGGAGCAACTTGTAAAGTAGGTTCAACTTTGGTTTTTACACCTCGTAAGCCATCAGATCCGACCAAAATACGAAGATTATTGATTCCCAAACGCTGCATATGATTAAGCTCCCTTTTCAAACGAGCGCGATTACCTCCCTGGCCTTCCGAACCAAGTATTGCACCATACCAGAAATTGGTTCCGACATAATAATACGGTTGATTTCCTCGCCAAAATTTACCATCATGGCAAGAAATGATCTGGGCTTGTAAAGTAATTCCGTAAAGAAAAAGAATTATTAAGGTAATAATTGTTCTAAATAATGTTTTCATATTGCAAATATAAAACAAAATAATGAAAGATGATGATATTATTTTTGCTAAAATTTGCCTTTATTTTATATTTGCCTTTGAAAATCAAGCACCAAAAAAGGCATGTCCCCATAAGGGACACACCTTTTCTATGAATATTATAATTTTCTAATTACTTCTGAGCATCATTTGGAGCTTTGTCTATCAAATCCATAAACTGATCTAACTTAGGAGTAATGATAATCTGAGTACGACGGTTACGCTGCTTACCAAGTTCTGTATCATTTGTAGCGATAGGATTATACTCACCACGACCACCTGCAGTCAAACGCTTAGGATTGATACCATAGTGATCCTGAAGATACTGTACTACAGAAGAAGCACGGAGTGCGGAAAGGTCCCAGTTATTGCGGATGTTCTTCATAGAAACCGCCTTAGTATTTACAGGAACATTATCTGTATTACCCTCGATAAGAACATCATAATCCTTATAGTCCTTAATAATCTTAGCAATCTTGCTCAAAGTCTGTTCTGCACGATCATTAACCTCGTAAGAACCACTCTTATACAACATATTATCAGCTAAAGAGATGTAAACTACACCTTTCAGAACCTGAACATCTACTTCCTTCATTTCATCCTTACTCAAAGAGCGAGTAAGATTGTTGGTCAATACCATATTCAAAGAGTCGCTCTTGCTCTTCACCTCTACAAGATGACGAATATACTGGTTACTCTCATTGATCTGGTCTACCAACTTAGAAATGTTGATATTATTAGAATTGGCATTTGTCAAACTCTTATCCAATGAAGACTGCAATGAAGCATAGTCTTTCTTAGACTGAGCCAACTGATCTTCAAGAGATGTAACACGAGCGTTTGCAGCTGCCAATTGCTCCTTAGCATTCTGATAGTTGCCTGTCAGCTCTCTATTTTCGTTCTGGCAGTTTTCCAACTCTTTTTTGCTAGCACAGCTAGAAACTACTAAAGCGCCAGCCATTAATGTCATCACTAATAATTTACTTTTTTTCATATAGTATTGGAATTTTATTTTTGTTTATTTATGTGCAAAGTTATCAATAAGACGTACTTTACCAAGAAAAGTATAATTCCTTTAAAATATTTTAACCCCATAACCGTCAAAATGACACGATTTTAACAATTTAACTATAAAAAACACAGACTATTACGAAACGATTTGCCAACAAACTGATTATATTTTTCATATTCGCCAGTACGACTCACTCATTTTTTAATTAATAAAAAAAACAGTCATGTTAATAAATAACTATAAATCAACAATTTACGAAATCAAGAAAAATGTGCGATTTTTAAGATGTTTGATATATTTCCAACTATATCCCCCCATACAAACATAATCCTCCACCCATTTCTCACGAAATAGATGGAGGTCTGAGATAACTTATAAAATTGGTTTTATATTTGGATGAAATTAATTATTTCTTCTTATTTCCAGGACCACGTTGTGGTTCAAGTTTTTCATAAGCACTATACTGGCTATCATTTAGGATAGATTTCAACTCATTCAAATACTTTTTATGCTGAGCCATTCTTTTATCCATATCTTCTTTAGATGGACGTTCACCTTTTTCACCAGGTTTACCTGGAGCTTTAAAGAGATCTGCATATTTACTTCTCAACTTAGAGAATTTCGCAGCTGTTTTCTTATCCAGATTTAATTTATCAACAATCTGTTCAGTAGTATAATGCTTAGGGCGCTGATGACCTGGCTCTTGTGCCAATGCAACAGTCATAGACAATGCTGCAACTAATGTTAACATAACTTTCTTCATAACTCTTCTAATTCAATTTAAAATCCAATTGCAAATGTATAGTAATTGATTGTCACGAAGAAAAGATTTCAGTAAAAAGCTTTTTTTTTTAAGCGAACCGGTCAAGAATAGTTATTCTTTTATTTTGATATGTCTACTTTTTGCAGTACCTTTGCACCCAAGATTATAACACCTGAATTTTTAAAGTATGATTCTTTTTTTTAGAACTCAATCTAAGAGTGTAGTTGCGACTGAAATTGATCATCAGCCGGAACAGAATGAAATCAATGAACTTTGTTGGCTTTATGGCGATGCAACCCTTGAGGATGCCCAGGAACTTAAAGGCTTCTTCATTGGCCCACGTCGTGAAATGATCACTCCTTGGAGTACAAATGCCGTTGAGATTACCCAGAATATGAGTCTTAACGGCATTTCGCGCATAGAGGAGTATTTCCCTGTTGAGTCAAAAGACGCTGAGCACGATCCTATGCTTCAGCGTATGTATGATGGTATTGACCAGACGATTTTTACCGTTAATCACGAGCCAGAACCAATCAAGTACGTTGATAACCTAGAAAAGTATAACGAAGAAGAAGGTTTGGCACTCAGTGTAGACGAAATAGCTTATCTACATAAGCTTGAAAAAGAAAATGGTCGTCCACTGACAGACTCAGAAATCTTCGGTTTCGCCCAAATCAATTCAGAGCACTGCCGTCATAAGATTTTTGGTGGTCAATTTATTATTGACGGACAAGAAAAGGAGTCTTCTCTTTTCAATTTGATTAAGAAGACTACTCAAGAAAATCCACATGAGATTCTTTCTGCCTATAAAGATAATGTAGCATTCTCTCAAGGTCCAGTTGTTGAGCAATTTGCACCACAAGATCAGAGCACTGCAGATTATTTCCAAATTAAGGATATCGAGAGTGTTATTTCTCTCAAGGCTGAGACACACAATTTCCCTACCACTGTAGAACCTTTCAATGGTGCAGCAACAGGTACTGGTGGTGAGATTCGCGACCGTATGGGTGGCGGTGTAGGATCTTGGCCAATCGCAGGTACAGCATGCTACATGACTTCTTATCCTCGTTTGAAGGATGACAACGGCAAGAGCGATATTGAGCGCGACTGGGAGGATATTCTTCCTGTTCGTAACTGGCTATATCAGACTCCTGAGCAGATTTTGATTAAGGCATCTAATGGTGCCAGCGACTTCGGTAATAAATTTGGTCAGCCACTGATTACCGGTTCTCTTCTGACTTTCGAACATCAAGAAAATAACGAGAAGTACGCTTACGACAAAGTCATCATGCTTGCTGGTGGTGTAGGTTATGGCAAGAAGCGCGACTGCTTGAAGAAGGAACCTCGTACAGGCAACAAAGTTGTACTTGTTGGTGGTGATAACTATCGCATCGGTCTTGGTGGTGGTAGTGTTAGTTCTGTTGATACAGGCCGCTATAGCAATGGTATTGAGCTTAACGCTATCCAGCGTGCTAACCCTGAAATGCAGAAACGCGACTACAACTTGGTTCGTGCTCTTGTTGAAGAAGATTCAAACCCTGTTGTTTCTATCCACGACCACGGTAGTGCAGGTCACCTGAACTGTTTGTCAGAGTTGGTTGAAGAATGTGGTGGTGAAATCGATATGACCAAATTGCCTATCGGTGATAAGACTTTGAGCGCTAAGGAAATTATCGCCAATGAGAGCCAGGAACGTATGGGTCTGTTGATTGATGAGAAATATCTCGAGCACGTACAGAAGATTGCAGATCGTGAACGCGCTCCTATGTATGTAGTAGGTGAAACTACCGGTGATGCACACTTCAGTTTCAAACAGGCTGATGGTATTAAGCCATTTGATCTTGATGTAGCTCAGATGTTTGGTCATACACCAAAGACTATTATGGTGGATGAAACTGTTGAAAGAAAATATGAGGATGTTACCTATTCAGCAGACAAACTCGATGAATATATTAATCGCGTACTTCAGCTCGAAGCTGTTGCTTGTAAAGACTGGTTGACGAATAAGGTAGACCGTTCGGTTACAGGTAAGGTAGCTCGCCAGCAGGGTCAAGGCCAAATTCAATTACCATTAAGCGACTGTGGTGTTGTTGCTCTCGACTACCGTGGCAATGCAGGTATTGCAACCGCACTCGGTCATGCTCCTCAGGCAGGTTTAGCAGATCCAAAGGCTGGTTCTGTACTTTCAGTTGCAGAATCTCTTACCAACTTGGTATGGGCTCCATTAGGCCGCAAGGGAGATGAAGAAAAGCAACCTCTAGACTACGTAAGTCTGTCTGCTAACTGGATGTGGCCTTGCCGTAGCCAAAAGGGTGAAGATGCTCGTCTTTATGAAGGTGTTCAGGCATTGAGCGATTTCTGCTGTGCTATCCATGTCAACGTACCTACTGGTAAAGACTCACTCTCTCTAACCCAGCAATATCCTAATGGTGATAAGATTATCTCTCCGGGTACTGTTATCGTCAGTGCAGGTGGTGAAGTCTACGATATCAAGAAGACCGTTAGCCCTGTTCTTGTAAACGACAAGAATTCAAGTTTGTATCATATCGACTTCAGTTTTGACGACCAGCACTTAGGCGGATCTGCTTTTGCACAAAGTCTCGATAAAGTTGGTAGCGATGTTCCTACTGTAAAGAACCCAGATTACTTCGTTGACTGTTTCAATGCTGTTCAGGAACTCATTAAGAAGGGATGGATCATGGCTGGTCATGATATCTCAGCAGGTGGTATGCTGACAACTCTTCTCGAAATGACCTTCGCAAATACAGAAGGTGGTATTCATATCAACTTGCATGATATCGCTTGTGATGATATTGTAAAGACTCTCTTTGCAGAAAACCCAGGTGTCATCATTCAGGTAAGCGATGAACACAAGCAAGAACTCAGAAAGTATCTTGAAGACAATGGTATTGGCTTTGCTAAGATTGGCTATCCAACTCCAAACAATCGCAAGTTGATTATCAAGAAAGAAGGTTTCGAGCATGAATTTGACATCGACATTCTTCGCGATGCATGGTACAAGACTTCATACTTACTCGATCGCAAGCAGAGTATGGGTGGTATGGCTAAGAAACGTTACACCAACTATAAGAAGCAGCCTATCGAGATGAAGTTTAATGAGAACTTCGACGGCTCATTAGCTAGCTATGGTATCAGTGCAGATCGCAGAAAGCCATCTGGCATCAAAGCTGCGATTATCCGTGAGAAAGGTACTAATGGTGAGCGCGAAATGGCTTACACAATGTATTTAGCCGGGTTCGATGTTAAAGATGTTATGATGACTGACTTAATTAGTGGTCGCGAAACACTTGAGGACGTAAACTTCATCGTATACTGTGGTGGTTTCTCTAACTCTGACGTACTCGGAAGTGCAAAGGGTTGGGCTGGAGCATTCCTTTACAATCCAAAGGCAAAAGAAGCACTCGACAAGTTCTATGCTCGTGAAGATACACTTTCTCTAGGTATCTGTAATGGTTGTCAATTAATGGTTGAGCTCAATCTCATCAACCCTGAACATAAACATCGTGCACATCTCTGCCACAACAATAGCAAGAAGTTCGAAAGTTCATTCTTAGGGCTCACCATTCCACAGAATAACAGTGTTATGCTTGGCAGTCTGTCTGGCAACAAACTCGGAATTTGGGTAGCTCACGGAGAAGGTCGTTTCTATCTTCCAGAACCTGAGGATCACTACAATGTAATTGCTAAATACAACTACGCAGAGTATCCAGGTAACCCTAATGGAAGTGACTACAATGTTGCAGGTATCTGTTCTGCAGATGGTCGTCATCTTGCAATGATGCCACACCCTGAGCGTGCTATCTTCCCATGGCAAAACGCTTGGTATCCAGCAGACCATCGCAACGATGATGTTACTCCATGGATGGAGGCCTTTGTCAATGCCCGTAAGTGGATTGAAGAGCGCATAAAATAATAATTTGTAAATGACAGAACAAAAGAAAGACAGTATATACTGGAAGTCTTTTAAGACATTCTTTAAGATTGGCGCAGTCACCTTTGGAGGTGGCTACGCCATGATTCCTATTATAGAAGAAGAAGTTGTAAACAAGAATAAATGGATAAGTAAAGAAGAATTTCTTGACTTGATAGCAATAGCCCAAAGCTGCCCCGGTGTATTTGCTGCCAATATCAGCATCTTCATTGGTTATAAACTGAAAGGAACAACTGGAGCTATCGCAACATGCTTGGGGACTTGCTTACCTTCGTTTTTGATTATTCTTGCTATCGCCATGTTCTTCCATGAATTTCAAGATAACAAAATAATAGCAGCAATATTTGCAGGCATACGTCCAGCTGTAGTTGCCCTTATTGCCGCACCAACATTTAATTTAGCCAAAAGTGCACATATCAATCTTACCAATTGCTGGATTCCTATAATTAGTACTTTATTCATTTGGATACTTCAAGTAAATCCAATTTGGGTTATTATAGCAGCAGGCTTCAGTGGTTACTTATATGGTCAATTTATTAAACCAACAGAATAATGATATTTTTGCAGCTTTTTATTACTTTCTTTGAAATTGGTCTTTTTGGCTTTGGTGGCGGTTATGCTATGATTTCACTGATTCAAGGTCAGGTTGTAACTCGTTATCATTGGATGTCAATGAGTGAATTTACAAATGTCATTGCAATCTCGCAAATGACACCAGGTCCTATAGGCATCAACTCAGCTACCTATTCTGGGTATACAGCTATTCATAATGCAGGTCATGGTGCGTTTCTTTCTGTTTTAGGAAGTGCAATTTCTACTTTTGCACTGATATTGCCATCGCTCATCCTCATGATACTTATCTGCAAACTATTTATGAAGTACATGCATACGAATGCCGTACAAAGCATATTTGCAGGCTTACGTCCTACAGTTGTAGGCCTTTTAGCTGCAGCCACGATGTTATTAGTAAATCCTGAGAATTTTTCAACACCAACAGAAAATCCATGGACTTTCTATATCAGTGTATACCTATTCTTATTTACTTTCGTTGGCACTATGTATATGAAAATTAATCCAATCCGCTTGATTGGATATGCAGGTATTGCCGGTCTTCTCCTTCTATATTAGCGTATTACACACTACTTCTTTGTAACATAAGTATTTGTACAAAGTAAAACTTTATTTAACGTAATAAACTTGTAAATTTTGTAGAATATTTGTATATTTACACCAAATATAACCTACAAAACTTACAACATGATATTAACTCTTTTATTCAGTCTTTTTACCTCATTTACAACGGATACAGCATTCGTTCATGACCCCGTTATGGCCTACGAGAACGGCATCTACTATATGTATTCTACTGGTCGAAATATCCAAGTGATGACATCGCCTAATCGAAAAAGCTGGACACTAAACCAAACTGGAGTTCTCCCCAATATCCCTTCCTGGACTCACGACAGTGTACCAGGATTCAAAAATCATATCTGGGCACCAGACATTATACAATGGCATCAACAATGGTGGATGGCCTACAGTTGCTCTACGTTTGGTAAAAACACTTCAGCTATTGGATTACTACAAGCTTCCAATTTAGCCATCAATCAGTGGACCGATAAAGGATGCCTAATAAATAGCCATGCAAAAAGAGATAACTGGAATGCTATTGATCCTAATTTTGTAAAAGACGAGGATGACAATCTCTGGCTTACATTTGGCAGTTTTTGGGATGGCATTCAACTTATCAAATTACAGGAACAAAACGGAACCTTAACTCAAGATCCTAATGTAGCTCAACTAACTATAGCAAGGAGATATCACAACAATGCTCCAAACAATATGAAAAACCCAACTTCAAAAAATGCAGGTATCAATGCCATAGAAGCCCCATTTATATTCAAACATGACAATTGGTATTATCTTTTCGTAAGCTGGGATTATTGTTGCCGAGGCGCAAAAAGCAATTACCGTGTAGTAGTAGGAAGAAGTAGGAGTATTACAGGGCCTTATATCGATGAAAATGGCATTTCCATGACAGAAGGTGGCGGAACACTCGTTTTAGAAGGAGATAAAAAAGTATATGAAGCTGCTGGACACTGCGCTGTATATCATTTTAATCACCAAGATCTATTCATATGTCATGGCTACAATCTGCAACTCGACGGAATGAGCACACTGATTCAGCGCAAAATACATTGGAAAGAAAATGGTTTTCCACAACTAGAAGAATAATGATGTTCAAAAAAGATGGGAGCGTCCCCAAGACGTCCCCATTGCTCTTATAAAATCCCTAAAAAACCTTTTTAAACTTAAAATACCTATTAAAAAGATCGATTCTAAATTTAAATAATGCGAATAAATTAACCTTTATAAACCTAATAAAACCAATTATATATTTTTATTCCATAAATAGAATGTTCTGTTTATCTTATATTGCAAATATAATTAATAATAAAATAAATATTGTAAGATATTTTTACGCAAACTATCATATTTGTGAAAACTTTTATCGAATATGTTGTTTAAAAGTAAATAGTACACTTGTGTGGTCGATAACATAAGTGGAGATTTTACAATTGTTCTCGCAAAATTCTTGCTGTCATTCCAAAATGTTTTTTACAAAACTCATTAAGATGGGTTTGCGAAGAAAAATTCAATTCATCAGCAACCTGCTTCAATGGCATATTCGTGTTATGGATATAATACAAAATTCGTTCTGCTTTACGTTTCTGTAACCAAACCTGTGGAGTCTCATTAAACTCCTTCTTAAATAAACGATGAAAATGACTTCGCTCTAATCCCATTTTCTCAGCAATAATAGTAATAGAAGTTTCTTGATCAGCCAGTAACTTTACTTTAGTCTTAAAATCGGAAGAATTATCATGAGTAACTTGAAATAGTTTTAAAAAGTCATGATTTGAGAACTGTGAATTTAAGACTATAAAAAGTTCACACTCTTTGAGACGATAAATAGCACTATAGACCATATCCATTTTGATATATGAATACACCGTTCTCAAAATATTTCGCACTAACTGAGGACTATTATAAGCAGTCTGCTGCTTATGAAAAAACATGGTTGGCTGTTTATCATCTTCAGGATGACTAAACTTGAGCCAATGACATAAAGTCTCAATAAACCCCGTTTGAAGTATGATTACTTCTGTTACCTGAGTTGCCTGCAAACATACATCAAACTCATTGGAGACAAATGCAAAATATCCCTCAGACACTTCTTCAAAAACCTCCTGCATTATGGAAAAACGCAAATGCCCGGAAAATACATAGATGAAGCGACTTTTAGTAGTGGCCAATACACGCATAGACTCGCCTGCAGCCAATCTATGCAACCGAAAACCGACTTCAGAATCATTTTCACTGCAATATTGGCCCACCAACAAGTTTAGACTATTATTCAAAATTGGTCTCATGGTATTCTATTAATGCGATAATAAATTTAGTTCGTAAAGATAAATTATATTTTCGAAAAATGCAAATTTATTTTTGACGACAGTTACAAAAAAGATGGGGATGAGCCTACTTCACAGTATTTTCACCCCCTATTTCATCAAGAAAAATATTTTCTATAAAAGTACAAAATCTATAAAAGACTATTTGCTAATTCTCTTTTTACCATTCCGGATAACAATTCCCTGATAATTATCATCTACAAGTTGCCCCTGCATATTATAGGTTTTACCGTTCTGTACCAAGGTATCATCACACGAAATAGAATTAATCCCAAGAGTCAATCCATCAATATAAGAGCCTTCATTTACAAAGAATAGAAGTATATTAGATGGAGCACCATCTATAGTTTTCTCAAAAGAATAATTATACTTTTTGCCAGTATCTGTATTTATAACCGATTTCATTGTGAACAAACCATCTTTAGAATAAGTAACGGTCATATCTACTAATGAACCATCCATATCCTCCTTGAAAGTATCCCAATTAAAATCAGACGTACATCCCGTATTATTGGCAGCCGTATTATTATAATTATCATTTCGTACACCAAAATACTCCTTATAGCCACCATCATTAGGAGCTACGTTTGCACCATAAAGGCACCAGTTATGCCAATTATTAGCCTTATCACTATAATTATAAAAATGAAAGTTGAGCTGATCACCGAGCTCTATAGCATACTGGTTTTGAGAGAAATTCTGCCACCAACCAGAATTTGTATTTTTTATCACAGATGTAGGATAAGCAGTAGTTAGTTTATCACTGCTATTTTCTACTTTATAAAGCCACATCGCCTGTTGGTAATTATTCGTACCACACACTGCAGAAATAGCAACAGCTGGCGTGTTAACCATTTTATCTACATTCTGGCGAATCATGACACCAAAATAATTCAAACCTCCTATTGTTAACTTGATATACGACTTCGAATTATCTGTAAAGCTCCATGTGCCAGTTTTTCCACCTGTTATTTTACCATCAGACGTTAATGTAACAGTTATAGCCTCAGAGACCTGTTTTTTTTCATAATCCAATCGATATGGATGAACTATCAATTGGTAAGAACCCGCTATCTCCGTTTCATCAAAAAGGCGTTTACTCTCAATATCTTTTTGAGTAGTCTGCTTACCTGTATAACGGAAAGGAGATGCGACAAGATACCCATTCTCATTAACAAACAGCTGACGAACACGTACCTGATGACCTTCGCCACCATCTACAAAACGACTATGGTAAACCAAGAAAGCATCACCATTCTCATCCACAAGTACAGAATTATGTCCTTGAGCCAATTCCCCCTCATTATTTGCGCCCCATGCACCCATTGCGCCAAGAATACGAGCACCACGCTTATCACCACTAGTACCAAAGTTCTTCACATAAGAAGAATATATCGCATTATCATAAGGACCATCAATGCTCTTAGAACGGAATACACGCATTTCATATCCTCCCGTAGAAGTAAGACCACCATAAGAAAGGAATAGATAATAATATTCACCGATTTTCTCTATATATGGACCTTCGCCAGAAACATAATAACCACCAGCTATCTTTTTGCCAAAATAGGGGTCAGAAGTACAGTTTGCATTAGCTGCTCCAGGAGTAGTAACTTCTCCATTTATCTCATAAGGATAAATTGCGGTATAATCGCGTAAGCCCGTATTTTGATCTAACTGTATCTGGAAAATTCCACCCGACCATGAACCATATGTAAGATAAAGTTTACCATTATCATACTTCACACACGGATCTATACAGTTTGGCCAATAGGTGCCCCAATGGGTAGAAACATTATAACGTTCAGGAAGAGATGTTGCACCAGTTGCTATAGCTAAATCTGTATGTTTCCAATCATCAGAAGCACTATAGCCATTATGGATATACGTTCCCTGAAAACCAGAAAAGACAACCGGTCCCTGATAGATATAAGGACCTTCTATCTGATCAGCTGCAAGACATACAATAGCAGAGCACCAATTGCTACCATTAACAGACATATACATCAACCACTTCCTCATGGTTGGATTCCAAATAACATCTGGAGCCCACTGATTACCTTGGATATTATCACCAGTATACTGCCAGTCATGAATATTATAAGTACCAAAAGTTACTTCATTTCCCTGGTAATCTTTTACCCGTGTTACAGCGTTAGAGTTATAAGCATCAGCATAGGTTACTTGATGACCAGAAGGATTAGCAAAAAGTGTACAAGCACTTGTTTCACCACCACCAACACCAGAGGTCCAGTTAATCAAATCTGTAGTCTTTGAAACGGCCAAATGGGAACCAAAAATATAATATGTTCCTGCATTGTCATAGACAACAGACGGATCGTGGACAGTCGTCTCTGCATAAGATTCTCTTAAATTGGAAGCCTGTTGACCATCAGTCTGTGCTAAAGAAGTACAAGCCAAGGATAGAAAAGCTATTGATATTAAAAACGGTTTATTCATGATTATATTTTTTCTTGAATGAAAGATAAGAGAAGGAGTGGAAACTTGCTATTTCCACTCCCTGGTTATAAAAATTAAGTATTGTCATCTACGTATAAAACAATGATTGCTCTTAGCCTGGGCACTATTAAATATCAAGTGGCTACCATCAACCGTAAATGCAAACTGCAAATCATTCGGATCTACAGTGCTGAGACCAATATAATACTGTGTATACAGATTATTGTCAGTACCAGTCATTACTGCTTGAACGTCTGCAGTACCATTATTACAGTTGGTGATATAAACTGTTACATCAGAACCATTCATAGCAGCAAGCCATGTTGCCCAATCACTTTGTCCGCCACTCAAAAGAGCCGTAGAATAGCCATTTCCCCAACCATAATTATCTGCACGAACAACAGCATATTCTGTTAAAGCGGCATTACGAAGAATAACAACGAAGTTATTCCAATTGGCAGAGCCCGCATAGTTTTTGAAAGAAACAACATATGTCTTACCTGCAGGAACCTGAATATCATTAGAGAATGCAGTCCACCAAGCGGTAGAATTATCCTCTGCACCTATATTAGTTGGAGTAGGAACAACACCGACTTCTTCTGAAGCTTCAACGTTTACATTGACAGTTGCAGTCTTTCCATTATTAGTAGAAACAGTAACCGTATGTGTACCAGGGGCTGCAGAGACAGCCGAGAATGTAAGTTTTGAGTTATCAATAACTGCAGTTTTTCCACTTACATAAGTAGCAACAACTTCCATGCCTGTAGGATCAAAAGCCATCGTTCTATTTACGAGATCTGAAGTAGCAATTGACTCATAAGTATAATAAGTTGTACGAGTAGGCTGTTGAGTAATCGAAATAGATTCTATCTGCTGCACAACATTAAACTTGGTGTTAGCAACAATTGGAGTAGAAGCAAGTTCACCCTTAAATGTCTTGTTATAAATGGCTACGAGAGTTTTTTCACCTTCGACATTCATATCATTGATAGCAGAGAAATAAAGTTCAGAAGCAGGCACGTTCTTCACGACACCTTCCTCGAAGGTAATATCTGCAGATACATTGGCCATTGCCTCATTAAGATCAGAACCAATATTAACTTCATCAGGTACATTATTCAATACCATAGAAATAGGCTGTTTATCATTAGCTGATGTATAACCACCTATAGGTTCGATATTTGACTGTAAGAAGTTAATATAAGAGCCTTCAGGAACAAGGAAACAACGAATGTTAGCATTCGCTGCATCTGTATTAAGATTACTCAATTTATAAGGTTGGGTATATGTCTTTGTCACAGTACCATTGGTAATTTTGATAAAGAATGTATCAGCTTTAGAACGGTCTACAGTCAAAGTTACTTTACCACCTAACTTTTGCACATTAGCATCTAAATTACTAGCATCAGGCGCCATCAACATGCTACTATTCGTATATTTAAAATATAAGTTACCCCATTGTGAATTATAAGTAGCAGAGTCACCAGTTGCATCAAAACGAAAAGCTCCATACTCTGCATAATTTGTTGCGCCACGATCTTCATCGTTTGTAATAACAAGAGCAAAATTTTTATAATAGGTATTATCAGAAGGATTAATATTCAAATTGAACACAGCATTCCATTTCTGATTATCAGGGATGACATAATACTTTGAGAATGCAGACCACCATCCTGAGGTAAAATCGGTTTTGCCAATGGTATATACATCTTCCTGCATTCCTTCAAGAACTTCTTCGTCTGTTGTTTTAGAATTTTCGATAGAATCAATCTTCGCTGCAATCCAATCTGGTGAATCTATTTTATACAGATCACCCCCCTCACAACTTGTCATCGCCAACAATCCTAAGGCTGTTGAGCAAAATAGAGTTGCTATTTTATTGAGATATTTCATATTTTTAAATTATTTAGGTTTGGAATGCTACCTCATAGCCTATATCTACTCCATGAGGTAACATAAAATCATTATTTACTCAAGTCAACAACAGGATGAACGGTCCATCCTTTCTGTTCAAAGTATGATTTATTACTTTCACTATTATTTGCAGAGTTGCCAACAAGATTAGGATTACTATTCATCAATGTCTGAACAATAGGAATAAATTCGTGTCCCTGAACATATGTATCAAAAGAACACTTCAACTCAGAATCAATTCCTACCTGCGCATAACTTACAGGATCTTTTGCACGATGCAAAGAACGACGGAAGGTTTCATGTTCTTTCAACTGCTGCTGACGATCTGAAGTAAGGAAGAATCCCCAACGTATCAAATCAAAGCCACGACCAAACTCACATCCAAATTCCTTAGGACGCTCTACATTAGCTATTTGCTCAAAGAGTTTATCCTTGGTATCAAAGTCAGTCAAGTTTAAATCGGCCAAGTTAGCACGCTCACGCACCTGATTAATCCAGTCAATAGCCTGCTGTGTAGGGCCATTTACTTCATTCTCACATTCTGCAGCACGAAGCAACACATCAGAATAACGCATCATACGAAGATTGATACCATCATGTAAACCAGTGGCTACACTTGAATATAGACCTGTACGCATATTGGTATTCTTGGCAATAGGAAGACCTCCATTGGTATTATTGGTCATGATCGTGTCTGTGGCTGTCATTGGTACAGTGTAGCCAACATTGCCATATTCAAACCCCTCCCAATCTGCTTCATAAGTACCAATAGTCCAATACAAACGCGGATCGAGTTTACCTGCAGTAGTACGTTCTGCTTTAAACAGATTATAAAGCCATGGAGAAGCAGATAAGTCAGCCCAACCTCCATATACACCTGGACAGAAATTACTTTCTACAGCAGAACCTTGAGTTGCATTTTTACTCGTATTTACAGGAGTCCACTCGTCATCTGTACCTTGCGAACCATAATCAAGGAATTGAATCTCGAAGAGGCTCTCATCATTATTCTCATATTGTGAACCTTCACGGAAGTTATCACCATAATTAGCCATAAGCTTATAAGTACCATACTTTTTGTTGATAATATCCTTAAGTACGGTAAGAGCCTCGCTATATTTGTGGCGTTGCATCAGAGCACGAGCATAGTAACCTGCAGCAGCTCCACATGTTGCTCTACCTTTAGCCCACTCACCACCAGCATCACGTGAAGGAAGCAAAGTCATAGCCTCTGCTAAATCTTTCTCTACCTGATCAAGAACTTCATCGTAAGAGGAATTTTTAGCATAAAGACCATCGAGGGTAGAATATGTGCTATAATCCGTAATCAAAGGAGGATTCTGGAAATATCCTGCCAGATTATAATAGGCAAGTCCACGAAGGAAAAGGAATTGTCCCTTAATACGTTTCATTGACTCTGAAAGCACAGTATCATCATCACCACATTTAGAAAGACCGAAATTACAAACATTAATGGTATAATACCATTCACGCCATATCCACCAACCAATATCACCATCTTCTGGAAGATTATAATCATCGAAAGGCATATACCACACCTGCGATGAATTCCAAACCTCGTCGCCACGTGTTACGTCAATCGTATAACCAACACGGGCATACGATCCCTCCATACGAATATGGTTATAAGCAGCTACTACATTTTCCTCCAATTCGTCAACACCAAAGTTGGCTGTAGTCTGTTCATTTGGATTTTCTACATTCAACTTGTCACTGCACGATGTCAATGTACTGATACCTAATAACATCGCCAAGGAAATATTATATAATTTCATATTTAATGATTCTTATTTAAATAATTGTCAATTCTGTTTCTCTTCATGATTAGAAGGTAAAGTGGACACCACACATAAAGGTACGAGGTGTTGGGAAAGAACAGAAGTTATAACCTGGAGTAAACGTTCCACCTGCATAGTCTACATTATAGCCTTTATATCCAGTGAAAGTATACAAATTCTGAGCAGATACATATATACGTGCATCTGTTACCACACCACCAAACCATTTATTAGGCAAGTTATAGCCTAATTCTACATTAGCTATTTTCCAATAGGCAGCATTCTGAATCTTACGTGAACTGAACAAATTGTTCCATGCCATACCTGTATTTACAGCATATGTACGTGGCACATCAGACAGATATGTTAATCCATCTTCAGAATAACGGTTAGCATCAAGCATAGCAACATCCTTGTTTCCATAGCCATAACAAGAGTTCAAACTATTATAGATTTCATCTGATACATGATAGTTAAGTGCACCAAAAGTCTGGATACTCAAGTCAAAATTCTTATATTCAAAACGGGCACTGATACCAAAGTTTACCTTAGGAAGTCCACTTCCCAATACGACACGGTCTGCAGAGGTTATTTCGCCATCACCATTTACATCTTTATAAAGACAATCACCTATACCAGCACCAGTTTGTGTTATCACAGTACCATTCTCATTGACATGGTTGTCTAAATCCGCCTGAGTTCTGGCAATACCCTCATAAACATAACCATAGAATTGACCTATTTCCTGACCAACAATGGTAATATAGTCACCAGAAATATAGAAATTAGGACCAAAACCTAAAGACTTAACCCGATTTCGAAGTGTACTGACATTAGCACTTAAATCATACTTTAAAGGATGATCATGGTTACGATAAGTGGCAGAGAATTCAAAACCACTATTGTCCATGGTGGCTGCATTCATGGTCACGGTTGTATTAGAAACACCTGCATTCTCTGGTACAGGAACACTATAGAGCAAATCTTTTGAACGATTTCGATACCACTCTGCTGTAAATTCTAAACGGTTATTAAACATGGCTAAGTCGATACCTATATTAGTCGTAACTTTCTTCTCCCAAGCTATATTCTCATTAATAAAGGTAGAGATAGCAGAACCTGTAACTACAGTATTACCAAAGCTATAGGTCATATTATTACGAGCCATCGTTGCCATATACTGATATTCACCAATATTCTCGTTACCTAATTCACCATAACTTGCACGAATCTTAAACAGATTTACTACATCATGACTAATCGGGAAGAATTTTTCTTTATCAAAACGCCAACCTGCTGATACAGAAGGGAAAGTACCCCAACGAATATTACGAGAAAGGCGAGAACTTCCGTCACGACGAATGACTGCAGAAAAAAGATATTTCTCATCAAAGTTATAATTCAAACGACCAATAAAAGAAGCCAAAGCATGCTTATATTCGTATGAAGAAGCATCACGGGTTGCAGCATTTTGTATCTGTAGAAAATAAGGTTCATCAAATTCAATACCCCATGCTGTCAAAGTATTGGTATGTTCCTCCTCATAAGTCTGGCCAAGAACCAAATTAATATTATGTTTAGCAATATGCCCATCATATGTAAGTGTATTCTCTATCAAAGCATCAGAATAATCGCGTGATCCTTTGGTTAAACGTTCATTGGCCTTGGCCAAATATACACGGTTACTCTGAATCCACGAAGGAACCCAGGTTTCATCTGTTGCATGAGTTTTGCTATATGACAAGTTGATGTTATAATGTAAACTATGATTCTTGCTGTGCAAACCAACCATATTCATAAGATCAACATCTGCAGATGCAGTACCTACAAATCTATCAGCTATAGTATTACGAGTTAACAAATTATTGATTAACAATGGGTTTGAAGCTGATATATCACCATGAATAGTGTCATAGTATACACCATACCCGTAAGCATCATATTTATAACCATTAGCAGAACCTACTTGATCATCCAACACCCATGTTGAATTATCGTATGCCTTAATAGTTGGCTGCATTAACAAAGTACCACGAAGCACATTAGTAACATCACCATAAAGACCCTGTACATATTCTGAAGCATTAGAAATAGCCATGTTATCCTGGTCTGAGTGAGAATATACTACACTCGTACGGAACTTAATAAACTTAGTATCCATCGTGTTATTTACACGAGCTGTATATCGAGTATAGTTAGGTCCGGCACCTTCGATTGTACCTTTCTGCTGGAAATAATCAAGACCAATATTATAGGTATTATTGGCACCACCACCACTTAAATTGACATTGTGGTTCTGACGAATACCAGTTTTAAAGACTTCATCAAACCAATCAGTATTGGTATCGTCCATAAAATGATATTTGCCATCTTCCCCTTTGCTATAACCACTAGGGATCGTTGTAGCTGAATTTTCTAATGCTTGACCAAGATACTGACTATACTGATCAGCATTCATGACGTCATATACACTTTTAGAAATTTTATCGACACCAAAATAGCCTGTATAGTCAACCTTCAGAGGTTGATCTTTTCGACCACTTTTTGTTGTAATAATAACTACACCATTTGCAGCACGAGAACCATAGATAGCACCAGCTGCTGCATCTTTCAATACCTGAATAGTAGCAATATCATTAGGAGAAAAATCACGGATAGTAGTACCCACAGGCACACCATCAATTACATATAACGGAGCAGTACTACCGAAAGAACCAATACCACGAATACGTACAGATGGGTCTGCACCAGGCTGACCATCAGAAGTTATCTGAACACCAGGAACTTTACCTTCAAGCATCGTAGAGATATTTGAATTAGAAACCTTCTTCATCTCCTCCGCATTCACAATAGATACAGCACCCGTTAAATCGGCTTTTTTCTGTGTACCATAGCCGACGACAACCACCTGATCTAACACATGATCATCTGTGGTCAACTGAATTTGCTCGATTTCAGAACGGCCTCTTACGGCTACTTCACGGTCTTTATAACCAACATAGCTGATAAGTAAGACAGCTTGAGATGGTGCCTCCAACTGGAAACGACCATCAAGATCTGTGACCGCCCCCTTATTTGAGCCTTTCACTTTAACAGTTGCTCCAATAAGAGGATTACCTTGTTCGTCAACAACCAGGCTACTTACCTTAATTGTTTTTGCCTGTGTCACTGAAGCCATTACTGGAGTTGGACAAATAGTAAGTCCACTCATAGCGCCTAGACATAGCATAGCTGAGAATAGTTGTTTTCTCATTTTACAAGTATTTAGGTTATTAATTGATAGAATAGTTATCTTGTTTTTCTTGACCAAAAGATTATTATACAATTCTAAAACTGGTAAATATTCACTGTCGATTTATTTTACATCCGAAAGTTTACTATTATAATTGAAATAAGAACGATTCCAATACCAGTCAGAAAGATATATTATGTTTTTACAGCATAATTTTATTAGGTTTTCATTCTTAGGTCATTAATTATCTGAGATACACTCATTTGTCTATGCCGCAAATATATACAAAGTGCAGTTTTGCAAGGTGGACAAAATAATCTATTAGGTGGACAAATAAAGATTCGTGTTGTAAATTCTCTATTTATCCACCTAGCATTTATTAATTCTCGATATCTTCTTAATTTACAGGTGCTTCTCCATTATAAACCGATGGAGATACACCATACTGTTTTGAAAAACAACGAGTGAAATATTTCGGATCATTGAATCCTACACTATAGGCAATCTCTGTAATATTTCGTCCACCTGTAGCATCCAACAATAATTTACTTGCGACTTCCAAACGATAACGACGTAAAAATTGTGCTGTCGAATCTCCAGTCTCATTAGTTAATTTTCTACTTAGAGCACTTCTACTCATTCCTAACTGATCGCCTAATTCAGACACACCAAATTCTGAATTTTGATAATTTTCTTCAACAATACACATTACCCGTTCCATAAATGGAACATTATTTTTCTCAACTTCCTTAAGTGTAGCCTCAACGCTTTTAGACTGGCTCTCTGCATATCGCTTTTGAGTTTGAAGAATCTCTTGTATACGCGTCTGTAGCTTACCAGGTTCATTACTTTCTTTTAAAGCTACTTCCAATGGACGATAAAGCTTTTCGACTTCACGATCATGCAGCACTTTAATTCGACGCTTATACAAATAGCGAGCTATAACTACAACCAAAAGTAATATTAATAGGAAAAACCACCAACTCTTCCAAAAATAAGGAATTACATGCACATTTATAGAGATACTATTCTCATCAGTTTGTAAAACAGATGAGTATTTCACCTCGAAAGTATAATCGCCCGAAGGCAGACTCGTATAACGTACACTATGCTGTCCTGGTTGTAACTGAATCCAATCATTATCAAACCCCTTAAGACGATAGCTATAAACACCTTGTGTTTCGCTACCAAAATTTAAGGTCGAGAAATCAATCATAAATGCCTTGTCACTCTCATGAAGATAAATATCATGAGCTATAGATATATCTTCCTCTAAAAAACGAGAACCAGCATATGCCTCCCTCTGATCGATCGTAAGTCCAGTAAAACGTAAATGTCCCTTATAAATACGTTCTACATTTTCTCCATTCAACTGTATTAATCCAGCGGTGGTACCTAAATACAAAGCTCCAAAAGGCGACTTCACTGCTGAATTAAAATAGAATTGTGAAGAAATTAATCCATCATCCTCTGTATACTTCGTAAATACTCCGGTTTTAGGATTTAAATGAGTTAAGCCATAATCTGTAGTTATCCATAAGTTTCCTTTCTGATCTTCTACAATTCCTTTCACACTATTATTAGAAAGGCCTTGAGCCATAGAATAATTTTCATAAGATACCTTTCCATTCTTATTGACAACCCTTTTGTAAAGTCCATAGCCATTACTTCCTAACCATAAAGTGCCATCTTTCGCTTCGTAGAAGCTACAGATTTTATCAATGATTTTACTTTTAGGATTATCCAATTTATGTCGAATATGGCGAAAAGAAAAATACCCTTTTCTACTTTTACGAGATTTTAAGTCAACTACAACCATTCCTTCTACACATCCTACATAAAGCATCCCCCCTCGAGTTATAATAGAACCTATACAACCACGAATGGTTCGATTTTCTAAAAACGGCTGCTCCAAGGAATTAGATTTGAAATTATAAAAGAAAAGACCGTCATTCGTTCCTATCCACAATCCATTATTTATGCGATCATACGTCAGCGTTCCCACAAAGAGCAATGACTCCTGAAATTTTGCAGGTATCTGAAGAGGACGAATATCTTGCGGATAATCTATTTGCATTTGATGTACACCTCCTCCCCAGGTACCAACCCACATCATATTTCTCCCATCAGTAGTAAGACAAGAAACACTATTATGGGTAAGAGCAGAGTTAGACTTATTAATATGCAAGAAAGACGACTCTCCACTTTTCTTCATATTCAAACCACCCTCTACTGTACCTACCCATAATTGCTGACGCGAGTCTATTAACATTGAGTTTACTGCATTCGGTGAAATCGAAGCAGGATTATCTGAGTGAATATAATTAGTCAACAGCAATTGACGAGGAGATAACTTGGTTATACCTCCAGACTCTGTACCTATCCATAAATTACCATGACTATTCGAGATGCAATGAATAAAATTACTACTCAACGGAACTGTTTTATGACATACATCCCAAACATCAAATACTGTTTTACCAACTTGCAATACATCTATACCACAATATGTACCAACCAACAAAGACTTGCCGAAAACAGATAAACACGAAATAAAATCATGAGACAAATCTCCTTTTTTTCCCGTATATCGAAAAGCCTTTAAAACAGTACCATTAGGGTTCATTATATACAAGCCATGATTAGTCCCCAGCCAGTATTTTCCTTGATACTTAATAAGTGCTGACAAAAAAGCGATTCCTGTATTTTTAAGAGATGATATTGTTTTAGCCACCTGAAGCCTCCCACCTTGAGCCTTCAATTTCACCAATGTACTATTAAGACAAACCCAAGGACAACCATCCTGATCGATATCAGTAATTATCACATCTGGTGTATTGGCCTTATAGCTAAACGAAAGTATCTGCACAACTTCACCTTGATTATTAAAAGCTATACGATAAATATAACCCATCGTAACCAACCAAATACATCCTTTACTATCTGTCATAACTCTAACAGAACGTTCGGATATTATTTTATTTAAGTCTAATATACCAGGCTTTACTTTTGGCATAACCTGTCGCATCATATCCAAATCTACGATACTTGTACCCTCATCAAAAGAGACCCATAGACGATGAAATCGATCTTCAGTAAGATTTCTACAAGAATTACTTCGAAGTGACAAGCCCTGAATTCTTGTTCCAAAATAACAATTATAGCCATCATAGCGTACTAATCCTCCACTTTGAGTAGCAATCCATACAAAACCACGACTATCCATAAAAATATCATTAACAAAGTTATTAGGAAGCCCTGTCATAATATTTAAATAGGATACATCATATTGCTCAAAAAGTTGTATTTGAGCGACACTATTCGCCATGGATAATAGTTCTATCAGTAGTGTTAGTAGTACATACTTCATAGGATTTTTCAAGTATAATTGGTTTAGGTCGACTACAAAAGTACAAAAAAACTAATAATATAAAAAAAAAATCGCTTAAAATTCCGAGACCTTCCCAAAATAATCTCATGAATTTTAAGCGATTGCAATAAATATTTCTATACGATAAATATGATTATTTTATCTCTATAATCAATGTTTGTCGAGGAGATAAACGAATATTCTGATCCAAACGGACAGTGTCTCCCGAAATAATATCAGTAGCCTTCAAACGCCCACCAATAATCTCAGCATAACGTTTCACCTGACAAATCGCATCATGATCGGTACCATTCAATATTGTCATGACCGCCTTACCCTTATACTGACGTGCAACGACATAAACACCATCCACAGGAATAAACTGAGTCTGTTCACCATGAACAATCACCTCGTTTCCTTGACGCCAATGCAACAGTTTGCTTACCCAATCAAACATGGCATTTTCGTCATGAGTTCTTCCATCTTTACTGAAAGCATTGTGAGTATCTCCAGGAAAACCTCCAGGAAAATCTTTACGTACATTTCCATCAGTAACCTCTTTGGTACCATTCATCAATATTTCAGTACCATAATAAAGTTGAGGAATACGTTTAATAGTCAATAACAAAGCCAAAGCCTGTTTCAGATTATTTACATCCTTTCCATTACCCAAAAAACGATCAGTATCATGATTCTCTATAAAAGCCATTACACTGGAAGGATTAGGATAGAGATAATCATAACACAAACTATTATAAATTCGATGAAATCCCTTTGACCAATGATCAGTTTCCTCTGTCTTAGCTTGATTAACTCGTTCAAAGAAAGCAAAATCCATAACGGTTTTCAAATAGCTATTCTTTTTACTCAATTTACTATCTTTCTGCCATGCAGCCGTATAAGCAGGTTCAGCTACCCACGTTTCACCTACGGTATTAAAATTAGGATACTCTTCATTGAGACATTTCATCCACTCAGCCATTCCGTCTCTATCGGCATACGGATAGGTATCCATACGGATACCATCAATACCAACAGTTTCTATCCACCATTCAGAATTCTGAATAAGATAACGCATCACATGCGAATTACGTTGATTCAAATCGGGCATAGAGGGAACAAACCAACCATCCACTGTCTCATGCATATCTATCTTAGAAGCATACGGATCGAGAACAGGAGTTAACTTATAAGATGTCTGCAAATATGAAGAAGCAGTCTTTTTATCGCCCATTCCCGTATTACGATCTACACCTGAAGCATTGGCATCCTGCGCCTCACTCAGCCATTCTGGGGTATTAAACCAGTCTTTGCTTGGCATATCCTTTACCCAAGGATGCTCAAAACCACAATGATTAAAGATCATATCCATAACCACTTTCAAGCCCTTAGCATGCGCATCTTGAACAAGTCTGATATATTCCTCATTCGATCCAAATCGAGGATCCACTTGATAATAATTCGTTGTGGCATAACCATGATAAGTAGAATAGCCATGACTATCTGGAGAATTATTTTCTAAAACAGGAGTAAGCCAAAGTGCCGTTACACCCAATTGATTAAAATAATCTAAATGTTGACGTATGCCTTCCAGATCACCTCCATGTCTCAAAGATGGCTCTGAACGATCATTAACATATGGATTCATTCCCTTAATCTGATCATTTTTACTGCTTCCTGAAGCAAAACGATCAGGCATCAACATATAGAGAACATCTGCATTCGTAAAACCTACATGATCTTCACCGGCCATCTGTCGATTATTTAACGGATAGTTGACAATTTGTTTATCAAACTTCAGTTTCATCGTTCCAGCCTGAGCATCTTTCACATTCAGATAAACCAACAAATAATTTGGAGAATCCAATCGTACAACAGAATCGACCTTCACTCCTGGGTAATCCGTAGAGAATTTAGCTTGACGGATATTTTTACCATAGACCATCAGTTGCAATGACGGGTTTTTCATACCCACAAACCAATTGGCAGGCTCAATTCGTTTTACTTTCGTCGCTGCACCTACATGTAAGCAACCGCATAACAATGCTAATAAAAATATTTTTTTCATAGTTGTATTCGTTCTATTAATCATGAAATATTAACGCAGACTGTCCATCTACCATCACCTTTCCGCCAGTCATCTTATCGATACCATCTTCATTGATTATTCCATCACAAGCTACTACTGTATATAATCCCTCAGGAATTATTATCTCCTGTGCATCACGATTACCATTAAGGATGACATATATCGTTTTCCAAGAATCCCCCCCAGCATACTCCTTTAATACAAATCCAACCATCGCAGGCTGTACCGGCAAAAAAGAAAGATGCTTACGCACTAAATCTGCATCACCTAGTCGGAAAGCAGGATGATGCTTACGCAAGCAAATGAGATTCTTATAATAAGAAAACACTTGAGGATATTTTTTCAGATTATTCCAGTCTAGCTGATTAACTTCATCTGAAGAATTATAACTGTTATGAACCCCTTTCTTGTCACGAAGCATTTCCTCGCCAGACAATACAAATGGTACTCCCTGAGAAGTAAACACGGCAGTCTGAGCTAATTCATCCAACCGAATCAACTCATCGTCCTTGATACCTGGCAACTCTGCACGGAGGCGATCTACCAAACACATATCATCATGACAACTAACATAGCTAATTTGCTGGGTAGGTTGCAAAGCAAATGGCTTTTTATCATAATTTACCTTACTCATATCGACATCATCATGTGCAATACCTCCAACGATACCAAATTTCAAGCTTTCTTCTTCACCTGACAATCCCGCCAAAAATGCACCTTTCCTATCATCCGAGAATGGACCACGCAAGGCATCACGCATATCATCACTAAAGACTGCAATACCCGGCATTTTATAAGTAACCGCTTTCATCGCCAACATATCTTGTGGATAAGCACAACTACCAGCACTCCACCCTTCACCATACACAAAGATAGAAGGATTAATTCGATTTAATTCAGTGCGTACTTCATTCATCGTCTCTATATCATGCACCCCCATCAAGTCTACACGAAAACCATCGATGTGATATTCTTGAGCCCAATACTTGAATGATTCTAACATAAACTGGCGCATTAATGGCTTATCAGATGCTGTTTCATTACCACACCCAGAACCATTTGAAGGCGTCCCATCGGCATTAAATCGATAATATGCATTCGGATATGTCTTCTGAAAATTACTATTATCTAAATCAAAAGTATGATTATATACCACATCCAAGATAACACGGATACCCGCCTTATGCAAAGCCATAACCATCGCCTTAAACTCCTTGATACGAGTAGATGGATTATATGGATTCGTGGAATAAGAACCTTCTGGAACATTGTAGTTCAAAGGATCATATCCCCAATTATACTGAGGCTGATCTAACTTGGTTTCATCTACAGAGGCATAATCAAAAGAAGGCAAAATATGAACGGCATTTATACCTAATTCCTTCAAATGGGCTATTGCCTTCGGTTCTGTTAAAGCCAAAAATTTTCCTTTGTTTCGTATGCCCGAGGATGTGTCGATGGAGAAATCACGATGGTGCATTTCATAAATGACAAGATCTACTGGCGAACGAAGATTTAGAATATGATCCAACTCCCACCCTTCAGGGTTAGTGGTTGCCATATCCAGTATGAAACCTCGTTTGCCATTTACACTCACAGCCTTAGCAAAGACACCAGGAGTTTCTCCCTTCCCCATATCAAAGGTATAATATTTACCTACCAGATTACCTCTTACCGTTTGTATCCAAAGATCTTTTCCTGATTTCTTTAGAGATATGGTTTTCCATGGTTTATGAGTTTTGTCATTCTGATATATTCGCACTTTCACCTTACTAGGTGCATGAAGTTTAAACACAGTCTGCTCAGGACTGTAAGATACTTCTTTAAAAGTATCCTGCGCCTGAGCAGATGACATCAACATGAGAGCTGTCATAACAGCTATTAGTCTATTTACTTTCATTTAGCTATCAATGAGATGGCAAAGCCACCACCAGGAGCCTCAGTTAACTTGAGGGTATCACCTTTTTTAACGATGCGATGGGTAATGGTATATGCCTTTGGATTTTTTTGATAATGTGCATTTTTAGCGTCTGCATAAATGGTACAGTCGTACTTCCTTCCCTTATCCAGGAAATCGAGTTTAAGGGTACTCTTATGACCATTTTCGTCGCATTTACCACCAACAAACCAATTATTAGTACCTTTTGCCTTACGGGCTACAGTAATATAGTCTGCAGGCTCTGCTTCCAAATACTTACTATCATCCCAATCACAGGCGACGTCCTTGATAAACTGAAAGGCATCACGATATTTGGCATAATTTTCTGGAAGATCAGCAGCCATCTGCAATGGTGAATACATAGTGACATAAAGGGCCAACTGACCAACCAATGTAGTACGAACCCATGAAGTATTGTCACTCCAAGTATTCAACTGAGTTTCCAATATACCAGGAGTATAATCCATTGGGCCACCTTGCAAACGAGTAAATGGAAGTATCACGGTATGATCTGGTTTATTTCCACCAAAAGCTTCATACTCTGTACCTCGCGCACTCTCGTTGCCAACCAAATTAGGCCAGGTTCTGCAAAGTCCCGTAGGACGAGTTGCCTCATGCCCGTTAACCATAATATGATGTTTAGCAGCAAGCTGTACATTATAAAGATAGTGATTATTCATAGACTGCGAGAAGTGATGGTCGCCGCGAGGAATTATATCACCAACATAACCCGTTTTTACAGCATCATAACCATACTTATTCATCAGGTTGAATGCATTTTCCATGTGACGTTCATAATTACCAACACTTGAAGAAGTTTCGTGATGCATCAAGATTTTTACCCCCTTTGAATGTGCATATTCGTTCAAATACTTAATATCAAAATCAGGATAAGGAGTAACAAAGTCAAATACATCACGTTTCCAATGATTAGCCCAATCTTCCCAACCTACATTCCATCCTTCAACCAATACTTCTTGCAATCCATTAGCAGCAGCAAAATCAATATATTGCTTTACTTTTTGTGTATTAGCAGCATGTCGACCATTAGGCTTTACACTATTCCAGTCAATCTGATCTAACTTAATTGATGGAAAATCATCTGTGTAATGCCAAGAACTCTTACCTACAATCATTTCCCACCACACACCACAGTATTTAGTAGGATGAATCCAAGAAGTATCTTCAATCTTACATGGTTCATTCAGATTCAGTATCAAGTTACTTGAGAGCATATCACGCGCATCATCACTAACCATTACGGTACGCCAAGGACTCTGACATGGTGTTTGCATATAGCCCTTCATTCCTGTGGCATCAGGAGTTAACCATGACTCAAATACCATATTTTTATCATCCAAATTCAAATGCATTGTAGCATAGTCGATGCAAGCGGCCTCATGGATATTGATATAAAGTCCATCTTGAGATTTCATCTGCAAAGAGGTCTGTACTCCAGTTGGTGAGAATACTGATACAGAAGAGTTATCCCAGTTGACTGCATCATGGAAGCGACTGCGAATCTGTGAAAGCTTGCTTTCCTGTGTTTCCTGCTCTTGTGTATCATAGTCACCTGGCAACCACCAAGCAGTATGATCACCTGCCATAGCAAACTGTGAATGTTCCTCCTTAATCGTAAAGTAGGTTAACGAATCCTGTTGTGGAAATTCATAGCGGAATCCCATACCATCATCATATACCCTAAATCGAATTATCATCTTACGCTTACTTTCCCCTTGATTCAGATCTACTTCTAATTCGTTATAATGATTACGAATGGTAGCAGTTTCACCCCAAACAGGTTTCCAAATTTCATCAAAAGTAGATGATTTTGTGTCTAAAATTTGAAAACCATCCATTAAACTGGTTTCACGAAGTCCTTTAGAGGTATGCTTGTCTTTTGCCAGTTCCAGTCCTAAATGAGAAGGTTTTACCACGGCCCTACCCTTGTAAGTCATTTCATAAGTAGGCTGCCCATTTCCTGTTAATGAGAAGTTGACAATAATCTGTCCATTAGGAGATTTGACGGTCTGAGCCGACACGAGAAAAGGTGTCAGCAACAGACTGAGTAATAATGTTACTTTTTTCATTTTTGTGTTATAAGGTTACTTTCTTCCAGCCTCGAGTATCAATTCTGATACACAATGCGAGAAATCTTGGTTATTTATTAAATCCTCAATATTCACATGCATACGATAACGCCAGTAATGGCGTGGATTAGCCGGTATATTGATTCGCTCTGCATTTTGGTCTGCCAAACGAAGTTTTTCATCGATAGCCATCCAGTCTTGAATGCTCAAAACACAGAGCATAGAAGGTGATGCAAGATGGCGACTGATAATATTGCGAGCCAGCCATCCTGGAAGTGGATGTGGTGCAGGCCCCTCACGATGCAACATCGTATTATAGTATTCTTGAGTACGTTCCCAATCTTCATCCCACCATTGACGCAATGTTGGCATATCGTGAGAAGATATTGTACATACCGAACGGTATGGATTTCTACTCAAATGCCCAAACTTAACGGTAGGGTCCTTTGGCATACTCTGTAGTTCTAGGCTTAAAATGCGAAGCTGATTCATAACCCATGGCACACAATCAGGAACCATTCCCAGGTCTTCTGCACAAACGAGCATACGAGTAGCCTCTACAAGTCTAGGCAATTTCTTCATAGCTTCACCATACCAGAACTGATTGTTTCTACGATAATAATAATCATTATAAAGCTTATTAAATGCGGCTTTGTCATTATCCCAAAGTGCTTCATAAACAAAATCAAACTGCACCGAGATTCGTGGGTGAAACTTGCTTGGATCTTTACTGTCACGTATAAAGAGTACATCACTAATAAGTGAGTATAACCCATCTCTAATCCAGATATCCTGATCTGAAGTTTTACCTTCAAATATCGCCTCAATCTTACGCTGAGTATCGTATTCTGGTTTCATTTCTAGAATATCATCATGTACACGATTCAGATATTTGGCTTTGACTTCATCCGCATGTTCTTTGAAAATACGCTCTACCACCCAGTCTGCAATAAATGGTTTAGTAAACTGTTCTTCCTGAAAATGAAGTCCATATCCCTCGATTTCGTCACGGGTCATCCCTAATGATGGAGCAAACTGACCTAACAAACCATGGACGGAATTAACAGGTATTTCCCATATGCGGAAGAAACCAAGTACATGGTCGATACGATAAGCATCAAAAAACTTCGACATATTCTGGAAACGGTGAACCCACCAGACGCAACCATCCTTAATCATTTCATCCCAATTATAGGTTGGGAAACCCCAGTTTTGGCCATTGACGGAGAAATCATCAGGTGGAGCTCCTGCCTGTCCATTCAAGTTGAAATATTTTGGCTCCATCCAGACATCACAACCATATCGATTTACCCCAATAGGAATATCACCTTTCAGAATAACACCCTTTGATTTAGCATATTCATGTACGCTTTGCATCTGTCGATTCAAGATAAACTGCACATAATAATAAAAAGCTACATGTTGATACGCTTGCGATTTATGATCTACTAGTATATCTCGATCAGCCTCATTCCAAACTTGATGGTCTGGCCAAGTAGAGAAATCAGCAGTACCATACTCTTCCCTCAAATAACTATACTGTGCATAAGGCACTAACCACCATTCAGCCTCCTTGAAGAATTGTTTAAAGTCGGTAGACTTAAGAACCTTCTCTCCCTCCTGAGCAAAGAGTTCCTTAAGATATTCATTTTTAGCCTCATTCACACGTTCATAATCTATTTGCTTCAGAGCATTCAATTCCTCACGAAGTTTCTCGAAGTCATTTTTCTTCTTTACATTCTTCAATGATGGTAAAACTGTAAAGTCAACATATTGCGGATGTATAGCAAAGATACTAATACAACTATAGGGATAACTATCCGTCCATGTATGCGTTATTGTCGTATCATTGATTGGCAACACTTGAAGAACTCGCTGATGGGTCTGTGCCACAAAAGTAATCATCTTCTTCAAATCACCAAAATCACCGACACCAAAACTTGTTTTTGAACGAAGCGAGAATACAGGCACAAGAGTACCAGCCAATTTTCGATCGTATATTTCGAAGAAAGCCTGGTCTAATTCATACACTTCTACATCACCAGCTTTCATTTCTGGTAAATCTATAGTACGATTATACCCCGTTTCCCATAAAGGACTATAATCAGCTTTCTTATTCTTTGCAATAAACTTAAATTCGAGATGATAAGTATTCAAAGCCTCAACATTGAGGTCAACTACCCACTCATTATAATTATGCTCAGCCATAGGAATAGCTTTATCAGCATTCCATTTTCCTAAAGCTTCAATACTTCCACAGAGAAATAAAGCTTCATTCTCACGCAATTGTGGAGCATGAACCTTTATCTTTACGGTCTTTGGATAAGCATGAACCGGTTCTTCTCCTAACACAATATGGTTAATACAATCAGTGTAAGCTGAAGAATATAAATAAGAATCAGCAGGAATATCATTCCATCGGTCGTAAGTAACATAGTGCTCGCCTTTCAAAGAAGACAATTTCAAGATATGCGGAGCCAATTTCCATTCAGATCGCACCTCCTGATTTCCTCTTACTACACTATAATAATAAGACAATATCTTTAACTCCTTATGACTACCTTTAATAGAACCACTCCAATGGAGTCCATCGCATGTTGACAATCTACATTGGCTTTTGGCATTACTGTTTATTACATTCAGCACCAATTCTTCTCCGAAGACGGTCTGATAAGCTATATTGAATTCTATTTTCATAGACTAGTTATTAATTTTGTTGCTAAGTTAGTAAAAAAATCTAATAACTTGTTTGCACAATTTACATGATTTCTGAGAATTCGTGCGCTAACGATTGCACACTATTCTTTTACTAAACAAAAGAAGCTGTACCACATGTCTATTTTTCCTTAATAATACTTACAGACAGCGCACCCAAAATAAGCAGAATACCTGCTAAAATCATCATGTTGCTCTGTACAGAACCGACCATATTCAATAAGATGCCACCCACAATGGCTGCAACTATCTGAGGGATACAGATTGTACCATTAAATAGTCCCAAATAAGTACCCAAATGACCATATCCCTGGAGGGCATTGGTAACAAAAGTAAATGGCATGGCCAACATAGCGGCCCAAGCACATCCGATGAGCACAAATGGAGCAAACATTAAATACTGATCATGAATAAAAGCTGTCCAAGCAAAGCCGATACCACCAAGAATAAGACTCAACGCATAAGCGAATTTACGATTTTTAAACTGCGGTAACACTGCAGCCCAAATTACAGAGCCAATAGCTTGTACTGCAAAAAGTATACCTACCCAGTTTCCTGCTTCCTGATAACCTTTACTGGCTACGTCTGTTGTTCCCCAACAGTTATCAGCGACAGTACCATTCGTATAAGTCCACATATACATAAAAGCAAACCAGCAAAAGAATTGTACAAGTCCCACTTTCCAGAAAGTAGAAGGTGCTTTCTTTAACAAACTTACCAAGTTAACTTTTTCAGCATTCAAAGGTTCTTTTAAACCATTATATTCTGCATATTCCTGTGGATTCCACTCTTTTACTTTTAGTGTGGTATAAATCACACAGATAATCAATATCGCTGCACCTATATAAAAACTATAAATCACAGAATCTGGTACAACACCTTGAGGAGCGACATTAGAAATTCCGATATAGGTAAACACAAATGGGAACACATATCCTACAAGGCTACCAGCATTACAAAGAAAGCTTTGTATCGAATAAGCCAATCCTTTCTGTTTTTCGTTAACCATATCACCTACTAGCATTTTGAATGGTTGCATGGCCATATTAATACTAGTATCCAAAAACATTAAAGCACACAAGCCAAAAATCATGGCCGTTGAAACATGCATACCAAACGAACCTGCATTAGGTAACAGGCACATCACCAATACTGCAGCTGCTGCACCTACAAAAAGATAAGGAATACGTCGACCTAATTTGCACCAAGTCTTATCACTACATGCACCAACAATCGGTTGAACAAGAATACCCATCAATGGAGGTAAAATCCAAAAATAACTCAGATTGTGTGGGTCTGCACCCAAAGTTGCAAATATACGAGAAATATTTGCACTCTGTAAAGCGTATGCAATTTGTACGCCAAAGAATCCGAAGCTCAAATTCCACAGCTTCCAGAAACTCATATTAGGTTTTTGTTTCATATAGGTTTTGTTTTAGATTGCTTAAGACAACATTTTTCTCCAAGAGAAACTACTATATTTATCGAGTAGTGCCACGAATCACGAGACGAGTACGCACCACTCTCTTTTCAACTTTATCTTTAGGAATAGATCCTTCTACATGACCTATCAAAATATTGGCAGCTTCCTCACCAACCAGTGTACCTCGTTGCTCAACAGTAGTAAGCATCGGGTCACAAGCCTTAGCACGATTACCATTAGTAAAACCACAAATGGAAATATCATCAGGTATACGAAACCCCATGCGTTTAGCTGTATAGAGAATACCTATAGCCGTATCATCATTGATAGCAAAAAATGCATCTGGACGATTCTCTTTCGATAGAAGATCTGGCGTAATCGCTTCTGCCGAAGCACGATTATCACAGATATGAATCAAACTTTCGTCCAGTTTGAGACCATGCTGCAACAAAGCATCTTTATAACCATTATAACGATTCTTAGCAATTTCCATCGTCATAGAAGAGCCATAGTATGCAATACGTTTACACCCAGTATCAATAAGATGTGTTACAGCTGTAAAAGCGCCCATATAATCATCGACTACTACACGAGAACAGTCTACTCCCGTGCAAATGCGGTCATAAAAAACCAAAGGTACACCACTATTTATTAGTTTCTGAAAATGGTCATGCTTCGTTGTATCTTTAGCTTGTGATACAATGATACCACAAACCTTATTTTTATAAAAAGAATCGCATATTTGCACCTCACGCTCATAGCGCTCATCACTTTGGGCCACCATAATACGATACCCTCTAGCACTAGCCTCTTCTTCAATGCCTGTCAGAATAGAAGCAAAATAATAATGGATAAATTCTGGAATAATCACACCGATAATCTTCATCGGCATAATTTTGCTAAGACGGAGCGCTTCACCTATCACATTCGGATAAAAGTTGTGCTCACGTGCATAAGTTTGAATACGATCCCTTTGTTCCTTACTGATACGGGGACTATCCTTCAATGCTCGCGAAACGGTAGCGACTGATACATGCAGTTCGCGAGCTATATCTTTCATTGTTATAGGCGATTGTTCTTTCATAGGTTATGTGAGCAAAAAAATACTTTTTATAGCATTCCATGCAAAGATATACAAAAGTAAGATATGTCGTTTTTATTGGATATTAAATTGAAAAGGAAAAGTGCGCAAACGTTTGCGCAAATTAAGATGCAATTTTAATATTGAAAGAGAACAAACAATCGTTAATTAGTATATATTTGCATCGAAATATTATGCCAAAAGGACATACCGCCAGAACCTAGCGAGACATATATATACTATCTTTATGCGACGCTTATCTATGTCCAGGCCTATTAAATACAGAATAATAACTAAAAACAATAATACGTTAACTAAAAAATCAAAGCAAAATGAAGCAGGTAAATTTCAAATTGCCTCTAAGGAGTTTCGCTATTGCTAGTGGAATATTCCTTTCAGCTACAGCCCTTGCACAATCTAATACTGCAAAAGGACAAGTTAAGGATGCTACTGGAGAACCTGTTATCGGTGCAACAATCATGGCTAACGGTAAAGCTGTAGGTGTAACCGATTTCGACGGTAACTATTCTGTAAACGTCCCTAAGGGAACTGAGCTTACTATTACTTATGTAGGCATGATACCTATGAAAGTAAAAGCAGGCGAAAATCAAGTCATTACTCTTACCGCTGACGACAAGACACTAAACGAAGTTGTTGTTATCGGTTATGGTGCCGTGAAAAAATCTGACTTGACGGGCTCTGTATCAGCCTTAAAACCTGATGGTAAAAATAAAGGTGTTGTTGTCAATGCACAGGATATGCTTGCCGGTAAGGTTGCCGGTGTAAGTGTAACGAGCAACGATGGTACACCAGGTGGTGCTACGACCATGCGTATTCGTGGTGGTTCTTCACTTAACGCTTCAAATGACCCTCTGATTGTTATTGACAATGTACCAATTGATAATAACGGTGTAAAAGGCCTTTCCAATATTCTCTCAGCTATCAATCCTCAAGATATTGAGAGTTTCAACATTTTGAAGGATGCTTCTGCTACAGCTATTTACGGTTCTCGTGGCTCTAATGGTGTTATTATCATCACTACCAAAAAAGGGCATAAAGGTGGTGTAAAAGTTTCATACAATGGAAGCATGACCATCAGTATGAAAAAGAAAACTGTTGATGTACTCAATGGTGATGAATTCCGCGCTTTAATTAAAGAAAAATGGGGAGAAAACTCTGATGCTTATAATGCATTGGGTACAGCTAATACAGATTGGCAGGATCTAATTTATCGCACTGCTATTAGTCAAGATCATGGTGTAACTATTTCTGGTTCTGCAGGTGCTTATTTGCCTTATCGTGTATCTCTTGGCTATACTGATCAGCAAGGTATCTTGAAGACTTCTGACTTCAAGCGTTACACAGCTTCATTCAACTTGAATCCTTCTTTGCTGGATAATCACTTAAACATCAACCTGAATGCTAAGGGAATGTATGCTCATAGCAAGTATGCAGATACTGATGCAATCAGTGCAGCTGTAAACATGGACCCTACACAGGATCCGTATTCTTATACCTCAAATTATCACAAAACTACTTACGGTGATAACCTGACAGGTCTGCTTAACAATTTCAATGGCTTTTTTGCATGGCCAAAATCGGGTAACTATGGTGATCCGACATGGCCTTATACTTATAATGAATTGGCAACCAAGAACCCACTATCTGTACTCAGTGAGAAAAACGACCGTGCTAACAGCCGTGAGTTTATCGGTAGTGCCGACTTCGATTACAAAGTACATGGCTTTGAGGATTTGAGACTTCATGCTACTTTAGGTGCCGATATTGCTAAGGGTAAACAGACTACAGACTATTCACCATCTTTCCAAAATAATAATAATGCATACTATGGAAATTATGGATGGGAATCTATTTTGAAGAGAAACCTCTCTTTAAGTACATATGCTCAATATTTCCACGACTTTAACGATAAGGCCAAAAATCACTTTGATATCATGGCAGGTTACGAATGGCAACATTTCTGGAGTAGTACTAGAAATAACTACTGGGGATATTACGGCATAAATAGCACATTAACTGATACCAAAGGCAACAGTCTAGCTGGTCAGAAATACAATGAGTCCAACTATGCTACCAAAACAGAAAACTATCTAGTATCTTTCTTCGGACGTGCCAACTGGAGTCTTATGGATCGTTACTATGTAACAGCTACTGTCCGTGATGACGGTTCTTCACGCTTTAAGGATCATTGGGCTGTATTCCCATCTTTCGCTTTCGCATGGAAAATCAATGAAGAAAACAAATTCAAGGAGATAAAATGGTTATCAGACTTGAAACTTCGTCTTGGTTGGGGTAAAACTGGTCAGCAAGATGTCAAAAATGATTACGCATGGATTCCTACTTACACCATTAACACTGGTACGGGAGCATACTATTATGCAGATGGCGATGGTGTACTATACAGACCAGACAACTATACACCTGATTTGAAATGGGAAACCACAACTACTTATAACTTAGGTTTAGACTGGGGTATTAACAATCAGCGTCTCTCTGGTACTATAGACTGGTATTATCGTGAAACTACAGACCTATTGAACTACGCTCCAACAAAAGCACTCTCAGCTTTCCGCAATCAGGCTTGGCAAAATATCGGTTCTATGAAAAATACTGGTGTCGAGGCTGCAATCAGTTGGAAGGCTATTCAAAGTAAAGATTGGTATTGGACTATTGATGCTAACTTTACTTATAATGCTAACACTATTACAGATTTATCAGGCACAAGTTCAGACGGAAGTCCTGTTGCTAATACCAATATAAAAATTGGTACAGATAAATACTTAGAATACAATCAGGTAGGTCATCCTATGAACTCCTTCTGGGTATTCCAGCAAGCATACGACGAAAATGGAAAGGCTATTGAGAATGCAGTAGTAGACCGTAATGGTGATGGTCAGATTACCAATGATGACCGTTATTTCTATAAAAGTCCAGCTGCACCAATTACCGTTGGTTTATCTTCTCGCTTAGAATATAAGAACTGGGATTTCAGTTTCTCTATGCGCGGTAACATTGGTAACTATGTTTATGATGCTGTAAGTCAGGGATTCCACAATGTAAGTGCTAATGCTCTGTGGGCATCAACCAACTTCTTGATTAATAAAACTTCTGATGCCGTACTCGACAATTGGCAGACCGATGACGTATCAGCTATTCTTTCAGACCGTTGGATTCACAATGCATCTTTCTTAAAAATGGAGAACATCACTTTAGGCTATACCTTCGATAAGCTCTTCAAATCAGGCAATTGGCATGGAGTGAGTGGACGTGTTTACGCAACTGCTTCTAATGTATTTACCATTACCAAGTATGACGGTCTGGATCCTGAAGTTTACAATGGATACGACAACAATATCTATCCACGCCCATTCTCTGTTATCGTTGGTCTGAATCTTAACTTCTAACCTTTTTAGCGAAATCAATCATGAATAAAAATATAAAAAGTCTACTTAGTGTAGCTGTCATGGCTCTATCTTTGAGCACGACATCATGTACGGGTGATTTGGACGTAACACCTATCAACCCTAATATGAACACCAAAGTTCTATCATACGCACTTTTTAACAAATGCTATGCAAACTTAGCTATGGCCGGTAATAGCACAGGTGATGGCGAATGTGATATTGATGGCTTGGATGGTGGAACATCAGGCTTCGTTCGCCAGTTGTGGAATTCCAACGAGTTGACAACCGACGAAGCTATCTGCCACTGGGGAGATGATGGTATACGCCAATACTGCTATAATACCTACGATGCTAGCCATCCTATGCTGAATGGTTTATATGCCCGCCTTACTACAGGTATTTCTTACTGTAATCAATATATCAATGAATGTGGCGCAGACGATGCTACAAAAACTGCAGAAATTCGCTTCATTCGTGCTTTGGAATACTATTTTCTGATGGATGCTTTTGGCAATATACCTTTTGCCACAGAATTAACAAATCCAACACGTAAGACCCGCGCTGAAATGTATGAATGGTTGGAGTCCGAGCTTCTTGAAATCGAACCTGAAATGTCTGAAGCTAAAGCCAAGAATTCTTCTGATGCAGGCTACTACCGTGCAGACAAAGCAGCAGTATGGATGCTTCTATCTCGCTTATATCTCAATGCAGAGGTCTACACAGGCACAGCGCAGTGGTCTAAAGCAGCAGAATATGCAAAAAAAGTAATCGATTCTGACTATCAGTTGAATACTACTGGTAGTGGAAAATGGAGCGCATATCAGATGTTGTTTATGGGCGACAATGGTGAGACTTCTGCAGCTAAAGAAGGTATTTTCCGTATCGGACAAGATGGTTCTACTACAACCTCGTGGGCTGGTACATTGTTCCTGATGGCATCTACTTTCGATGGTAATATGCATGCAGACGTTTCTGGTACCTATGCCAAAGATGCTACCAATGGTACCGGTCAGACCTGGGGCGGTAACCGAGCTCGTACTGATTTAATCAACAAGTTCTTTCCAAATAATGATGCACCAAATGTCAGCTGTACAGAAATGCCAGAAGCTGCAGGTGACGATCGTGCTATCTTTGATGGCAAAGATCGCAAACTTGACAATGGTGACGGTTGCCTTGGAACCTTCACTGATGGTTTTGCCGTAGCAAAATGGATAAACTTTAAGACCGATGGTTCTGCAGGTCACAATGATACCTATCCTGACACAGACTTTTTCCTCTTCCGCAAAGCAGAAGCATATCTTACCTACGCAGAAGCTACAGCCCGCGCCAATGGTGGAACGCTTACCTCTGAAGGTGTAGCGGCTGTCAATGCACTTCGTGCTCGTGCGCATGCAGAACAGAAGGCAGGCTATACACTCTCAGAACTCTGTGATGAGTGGAGCCGCGAGTTCTACTTCGAGGGACTTCGTCGTCCTACTTTGATACGTTTCGGTCGTTTCGGAGGTAATAACAATTATAACTGGAGCTATAAAGGCGGTACTAAAGCTGGTCGTAACTTTAGCGCAGACAAGAATATCTTCGCTATCCCAGCAGAACAGGTTACTTCTACTATCACCCAGAATCCAGGGTATTAATCTATATCGATTTCATTAAAAAAGAATTACAATGAAAAATATATTAAAATCAACTATACTGTTGCTATGCGGTACCTTTGTTATGGCTTCATGTAGTGACGATCGTGAGAACAATCCCGTTCTCTTATCACCTACTACCTTTACCATGAATGTACCTACGTATTCTACCCAGACAATAGATTTGGCAACATCATCGGCTCTCGACTTTACATGGTCGCAGCCTGCTTATGGATACCCTGCAGCTGCAGAATATCAAGTACAGTTCTCACCTGACAATAGTTGGACAGTTTCTACAGATGAAGCCAATGCAGACAAATCGGGTACTTTAAAGGCCGATTATGCCAATGTAGGCTTAGCCACGAGTACATGTAATGCCTCTGTAGAAGCGGTCGATATCGATAAAGCCATTCAGCAAATCAAACAATACAAAGAAGATGAAGTTCCTGCTAATCTTAAGGTTTATGCTCGTGCGTATGCCGTATATGCAGGCGATACCATCTACTCTAACGCTGTATCGTTCAATGTTGCACCTTACTATGTAGAATTACAGGATGCAGCTCCAGAACTTTGGTATCTCATCGGTAGCTGTATTGGTGATGGTTCTTGGAGCGCAGATCAGGTAATCCCTATGTATACTATCGCAGGTAATGAATATGATTCTAAGACCGGTCAGGGTGTCATTTCTTGGACAGGTTATCTTACCACAGACGGCTTTAAACTCGTTAAGACTCCTGGTGCCTGGAATGATCAGATCGGTTCCTCTGATGGTGGTGTCGACCTTGTTAAGAATAATGGTGGTTCTTCTAATATCTGTGTCCCTACTAACGGTATTTACACCATTACTATCGATACCAAGGCTCTTGCTGGTATAGCCGCTGAAGCTTCTTGCAATAATGCCATCAAGATTGAAGCTTACACCGGTACTCCTAAAGTATTTACCTCTATGGCTATCCCTGGCTCTGAAAATAAATGGAATCAAGTTACAGGTAATGTTATGTCACCACTCAATTCTTCCGTAGAAAACCATGACTGGACAACTACTGTAACTTATAACGCTGACGCTGCCAGCTCTGATGGCTGTAAGTTTGCCGCTAATGGAACATGGGATTCCAGTTGGGGTTCAAGCAGCTTCCCTTATGGTACAGGAACAAATGGAGGCTCTAATATTCCATTCAAGGCTGGTACATATAAAGTATACTTGAACGATATTACTGGCCAGTATATGTTTATAAAACAATAATACAATGGTAGGGGTGGATTTCTCCACTCCTACACTTTAAAAGATAATAGCATGAAAAAAATATTTTATATCATAGGAATAGCTTTAACTCTAGCCAGCTGTCAACAGACTGGTTACGAACCTTGGGCTGACATACAGAGCAATACTGAAAATGCAGAAACGGTTACGTTAACTGTCTCAGAAGCACCAGCTATCGACTTTGCTACAGTTTCCACTGATTCTGTACAGTTATTTATCCCAACAGTAACATCTTCTGTCAAAACAACCGATAACTTTGTTGCCAAACTTGTAAATGGTGATAAATCTGAAGCCATCAATGCAGACTCTGCTGGATATGTTGCTGCTAACGAGTTGAAGACAGCTATACAAAAATTATATGGTAAAAAACCAGAAGAACGTGATGTAAATATTGTAGTTACAGGGTATTCGCTCATTGGCACTCAGAGTATTCAGAATACAGCCAATGTCAAGGCCAAAATAACACTAGACAATACTTTCACTGAATTCATTTACGAAATTGGTGAGAACACAACTTGGGGTGACGCTCTTGCACTATATGGACCAGACTTCGATGGTAAATATTATGGTGCTTTGTACTTGAAATCAGGCTTCAAATTCCGCTCAAATCTCGGCAATTGGGATGGCGAACTTAACCTTGGTCTTGATAGCAATGGAAATTTAATCAGCGATGGTGGATCTAGCAACATCACACTGGATGAAAATGGTTTCTACAACGTTACTGTTAATGTTGCTGATATGACTTACACACTCAAAAAGTTTGAGTATATCGAGATTATTGGTGACGGTCAAGGTAGTTGGGATAACGGAACCAAGATGACCTACAACGAAGCAGACAGAACCTGGGTAGCCGACAACGTTACCTTATCAAACGGCTCTATTAAGTTCCGTTCTGATGGAAATTGGGACAATGTCAACATCGGTGGTTCGTTGAATAATCTCGTTCAGGGCTCTAACGACAATATTCCTGTAACTGCTGGTACTTATAAGGTGGTATTACATCTTGAGAATGCTGCAGAAAAAGCTCCTTATGCAGAACTGATTGCTAAGTAAACTCTTATTTACTCTATATCTAAAGAGGGAAGAAAAAAGATCATATTTTCTTCCCTCTTTTCATAGATTTATCCTTTATATCTACTTTTTAGGCTTTAATAAGAACAACTTGTTATTGCTAACGTTTGCAAACGTTTGCACAAAGATAATTTGTTGATTTGTAAGAATTGAGAACAATCAACCCACATTATGTGGTAAATTTGGAGATGAATAATAAAAAAACTAAACCTATATGAAAAAATTCTATTCCACAGCTTTTGCTCTGTTTATGTCAACTAGCTGCATGCTGGCACAAGGTTGGCCTGCTAATTATAGTGGTGTAATGTTACAAGGATTCTACTGGGACTCATATACAGATAGTAAATGGACCAAACTGGAGAAACTTGCAGACGACCTTAGTCAGTATTTCTCCCTCGTATGGGTTCCGCAGAGTGGTAAATGCCTAGAAAGTTACAACACTATGGGGTATACGCCTTATTATTACTTCAATCAAAATTCGAGTTTTGGTACAGAGGCGCAACTTCGTTCGATGATTAAAACCTTTAAAGAAAAAAATATTGGAACTATCGCTGATGTAGTTATCAATCATCATAACACTGACGGTTGGTTTAATATGCCAGCCGAAACTTATAATGGTGTAACTTACCAGCTAAAATCCACTGATATTGTTGGCGATGATGATGATGGGGCAACCTTAACACAAGCTAACTCCAGTGGAGTATCACTCAGCACGAATAATGATGAAGGCGAAGGTTGGCTAGGTATGCGAGATCTCGATCACCAAAGTTCCAATGTACAGACGATTGTGAAGGCATACGAAAAATATCTTAAAGATGATTTAGGATATATAGGTTTCCGCTATGATATGGTCAAAGGCTTTGATGCTTCGCATATTGCAGACTACAATGATGCCTCTGGCATAGAATACTCTGTAGGCGAATACTGGGATAACAATACCAAAATAGAAAATTGGATTGATGCAACCAACAAAAAGAGTGCAGCTTTCGATTTCCAGTTCAGGTATAATGTTCGCGATGCCATTAATAAAAGTGACTGGAGTCAACTGAAGTCAGACAACAACTTGGTACACGATGAAAACTATCGTCAATATTCCGTTACCTTCGTAGAAAATCACGATACACAATATCGCGATGCCAACAACCCACTCGACCCTATCAAAAAGGACACACTAGCCGCCAATGCTTATCTACTCGCCATGCCTGGTACACCATGTGTATTCTACAAACATTATTTAGCTTATCCTAACGAGATTAAGGCGATGATCGATGCACGTAAGGCTGCAGGTATCACTAATACTAGTTCTTATAGCAACTTCAGAAGTACTACAGCCTATTTTGCCAACAAGGTATCGGGCTCCAAAGCAAATCTTATTGTATATGTTGGCAGCGGCTTTACTGCTCCAAGTACTAGTTTGTATAAGCAAATTCTAAGTGGTCCAAACTATGCATACTACATGTCATTATCTGCCGAAATACCTTTTATAGATCAGCCTTCAGGCTCTTACGATACAGATATAAAAACAACACTCACTGCCGTATCAGAAGATGCCAACGCTAAACTGGTATATACCCTTGACGGTACAGAACCAACAGCCTCAAGTACCACGGTTAATAGTGGTGAAACAATAACCATCGCTTATGCACAGGGTACATCTACAACTCTTAAAGTAGCTTTACTCAAAGAGGGTACGGTAAGCAGCAGCATTACTCGCACTTATACTTTTCCTACACCAAAGCAAATAGAATTTGAAACGCCTGCTACAGGCTATACCTATACGGCTTACTTCGTTGCACCTGTTACCTGGGGGGAATCTGTAGATGTGTATGCATGGGTTTGGGATAGCAATAATAACTATACTGGTGGTAACTGGCCAGGCGATAACGAACATGTATATTGTATCGGTCAGAACGATAATGGACAATATATCTGGCAGTGGTGCTACTATGGTGAGCTAACTTCTACACCTTCCAATATTATATTCAACAATGGCAGTGGAGGTACCAATAACCAGACCAACGATAAGATATTTACCAATGGAGGCTGGTATCAAATGAGCAGTACTACATCGGATGAACCGACCCTGGGTGTTGATGATATAGAAAGCCAAATATCATCTACAATTAACAAAGGTACACGATACAACCTCTCAGGTCAGCATGTGACCGAAGGTTACAAAGGTATTGTCATTCAAAATGGCAAAAAATTCATTGTTAAATAAACATACTTTCTTTCATTCATTATTGAAACACAAAACAGTGCATACTTAATTCATAAAGCTATGCACTGTTTCCTTACAAATTTGTAACTTTGCATCATACTAATCATATCATTAATGAAAAACTACATTTTTTTGTTCATACTCTTCTTATATTCTTCTTATTTCTCTTCAACTATAAAAGCCCAGAAATACTTTGGAGGTGATGCTTCTATGTTACCTACTTATGAAAAACAAGGTAATATCTATTATACAGAAAAAGGGAAAGCAATGCCATTTCTTGATATGGTCAAAGAAAGCGGATGGAATACCATTCGTGTACGCCTATTTGTAGAGCCCCAATATGCACCTCAAGCTCATCAGGACGAAGGTGTAATTCAGGATTTAGCCTATATTATTCCCTTCTGCCAACAAATACAGGACAAAGGCATGGATATCATGCTCGACTTCCATTATAGTGATACTTGGGCTGACCCTGGCAAGCAGTTTATACCCCAAAGCTGGCTTAAGGCTTCAAAAGATGCACTCGCCGACTCTGTATACAATTATACCAAGCGTAGCTTAATAACCCTAAAGAATTATGGTATCACACCAAAATTTATCCAGGTAGGTAACGAAATAACTTTTGGAATGCTTTGGCCTGCGGGTAAAGTGAATCCCTTAGAAAACGATAATTGGGATTATCTCACCCAATATATCAGGAGTGGCAGCAAAGCTTGCAGAGAAATTTGTCCACAGTCTAAAATTATTATCCATACCGAACATGCTCAACAACTCAAGACCACATTGAGCTACTATAACCATCTGAAAGAATATGGAGTAGATTACGATATTATCGGTCTGAGCTACTATCCGATGTGGCATGGCTCTATCCCGCATCTGAGAAGAGTTCTCAACGCATTATCTGATCAATATCCAGATAAAAAAATCATGATTACAGAAACAGCTTTCTATTATTCACACCAAAAAGACCAATGGGCTAAAAGTGCAAACCAATACGGCCAATATTATTCTATTACTCCAAAAGGACAGGCTAAATTTACCCGTAAATTGATTACAATGCTTAATAAACAGCACAATGTTATTGGTGTTTTCTGGTGGTTCCCTGAAGAGAACGAAAGTAAATATCCTGTTCTAAAAGGCTGGATTAATCGAGGCTTATTTGATAATAATAACGGAAAAGCGCTTCCTGCTTTCTATGAATTTATAAAATATAAAAAAAGCTTACCATGAAATTACTGAATATGTATGCAACAGCCTTACTCTGCTGCACTCTTAGTAACGTATCGGCACAAAAGTATGCTGGTGGCGATATTTCATTATTACCTACTTACGAGGAACGTGGAGCTAAGTATTTTACACACGAAGGCGAACCCATTACTAATGTCCTTGACTATCTGAAAGACCAAGGATGGAATGCACAACGTGTCCGCCTGTTTGTAGATCCGAATAATGCTTCTGACGAAGCTAAGGAACAAGGGGTGCGACAGGATTTAGCTTACATTCTCAAACTAGCTAAGCGTATCAAAGAAGCTGGCTTTGCTCTCATTTTAGACTTTCATTACAGTGATACGTGGGCGGACCCAAGTAACCAATGGACACCTGATGACTGGAAAAATCTAAATAATGTTCAACTGGGTGAAAAGCTCTATAGCTATACTAAGGATGTACTCGAACAACTAGTAGCAGAAGGGGCTACCCCTGACTTTATCCAAACTGGCAATGAAATAAGCTATGGTATGGATTGGGGGACTTCTGCTTTAGACGCCAAATACTGCTACCCTTCCAATCAGTATACCTCTAACTGGACCCGGTTTAATAGTCTTCTCCAAAAGGCTACTGCAGCTTGCCGAGAGGTATGTCCAAATGCTAAAATAATACTACATACAGAACGTGTATCTTCGAATACAGATTTACAAAAAGATAATAGTAATTATAACGCCTTGACCTATTTTTGCAACAATATGAAGGATAATGCCATCGATTATGATATCATAGGCCTGAGTTATTATCCTTATTATCATGGTGACCTGAGTCAACTGGAAGGCGCTATTAAGAAAATAGAAAATTATAACAAAGATATTATGCTGGTAGAAACTGGTTATCCTTCACAATGGCCAGTTAGTGATGCTTATGACTATACGAAAACCTTTCCTTATACAGATGCTGGCCAGAAAGCTTACACAGACTCACTGGTTACGATGCTCAATAAATACGATAAGGTAATAGGCCTATTCTGGTGGTTCCCCGAAGCCAATGAATATAATATAGACTGGGCTACCAATCATGTTACTAAAGAATGGTATCATGCAACTCTTTTCAATAATCAAGATGGAAAAGCATTCAGTGCTATTTCGTCTTTGAAAAATTTTATCTCTGACCCTACGGGTATTATAAACGTAAATATGGATAATAAGATATCTACAGACAATAGTTGGTACACCTTACAAGGTATAAAACTTCAAGGTGAACCTCTACAAAAAGGCTTCTATATCTATCAAGGGAAGAAAATTATCAAACGATAAATCAACACTGCCGAAAAATATAAACTAAAAACTTAAATTAGATTATTAGTTTATATTTTTCGGCAGTACCGTTATAGATTAAATATAATCTTTATTTATTCGCTGAAGAATCAGTATCAGTGACCTTCTTAGGTCCACGGACCTTATCCTTAGCAGTTATACCACTCTTTATTTCAATATTAATACCATCGCTCAAACCTGTTGTTACCTTAGTACGTTTATAAGTTTTCTTTTCACCTTCACCCTTGATGACATAAACATACGTATCAGAGCCCTGGAACTCAATAGCACTCTCCGGAACAGTAAGAACATGATTAGCTTGTGCTAAAACAATCTCTGCATTTGCACTATATCCAGAACGGATCTTGTTACCGTCTACCCCTTTGATTGCAGCTTTAATCTCAAACTGGTTAGCCCCATTACTCGTTTCTGCCTTAGGAGCTATATACTCCAAAGACGCTGTCAGCTTTTCATCCTGAAGAGCACCAATCGTAATTTTCATCGGCATACCAGTAACCAACTTTCCGACTTCAGTTTCGTCGATATTACCATCAAAAATCAAGTCACCCATATTAGCAACTGTAGCAATAGTAGTACCATCATTAAAAGTATTACTCAATATGACCGTATTACCTACCTTCACTGGAATATCAAGGATAAGACCTGAGATCGTAGATCGAATCAATGTACTACTCATATCAGCATTACTACTGGATACACCTTCGCGTACAACTTCTAAGTTATCGTTGGCAGCCTGCAATTCTTCTGCATCGCGCTGATGTACAATACGAACCTTCTCATACTCATCAGCGCTAACCAACCCCTTGTCGTACAAGAGTTTTTCACGATCTAAATCAGTCTTAGCCTGCTTCAGATTAATTTGAGCCAAACGAACACGAGCCTGTGCACTAGCTAGCGAACTCATGTCTGGAATAACTTTCACCTTAGCAATTACCTCTCCTGCAGTAACCATCTGTCCAGCCTCTTTATATATTTCGGTAATAATACCTGAAATCTGAGGCTTTACAGAAATTTCATTACGTGGTTGAATTTTACCTGTTACCACAGTAGTTTTCTTGATGTCGGTTACTTTCGGAGTAAACTCCTCATATTCCACTGGTTTAGGTTGACTCTGTATCCACAAGAACACAAAAGTACCAATGAAAATCACGGCAACAAGACCAGCAACGATAAACTTAATGTACTTTTTCATATCTAAATAGTATTTATTTTCTTATTAATCTATTAATTAACATTATTCATCTCGCATAGCATCAACTGGCTTGATACTCATAGCACGTAAAGCTGGAGCCAATCCTGCCAAAACACCTAACACACTCAACAACAAAAGTGCTCCAATGGCAGTCCAGAACCTAATTTGGTAATGTACAGAAACAATACCATCAGATGTATTGGCCAACTGTAACATTTGGAGAATAAAAACAGCAAAGAGGATACCACTCATACCAGCAACAATAGTAAGCAGAATACTCTCTGTGATAATCTGCGAAAGAATCATCTTTGGTGTAGCACCTATAGCTCGACGTATACCGATCTCCGTAGTTCTCTCACGAACGGTTACCATCATAATATTGCTCACACCGATAGCTCCTGCCAATAAAGTTCCAATACCGACAAGCCAGATCAGAAAGTTTACACCACTGAAAAGACTATCAAGCATGCCAAACATTACTTCTGTATTAATAATCGTTATCGCTTTTTCATCATCAGGCGATACATCATGACTACGCCCTATGATCTCACGCATACGTGGCATCAAGTCTTTCATGTGTGTTCCCGCCCGAGCTGTAATACACAAGAGGTCGATATTATCTCCCTGGTTATATAACTGCTGATACAAAGCAGCCGGTACTGCAACTGTCTCTTCGGCAGTACCTCCAATGTTTACACTACCCGAACTATAGTCTACACCAACTACTTGATAATACGAGGAATCAACACGAATTTTCTGTCCACAAGGATCACCACCTCCTGGAAAAAGTGTTTTATACACCTTTTTACCGATGACACATACTCGTCGACGCTGTGCCACATCCATCTCATTTATGTATCGTCCATAGAAAAGTTTCGGTTCTTCTATTTTCTGATATTCAGGCTGTAAACCTTTGAAACTACAAGAAATATTCTTTTCGCCAAAATAAGCAATAGATCCCCATTTCGCTAACATCGGACTGACAACAGTCAGTTCTGGAATCTGTTCCTTAAGACGGGTTACATCCTGCATAGTCAGTCCCCAACTACGCCCTTTACGAAAACCATGATAAGCCTTCGTAGTAGCTTGCGGATAAATAAAAGCACTATTCGTGGCAAACCCTTCGAAGTTTTTAGAAATATTTTCCTTGGTGCCCTGACCGCCACCTATCAAAGCTACCAACATAAAGATACCCCAAAATACACCAAAGCCAGTTAGGAAAGAACGGCCCTTATTACGCGTAATGGTATCGATTATCTCTTTATATGTATCAATATCAAATTTCATTCTGCTCTCAATGCTTCTATAGGTCTAATTTTTGCAGCTTTTCTTGCCGGTATCAATCCAGCTATGGTACCTGCAATAACCATAACCAGAGTAGCTTCGATACAGACATCGATGCCTACTGTAGGATTCAAAAAGGTATGGATAGCCTTACCAGACCCCATCGTAATGGCTTCCTGCCCGATGGTAGCATCCATATACTGATTGGCGGCAATACCCAACAGCATACCAATGTATCCGAAAAAGGTAGTAATGATAATACTTTCTACAATAATCAAGTAAAGAATATTACGTGGTTTTGCACCAATTGCTTTACGAATACCAAACTCACGGGTACGCTCCTTTACAGATATCAACATAATATTACTTACACCAACAATACCACTGAGCAGGGTAAATATACCCACAATCCATAGAGCGGTACGCACGATACTCATACCTGCATTCATCTGCATATTCATCGTAAAACGATTCCATACCCAAATTGCTTCCTCGTCACCCGGATCGGCATTATGATTTCTATTAAGCACAGATTTATATTCTTTCTCGAAATCCTCATTTGCCTCTTCTGTATCAAGTCCCTTAAAAGAGAAAATGATATTATCAGCTTTATCGCCACGTCCATACATTGTACGAAGCGTGGTAAAGGCTGTATAGGTATCGGTACTCATGCTACTCCCATCACTTTTATTAATACCCACTACCCGATAGGCAAAATTATCTACCTTAACATAGTTACCAATTAAACTGAAGGGTTGATTAGGGGCCAATTCCTTGGCCTGATTTTCACTAATCACGATAGATTTACGCTGTTCGCTATTATCAATATCATTGATAAATCGTCCATGCAACATTTCTATCTTATTGATTTCGCCCACATTAGGATACACACCATACAATGTACTACTTACATAGTTTTCACCATACGTAATGGTTACACCATCCTGTCTAATCTGTGCACCCAAGGTTTCAATATTTTTAGAAAAATGATTCTGAGTAGAACTTATATCGGCATCATTCAAATCTATTGATCTTCCTTCTTTCATACCCTTATACGCCTTAGAGGTCTGTCCACCAAAAATTTGCATAGAATTAGCTAGAAAGCTACCGACATTACTGGTAATACCATTAATAAAACCATTACCAGCTCCAAGCAGGAAAATCAGCATGAAGATACCCCAAGCCACAGCAAAACCCGTTAATGCCGTTCGCAATTTATTGCGACTAGAGGTGGCCCATATTTCTGCAATAATATCTCTCATCGGCTTACGAATTTATTTCATATATCCATTAATACCAAACGGACTTGCGTGATGATCAAGATTTTCCTCGATATTTTCGATGAGTCCATCCTTGATATGCACGATTTTATTGGTTTCATTAGCCACACCACTCTCATGGGTAACTACAATAATGGTCTTATGCTCTTCCTCATTCAATTGCTTGAGAAGTTGCATTACTTCTACAGAAGTTTTGGAATCGAGTGCACCTGTAGGCTCATCAGCTAGGATTATCTTTGGCTGCGTAATCAGAGCTCTGGCTATAGCAACACGCTGCTTTTGTCCTCCTGACATTTCATTAGGATAATGATCTGCCCACTTAGAAAGTCCAAGTCTGTCTAAATATTCCATAGCCATCTGGTGACGTTTCTTGCGGCCTACTCCTTGATAGAACAGAGGAAGTTCGACATTTTCAACAGCTGTTTTAAAGCCAATCAGATTAAAACTTTGGAAAATAAAGCCAATTAATTTATTTCGATATTCAGCTGCCTTCGTCTCACTCAAATTTTTAATAAGTGTTCCTGCAAGTGTATATTCACCTGTATCGTAATTATCAAGAATACCTAATATATTCAAGAGTGTAGACTTACCGGAGCCTGAAGCGCCCATAATAGAGACGAATTCACCTTCTTCGATGTCTAAATTAATTCCTTTTAATACATGTAAGGGTTGAGCTCCAAAATAGGTCTTATTAATATCATTCAAATGTAGTAAACTCATTGGTTATATAAGTTATTAAATAGTATCAAAGATAACAAATTAGTATGTTTTTACAGAATACTGTTCGCAAAGATACACTTATATATCCAATTATACCAACAATGTGTCAAATATTTTATATTTTTTTGATTTTTAAGATTTGGTCACAATACTCTTTGACTGCTGGTCTATGAGTAATAAAAATTACGGTCTTTCGATGGTTACATAAAAGATTATGCAAAACTTGTTTTTCTGTTTCTGGATCTAGGGCACTAGTGGCCTCATCAAAAAGCATAATACTACGATTGCGCAACAGACTCCGAGCTATGGTAATACGCTGAGCTTGCCCTTCACTTAATCCTGCCCCTCGTTCAGAACAAGGCGTATCTAACCCTTTCGGCAAATCATATACAAAATCGGCACAACACAATCGTAATACTTCCTGTAGCTCTTCTTCTGTAGCATTCTGTTTTCCCAATTTAAGATTATCTCGAATTGTACCACTCATCAAAGTATTACCTTGTGGTACATATACAAGATTACAACGATGACGTGGAGAAATAGGATTACTAACATCTTCATTATAAATTTCAACAGTGCCTTTCTGTGGTTTGATAAGAGCTAATATCAAACGAATAAGAGTTGTTTTTCCTGCACCTGTTTCACCTAATATAGCTGTACTGCTTCCTGGTTTGAAATCAAAATTTAAATCTTTGATTACCTCATCATCTTGCTGATTGTAAGAATAAGTTACATGATTCAACCGGATTCCACACGGTGCACCAAGAAAAATAGGTTTACCCTGTTCTTCAAGAGGATTTTCTTCTAACTCCATCAAACGTTCTGCTGCAGTAAATACGCTAACAAATGCAGGGATTAACTTTGTAAGATCTCGGGCTGGTCCCTGAATTTTATTAACTAATTGCAGAAACGCCGTCATACCGCCAAATGATAAAGTATGTCTGCTTAAACGAACAGCAGCCCAGAAAAAAGCCACCAAATAACCAAAAGCAAAACCGAAATTGATAATGAAATTACTTAAAACCGTAAACTTCGTTTTACGAATCACATTGCCACGAAGCTCGCTCTGTGTATTTTCTAAACGATTTACCATCTCAACATCACTTTCCATTGTTTTGATAAGCATACGATGCTGAATGGTCTCCTGCAACACACTCTGAACCTTACTATCAGAATCGCGCACCTTGCGGGTAAGCTTACGCATTTGCCCGACATAAATCTTACTGACCGCTACAAATAAAGGCAACATGATAACCACCAACACTGACAGCAATTTATCCATTGAAAATAAATAAAAGAAAGCTCCCAGGAACATGGCTAATACAGATATTGCACTAGGAATAGTTTCTGTTAGAAAAACAACAACATTATTAACATCAAACTCTAACCGGTTGAGCACATCACCTGAATGCATACGTTCGCGCCCACGCCACTCTGAACGCAAGATACGCTCTAACATCTTCTGCTGCATACGATTCTGAGCTTTAATTCCTAATATATTTTTAATCCATACACTAGATATGTTTAAGCCAAAACCAGCTAAGACCAACAGACTTATATATCCAATAGCCAAATAAAGATTGCCCTGAATAACTCCGGAAGCAACATCTATGGCATACTTAAAAGCAGCAACCTGTAACAGACTCACTGCCACAGAAACTAAGCCGACTAAAGCATTGAGCAAGGCCTGTTTTCTATTGCCACACCAAGCTTTCCAAAGCCACCTCATAATAGCCCTGGAACCATACTTATATTTAGGAATATGGATAAATTTGTGCAGAAAATGTTTCATACTTTATTGGCGCTGATCAGCACCCCACATCAATTTTTCGCGCAATGTAGAGAAATAACGACGACTACATGTTTTAACGATTTTAATCGTGTAAGGCGCCTTACGTATTGTCAGTTTGGTACCTTCCACCAATTTCTGACTTCGGCCATCGACAGCCACTAAGAAATTATGACTACGGCTCTCAACATTTAATTCAATGACACTGTCATCATTTATAACAATAGGGCGAATATTCAAACTATGAGGGGCAACAGGTGTAAGACATAGACTACCACTCTGAGGAACGATAATTGGTCCACCATTAGACAAATTATAAGCAGTACTTCCCGTTGGTGTACAAATAACGAGACCATCAGCCTGATAGTTTACTAGAAAATCACCATTGACAACAGCTTTAATCGTAATCATCGAAGCATTATCACGCTTCAAAACAGCTATATCATTCAAAGCAAACGGATTACCTTCAATAGGCTCACCATCAGCTTCTATCTGAATAGCCGTATGCTCTTCCACCCTATAGTTTTTGGTGAAGATCGCATCTAGCGCTTCTTCTATTTCACTTGGAAGCACATCAGCCAGAAATCCCAGACGCCCCATATTGACACCAATAACAGGAATACCCTTAGCCCCAACACGACTGGCTGCTTTTAGGAAAGTACCATCCCCCCCCATCGAAATGACATAATCGACATCAAAATTATAACCTTCGAATACACCATCAGCCTCAACATCGATTTTCTGATTATTGATGAGAAAATCATAAAACGTCTTATCAACATATATTTCAGCTTTTTTCAGTTTCAGGTAGGAAAGAATTTTCTGAATACTCGCAGACTTCTTAACCTGATATTCATTGCCAAACAAGGCAAATTTAAGTCGTGATTTAGCCATATTCAGTACTTTAATTTTGTGAATTCTATATTTTTTGTTACATTTGCAAATGTACATTTTTTTATTGAAAATCGACTTTATACAAGCATAATTTATGGCAAAGGTATATGAATTTCTTGCTAATGGCTTCGAAGATATTGAAGCTTTGGCACCTGTAGATATCCTCCGTAGAGGTGGTGTAGAAATCAAGACTGTCAGCATTACTGGCAATGAATGGGTTGAGACATCACATGGTATCACCTTGAAAGCTGATTTGAAGTTTGAAGATATAGACAGTTTCGAGGATGCTGATATGCTACTACTCCCTGGGGGCATGCCAGGTTCTGCTAATCTGAATGCACACGATGGGCTGAAAAAAGTACTATTAGCTCAAAATGCAGCAGGAAAACGCATCGGTGCCATCTGTGCGGCACCTCTCATATTGGGTGGATTAGGAATTTTAAAAGGCAAAAAAGCTACTTGCTATCCTGGATTTGAAAACACTTTAACTGGCGCAGAGTATACACCTGTTCTAGTACAAGAAGACGGCAATATTACTACAGGTGAGGGGCCTGCTGCTGCTTTCCCATATGCTTACAAAATACTCAGCTATTTCGCAGGCGAAGAAACTGCCAAAAACGTTGCTGACGGCATGATGTATACTCATCTCATGAGTAACAAATAAACAAGAATCATGGATTACATCATCATCACGGCAGGTGGCAAAGGATTACGCATGGGCTCGGATATTCCTAAACAGTTTTTACCTGTTTCTGGTATACCTGTGCTCATGCGCACGATTAAACGGTTCCGTGAATATAGCAAGGAACTACAGATTATTCTGGTTTTGCCAAAAGCTCAACAGGATTATTGGAAACAATTGTGCCAAAAGTATAACTTCCAAGAAGAATACTTCCTTGCCGACGGTGGGGAAACTCGCTTCCACTCTGTGCAAAATGGACTGAACCTGATACCTAATAGCGAAACAGGTGTCGTAGGTGTGCACGATGGCGTACGTCCGTTCCCAAGTATTGAAGTCATCAAACGATGCTTTGAAACGGCAAGAACAGCCAAAGCTGTCATACCCGTGACTCCTGTCGTGGAAACGCTGAGATTCGTTCCGGAAAATAAAAATGTATTGAGAAGCGACTATAGACTGGTACAAACTCCACAGTGCTTCGACATCAACCTGCTAAAAAAAGCCAACCAACAGCCTTATAGTGAAAAATTCACAGATGATGCCTCTATCGTAGAAGCCATTGGTCAACAAGTAACCATGGTAGAAGGTAATCGGGAAAATATAAAGATCACGACACCATTCGACCTGACTATAGCGACAGCATTAGTAGCGAACCAAAAATAAAAATGAACAGTATACTAGATCAAGACATTATGTACCTTTCGGGCGTCGGTCCGAAACGTAAAGAGATACTAAGCAAAGAGCTCGGTATCAACTCATATAATGACTTGTTAGAATACTATCCCTACAAATATGTAGACCGAAGCCGAATTTACACCATCAACGAACTGGTATCTGATATGCCTTTTGTACAAATAAAAGGCAAAATTCTCAGTTTTGACGAATTCGAAATGGGACCAAGGAAGAAACGTATCGTAGCCCATTTCTCAGATGGAACTGGAGTATGCGATATCGTATGGTTTAGAGCCACACAATTCGTTTACAAAAACTATAAAGTACAACAAGAATATATTATATTCGGGAAACCGACCCTATTTAATGGACGGTACCAATTTGCTCATCCTGATATCGATGATGCGAGTAAATTGGAGCTTTCGCAGATGGGCATGCAACCTTATTACATAACCACTGAAAGAATGAAAAAAATGGGACTGACTTCAAGGTCGATGGAGAAATTGACAAAAACTCTCATCGAAAAACTTAGTCAGACTCCAATACCCGAAACCTTGCCCGACTCTCTTACACGCCGCTTACACCTCATAAGTCGACAACAAGCATTCCATTGGATTCACTATCCCCAAAATGCACATGAAACTCAACAAGCAAGAGAGCGCCTGAAATTTGAAGAGCTTTTTTACGTACAGTTGAATATTTTACGTTATGCCAGTGACAGAAGAAAAAATTACAGAGGTTATATTTTTGGTCATATCGGACAAATATTCAATGATTTCTACAGTCAAAACCTTCCATTCCCACTCACGAATGCTCAAAAGCGTGTAATTAAAGAGATAAGACGAGATATGAATAGCGGCAAGCAGATGAACCGCCTTCTACAGGGCGATGTGGGTTCTGGAAAAACTCTAGTAGCTCTTATGTCTATGCTTATCGCATTAGACAATGGCTATCAAGCTTGTATGATGGCACCTACAGAAATATTGGCCGAACAACATCTGCAAACCATCAAAGATTTTCTACACGGCATGAACATTCGAGTGGAATTGTTGACTGGTATTGTAAAAGGCAAAAAACGCCAACAAATACTTGAAGATTTGGCTTCTGGAAAAATTCAGATTTTAGTAGGAACTCACGCCGTTATTGAAGATCATGTACAATTCGCTAGACTCGGTTATGCTGTAATAGACGAACAGCATCGCTTTGGGGTTGCCCAACGTGCTAAGTTATGGGGGAAAAGTTCATTTCCACCACACATACTTGTCATGACAGCCACTCCGATACCAAGAACATTAGCTATGACCATATATGGTGATCTAGACGTGAGCATTATAGATGAACTACCTCCTGGCAGAAAGCCTGTACAGACAATCCATAAATACGACTCACAGATGACCAGCCTCTATTCCGGTATTCGTCAACAGATACACGAAGGTAGACAAGTATACATCGTCTTTCCTCTCATCAAAGAAAGTGAGAAAAGTGACCTTAAAAATTTAGAAGAAGGGTACGAAGCACTACGCGAAGTATTTCCTGAATTTAGACTCAGTAAGGTACATGGAAAGATGAAACCTGCAGAAAAAGAAGAAGAAATGCAGAAATTCGTAAAAGGTGATACACAGATACTTGTCGCAACTACCGTTATTGAGGTAGGTGTAAATGTACCTAATGCATCAGTAATGGTTATTTTGGATGCACAACGATTCGGACTATCACAACTACATCAGCTTCGTGGACGTGTAGGTAGAGGAGCCGACCAATCATATTGTATCTTAGTAACTAATCAAAAACTGTCAAAAGAAACTCGTAAACGCATAGATATTATGTGCGACACGAACGACGGATTCCGTATAGCAGAAGCCGACTTAAAATTAAGAGGTCCTGGTGATCTTGAAGGTACTCAGCAAAGTGGCATCGCATTCGACTTAAAAATCGCAAACATTGCTCAAGATGGACAAATCATACAACTTGCACGAGACGAAGCACAAAAAATTATTGACAATGATCCGAATTGCAAAAAAATTGAAAATAGCATTTTTTGGAATCGTCTTAAGGAACTAAGAAAGACCAATATCAATTGGTCCAGCATCAGTTAAGGCTAATATGCCACTTATTTAATGATATCGAGGCACAGAATTCTAACACTACGATTATCGTTGTATAGTTGCCCACTTCTACAATCTGTAATGGATACTACTGTCAAATAAAAATGTCAAAAAACAGCACTTTCAAAACTCGTCATCTAGCTCAAAATCTTTAGCTTTTGATCTGCCTATTTGAAATTTTCTACACACACCGCCACCTCCTCCCGACAAAACCCAAGGTCCTAGGGGTCGAAACCTAAGACTTTATTCGCTAAACTCTATGACTTTATCGTGTTAACCCTAAGCTTTCGACCCCTAGGACCTATGGTTTTGTCGCCCTTCTATTAAGTCGACGAAACGACAAACGTATAACATACTGATATTCAAGCAAATATAAAAATGCTTCATAATTCGCATATTTGAAGACTTCTAGCATATCAACTACAAATAAGCAAATCTCAAGACGATTTATGTCAACTAAATTCAAAAAATACACTAAAGTACAAATATCATCTCATAATGGTATATTTTGCCATCATAGCATCAAAAATTGCAGAAATCATCTGCCAAACAAAATATTTCAGTAACTTTGTCCTTGCTAATCATTAAATTTTCAGACACTTACAAATCGACAAACTCACGTTACATTTATCAAAAAGGTCACAACTTCTAACAAGAAACTAAACTGTGGTTTATTCACAAAAAATTCAACAAGACAGATTCATTTTGTAAAGTTGAGTTAACAATTTTATGTGTTAAAAGGTTTATAAAACTGTTAACACACTAGCAAAATCCATATTTTTTTAGTATATTTGCCATGTCTTCTAAAAAATTTGTTGGGTTTTTGTAGTTCTCAATAAATTATGCCTTTATTTTATCCGCACCGGAATATGAATTATTCCATAGTGACTTAAACCTAAAATTAATAGAATCAACACGAATGGATTTTAATAAAAAATTAAAAAAAATCGCTATTTGTGCCGTTTGTGCCATGACAGTAATTCCGACGTATGGTCAGGATCTGTTAGCCCGACAGGCACCAGTAGATAGAAAGATGAAAGCTGTTGATACTTTGGCACTTCAAGAAATTGTTGCCAGAGAAGAAATTGAAACACCCGCAGCTCAATTATATGACGACTGGAATAATAAGTATGCTCACAAAGCTACCAAATTACCTAGTCATTACAGAATAGACCTCCGTCATTTTTGCATGCCTACTCGTAGCCGCGTTGTAACCAGCAATTTTGGTTCTCGTTGGGGTCGCCAACATAAAGGTCTCGATATTAAGGTTTATATTGGCGATACCATACGTGCTGCGTTTAGCGGTAAAGTTCGTATTGTAAAATATGACGGTAATGGCTATGGTAAATATATTGTTATTCGCCATAACAATGGTTTAGAAACAATTTATGGACACCTCTCTAAGCAGATCGTTGAAGAAAATCAGGTTGTTCGTGCCGGCGATCCTATTGGATTAGGTGGCAATACTGGTCGAAGCACTGGTTCACACCTGCATTTTGAAACACGTCTTTGTGGTGTAGCTTTAAATCCAGCCTTAATGTTTGATTTTCGCAATCAAGATGTTACCGGAGATTTCTATACCTTTAATGAGGATACTTATACAGATGAAAGTGTAGAAGCTACTGCATTACGTGGAAAAATTGGTAATGGTGGCTATACACGTGACCTGATTTACGGTGTCCTCGGTTCAAGTGAGAACAGTAGTGCTATTAGCAAGCAGACAAATAACCCTTATGGCAACGAAGTACGTTATCACAAGGTTAAAAGTGGTGAAACAATTGTTACTATCGCTCATAAGCGTGGTGTAAGCGTTGAACAAATTATAAGATTGAATCACTTGGGCAAAAACCAAAGTGTAAGACCAGGTCAGATTCTAAGATATTCTTAAAAATAAGTATAGTATAAAAAAAGCATCTTCGTCTTGAAGATGCTTTTTTTATGCTATTTCTTTACTAAACTTCTTACTACAAAATAACCATGCATGAATAAAGTCAAGATTAAACCATAGTTGGCACACATCACGCGAAATCTCTCTTTCAAAGAAGCCCTATGATACTTGATACTCATACCTCCATCAAGATAATTAACCACTACAGCTTGAACATTTCGAAGTGGTAAACCTTCACGCTTAGATTCCTTCATAACACGTATACACCAATCAACATCAGCAGAGTACCTATACTGAGTATTATATAAGTGTTTTTTGGCTAAATCTGTACGAGCATAAAAGGCTTGATGACAAACTAGCATACCTTTACAGAAAGAACGCCATGTCAACCGCTTAGGAGGAACCAATCGACGATGACGAATAAAGTGTCCCTGATCATCTACAATATCAGTATCACCATATAACACACCTGGAAGCAATTCCTGCTCACCTACAGACGCAGCAATAGTCTCTAAGGTATCTTCATTAGGAAAGCAGTCACCAGCATTTAAAAACACGATATAATCGCCTGTAGCTTGCAGAATACCCTTATTCATAGCATAATAAAGTCCGTCGTCTGGTTCAGAAGTGATACGAATTTGGTGTCCTGTTTCTTTCTCTATGGATTTCACCTGATAAGCATGCACAAGCGATAAAGTATTATCACTCGATGCACCATCAATGATAAGGTGTTCCACCTGCGAATAGCTTTGCTTAAGTACACTATTCAGTGTTCGCTCAACTACCTGCTGGGCATTATAAGTAATGGTTACTACCGTAAAAGTGATCATAATTTATAATTCCTAAAGGCCATAGCCTGATTATATACATCAATATATTTCATGGCAACTGCTCGTTGTGAGTATTGTACCGAAACTTTATGAATAGACTGATAGCTTAATTCTTTTCTATCAGCCTCCGCAAGAACCCAAAAAATACCTTTAGCCAAATCATCAGCATCACGATATTTTGCCACATATCCTGTTTTCTGATGATCTATCATTTCTGGTATGCCACCTGTTTGGAATCCAACACAAGGAACACCACAAGCCATTGCCTCCATAATTGTATTCGGCAGATTATCTTCTAGAGAAGGTAAAACAAAGACATCTGCAGAATTATACACATTAACAATCTTACGCTGATCATTTACATAGCCCAACGAATAAACTGGCAATGAAAGTTGATTTTCTAATTCCTCCGAATGCCCTCCTAAAATAGCAATCCCCGTATCTTCTTTCATTTCAGGATGCATGGCAACCAATCGCTCAATGCTGTGAATAAAATAATTCATGCCCTTGCGCTCATCTGTAACCTTTTGTGAAACGAAAAGAATGAGTTTTTTATTATCAGGAAGACCTGCACGAAGTCTGGATTCCTTCTTATCTTGCGGCAAATATACACGAGTATCTATCGGATTAGGTATATTGGTGATGCGCTGTCCTACAAAAAGCCTACTTTGTTTAGCTTGATCTTGTAACCATTTACTACAAGACACAAAATAGATATTGCCATCCTTATAGAGTGCTTCCTTTTTTCGCCAAACCTTATTAGACAAATCATGTACGCCACCTCGATGAGGCAAGAGTAAACAATGAGAACACATGTTTTTCAATCGCTCACACCCTCTTGCATAATGACAGATACCTGTAGCTGGCCACAAGTCATGCATAGTCCACACGACGGGTTTACCACTATTCAAAATTTTACGGATACCTTTTAATGACAAAAATCCTTGATTAACCCAGGAAAGGTGGATGACATCTGCTTCCTGAAATTCACGAAGTTGTGTGACATCCGAACCACAACAAGCTGTATCAATCTCCCAAAGATGCTTTTTGCAAAAATGTAAATGACGAAATATAGAAAAACGTTCCCACAGAAAATTCCAACTAACTCGAAGTGACGGTCTTAATCCTACTACGGTAATATCATCTGTAGTCTTATCTCTTACTAACATTTTTGCCTTGACACCATTGTTGTTCAAAGCATCCTTCAAACGGTTAGCAGCAACAGCAGCACCTCCCGTGTTTTCAGAAGTATTGATAATTAATACTCTCATAAGTTTCTTATTTGCGACAAAAGTAATAAAAAGTATTGGAAATGACAAAAAAAATACGCTACAACTCACCACGAGCTGAAGCGTATACCTATGTTTAACTAAAAATCTTTTCTAAAGTAAAGGGAGCCTCTCGGTTCACCTTGTTACCACTTTGTTAAACAATCTTTAAAATCTACCTTAAAAACCTAATAACTAAAAACCTAAATCTTTATTACTAACCTAAACAATCTATTAACCTTTTGATGATGCAAAGATAGATTATTTTGAGTAATAATGATTCAGGTTCTTACCTATTTTCTTGAATTATTAGTACTTTCTTGATATATATCAAATTTTTTGTGTGCGCAAACATATGTTGCAAAACATAAAAATACAACTATACGTACTATCTTAACCTTTCTCTATTAATGCGACAGCATAAGCAGACATACCTTCCTGCCTACCTGTAAAACCAAGTTTTTCGGTAGTTGTAGCCTTAATAGAGATTTCATCTTCATCAATACCCATAACCTGTGCGAGACACGCTTTCATTTGAGGCACATGAGGATTAATTTTAGGCCGTTCTGCACATATCGTAGCATCAATATTACCTACACGATACCCTTTTGTGGCTATCAACTCTACCACTTTACGAAGTAGTATCTTACTATCTACATTCAAAGTGTCTGCCGAAGTGTCTGGAAAATGATAACCGATATCTCGCATATTAGCAGCACCAAGAAGTGCGTCGCAAATAGCATGAATCAACACATCTGCATCACTATGACCTAAAAGACCCATGGTATGGTCTATCTTAATACCTCCTAAAAAAAGGTTACGACCCTCCACAAGCTTGTGTACGTCGTAACCCATTCCTACTCTTATTTTCATATATTTAAATTCTAAATTTATCTACGGAATAAATCTTTTATACCATCCATATCGAAGGATAAGGTAAATCGTAAAGTCTGATCAAGCGGATTACTCTTTGCTGTAGCAATAACATAACCAGCATCAATAGCCATGACATTCATCTTGAATCCTGCACCAACTGTAAAATACTTACGATTTCCTTTATTCTCACTTTCATGATGATAACCAGCTCGAAGAGAGAATTTATCATTATAAGTATATTCAGCACCTAGACTCCACTGTATCTCCTCTAACTCCTCTTTAAATCCACCTGGTGCATCGCCAAAACTCTTGAAAATACCACTAATACTTGAAACATTATAATATTCGTCTATGACACGCTGATTATAAGTTACATCATCTTCACCCTCATTTTGCACAGGATAAGTAGGAACAAGCAGTTTGTTAGCATCTAACGCAACCGTAAAACGATTATATTCATCTATAGGTACCATCAACGAAGCACCAAGTCGAAGATTAGTCGGAATAAAGTAATTACGATCATCGCCACCAAACTTTATCTTACTACCTATATTCGAGATATTAAGACCAAATCCCAATTGACATTCACGAGAACCAAGATTAATATAATTCTGATAATATGCAGCCAAATCAGCAGCAAAAGCACTTCCAGGCTTTGCATCGCTCGTATTTTCAAATTTTAAATCTGAATAAATCCATCGCACAGCTGCCGCCATTGAAAATTTCTCACTCAACATCAAAGAATAAGCCACATCAACAGACATTTCATATGGATTGATACTTTCATCTAGATCTGAACTAGTATACACAGTACCCATATTGAAATAACGAACTGATCCTGAAACTGCACTATAGTCGCCTATACGATAATAACCTGACAAATAAGCCAAATTCATATCATTTACCAACTGCCGTAACCATGGTGTATAGTTAAGTGCTACACCTGCTCTAGATATAGTAAACGGATATTTGGCCGGATTCCAATATTGAGAGTTTACATCAGGATCTGTAGCTGCTCCCACGTCACCCATACCTGCTGCACGAGCATCAGGAGCTATTGACTGTGAAGTAACAGAAGTCGTTACCGGATTAAACATATTATTTTTATCTTCTTGAGCATAACCCTCGGTCACCGTCAACGCAAAAGCAACAAGGCAAAATATCTTATAGAATTTATTCATCATTTTCTTTTTGGGTTCTACACTATAATTTCAAAACGCATATTATCAACTAATTATTGTTTACGATTATTAGTTTCTTAGCCTTGGTCGCTGTCGAACTGCCTTCTGAAGAGATTTTTGCACGATATATATATACCCCAGTTGAAAGTTTTCCTCCTGCAGAGGATGACAAATCCCAAGTGGTACGGTAGGTATGGTCTTCAGAAGCACCACTACCACTATGCGACCATACAATTCGTCCTGACGTGTCAAAGACTTCTATTTCTACATTAACACTGCTGTTAATACGATCGTGTACCACTATAAAGTCCGTCGTTGTTGAAGCTGGATTTACAGAAGTATAAATATCACGCAAAGTAGGGGTTAAACCATTCACTACATTAAAATTTAAAGTAAAAGTGCTAGAATTATTCAAAGTATCCCATGCTCTAAAAAGTAAAGAATGCTTTCCTTCTGCTAATTCTGGTATAAGATAACCCACTGTTCCTTCTTGATAAGTACCAAACTTTGGACTAAAATAGCTATTCAGATTATAAGTTTTTGAAGCATCTCCATCAATAATCAACTCCAGATCGTGTCCTATACCATTACCTGTGGCATTAATTCCTGAAGTGTCTGATAACTCGGCATAAAAATAAGGTGTAGCATTTACATTACCACCATCCATAAATGTTTCATAATTAAGATAACTAAATATCTTTGGACCTATACTATCGGATAGAGAAACATTACTTCCACCTAATTTAAATTGGACAGTATACCCATTTCCCGTCAAAGTATGATCGGTATTAACAACATAGAAATTCATCAAGCCTGAATCACTAGAATACTTAATATCCTTAGGCACTGCAAAAGAGAATTCAAACTGCCCATTGCGAACACTATCATTTCCAGAATAAAGCACTTTGTCATAACTAGTAAAGACAAACGGCTCAGATGTTTCTGAGATATCATTAACTTTACAAGTAATCGTATCCTTACTATCGAGAATAGAAACAGAAAGGACACCATTAAAATTTGATGCATTCTCTACATGGCCCTTAACTGTAACTTTAGAACCAGCTTTCAATGTTGGTACTGAATCTGATATTGACACACCGTCAATATCGTCGACAGTAACCGACAACGAAGGAAGATTCAAAGCTAAAGCGGGATCACCCAACAGAGAATACTGCAAATGATTTGTAGTTCGATCTGACTCTCCATTATATCCAGTACCATTAATCATGTCATTCTGGGCAAGTACATGAGCCTCTCCCAAAGTATAAGGCTTACCATTTTCATCTCTACCTAATACATATTTCAAAAAAGCACGATTTAATTTCTTATTCAAATCTGCATATACTGTACGTGTTGTACCATAGAAAGCCATTGTACCACCATTAGCGTTTAATACAGACGCTTCGCCTATCGTTTCTTTGACACCATCGAAAGGCATGATATCGCAAGAAGCTGTAATCCACAATGGTAAACGAGTATTTGTAAATTCTTCAAAATCTGTTATTTTTAATACTGCCTCGTGAGATAACTGACTTTCAGAACCATGACCAGCATAATCAAACAAAAGAGCCCCATTAGCCATCTGTTGCTTGATTAAAGAAGTTACCTCTGGATAAGTATTACCAGTAGAAGAGGATTCGCGTGTATAAGCATCCCACATTACCTTATTCATAAGAAAGCTAGGATAAAGCTGAGATATATAATCGGCAACTTCATTTTCATCACGCATATGCAGATTATCATTACCATCATCCCCAAGGAAAAGAATAGAATTCTGCCAAGCTCCAGCATTATTATTAGTAATATAATTTATGGTCTTATCAACCATAACTTTTGCTTCGTCTGCTGTCACTACTGGAAAACGTCCTACACCTACATCTATCTGTTCGATGGAAGGATTAAGTCCCTTACCATCTTGAAGGATGCCATACCAGCTATCATCTATGTAACAGGAGATCTCATTAAAAGAATTTTCACTTTCAAAAGCTAGAAGATAGTCATCAGGATTTAATGAGGAGCAGTCAGAGGTCAACATTCTATTATCCCAGACACAATCGCCAAAAAGCAAAAAATATTTCAACGTTTTTGTGGCATTCGTCGCATTGGCTTTATCATAAAGCATCTTCAGATATCTACGATAAGCCATTGCATCAGGTGTTCCACTTGAAAACTCATTATATAATTCGTCTGCCGGTACGATATTAACAGAAAGACTATCATGAGTTTCATGGAAAAGCTTTAAACGTTTAGCTTGTTCTAGCAATTTTTGGCTCGTTGGTATCACAATAACCATATCAGCCAGACTATCTGCATGATGGTCTTGATTGGTTATATTACAAACATAAGTTGGAGCTGAAAAATTGTCGGTAAGTAAATTTGGCCTAGGTAGAATAGAATCCCAAACCATCGTAAGATAATCTAATCGAATAGGACCACCCGACAAGACCTTAATTTGTATGGTATCTCTTTCTCCGAGATTCTTGACTAAAAAAGAACCGATAGCTTGATTACCCTTATCATAAGAAGTCAAGCTGACTGATAGATTCAAAGAATCTCCATTTAAAATGACTCTTGCTGTACTGTTAGTACCTGCAGTAATACATGCAGCCAGTCTACCAGTCGTACCATTGGTTTCATTTTTCATCACCAAAGTCTTGGTGGAACTAATCTCTTCATTGTCAAAAAGATTACGTCCACCTGGATACCAACTATATCCATCTACTTCATAATGTGAATGATAATAATCAGGTGAAGGATAAAAGGATTGAATGAAAGATACAGAATCTATAGTTTTAGGGGTATCTTCACTTTGAGTGATAAAATAATAGCCATAGTCGGAATATGGATTACGCGTACGACGTGTTGCTGTTTTGGAAGTCCAACTGATAGGTCCCTGAGCATAAAAAAGACGTTTTTCCCCTACTGTACAAGTAGGAACCTCCTGTAAATCATCGTAGTATCTAAGCGTATCACTATGAAGTGCTTCATATTGAAGTTTACCGCCATAACCATAAATTTTAACCTTACTCAAATCAGAGAAACCAGCTTTACGGATAACAGCATCTGTTAATTGAAAAACTCCAGATTCAGGAACTCTAATCTTAGCCCATGAACCCTGAGCGAGGACAGAATGTTCCGCATAACGAGAACCATTCCCTTGAGCTACACGCAAAATAGACTTTTGAATACGATTTTTCTTTTGCGATGTTATGGTTAACATAAAGCTAACCAACATCTGATATTTATTATTACGATAAACAATCGGCAGAAAGCTTACCGTAAATCTTCCACGTCCTCTGAAGACAGACAAGTCTGTATGAATTACAGGAGAGGCAGGAAGAACTTCACCTGATAATCTCTGATAAGAAGCTATATCTTCAGAAGTCATATCCATATATTCAGGATAAGACAACTCTGCAGTATAAACGGAATCTTGATAATTCCCCACCAAAGGAATCGTATGTACAAATTCCTGCAAAACAGAATCTAACTTCACATTTTCCGTTGTCAAATTAAAAAAGCGTTTGTGCTTTTGAGCAGTAACGTTCAAACTACACAAAACTAAAAATAGAAGTATAACTCTGAATGCCTTCATGGATAAATTTTTCTTATTTACAATAAAAATCAAGAACCTTTCTATCTTCTAGATAACCTTCCAAATGATCATCAATCTGAACTGGACCACATCCTGTAGGACATCCTGTATAAAGTAAATCGCCCGTCTTTAAGGTAAAATACTGACTGATATAGGCAATAATCTCATCAACCTTATAAAGCATATCACAAGAACATCCTTCCTGCACAGTCTTACCATTGATGTCAAGATGAAAACGAGTCATCTGAATATCTTTTATTTTGTCAAGCTCCATCCAGTCGCCAATAACAGCAGATCCATCAAACCCCTTTGCAAGTTCCCACGGCTGACCTTTTGCCTTCAATTTAGCTTGAAGCTCTCGAGCTGTAAAATCAATTCCAACTGTTACAGCATCATAATAACGTGAAGCGAAGCGAGCTGGAATACTTTTACCCAACTTACATATTCTAACCACAAGTTCAGTTTCATATTCAATACGTCCCATATGATCAGGGATAAAAAAAGGCTTATGGTCTTTCAACAACGCGGAATCAGCTTTTGTAAAAATAACAGGTTCCTCTGTTTTAAACAACGAACCATGCAACGCTTTATTGTGCTGCAAATAGTTCATACCTATAGCAAATATCTTCATAATCGTTCTAATTTTTGACGACAAAGATACATAAAAAAATAATACCAACAAAAAAAGAGTCGGAATAGAAATTCCGACTCTTCATATTGATTATCCCTAAAAGGATACAAATTAATCTGCAGAAAGTGAGAAACGCTTGTAGTCAGTGATCTTAAGATCCTTGTCCTGACTTGCCATCCACTGAGCAACAGAAGCCTTATCGCCGTCACCGAACTGGAATTCCTGATCAACGAGACAGTTCTCCTTGAAGAATTTGTTCATACGACCTTTAGCAATATTCTGAATCATCTGCTCGTTCAATTTGCCTGCAGCCTCTTCAGCAACTGTCTTCTTGATATCACGAGCCTGCTGAGCCTGCTCAGGAGTCAACCAACCCTTAGCTGTGTTAGACTCAATGTGATCATCAGAATCAACGTGAGCTGGATTAATGCCAGCCTTTTTCAAAGCTACGTTAACCTGACGCTCAATCTGCTCTTCCTTAGTCTTCTCAATAGCAACACGAAGTTCTTCGTCCTTAACATTCTGAGGAACGCAAGTTTCGTCAAGAGCAACTGGCTTCATAGCTGCTACCTGCATAGCAACCTTATGACCAACTTCCTCGTTGTTATTATTGAGCTGAACCATAGTACAAAGAGTATGCTTGCCCATGTGGTCATAAACCTCAACATTTGCGCCTTCGATAAAGTTGTAACCATCGATTTCCATCTTCTCACCAGAGATACCAGAACGATGCTTAACTGCAGTTTCTGCGTCATCACCATTAGCAAGTTTCAGAGCCTTAACCTCGTCTATAGACTTAGCCTTAGCAGCGATAGCAGCATCAAGAATTTCTTCTGTCAAACCGATAAAATCCTTACCTGCAGCAACGAAGTCAGTTTCACACTTGATAGCTACCATAGCAGCGAAACCTTCACCCTTCTTTACAAGTACACAACCATTTGAAGTCTCACGATCAGAACGCTTTGCAGCGAGTGCAAGACCACGCTCACGAACGAGCTCAACTGCTCTATTGAGATCACCATCAGCCTCAGTCAGAGCCTTCTTACAGTCAGCAAGACCAGCACCTGTCATCTTACGAAGCTTCTGGATATCAGCTATTGATACAGCCATTTTAAATTCCTTATATTTTATTGATTAATACTAATTACTCAGCCTTAGGAGCCTCATTTGCAGTCTCTTCCTTGCGAGCCTTACGAGGAGCACGCTTCTTATCAGCTGCCTCTTCCTTCTGCTCAGCAGAAGCCTTTTCGTCAGCCTTTTCAGCCTTACGCTCTTCAAGACCTTCAGCGATAGCGCCACAAACAGCACTCAAAACTACCTCTACAGAATCCTTAGCGTCATCATTAGCTGGGATAATGTAATCAACGTTCTTTGGATCTGAGTTTGTATCAACGATTGCAAACACTGGGATACCAAGACGCTGAGCTTCCTTAACAGCAATATGCTCCTTCATTACGTCGATAACGAACAATGCGCTAGGAAGACGGGTCAAATCAGCAATAGAACCAAGGTTCTTCTCCAACTTAGCACGCTGACGTGTAATCTGAAGCAACTCACGCTTAGAAAGGTTAGAGAATGTACCATCATTCATCAACTTATCGATGTTTGTCATTTTCTTAACTGCCTTACGGATTGTAGGGAAGTTAGTGAGCATACCACCTGGCCAACGCTCAATAACATAAGGCATATTAACAGAAGCAGCCTTTTCAGCTACGATGTCCTTAGCTTGTTTTTTAGTAGCGACAAACAGAATCTTCTTGCCAGACTTAGCAATACCCTTAAGAACTTCAGCAGCCTCGTCAATCTTAGCTACTGTCTTGTTCAAGTCGATGATATGAATACCATTACGCTCCATGAAGATATAAGGAGCCATAGCTGGATTCCACTTACGTTTGAGGTGACCGAAATGGCAACCTGCCTGAAGTAATTGGTCAAAATTTGTTCTTGACATTGTCTTTTCTTTTTTAATTGTTTACTTTCTTTTTGAATTCTAATTTTGCCTAGAATCAGCCGGCAAGTAGTCTTTAAGAATCTTACCGGTTTAGATACTAAACTGTTCAGTTTATTCCTAAGGGGAATATTAACGCTTACTGAACTGGAAGCGAGCACGAGCCTTAGGCTGACCTGGCTTCTTACGCTCTACAGCACGGCTATCGCGTGTGAGGAATCCAGCATCCTTCAAAGCTTTCTTATCTTCTGCGTTAATCTTAACGAGTGCGCGAGCAATAGCAAGGCGAAGTGCCTGGCTCTGGCCAGTGAAACCGCCACCGAAAATATTAACCTTAATATCATACTTACCCTCAGCATCGAGCAACTGTAATGGCTGCTTTACTACATAACGAAGAATTGCTGATGGGAAGAATGTTTCGATATCTTTCTTATTAATTGTGATCTTACCGGTACCTTCTGTAACGTAAACACGAGCTACAGCGCTCTTACGGCGACCAATTGCGTTGATTACTTCCATCTTTGTCTTAATTATTTATACTGGTTAATATCAATTGTCTTAGGCTTCTGAGCTTCCTTATCGTGCTCAGCACCCTCGAAAACATAAAGATTGTCCAACAGGGCACGACCTAAACGACCCTTTGGAAGCATACCCTTAACAGCGTGACGAAGAATTTTGTCAACACCATCCTTGCGCTTGCGAAGCTCCTCTGGAGTATTGAAACGCTGACCACCAGGGTAACCAGTATAACGAGTGTAAATCTTATCAGTTTCCTTTTTACCTGAGAAAACTACCTTTTCAGCATTGATAATGATTACATTGTCACCACAGTCCACATTAGGTGTGAAACTTGGTTTGTACTTTCCGCGAAGCAGCTTAGCAACTTTAGAGCAGAGACGACCTACAATCTGATCGCTGGCATCAACTACGACCCACTCTTTCTTAGCTGTTTCCTTGTTAGCGGAAATAGTCTTGTAACTTAAAGTGTCCATTTTAAAAATTAAATTTACTACTAAAAAACTAATTTATTTAATACTATTGAACGAGCAGAGACCTCGCGGCGCCTCCAGTCTAAAAGAGACCATCCACAGCATTCTCTCTGCCGCTTTCCTGATTCACTAACAGTGATACCCGGCCAAAGATAACACGATTAACACAAGAAAGCTGTGAAGACTCTAAGATGCATCTTCACAATTCAGAGTGCAAAAGTACATATTTTATTTGAAATAACCCTTCTACACATTCTTTAGAAAAAGACGTTTTAAATACTATTAACAATATTATGATTATTTAAGTAACTATACACACAACGTAAGTGATACATTTTAAGTATCTTTGCACACATAATCAGTATAAAAATATATGAACCCTATTACTCAAACGATTATATTATCAGCTTCAGCACTACGTCTGATTCCACATATAGGACATTACATGGCTCATCATAAGTTGTTTGACAATGATTTAAGACAGGTACAAGATAAAAAGGCTACTGTATTAAACTTTATCAAAGCGATGACCCGCGAAAAGACTTTCAGAAATCTCTTTTATTATCGCATGGGGGAATATTTAAGCATATTTATCAAATGGCTGTGTCCACCCGAGACAAGTCTGCATATTTGGTGTCCATCCATTGGTGAAGGAGCTCATTTCGAACATAATTATTCTACCTATTTAAATGCAGAAAGCATTGGCAAAAATTTCTATTGCCTACAATTGGTCACTTTAGGAACAAATCATCATAATGGCGAGGAAGGAAGACCTACAATTGGTGATGATGTGAAGATTATGACAGGAGCAATTGTTATTGGCCCTATCCATATTGGCAATAGAGTCACGATTGGAGCTGGTAGTATCGTTCTCAAAGATGTGCCTGATGGGTGTACAGTAGTGGGTAATCCTGCTAAAATAATTAAACAGGAACAACCAGAACAGGAAAAAGATTCGTAATTTTGCAAACATTATGTCGGAAACATTAAAAGAGAAAACAGCTAAAGGTATGTTTTGGGGAGGAATGAACAATGGCATACAACAATTGATCGGACTTGTCTACGGAATCATACTAGCACGACTTGTTGCTAAATCTGACTTTGGTGTTATGGCAATGATTAATATTTTCCCATTAGTTGCCAATGCTCTCAAAGAAAGTGGATTTACAGCAGCATTAGCCAATCTTAAAAATCCTACCCATCGTGACTATAATTCTGTTTTTTGGTTTAATATCATTATAGGCTTCTCTGCCTACATTATACTATTCTTCTGTGCACCACTCATTGCTGAATATTATCATAACCAGGATATTGTAGCACTTTGCCGTTATTCTTTCATCTCGATACTGCTCTCTAGTTTTGCAACAGCTCAGTCCGCTTTTCTTTTCAAAAACTTAAAAGCCAAACAAATTGCGAAATCAGGAATGGCAGCTATTATTATATCAAGCATTATTGGAAGTATAATGGCTTTCCTAGAATTCGGCTATTGGGCTTTAGCCACACAGGGAATTACCTTTGTAGGAACAGATACACTTCTGAAGTGGCACTATTCCTCATGGCGACCTACATGGAACTTTGATTTCGAGCCTGTCAAAAGCATGTTTCGCTTTTCATTTAAAATTCTAGCTACTAATATTATAAACCAGATCAACAATAATATCTTAAACATATTATTAGGTAGACACTACTCGAAAGTTGAAACAGGAGTATATAACCAAGCATATAATTGGAACTTTAAATGTTTCTCTCTTGTACAAGGCATGATTCAACAAGTAGCGCAACCCGTTTTGGCCGATTTAAACGGAGAAGAAGACCGACAACTCAAGGCTTTCCGCAAGATGATGCGCTTTACCTGTTTTCTGACTTTTCCTATGCTACTTGGTTTTGGATTAGTATCTCGCGAATTTATTATCATTACCATTACAGAGGAATGGGTAGCCAGTGCCGAACTACTACAAATACTTTGTATCAGTGGTGCAATACTTCCACTATGTACATTAATGTCAAATTTGGTCATCAGTAAGGGGAAATCAGGTATCAATTTTTGGGTAACCATTTCACTGGGTCTTGCCCAAATTATCACTATGGCCCTGATTTGGCCTTATGGCATCCATACTATGGTAGTCTCTTATGTGGGGCTCAATCTATTATGGCTTTTCATCTGGCATTTTTTTACAAGCAAATTAATTCACTATAACATTTTTCTATTTTTAAAGGATATCATGCCGTTTGCACTCAGTGCTACAGTTGTCATGATAATTACTTATTATTTAACAAGAAACATCGAGAATCTATATATATTATTGGGAGCACGTATTCTAATAGCAGCATTACTCTATTTTGCCGTTATGAAAATAGCACGTGTAAAAATACTCGATGAATGTTTATCTTTCGTATACTCTAAATTCACAAAACTATGAAATTAGCCTTTCTCATATCCGCCCATAAGGATGCCAAGCATCTTAGAGACTTGATAACCAGTTTACCTAAAGGCTCTGAATTTTTCATCCATATTGATGCCAAGAGCAACATTAGGAATTTTGAAGAAAAGGTATATGGTGACAACATCCACTTTATTAAACATCGAGTTAATGTAGTATGGGGAAGCATCAACGAGGTAGAATATCAGATGGAGTTAATCCGCGCAGCTTTATATGAATGCCAAGCAGACTATCTTATAACAATGAGTGGCATGGACTATCCTGTTTGGAGCAACCGTGCCATTTTGGATTACTTCTACAAAGCAAAAGAAGAAGAAAGAGAAATACTACAAGGGATATCCATGCTACACCAAGGAAAACAAGCACAGGAATATCGCCATTTTAGATTTTTCACATCAAAACCTTGGAAAAATGGAAGTATTAAAAATAAATTTCGTGTAGCGCTAAGACATATGGTTGCAGCCACCCCTATACGCAAAACCCTACACATTCACTGTCCAGGAAAGACCTACACTTTATACAAAGGAGCAGCTTGGTGGGCCATCACTCCTAAATTAGCAAAATATATCTTGGACGAATGGGATTATAATAAGCATCTTGTAAACTATTTCAAGACTAGTTTTTGTCCTGCAGAAACTTTTATACAGACCGTTGCCTTTAACTCTGATTTCGCTTCACATTGTATGATTGAAGAAGGAAAATATCAAAGTTTGGAAGCTATTACCCCATTAACATACATTCATTATCATCCAGTAATTAAAATTCTAACAGAAGAAGACTATCCAAAGATCAAGGAATCGAATAAGATGTTTTGTCGAAAAGTCATCTCAAAAACAAGCTATAAGCTCATGGATTTGATTGATAACGACAGAAATAAGGAAGAAGCATAAATATAAAAAAGCATGAAGATATTAATCAACCAAATGCCCAAATTAGTAAAGAAGTCATTCATATATGCTTTCGGAAAAGCAAGGGCCGATATCAATACTGCATTTACAGAATGTGGATATCCTGTGGAAAATGTAGAATGTGTATTCTACAAATTTCCATTTAGAACAAGTTTGAACATTTTATTCCAATATCTCAAATTAGTTCATAAATACAAAGGACAACACGAATATATATTTCAATATCCGGTATCTTGCGACAAAGTTTTTCTGACAATAATAAAATACCTCCATGCCAAAGGCAACAAGGTAACTATTCTCATTCACGATATTCAAACTTTCAGATATCGACAAAATCATGAAAAGGAAATTGCGTGGCTAAACTCGGCAGATCGCATTATCGTGCACACAGAGGCCATGCAAGCTATCCTTCAAAAAAATGGAGTTCACACACCTATGGATATTCTGCATCTTTTTGACTATTATTCAGACGACGATTTTCTTCAAGAAAAAGAGATGCTATCTCATCGGAACGAAGTGGTCTTTGCAGGTAACTTAGCGAAATCTCAATTTCTACCAGCATTATATAAAATGCCAGTACAGAAAATTAGTTTCAACTTATATGGTAACAAGGATAACTTAGACCTTTCATCCTTTGCTCATATTAACTACGGAGGAATTTTCAATAGCGACCATACTGGAAAGATAAAAGGTGGTTGGGGACTAGTCTGGGACGGAAAATCCATTGATACTTGCAATGGTCCCTTAGGAGAATACCTAAGTTATAACCTTCCACATAAACTATCGCTATACCTAGCAGCTGGACTCCCCGTTATCGTATGGAAAGGATCGGCTGTAGCACCCTTTATCGTACAAAATAAACTCGGTATAGCTGTCAATAGTATACAAGAAATTGAAAACATTATATTACATACTTCAGAAGAAACTTACCTGAATTATATCTATAACTGCAGACGACAGGGAAAGATTCTGAGAAGTGGTGGAATGATTAAAAAATTAATACAATAAACCAAGCCATATGAATTATGCACTTATTATAGCTGGAGGATCTGGCAACAGAATGGGTCAAGATATCCCTAAACAATTCATGCACGTAGACAACTGTCCTATCATTATTCATACCCTGATGGCCTTCCAAAAACATCCTGATATACAAGGCATTGCTGTGGTATGTCTAGCAGGATGGGAAACGGTTTTACAATCGTATGCCAACCAGTTTAATATAACTAAGCTAAAATGGGTATTCCCAGGAGGCGATAATGGACAGCAATCCATTCACAATGGCATATTCGGGTTAAAGGAACAAGGATGTAGTGAAGACGATTTGGTACTCATTCACGATGCCGTTAGACCATTAATATCACAAGACATCATTTCTTCCAACATTGCCATCTGCCAAAAATACGGAAATGCCATTACCGGTATACAATGTAGAGAAGCGATTTTAGAGAGTGCCGACGGCTTTACCACAAATCGAAGCATACCTAGAGACCAACTTATTCGCACACAGACGCCTCAAACTTTTCGCTTAGGAGATATTATCCAGGCACACCAGGAAGCTATAGAACGTGGTATCACAAATTCGGTTGCTTCATGTACACTATATGCAGAGCTTGGTGGCAAAGAGATGCATATCGTTGCTGGCTCTGAAAAAAATATCAAAATAACAACTATTGAAGACCTTGAGATTCTTAAAGCTCTTATGCAAATTAGACCTGAATCATGGCTCAAATAACACCTTATCAAAAAGATATTCTCTCATTATTCCATCAAGGAAACTTTCTTGCCTCATTAAATACTGGAAATATCCTTGTGGCTGGTGCAACTGGCCTTATCGGAAGCTGTATCATAGACATTTTGATGGCTAACCCTGACAAGGGCTATCACGTATATGCCGCCGGCAGAAATCGAAAAAGAGCACAGGATAAGTTTAGTCTCTATTGGGAAGATGAGTATTTCTCATTTATCGAAATGGATGTAACCCAACCTTTACAAGGAGACATCACATTCGATTATATCATCGATGCAGCCAGCAATGCTAGTCCAAACTTTTTTAAAACATCTCCCGTTGAGGTTATATTATCCAATATCAATGGTGTATCCCACTTGGCAAATTATGGAAAAAACCATGGACTTCAACGAATGGTTTATATTTCTTCTGGTGAAATCTACGGAGAAGGAAATGGACAAGAATTTAATGAGAAAGATAGTGGATATGTTGACTGTGCTTCATTACGTGCTTGCTACCCGTCTTCTAAAAGAGCGGCAGAGACTCTGTGTGTGGCTTACGCAGAAGAATACCATATCGATATCGTAATTGCACGTTTATGCCATACTTATGGACCTGGATTTACAGAATCGGACAATCGTGTATATGCTCAGTTCATTCGTAACGTACTTCAAAATGAAGATATCGTTTTGAAAAGTAAGGGGCTACAATATCGCTCTTGGCTGTATGTTATCGATGCAGCTCACGCAATACTACAACTTTTACTGAACGGGAAAAACAAAAATGCCTATAATGTTGCCAACGAGAATTCAAATATAACAATTCGACAATTGGCAGAACTAATAGCAGAAAGCACAGGACACCGAGTTATCTTTGATATTCCGAATGATGCTCTACAAGGAAACACAACACCTATAACCAAAGCTTCATTCAATACATCAAAGATTCAGGCAATTGGATGGAAACCACTATTCAATATAAAAGAAGGAATCAACCATACCATAGAATCTGTCAAGAAGGTTTAATCCTTCTTGACAAGTTCTGGTTGAATATAGACCGAATGAAATTTCCGCTTTTCCACAGGAGGAATTTCCATATAGTTACGATAAATATTTTTGAGATACTGATCAGGATTATGTGGCGCTGAAAATTCCAAGCCTTCAAACTTGATTACTGAAACTGGCAATACCTGATCACGCTCATGGGTTATACCATATCCATTGATAATCGGTATATTAGCATAACGCTTAGACTTCACCAAGCAACAAGCTAAATTCCAAAGCCCCGTATATAGATAATATTGAGCACCAAACCAGAAGAATTCAGCAAAAGAGCGCAAAGAATATCGATGCAAATGATGAAGAATAGAATTACTTTTAGAAATACCTTTTGCTAGTTTTTTTATCATAGACTTAGATATCCCAGGATGTTTCGTAAACGGAAATATATCGACATAGATACCTTTTAGATAATCGGATTCAAAATTATCACCATGTTCAATATATAAGGAGTTTAAATCACGCACCTTTACTATAGGCTCTTTTGATGACGGATCATTCCGGGGAGACTGAATGGCCAAATGTGCGGGTAATTCACGAGCAGCAATTTCTTCAAACTTCAACATATCATCATAGCCCATAGCGATATCAATATCGTCATCCCAAGGAATAAAGCCTCCATGCCTTACAGCCCCAAGCAACGTACCACCATCCAACCAATAATCTAGATGATGACGCTTACAAATTTTATCAATTTCCTGTAAAATGCTCAACTGCTTCAACTGGCAGGCACGCAAGTTTTCTTGACTATAGGCTCTTAAGTTTTCGTGAAAATCCATCATAACGTCAACATATACTTAGTAATCAAAACAATATTATAAACAGCCATATAGCTTGTCAAAATACCAACTAATAATCTAACTATCTTACTAGCCTTATTTTTTTCATTGAAGCGCTGGAATAGAAAGCTGATGGCTATCGGAATAATAAACAGCCAATGACATCCCATAATATAAACTTCATTCAGTCCAAATCCCAAAACAAAATGCAAACCAGTTTCAACAGAGATCCATGATAATACCATTAACATAAACTTATCTCGGATACCAACAACTAAGCCCGCCAAAAATAAACAGATAATTAAACCTTCCAGTACATAATTAATCCACCATTTGTAATGCACGACAGAAGGACGCCCAAGGTAAATATCTTTCAACAACCATTCTTGGTGCAAAATGATAGATTCGCCAAAGAAATTTTCAATAGCGGCCTGTCCACGAGGTGCTGATAAATCAGACCATTTCAACATTCCCTTATCTGCGAAATGTTCACCATTAATCTTCTTTTGGAAGGCCTTTACCTGCTTACTTTTCTCAGCCAATTCTGGATTTTTTTTGATTTTTTCAGCTTCTATCTTACGACCTTTTTCTTCGCGAGGTATAACATAGTTCTCATGTTGATAATAATAGGCGCCATAGAGTAAAGAAGCTGGAACAACTAGAACTAATAATACATTTTTCCAATGAAATGTACGCTTACCATCCACAAACCACACTGCAAGCAAAGTCTTAAAACCATTGGTTAAGGTTACACCTGCTGTAAGCACAAAAAGAATAGCCGCTTTATACCATTTATAAGGAGTATGATTTCGAATGTGCATACCTGCACTATACAATGTAAAAGTCAACAAAAATAGTGAGAATATAAAATGATCTGGCGACATCGAAGAAGTTAATATCGTAGCAAAAGAAAACATCATTGCTACCAGCAAATTACTATCTTTTTTAGATAATGCTAAAACTTCTCTAAAAACACGGTACATAAAGACCACCGAATAACAAGCTGCTATCATAATCAATACTGTCATAATGAGGATAGCCGCATTGAAATTATCGGTCAACTCCATGATACCTTTATTTAAACCATAAAAAGGGTAATAAAAAAGGGATATCAAAGGATGACGAGATAACACATAGAATACATCCCATTTATAAATCGTCATATACGCATAAGGATCATAACCTGATAATAACAGCTTATTATTATACAGACTCCAAGCACCTACTAAACCACCCCTGGTAAAATCATCAAAATGTACATATAGCATGAGCGCATTTAAGAAAGCAAAAACTAACCCAGCTATAACAACCAATCTTTTTTCTTCTTTTTTTATTCCGAATATTTTAAACGGATTTAACATGCCTTTTATTTTAAACAATTTTGACGCAAAAATAGTTATTTTTGACGATACAAACAATTTATTGCTATACTTTTTGCGAACATCCTAGAAAATCCCTACTTTTGCATAAAAGAACTATATGAAACAACCAGCCAAAATCGATATTGCCGTTTTAATGCTTTTTTTTAACCGTTCTGAATCTTTTGAAAAAGTATTCAAAGAGGTTAAGAAAGCTAAGCCAACCCGTCTATTTTTGTACCAGGATGGGCCTAGGAACAAGAACGATATGCCAGGTATCCTTGCCTGTCGTGAAATAGTAAAAGACGAGAATATCGATTGGGAGTGTCAAGTGGAACGACACTATTGCGAAAAGAATCAAGGATGTGACCCTTCTGGATACCTTTCACACAAATGGGCTTTTTCCATGGCTGATAAATGCATCATACTCGAAGATGATGTTGTTCCATCTCAATCCTTCTTTCCTTTTTGCAAGGAGATGCTAGATAAGTATGAAAACGATAACCGCATCACCATGGTCTGTGGTTTCAATGAAGATGAAATCAGTCCCAACATTCGGGAAGACTATTTTTTTACGTCCGTCTTTGCTATTTGGGGATGGGCTTCTTGGAAAAGAGTAATCGACCAATGGGATGACAGTTATTCTTTTTTACAAGACCAACAAACGGTACACCAATTAGAAACACTTATTAAAGAACGCCATTTTCGAGCTGATTTTATGAAAATGTGCCAAGATCATGCACATAGTGGAAAACCTTACTTTGAAAGTATTTTCTGGTCGACCATGCTTTTAAATCATGGTCTAGCCATCATGCCTACGAAAAATCTTATTACGAATATAGGTGCAACCACTGACTCCACTCATTATTCGGCCTTGCAAACTATGCCAAAAGCGCTTCGTTTCATCTTTTCCATGAAACAATTTGAACTGGATTTTCCCTTGCGACATCCTAAATATATTATTGAAAATATCGATTATAAACATAGTCTATATCGAAGAAACGGTTGGGGACACCCTGGACTGAAAATTGCGCGTTCATTGGAAGAATTGGTTCTCAACTTGAAATATGGCAACTTCAGTTTTATCCGAAAATCTATTGGAAAACGAATCTGTAAATGGCTAGGCAAAAGTAGACATATTTAAAAGCGCAAAGGCCATGTCAAGTAATGATACAACAGATACCCATGATATAGCCATAGATACAAGGTTATAACAAGCATAAATCCAAAGATAGTCCATTGCGCCCGAGATGGCAGATGACGATACAAATAACCTATTCCTATTGGGATAACGTACACCCAATGGCAGGCCATAATATACACTTCATTAAGGCCAAAGCCTAGTACAAAATGTAAGATTGTAGTATACAGCAAAATTACACTAAGTATCCATCCACATCGTTGTTTTCTACCCAACCAAAGTCCCCAAACAAATAGCATACAGAGTATTGCTTCCACCACATATTGCAGCATCCAGGAATAGCGCACTATAACAGGTCTTCTAACCAGTACATCACCCAACAAATATTGCCGATGTAACTGAATAGACTCTCCTAAAAAATTCTCAACAACTATATCTGTATAAGATGCATATTGATATACATCCTTCATCTGTTGCTGCACGGGATTACCCCACTCTCCCAAACCGTATTTTAAACTCAAACCAGTAATCATTAATAAAAATGTAGGCAACAGAAAAACAGGTATCCAAAAGCGGGGAGAGAAAGTAGATTTTCCATTAGTTATAAGAACTATAAACGCCACGATGATGCCATTACTTAGAGTTACACCGGCTGTCAAAACAAAAAGGATAGCAGCCTCAACTACACCAAAGGAAGTCTGCTGCTTTATTTTGCGACCACTTCGATACAAGGTGAGTAAAAGTAAGAACAAGGAAATGGCAAAATGATCTGGTACCAAGATTGCCACAAGAATATAAGCACACCCAAAGAAAAAATAAGTTAGGGTAATAGCAAATATTCGCTTGATTCCTATTTGTTCTACCAATATCCGATAAAGAAAAATATAGCTATAACAAGACAATACTATTAAGAGTACCCCTATTAGCAGTTGACAGCAATTTACCCCCGTTATCCACCACAACAACCGATTGAAAACATACAAAGGATACATCATCCAAGCCAATAAGGGATGTCGAATAACATCATATCCCTGATGCCAGTCAGTAAGCACACTATAGGTAATTGGATCAAAACCAGACATGTGAAAATTATTCATAAACACATCCCAATTGTGTGCATCATAATCAGCAAAAAGTACAAAAAACTTACTGATTATCAAACTGTGAAAAAAGATAATAAGTAAGAGAAAAAGCAAACTAGGTATACGTTCGTCCGCTTTCAATTGAAAGATACGAATAGCCTTCATCATCTCAAAAGATAACTGTTGAAAAGTATGCCGTTATACAGCAATAGAAATATTGTTAATGTCAGTACCAAAAGCCTGATCATAATGAGCACCTTGCCCGAGAGACGCTTAAAAAGATAACCTATAGCGATAGGTAAAATTATTAAATAATGAGGCGACATGATATACACCTCGTTGATGCCAAAACCAAGTACTACATGAATGAACACATCCATAGCAAAGAAACTGAAAGCTAACCAGAAATAGCGTTCACGAAAAGCACACAATATCCCCATGATAAACAAAAGGAAAATACAGATCTCTACACAATAATTACCTACCCATTTATACTCAACTATAACAGGCCGACGACTCAATACATCTTCTAAAAGATGGTCTTGATGTAATTGGATAGCTTCACCAAAGAAATTTTCGACCAAACTTTTACCACGCGGTGTCGTTATATCAGTCCACTGTGAAAATTCACCATGAGCAATAGGCTTACCCTGGTGCGCAAACATAGCCTTTTTATTTTTGCGTTCATTCTTTTTCTCTTGTTGCTCTGCAAGCAAATGTTCAAAGGCTTGTTTTTGAACCAATGTATCTTTGATATGGGTTGTATCCCTAAAAGCTTTCAGTAATTTTGTTCGTTCCTTCTTCACCTTTATAGCCTTCATCTCTTGTCGATGCAAAAAACGAGGTTTCTCATAATAGTTCCATTCCAATCGACTACCTATCCACAAACAAATTGCTGGCAACATAATCGCAAAAACTAGATTAGTGGGCTTCCAAAATTTCTTTCCATTTACAAAGAAGTTTGCTAAAAATACCTTAATGCCATTATTCAGGGATATACCACCAGTAACAAAAAATAAAATTATCGTCTGCCACTTGGTAAACGGTTTTCCACTTACCATTTTCACACCTGCTACATACAAAGTTAGTAACAACATAAACATAGACATGATAAAATGGTCAGGAACAACCGAAGCTATCATAATATATGCCATACTATACAAGAAAACAGACAATAAAATAGCATCCAAGTACTGTAACCCTAACAGCTCTCGCAAAATACGATAAAGAAAAAGAAATGCATAAAAAGCACAAAACAACAGAATCGCTCCTACTATAAATTGTACGCCATTATGACCTGTTAGCGCAATAACACCTTGATTAAGCTGATAAGGCAGATACATGAAGAAAGCTAACAACGGATGCCTATAAATATTATACTCTGTCCACCAATCAGAAACGACGGCATAGGTTAGTGGGTCAAAACCTGATACGTGGAATTTACTTACAAATAGCCTATGATAATTAGAATGAACTGCTATAAACTGATCTACATATTTATTGATGAATAAAATATGCCAAAAGAGTAGATACACAAGCATCACACAAGCTATACTCCGCTCTTCTAACTTAATTTTAAATATCGAGAAAAAGCTTTTCATGAGAATCCTATTATTTCTTCAAAAAGAATCTTACTAAGATAAAATTAGTTGGAACTGTTATGCAAAACATCGGAATCATAGCCACTTGTTTCGTTACACCTATTCCCACAAATAAATTAAGTATCAAAGTTTGCAAGGCATAATTAACGACATGCGAAAAAGCGAAACCTGCACCTCGTTTGGCACTAGCTTTCACTCTAAAGGTATAATGAGTACTTGCTATAAAATTAAACACAAAACTTATGAAATAGGCTATAGTATTGGCAATTGTAGCAACAACATTGTCACCCATATTTAACATTACTTGCTCCATCACATTTATTAGAAGCAAATAAATGAAGTACTGAATAGCAACAGCGATAACACCTACAACTCCAAAGCGAACAAGTTCACCAAGTTTCTGCTTCTTATCCTTATCGAAATGGTTTATAATGTCCTTGATCTGCATATTCTAACAATTCTTTATCTCCTCGACTATCGCCAAAAGCTTTTATTGAGTATGTTTGGCGTGGTTCATTTAATACCTGTTTTAATCGGTTCACCTTCTCCTGTCCATAACAATTGGGGGTGATGAAACGTCCTGTTAATTTTCCATCTCGCACTTCTAGTTTTGTACCTAACACCTGAAAGGAATCTTCAGCCGAAAAAATAGTAGAGAAAAAAGGGCGTACCCAGTTATCGATACTGGCACTAATTACCAAAATTTGATCTGCTTGTTTTTTTATAGACTGAAGATACTGAAACGCCTGAGGGCGGAAAAGAACATGTTTATCTCGAGCAAAATCATGGCACAGGGTATCAAAAGTCGTAAGCGACATGCCCTGAAAATAGAATGCAAATAATTGTTGCTTAGCCTTACCATTATCATACAAATGCAATTTCATCAAAACTAACAAAGGACTAAACAATAAGAATCCAAATATAAAGCGGAATGTACCCTTACTATATTTGATGAATTCCAAAAGAGTATCCTTATAGGTCAGCGTACCATCGAAGTCAAAAACATATATACTTTTCATGTCACTAGAACACATAGATAATCAATAAGAAGGCTAATACCCAAGCTAATAATACACACTGGGTAAACCGATCGCGTAGAATAACCTTAGTAGGGTCACCACTCTTCTTATCCACGACCGAAACCTGAATATAACGCAATAATCCTACTAAAACAAATATGGATGTAAGATAAAGATAATCGGAGTGAAAATTTTGAATAACCTCAGGACTAACCGTATACATAATATAACATACTAAGGTAACCGAAGCTGTTATCGTTATTGCCTGGTTGATAAACGTAAGATTATAACGAATCGTATTCTTACGAGGTGCCTCTCCTGTTTTTTCCATTCGCAGAACATCATCACGACGTTTAGCAAAACTCATAAAGAGGGTAATGAGGAAAGTCATCAACACAATCCACTTACTAAGTACAACGCCAACCGCAAAGCCTCCGGCCAATAATCGAAGTACAAAACCAAAAGCTACAATACACACATCAATAATCGCATATTGTTTTAATTTAGCGCAATAAGCCAAATTGAGGAGCCAATAAAATAAGATGATACTACCTGTCTGATAAGCTGAAGCGATAGGATTAACACGTTCATTCGGAAGTAACAACAATAAAGACGATGCACTCATAGCCAACAAGAACATTAGTCCCATCAGTCCATAAGCTTGAGGAATCGTAATATCACCAGCAGCAATAGGACGTTTACACTTTACAGGATGACGTCTGTCATCTTCTACATCATAAATATCATTAAAACAATAAATAGAAGAAGCCGCAAAGCTATAGGCTAAAAAAGTAATAAGACCAGCTAATATAGAATTTGTCTGAAATATTACACCAGCAAAAAAAGCTGGACCAAAAACGAAGAAGTTTTTTATCCATTGCTTAGGTCTAATTAACTTAAATAATTGATTTATATTTTGCATAAACTTTGTAATTTCGAACTAATCCAAACTACTATTTTCATTAATATCCATGAAACCGGAAGGGTAATAGCTACACAAACCATAAATATTGGCCAGTATCCCCACGAATGTGGCAGATAATCGAGTACAAAATGAATATGTATCAAATAACACTCCAAACTAAGAGCTCCAATAAAAGCAAAACCCTTATTAACGCATTTTGGGGTACGTCTAAATACTCGATTCAATAACAATATTGTTGTTATAGTCAAAGGTATATACAACATACGCTCCACATAAAGTGGAAATGCTCCATGTAAATGCTGTTCAAGGAAAATACTCGACAACAGAGTCATCAAAAACATGAGCCATATCATCCAAATAGAGGCACCATCCATCGTCTGCTTCTGACGAACCATCTCTCCCATGTTTATTCCGATGAAAAATATAGGAACCCGACTCCAAAATATTTCCAAATGGCCTACTGCATGATGGATTGGTGTTACATATTGCACTAAAATACACCACATGATCATCACAACAGGAAGCCAGCGATAGATAGGATGCTTTCTTATCAACTGCATGTAAGGAGGTGCAAACAAATATAACATCATTATAGCTGGAATGTACCAGAAATTCAACTCGTCATACAACCAAAAACCTATATTAAACGTTATTTCTCCGATAAGATAAGCCCATGCCTTAAAACTAAAACCATGAAAATGAGGAATATAATAGAGACTCGCAATAATAAGCCAAGCAGGATAAATACGAAGGAAACGACGTATATAAAAATGCTTATAAGATGGATTCTTTACCCATGAAAACCACAAACCTATACCACTCAGAAAAAGAAACATATCCACACCAACATTTCCCATTCTTCGCAATCCAAAGAATGCATCCCATCTAGGAAGACTGACATGAAACAGTATAATAAACAACATGGCTGCTCCCATCAATTCACCACGATACTTGCTGATGTTTGCTAGTTCTATATCCTTTATTTTAAGCATTGTCATGTATTATTTCGGTAATTTTTCCATTAATAAGTGAAATACCCATGCCAGACATAAACTGACTATCGCATAGATTAACAACCCCGTATACATATCACCGTTTCTGCTGATCACAATGAATATCTTACGTGTAATAGGATGGCTAACAAACAATGCTGCACTGATACTTCCCACCCAGTTTAAACGATTAAACAAAAAAGAAAAAATAGAAAAATGAGAAGCTAATGCTGTAAGCACCTTAACCATACCCACACTAAATGTGCAGACAAAAACTGGAACAAAATACCAAGTTTGATAGCTATAGCTGCCTGCTACGATAAGTATCGCTGAAACAACCACCATAATTGCATTTTGTTGAGTACTAAGCTGCTTACCAAAATGTGCATACAATAAGCCTAAGCCAAAAGGTAAAACACCTCCTATTGAGCTATAGCGGATATAATTTAAGGTTTCACCCTCCGGATCACAGAAGATCTGAGCTAACCAACAAACAACCATTGCTCCTACTGTCCATTTCCAACTACGACGATAAAGCAACAGACGATAAATGATATAGAGCTGCAGCATAAGACCAAAGAACCAATAAGGACCTGGCCAAATATGTCGGTCAGGATTTACCAAAAAGTTATTGACAAGACCTAATTGAGCAACAACATCTATTACACTATAATTCCACGGTCCTGGAGTTAGTCGATCTACCATGAGGAATGCAACAAAACCCACAATCATCATTTTGAATAACTTCATAAAATGATAACGTATAAATTGAAAAATGGAGTCATGGTGCTTTTCCAAATAAGCTGTACTTTCGTATTTACAAACTAGACCGTAAGCACTTAAGAAAAGGAATATAGGTACTCCATAATGCCCGAAGAAAGATAGCAGATGCATCAATATTTTTCCATCTGAATGCACCATTACTTGGGTAAACCAGTCTACATTATGCTGAAAATACTGATATTCGTTTTCTTTTACTATTGGATTGAGCCAATGACAATAGTTATGCAAGAATATGCCAATTATGGCTATTCCTCGTAAAACACTGCATTCACTTCTTGTAAGAAGTTCCTTTTTCATAGTTATTTCTTTTTCGTTGCTTGATCGCGTAACTTATCGTAGTCCGTAGTACCTTTCAGTATTCTTGGACGATTTTCATTATAATTTGGACTCAAAACATTATATTCTGCATGATAATCCTTGGCATGAATACCTCCCAAATACAATAACATATGAGGTAGAGCATCAGTCATAAACCTACGTTTTTTAGCTTCTATGATCTGCTTATAGATTTGCGGATGTCTATGCGAGAATTTAGGAGAACAGTAAATCCAAAATGGTATCTCAAACTCATATTTTGCCAAAGGATAATCGATAGATGAAGAATGATTTCTACAGATAAATCCACGATTCTCTTCATAACACTCCTCTCCATGATCAGGAACATATACTACAACCGCATCCTTTTTCCTGAATCGCTTGACAATCTGATTAACAATAGAGTCATTATAATAAATGGCATTGTCATAATAACTCAACACCTTACGTTGTCTATCGGTAAGTTCAGGCCGTTCCTCTTCATAACTAGAAGCCCAAAAATGACTTCTACCTTTTGGATAACGGTCTTTATAAGTAACATGCTGACCTATCAAGTGGAATATCACCAAATTATGGTGTATCGTATCTCGTCGTTTCTCTGCTAACTGTATTTTTCCCTCCTTTACAAAATTATCATAATCGGCGAGAAGTCCCTCATCATATTGATGCAGTTCTGTATTTCGTGTATCAAATTGAGCTTTATCCAATGTCGGATTATTTAAGAAAAAGCCACCACTAAAGTCGTATACAGCTTCTTTAGCTTTAGAAAGAAATTGATTCGTCAAAAAGGTTACATGATAACCCGCTTTACGAAACAACTCTGGGAACAATGGATAATCACACCATTCTCCTTTTTGTCCGACTACATGAAGAGAGAACATATTCTTAAATACGAAGCTCGTAAGATTCCAACACGTAACCACATCCGTAAATTTCACTAACTGCCCAGACTTTTCCAGTTCAACTTGCCTTGGAGTTGTGTCTTTGAAATAGCCATATTGCTGAGAATGATGTCTACTGTAACTTTCACCAATAATAAGAACTATCGTAGGAGAAGTATAATCACAGCTATCAACCTTGATTTTATCTGTAGCCGCTATTAATTGATCAATTTGTTGGGATGCTAGAGAATTAGCATAAATACTAAAGGCCAGTCGAGTTATTGGCACATATAATACAGCATGATCACGCTCTGTCAACGTATGTTCCACCTCTCCGATAGTACTTCCTGTCATCAGTTTCCATGTTGCCACTTTATTATGCAAACTTGTGAACAAGCCACAAAACAAGAATATTACACTAGCCATACCAACATAAGGTGCTATCTGATCACGAATATCCTTCAGACGAGCTACAAAAAGCAGATACTCTCCATATGTTGACTTTTGCGCCTGACGATAAATATAAGGTAGCAAGGATACTATAATCTGCACAAGCAGTAACAATAAGATGAAACCTACTTCGCTAAATATAATATCCGGTGATACTAAAGATGAAATAAACTCACCAGCCTCACGGCTATTCGTTTCTCCGACAAGAAGCAACATCGACGGATTTAGGGTTGAATCAAAGTTTACATAACAGTAAACATCCGCCAAAGCTGTAAGATAAAGGATAACATAAATGATCTGTCTGAACCAGAAACGAATCTTTCTAGGAATAATCATCAATGCCAGACACGTAATATACATATCAACAAAGAGTTCTAGATAAAGATTCGCATATAGAGAAGCTTTAGGTGGCGTCGTTATCCATGCACTCATCACACCTAAAAAATACATGAAAACAAATAGAGTTAAGTTTGCCTTGATAGGGACAAACAATCTATCAGAGAAATTCTTTAGCAAAGTCAAGATTTTCATAAGCACAGAGTTAATCTTTATAATATTCAATGACCTTATCATATATTTGATCTGGCACCAAACCTCGAACAGACAAACCTAATTTTACTTTTTCTCGTATTTCAGTGCTACTAATATCCAAAAGAGGGGTATTAACTATTTTCACACATGCAGGTAACGATTCGATATTCATTGGCGAATTTCTACGGGGATAAACAACCACTGGATAGCGATTGAGTATCTCCTCATAACCATACCAACGATCAAAAGCCACCCAATTGTCTGCCCCTATAAGTAATACAAATTCATACTGTGGATACGTAACTGAAAGATAACGTAAAGTATGAAGCATATAAGAAGGTCTTGCCAAGTGAAATTCCACATCACTTGCTTCCAGTCCTTCCTCGTCTTTCAAGGTTTCTTCGACCATTTCCAATCGCTTATCATCATCCAAAAGATTTGATGATTGCGCCTTAAACGGATTCAACGGAGACACAACAAACCACACAGCATCCAAATCTGCCAGTCGAAGAAGGGCTTTAGCCAACTTTACATGACCTACATGGATGGGGTTGAAACTGCCTCCGTAGATACCTATCCTTTTTGGATTCACTATTTATAGCTTATCGTTACTTCTCTAGAAACGCTTTAACCAAGTTAAAGGTTTCCTCCTCTGCCTTAGCCAAATCATCATTTACAATGATATGATCAAACTGAGATGCAAAAGTCATTTCATAATCAGCTTTTGCCAATCGCTGCTCAATGACTTCAGGAGCATCGGTTGCTCTCCCCTCAAGTCTTCTTCGCAACTCTTCTATAGATGGAGGCTGAATGAACACACTCAAAGCACGCTCACCATAAAATTTCTTGATATTGCATCCACCTTTTACATCTACATCAAAAACCACATTTTGACCCTGTTCTGTCTGTTTTTCTACCTGAGACTTCAAAGTGCCATAAAAACGATCTTGATAAACCTCCTCGTATTCCAAAAATTCATCACGAGAAATCTTTTCACGAAACTCCTCAGCTGTCAAGAAAAAATATTCTACACCATTTTTTTCTGTACCACGTGGAGCTCGAGATGTACAACTAATAGAAAAACCTAGATTAAGCTCTGGGTGTTCCTTCATCAAATATTGTACAATAGTACTCTTTCCAGAACCAGAAGGAGCACTAAAAATGACTAATTTTCCTGTTGCCATATTTAGAGAGCATTTAATACTTGTTCCTTAATCTGCTCCAATTCATCTTTCATCTTAACAACGATGTTCTGCATCTCTGCCTGATTACTCTTAGAACCAGTTGTATTAATTTCTCGTCCCATTTCCTGAGCTATAAAACCAAGTTTCTTACCTACAGGCTCATCCTCATTCATGGTTTCGCGGAAATAATTGAGATGGTTGGCCAAACGCTGTTTCTCTTCACTAATATCAAGCTTTTCGATATAGTAGATCAATTCTTGTTCTAAACGATTTTTATCATAATCTACTTCAGGTATTTGCTTTAGACCTTCTACAATACGATCACGAATTTTCTCAACACGCGATTTTTCGAAAGGTTCAATACTCTTCATTAGGCTCTCGATATTATCGATTTTCTCACTAAACTTCTTTTGTAAAGCCGCACCCTCCTGTTTACGGAAACTAATCAAATTATTGATAGCTTCTCGAATCGCTTGACAGGCAACAGCCCATTCTTCTTCTGAAAGTTCCTCTACATCAGCTTTAGAAGCGACATCTGGGAAACGAAGCAAAGTATAGAACCAATCCTGTGGCTCAGGAATACCTGTTTGAGCAGAAATTGATTTTATTTGTTGATAATAATTTTCGACAAGTTTTGTATTAATAGTAGAAGCGTCAGCATCTGCATTCTTTTCAATCCAAATAGAGAAGTCTACCTTACCACGTTTAAGGCTAGCAGCTACTTCCTTACGGATTTCCATTTCTTTTTCACGATAAATAGGGGCGATACGAGTTGAGAGGTCAAGCGACTTACTATTCAGTGACTTAATCTCAACATTAATTTTCTTTTCATTGTAGGTTACGACTGATTTACCGTAACCTGTCATTGACTGTATCATAATTACTTTCACGTTAAATTTCTGCAAAAGTACAAAAAAATGCGAGAAAAAACGTAAATTTGCACCTTATTTAAGAATAATATTTGTTTATGTCGTGTATATTAAACATTGAAACGAGTACCGATGTATGTTCTGTAGCTGTAAGTAACGACGCAGAATGCATCTTCAACAAAGAGGACCACAGTGGCCCTAACCACGCTGTCAACTTAGGTGTTTTTGTAGATGAAGCCTTATCTTTCATAGACAATCACGCCATCCCTTTGGATGCTGTTGCAGTGAGTTGCGGACCTGGTTCATATACAGGTCTTAGAATCGGTGTATCAATGGCCAAAGGTATTTGTTATGGTCGTAATGTAAAACTTATTGGCATTCCTACCTTGGAAATTCTTGCCGTCCCAGTACTTCTTCGCGAAATGGCAAGTGAAGAGAATGCTCTTCTTGTACCGATGCTCGATGCTAGAAGAATGGAAGTCTATGCTCAGATATATAACCGAGCTTTGAAAGAAATACGACCAATTCAGGCTGACATCGTTGATAGCAACACTTATCAGGAATATCTCGACAAAGGACCAGTTTATTTCTTCGGTAATGGCGCTGCTAAATGCATGGAAACGATAAACCACCCTAACGCACACCTTGTGGAGCATATTGAGCCTCTGGCCAAATATATGTTCCCATTAGCTGAAAAACGCATAGCAGAGGGGAAATTTGAAGACGTTGCTTACTTCGTCCCATTTTATCTAAAGGATTTTGTAGCCAAAATGCCGAAAAAATTGTTATAACATTGTACTAACAAGAATTATGAATATAGAAGGATTAGACTACAACACCCAACGGGAAAGACTTGTTTTACCTGAGTATGGTCGTGAAATACAAAACATGGTCAACTACTGCCTTACTCTGACCGACCGTCAAGAACGTCAGAATTGTGCAGAAAGCATTGTTGATATCATGGAGCGCATGATTCCGCAAAACCATACAGATGAGGACTATAAGCAGAAACTTTGGGATCATCTCGCCATAATGAGCAATTTTCAGCTAGACATAGATTATCCGTACGACGTAAGTCAAGCAGCTAGAATAGCCACCAAACCTGAACCTATGGAATACCCAGAGGACAGAAATCCTGTCCGACACTATGGAAAGATGCTGTTTGAAATCTTTGAACAGTTGAAAACGATGGAACCGGGAGAAGAACGCGATGAACTTATCCGTATTACTGCCAATCAGATGAAACGTAATCTGGTACAATGGAGTCATGGCAGTTGTGATGATGAAAAAGTAGCTGACGACTTAGCTCGCTATACTGATGGAAAAGTACAATTGGATCTTGACCATTTCACATTCGACAAAATCACAGAACGTGAAAATGTAAGCAACAAAAAGAAGAAAAAATAAATATGGAGTCTTTTGTCATAGAAGGTGGACATCCACTTAAAGGTACAATTACCCCCCAGGGAGCCAAAAACGAAGCCTTACAGGTTATCTGTGCAACACTACTCACTTCAGAACCTGTACGCATCAATAATATCCCTGATATTCTGGATGTTAACAATCTTATAAAATTGCTTCAGGATATCGGTGTCAAGGTAACTCGGCACAATCGTCATGAATATACATTCCAAAGCGATGAACTCAACCTAAATTATCTGGGGAGCGAAGAGTTTGTCAAGAAATGTTCTCAACTCCGAGGAAGTGTATTGATGATTGGTCCGATTTTAGGCCGATTCGGAGAAGCTACAATTGCCAAACCTGGAGGTGATAAAATTGGTCGAAGACGCTTGGACACTCATTTCATTGGTTTTAAAAATCTTGGAGCTGAGTTTGTACGTAATGAGGAAAAAAATGTCTACCAACTAAAAGCCAAACAGCTAAAAGGTTGTTATATGTTGCTCGACGAGGCTTCGGTTACCGGTACTGCTAATATCATCATGGCTGCCGTAACAGCTAAGGGCAATACTACAATCTATAATGCAGCTTGTGAGCCATATATACAGCAACTATGCCACATGCTCAACGCAATGGGAGCAAATATCAGTGGTATCGGCAGTAATCTCCTCAATATTATCGGTGTGGACAACCTTCATGGTACAGAACACACGATTCTACCAGACATGATTGAGGTAGGTTCATTCATTGGCATGGCAGCCATGGTGGGAGACGGTATCCGTATCAAAAACGTTTCTATCAATAATCTAGGTATCATACCTGAAGCTTTCCGCCGAATGGGGGTGAAGATTATAGAAGAAAATGATGACTTAATTATTCCAAAACAAGAACAGTATGTTATCGATTCTTTTATTGATGGTACTATCATGACTTTAGCTGATGCACCATGGCCTGGGCTCACACCAGACTTACTCTCTGTACTGCTGGTAGTTGCTACACAAGCCAAAGGTACTGTGCTGATACATCAGAAGATGTTCGAAAGCCGATTATTCTTCGTCGATAAGCTTATAGACATGGGTGCCCAGATCATACTTTGTGACCCTCATCGTGCTGTTATCGTAGGGCACAACAGAGAGAAAACACTGAGAGCAGGCCGTCTTACCAGTCCAGATATCCGTGCCGGTATCGCTTTGCTGATTGCAGCTATGAGTGCTAACGGTACAAGTACTATCGCTAATATCGCCCAAATAGACCGAGGCTACGAGGATATCGAGAATCGTCTTAACAATTTGGGAGCTAAAATACGTCGTATCAATGATTAAAGAAGAAGACATATATAAAATAGGTAAATTGGGAAAACCTCACGGTGTACAAGGTGAGGTTTCCTTCCACTTTACTGATGACGTTTTCGATCGTGTTGATGCAGAATATCTCATCTTAAAGCTAGATGGCATTTTTGTACCATTCTTCATGGAAGAGTACCGTTTCCATGGAAGTGAGACGGCTCTGATAAAATTTGAGGATATTGACAGTCAGGATAGAGCTAAAGAACTGACTGGTAGTGAAGTCTATTTTCCACGTCACCTATCGGATAGCGATGAAGAAAATATCTCTTGGGCTGAAATCGTCGGTTTTGCACTGATTGATGCTGCCACAGGTAATACTATTGGTACCATTCAGGGGGTAGACGACTCCACCATAAACACGCTATTTGATATCGAGACCGAGAATCATCAAAATATCCTTATACCAGCATCAGACGACTTGCTGCAGCAGGTAGACGCAGACAAGCGAGAAATCATAATGAATCTACCAGAAGGAATTTTAGATTTAGATTAATGAAAAAACAACTATGTATACTTGGTAGTACAGGAAGTATCGGTACACAGGCACTCGACGTAGTACGTCAGCATTCAGACCTTTACGAAATATACTGTCTTACTGCCAATAACAGTGTAGAGAAACTAGCACAACAAGCTCACGAATTCAATCCTGCAGCCGTTGTTATTGCTAATGAAGACCATTACAAGAAACTGCAAAATTTACTGAGCGACCGTCCTGATATCAAGGTATATGCAGGCCGTGAGGCCTTAGAACAAATTGTCGAAGCAGAACCTATTGATATGGTCTTGGCTTCAATGGTTGGTTTTTCCGGACTCATCCCTACAATCAATGCGATTAAGGCACGTAAAAAGATTTGTCTAGCCAATAAGGAAACGCTTGTTGTTGCTGGTGAATTAATTTGTAATCTCGCTCAACAGTATCATGCTCCTATTCTACCCGTAGACAGTGAGCATTCTGCTATTTTCCAGAGTTTGGTAGGCGAAGACGAAAACGAAATAGAAAAGATTCTCCTGACTTGCTCCGGTGGTCCGTTCCGAAATTTCACACAGGAACAAATAGAAAAGGTTACAGCTGCAGATGCCCTCAAACATCCTACATGGGATATGGGTGCCAAGATTACCATCGATTCTGCTACACTTATGAACAAAGGTTTTGAAGTAACGGAAGCAAAATGGCTATTTGGTGTACCAGCAGACAAGATAGAAGTACTTATCCATCCACAGAGCGTAGTACATAGCGCCGTACAGTTTGCCGACGGAGCTGTTAAAGCTCAGTTGGGTGTACCCGATATGCGCTTGCCTATCCAATATGCATTCTCTTTCCCACAGCGAATTCATTTAGATGGTGACCGTCTCGATTTATTCAAGCAACGTAATTTGGAATTTTTCGAACCAGACACCCAAAAGTTCAAATGTCTGGCATTAGCATTCGAAGCTATCAAAAAAGGTGGCAACATGTCATGTATTGTCAATGCTGCCAACGAAATAGCCAATGCTGCATTCCGCCGCAACGAATGCTCTTTCCTTGATATCGCCGATATTATCGAAACGACCATGGCTAAAACTACATTCAATAATAATCCTGATCTTGATGTTTATCTGCAAACAGATGCAGAAGCACGAAGAATCGCTCAAGAATTAATAAAAAAATAAATAATGGAATCATTTTTGATCAGATTGCTACAGTTTATGCTGTCAATCTCTCTCTTAGTATTACTCCACGAAGGAGGCCATTTCTTCTTTTCTAAATTATTCGGAGTTCGCGTAGAGAAATTCTACTTATTCTTCGATGTTACAATTGGAAAATGGAAAGGAAGTATTTTCAAGTTCAAGCCAAAATTTGGTGACACCGAATATGGTATGGGATGGCTTCCTTTAGGTGGTTATTGCAAAATCTCTGGTATGATCGATGAAAGCTTCGATACAGACCAAATGTCAAAACCTGCTGAAGCATGGGAGTTCAGAAGCAAACCAGCTTGGCAACGACTTCTTATCATGATCGGCGGTGTTACTGTAAACTTCTTTTTAGCCCTCTTCATCTACTCCATGGTTATGTTCACTTGGGGTGAAGACTTTATTCAGATGAAGGATATGAACCTAGGTATGAAGTTTAACAAGGAAGCCAAGGCCCTTGGCTTTCAAGATCACGATATCCTCATTGGAACTGATATCCGCGAATTCAAGGAGTTTAATGTCGACGTTTTTCGCGATTTGTCAGAAGCTCATCGTGTAGATCTTCTACGTAATGGCAAAAAAATGAGTATTGAGCTCCCTGGTGATATCAACTTATTGAGCATGCTGAAAACATCTCCTGTTTTTGTTCGACCATTCCTTCCTGCAGAGGTCGATACCGTATTACCAAATGGACCAGCTGCCAAAGCCGGTATTGTAAAAGGAGATAAATTTATTGCTATCAACAATAAGAAGATTGATTCTAGTAATGAACTAGACGAACAACTAGGACGTCTTGATGACCAAATGGAGAGTGTTACTACTCACAGAGACAGTCTAAAACTCAGAACTATCAGTTTGGTTGTTGCCAAGGCTCAAAGTAGTAAACTGGATACTTTAAACATGGTATTAACCCCTGATTTGAAATTTGAGATTGGCTGGAAATCATTTGCTGATATGTACAAAGTAACTCATGTAGATTATGGTTTTTGGGAGAGCTTCCCTGTAGGAACATCCTATGGATGGAATGTACTCAAAGGCTACGTTAGCGATATGAAATACGTATTTACAGCTGATGGTGCCAAGAGTATCGGTGGCTTCGGGGCTATCGGAAGCCTCTTCCCTGCTCAATGGGACTGGCACCAATTCTGGTTAATGACAGCTTTCTTGAGCATTATCCTGGCCTTTATGAATATTCTACCTATTCCTGCACTCGATGGTGGACATGTACTGTTCTTGCTCTATGAAATGATTACACGCAGAAAACCAAGTGAGAACTTTATGATTAAGGCTGAATATATTGGTATTACTATTTTATTTATTCTGCTCATCATAGCCAACTTGAATGACGTGTTACGCTGGCTCGGCTTTATGTAAGCTAAAATAAATACGATATCCTAAAAAGCTAAAATGATAGCTTTTTTGCAAAAATTACGGATTGTAAGTTTGCTACTCAAATAAACTTGCAATCCGTGATTATTTTTTTTAAATTCATCACTTTTACTTTCAATTTAACATTTTAACGGTTCCTAAACTAAATTTACCGAAAGATTTTCCATTAAAAATCTTACATTTAGAAAGCTGTTTTGTAATTTTGCAACCAAATTGATAGGGAAATTACAAAAACATGAATCAAATGCAACTAAAAATGGAAAATGGATTGTATAATGCCAGCAATGAGCATGATGCTTGTGGTGTGGGTATGGTAGTCAACATCCACGGCAACAAGAGTCACGAGCTTGTTGACAATGCATTGAAGGTATTGGAAAACCTCCGACATAGAGGTGCTGAAGGTTCTGATGGAAAGACTGGTGATGGAGCCGGTATCCTACTACAGATACCACATGAGTTTATTCTTCTTCAAGGCATACCTGTTCCTGAAAAAGGAAAATATGGTACAGGACTTATTTTCTTACCAAAGGATGAGAAAAAACAGCAAGCCATTCTCTCCATCATGATTGAGGAGATCGAGCGTGAAGGCTTATCACTAATGCACCTTCGCAACGTTCCTACCAACCAGGAGTGCTTGGCAGAAGAAGGACTCGCTACAGAGCCTGATATCAAACAAGTATTTATCACAGGTGTTACTGATAATAAAGTTACTTCTTTCGAACGCACGCTTTATACGATTCGTAAAAAAATAGAAAGAAGAGTTGAGGACAACGACTTTTATATCTGCTCTTTATCAAGCAAGACTATTGTATATAAAGGTATGCTCTCAAGTTTACAACTTCGTCAATACTATCCAGACTTAACAAATAATTATTTCACTAGCGGTATGGCCTTGGTACACAGTCGTTTTAGTACCAATACCTTTCCTACATGGAGTTTAGCACAGCCGTTCCGCCTAATCGCTCATAATGGTGAAATCAACACCATCCGTGGTAATCGTAGCTGGATGCAAGCACGCGAAAGTGTCCTTTCTTCAGAAACCTTAGGTGATGTTAAAGAGATATCACCTATCGTACAGCCTGGTCTGAGTGACTCGGCTAGTTTTGACAACGTCTTTGAGTTCCTTGTAATGAGTGGACTTTCATTGCCGCATGCTATGGCTGTTATGGTACCTGAAAGTTTCAATGATAAGAACCCAATCTCTGAAGATCTCAAAGCTTTCTATGAATACTATTCTATTCTCATGGAACCATGGGATGGACCTGCAGCCTTAATGTTTAGCGACGGTCGTTTTGCCGGTGGTATGCTCGATCGTAACGGTCTTCGTCCTGCTCGTTATACCATCACAAAGAACGATACCATGGTTGTAGCAAGTGAAGCAGGTGTAATGGATTTTGAACCTAGTGAAATTGCAGAAAAGGGACGTCTTCAGCCAGGTAAAATTTTACTGATCGATACCGAAGAGGGTAAGATTTACTATGATGGCGAGATTAAGAATCGATTGGCTCAAGAACATCCTTATCGTCAATGGTTGAATACCAATCGTATTCAGTTGGAAAAAATCCGCACAGGTAGAAAGGTTGAGAATAGCATCGAAAACCTTACTCGCAAAGAACTGGAATTTGGTTTTGGTGAAGAAGATGTCGATGGAACAATTGTACCAATGGCTACCAAGGGGCAAGAGCCTACTGCTTCTATGGGTAATGACACACCGTTGGCTGTACTTTCAGACAAACCACAAATATTCTTCAACTACTTCCGCCAGCAGTTTGCACAAGTTACCAATCCTGCTATCGACTCTATTCGCGAGAACCTCGTGATGAGTCTTACTGAGTATATCGGCCGTGTAGGTAGTGGTATTCTCAATCCTGATGAAAGTAACTGTAAGATGGTGCGCCTGCCTCATCCTATTCTGAACAATTCACAACTTGATATTCTCTGTAACATTAGATACAAGGGATTCAACACCATCAAACTTCCTATGCTTTTTGAGCGAAGCAAAGGCGAAGAAGGACTTCGCGAAGCTCTCAACTCTCTTTGTCAACAGGCTGAGAAGAGCGTGGACGATGGGTATAACTATATTATTTTAAGCGATCGCAATGTTGACGAGGAACATGTTGCCATACCATCTCTGTTAGCCGTAAGTGCTGTTCACCATTATCTTATCAATGTGGGCAAGCGTGTACAAACAGCCTTAATTGTTGAGAGTGGAGAAATCAGAGAAGTAATGCATGCCGCATTGCTATTGGGCTATGGTGCATCAGCTCTCTGTCCTTATATGACATACGCCATCCTTGATGACCTTGTAAAGAAAGGCAAGATACAGGAAGATTACCACACTGCTGAAAGTAACTATATCAAAGCTGTCAAAAAAGGTCTTTTCAAGATTATGGCTAAAATGGGTATCAGTACCATTCGTAGCTATCGCGGTGCACAGATTTTTGAAAGTATCGGTCTCTCTGAGAACCTTTTAAAAACCTACTTCGGCACTCAGATATCTACCATCGGTGGTATCGGACTGAAAACAATAGCCAAGGATGCCATAGCTTTCCACGACCAGGCTTTCGATCAAAAGAAAAAAGTAGAATTCTTGCCTAACATGGGGCAGTTCCACTATCGCAAGGATGGTATTGAACATGCTTGGAATCCTGAGACTATTGCCACACTGCAGCTATCTACTCGCAAGGGCGATTACCAACTCTTCAAAAAATTCAGTCAACTGGCTGATAATAAAGAGCGTCCTATATTTATCCGCGACTTCTTTGATATTAAGCGTAACCCTATCGATATCGACAAAGTAGAACCAGTAGAGTCTATCGTAAAACACTTCGTTACAGGTGCCATGAGTTTCGGAGCTTTGTCTAAAGAGGCACACGAAGCTTTAGCACTGGCGATGAATAAACTGGGAGCCCGATCAAACACAGGTGAAGGTGGAGAGGACAATGAACGCTTCCATGGCGAACAGGATGGTATCAGCCTCAACAGTAAAACCAAGCAGGTAGCCTCTGGACGCTTCGGTGTTACAACCGAATATTTGGTAAATGCTGAAGAAATACAGATTAAGGTGGCACAAGGTGCTAAACCAGGAGAAGGTGGACAATTACCTGGTTTTAAGGTAAACGAAATTATTGCCAAAACCCGCCATTCTATCCCTGGCATTTCACTCATTTCACCACCACCTCACCACGATATCTACTCTATCGAAGACTTAAAGCAACTCATCTTCGACTTGAAGAATGTTAATCCTAAAGCAGCTATTAGTGTCAAACTTGTTGCAGAGAGTGGTGTCGGAACCATTGCAGCCGGTGTTGTAAAAGCTAAAGCAGATTTGATCGTCGTTTCTGGTGCTGAAGGTGGTACCGGTGCTTCTCCTGCTTCAAGTATGCGCTTTGCTGGTATCTCTCCTGAAATTGGTATTTCAGAAACTCAGCAAACTTTGGTTAAGAATGGTCTTCGCTCATTGGTACGCCTACAGGTAGACGGTCAGATGAAGACCGGTCGTGATGTTATCATGATGGCTCTTCTTGGTGCTGAGGAGTTTGCCTTCGGTACCTCTCCTCTAATTGTTCTGGGTTGTGTAATGATGCGTAAATGTAGCCAAAATACCTGCCCTATGGGTGTTGCTACTCAGGATCCTCGTTTGAGAGCACATTTCAAAGGCAGTTATAAGTATGTCATTAACTACTTTACATTCCTAGCTCAAGAGGTGAGAGAGTATTTGGCAGAAATGGGATACACTAAACTTAGTGATATCATCGGACATACTGAACTCATTGTACCTAAGAAATCGGGCAATGAAAAATGGGACTCACTCGACTTTACTCGATTACTCTTCAAGGAAAATAGCGAAGATACTTTGTACTGTAGTAAAACACAGAAACATGAACTCGACGGTATCCTCGATCAGCAGTTGATTGCTGGAGCTCAGAAGGCCATTCAGGATAAAGATGAAGTAAACCTCGACTTTGCCATCCGCAATACTAACCGTGCAACTGGTACCATGCTCAGTGGACTTATCGCTGAGAAATATGGAGAAGAAGGATTACCTGAAGGTACAATTAATGTGAAATTTAAAGGTTCAGCCGGTCAGAGTTTCGGTGCCTTCCTCGTAAAAGGTATCGACTTTAAGCTTGAAGGTGAAACCAATGACTATTTTGCTAAAGGCCTAAGTGGTGGCCGAATCGCCGTGCTTCCTCCAAACCGTTCAAACTTCAATGCTGAAGATAATATCATCGCTGGTAATACTGGTCTTTATGGCGCCACTACCGGTGAGGTATATATCAATGGTAAAGTTGGCGAACGCTTTGCTGTTCGTAACTCTGGAGCCATTGCTGTAGTAGAAGGTGCAGGTGACCACTGCTGCGAATATATGACTGGTGGTCGTGTTGTAGTGCTAGGTGAAACTGGTCGAAACTTTGCAGCAGGTATGAGTGGTGGTGTCGCTTACGTATGGGATAAAAACCACAACTTCGACTACTTCTGTAATATGGATATGGTTGAGATAAATCTGGTAGAAGAAGCAAGTTACCGTAAGGAATTGCACGAACTCATCCGTCAGCACTATCTCTATACCGGTTCTAAACTAGCTAGAACGATGCTTGATGACTGGAATCACTATGTTGAAGATTTCATTCAGATAGTTCCTATTGAGTACAAGCGAGTTTTACAGGAAGAGCAGGTGAAGAAGTTGCAACAGAAAATTGCTGATATGCAACGCGATTACTAATTCAAAAGACGAGGAGTAAAAAAAGTTATGGGAAATCCTAGAGCATTTTTAGAAATAAACCGTAAGGAAGCCGGACACAGACCGGTTCACGATAGAATCCACGATTTCGGTGAAGTGGAGCAAACTTTAAATACTAACGATCGACGTCAGCAAGCCAGTAGATGTATGGATTGTGGTGTACCTTTCTGCCATTGGGCATGTCCTCTGGGCAATAAACCACCAGAATGGAATGATGCTATCTACAAAGGCGACTGGAAGTTAGCTTTCAAGTTGCTGACAGCCACCAACGACTTTCCTGAGTTCACTGGACGAGTATGTCCTGCACTCTGTGAGAAAGCCTGTATTCTTAACTTAATGGATCACGAACCTACCACTAACCGTGAAGATGAGTGTTCCATCATAGAAAAGGCTTTCGAGGAAGATTTCGTTCAGCCTCGTATTCCTGAGCGAAATGGTAAAACCGTATGTGTAGTGGGAGCAGGTCCGGCAGGACTTTCTGCTGCTACCCAGCTCAATCAGATGGGTTATCAGGTTACTGTCATCGAGGCTCGTGAAGACGCAGGTGGTCTGCTTCGCTTTGGTATTCCAAATTTCAAACTGAACAAGATTATCATCGATCGCCGCATGGAGGTACTTCGCCAAGAAGGCATTATCTTCCAATTTAATACTAAATTAGTTGATACACCAGCTAAAAAGGGTGAAGAGAAAAAGGGCGAAATCGCTGATGATATCCAAAACGACCCTACTTTAGGTCAGGATAAGACGGTTACAGCCGAGGAACTCAGCAAGCAGTATGATGCTGTCGTAATTACCACAGGTACTCCTACTGCTCGAGATCTCAAGATTCCTGGACGCGACTTAAAGGGTGTATACTTTGCCCTTGAAATGTTGTCTCAACAAAACCGTGTACTCTACGGACAAGAATTCAGCAAAGATCAATTGGTTAATGCAAAGGGCAAAGACGTACTTGTCATCGGTGGTGGTGATACCGGTTCTGACTGTATCGGTACAGCTCACCGTCAAGGATGTAAGAGCGTTACACAGATTGAGATTATGCCTAAACCACCCGTTGGTCCTGATGATCCAAACAACCCATGGCCAAACTGGCCACGAACCCTCAAGACTACCTTCGCTCACGAAGAAGGTTGCGAGCGAAGATGGAATATCAATTCTTTGGAATTCTTAGGCAAAAATGGTAAACTCACTGGTGTCAAAGTACAAGAAATTACTTGGGAGCCTAACCCTGAAGGTGGTAGACCTTTAATGAAACCTGCCAAGGAACCGGAAATAATCAAAGCCGATATGGTACTTTTGGCAATGGGATTCTTGAAGCCTAACCAACCTGAATTTCCTGAGAATGTCTTCGTAGCAGGTGATGCTGCTAACGGAGCTAGCTTGGTGGTACGTGCCTTGGCAAGTGGTAGAGAAACTGCTGCTAAAATAGATAAATACTTGCAAAAGTAATTATCCCTATCAAATATGCATTGCAGAGGGTGAGGTATCGGTGGATATCTCACCCGTTTTTTGGGGCTTAAATTTATCTGTTATATTTAAATTTAGTTGACACAAACTGTCTTGTGATTTGCTTATTTATAATTAGCATTGCTAAAATGTTTCAAATATGGCTATTTTTGTAATATTTTCTAGGTTGTCAAGTCTTTTAGGAAGTAGCGGACACGACTGACAAGGTTTTCAGTACGATTTAAACAATGTTGACAAGTAATTCTGTTTAACCTGGTAAAAACTGTCAAATGAAATTAGGAAAAGACAATTGTTTTGTCAACCTGAATAATACAAAGCAGAAACACTATGTTTACAAGTTAAAAACATCATGTTTACGTGTTAGAAACATAGTGTTTATACCATGAAAACATAGTGTTTGTCAGCTCAAGTGTAAACTTTTACCTATCACCGGCTATGGCTTTGCTGGAACTAAGGGTAGAATGTTGTAGTAAGATACCAAATAGTCAAGCCAAAAGTTGAAGATATTGAGCTAGATAACGATTCCTAGTAACTATGTTTGGGGGATATTTTTTAAAAGTCTACCATAACAGACTGTAGAAGCCAGTAGTTATTCGCCGATACCACTGTGTAACAGATTTTATATTTTATTTTTCGATAGTGTCATTATACATAATAATTATTAAAAAACAAACTATAAATTTAAGTCTGTAAATTATGATAATAAGAAAAAAGTGTTATCTTTGCACTCAAAGATAAACCTAACCTAACAAACAATGAAAAAATTACTATTATCCGCTTTAACACTATTAACCGTATCTTCGACATCTCTCTTGGCACAAAACTTAGTAAAGGGAGACTATGGATATCTCTATTGTCACATGAGTGATAAAGGCGAATGGACAGCCTACGCTGTAAGTCGCGATGGGTATCACTATCAGGATATCAACGAAGGTAAACCTATCTTTGACGCTAAAGAGCATGCACGTATCGAAGGGGGAACACGCGATGCTTACATCACTCGTACACACGATGGTAAGGGGTATCTCATGGTAACAACCGACATGTGTGTGGCTAAGAGTCATAAATGGGATAACTATGGCATTGACCTCCTCAAAAGCGATGACATGATTCATTGGACTAGTGTTACCTTCGACTATCGCAAAGGTCAGAATATATTCTGCGATCCACAAGCCCCATCACCTTATAAAGACTGGTCTACTATTAATCGTGTATGGGCTCCACAGATATTCTGGGATCCAAACTATATCTGGGAGAATGGTGAAAAAGGTGGATACATGATCTATTACTCGATGCTTAACCGCGCAGAAGAAGGCTATGATCGTATGTATTACAGCTATGCAGATAAGACCTTTACCAAATTAACTACACCAAAGCTTCTCTTCGACTGGGGCTATGCTACAATTGATGCTGATATTAACTATCTTCCATCCGACGGCAAATTCCACATGCTTATCAAGAAAGAAGGTGGCAAACCTGGTATTTACACGGCTACCAGTGATTATCTGAATCATGGATGGGGTGAACCAGTAGAACATGATTATGTAAGTTTTGAAGGCAAAAAGAAATGCGAAGGGTCAAGTGCATTCCAGTTAATCGGTGATAAGACTTGGCGTGTAGCTTATATACAATATAGCGACAATCCTAAGCATTATCGCATCTGTAAAGCCGATGAAAATCTACGCAATTTCCACGATCCCGTGGACATCGAAGGGGTTACCGGTCCTCAGCACGGTAGCTTTATGCGCATTACCAAGAAAGAATATAAACGCTTGCTCAAATGGGATCAGAAACTTAAAAAATAAGAAACGCCTTAACAAAAAAATTAAATCGCACTGTGATCTATAGAAATCTCAGTGCGATTTATTTTTTTTATTCGTAAGCTTCCTCATGTACACCCCGAACGGCACGTCCACTAGGATCATTCATATTCTTGAACGATGCATCCCAGGCAAGTGCTTCTGCTGTACTACAAGCCACACTTGGCACAGATGGAACACTCCTAGCAGCACTGTCACTTGGGAAGTGCTCGGCAAAAATACTACGATAATAATATTCTTCTTTATTCTGCGGTGGGTTGATAGGGAATCGCTCTTCTGCATGAGCCATCTGCTCATCACTAACGGCAGAACTGGTAATCTGCTTCAATGTGTCTATCCAACTATATCCTACACCATCACTAAATTGCTCTTTTTGTCGCCAAGCAACTTCTTCTGGCAACATATCAGCAAAAGCTTCACGCACAATTTTCTTCTCCATTGTCTGGCCCGGGCACATCTTTGCCTCTGGATTAGTACGCATAGCAACATCAAGAAACTCTTTATCGAGGAATGGCACACGTCCCTCCACACCCCAGGCACAAAGGCTCTTGTTAGCACGAAGACAATCGTACATATACAATTTGCTCAACTTGCGAACCGTTTCCTCATGAAAAGCTTGTGCATTTGGAGCTTTGTGGAAATAGAGGTAACCACCGAAAATTTCATCGGCGCCCTCACCCGAAAGTACCATTTTGATGCCCATCGACTTAATAACACGAGCCAATAGATACATCGGTGTAGAAGCACGTACCGTAGTCACATCATACGTTTCTATGAAATAAATAACATCGCGTATGGCATCTAACCCCTCTTGGATGGTATAATTTATCTCATGATGTACAGTTCCGATATGATCAGCCACCAATTTAGCCTTAGCTAAATCGGGTGCTCCCTTCAAACCTACAGCAAAAGAGTGCAAACGAGGCCACCAAGCACGGGTTTTACCGTCTTCCTCGACACGATGTTGAGAATACTTCTCGGCAATTGCAGAAATCACAGAAGAATCGAGACCACCACTTAGAAGCACACCATAAGGTACATCGCTCATAAGCTGACGCTTCACAGCGTCTTCCAAGGCATCATGAATGCTCTTTACACTAGATTCATTATTCTTAATGTTATCGTACTCAAACCAATCGCGGCTATAGTATCGTTTCATACCAAGAGCACCACTCCAGTAAAAATGACCAGGAAGGAATGGCTCATAACGGTCGCACTGTCCTTCTAAAGCCTTCAGTTCACTCGCACAATATACTTTACCGTCTTTATCATAGCCGATATAAAGAGGAATTACACCGATAGGATCGCGAGCTATGAGAAAAGTATCAGACTCGACATCATAAAGTGCGAAAGCAAAGATTCCACTGAGTTTTTCAAGCATTTCGGTCAAACGGGTTGGGGTAATTTCGCCTGTAGCTTTCATCTCACGATACAATGCCAAGATTACTTCGCAGTCACTTCCGGTCTGAAACTGGTATTTGTTAGCAAACTCCTTACGTATTTCAAGATGGTTATAGATTTCACCATTAACGGCCAAAACCTGTTTTTTATCAGGCGAAAACAAAGGCTGCTTACCCGATTCTGGATCAACAATGCTCAATCGTTCATGAGCAAGAATAGCAGAACCGCCACAATAGATACCACTCCAGTCTGGTCCACGATGACGAATTTTCTGACTCATCCTCAACGCCTTCTGCCGCCATTCAAGAGTTTGCTCCTGAATATTAAAAATTGATACTATTCCACACATATTGGTAATGATTTAAGTTGCACAAAAACTCCAGTGCCTTACACTGGAGCCATATTTTTTAATTAGAAATCTAACATTAGTTGTAGCAAGACTCACCATGCTCGTAGATATCGAGTCCTTCTTCTTCTATTCGCTTGTCTACTCGGAGACCTTTTACACGCTTGATGGTATAAAAGAGGATAAAACCGCTCACAGCTGCCCAAAGATCAATACATACAATACCCAAAAACTGAGCACCTAAGAATCCAAAGCCATGACCATAGAAGGCTCCCTCACTTACACTGAGCAGACCTGTAAGCAATGTACCAACAATACCGCAGATACCGTGAACAGAACTTGCACCTACAGGGTCGTCAATATGAAGTTTCTGATCAATAAATTCGATACCATAAGGCAAGATTATACCGCAAATAAGACCGATAATAACGGCACCAGTAGGCGATACCATATCGCAACCAGCTGTAATACCCACCAAACCGGCAAGAACACCGTTGAGCATCAATGAGAATGATGGTTTGCCATATTTAACCCAAGACAAAAGCATAGTAGCAATACCACCAGCAACAGCAGCAAGGTTGGTGGTCAAGAATACGTGAGAGATAGCTTCACGGTTTACAGCACCACTAGCAGCTAACTGTGAGCCAGGATTGAAACCAAACCACCCAAACCAAAGGATTAAAACACCTAAAGCTGCAGCCATAAGGTTATGACCAGGAATTGCTTTGCTCTTACCATTCTTATCGTACTTGCCCAAACGAGGACCAAGAATAATGGCACCTATCAAAGCTAATACACCACCTACAGAGTGAACAATAGCACTACCGGCAAAATCGTGAAATACTGTACCGAAGGTGTTCATCATAAAACTACCCTCTTCACCGTTACATAGCCATCCGCCACCCCATGTCCAGTGACCTTCTACAGGGTAAATAAGCAATGATATAAAGAAACTGTAAACACAGTACATTGAGAACTTGGTGCGCTCTGCCATAGCACCAGAAACTATGGTTGCACTAGTAGCGCAGAATACAGTTTCAAAAATCAAGAAGCCTTCTGTAGGCAAACCTGCACTATTGGTATAAAAAGAAAGATCACCAAAGTTTGGCATTCCGATAAAGCCCTGACCATCAGAACCAAACATAAAACCAAAACCTACAAACCAAAAAAGTAACGAACCGACCATAAAGTCAACAAAGTTCTTAAAGAGGATATTGGCTGTGTTTTTACTACGGGTAAAACCTGCCTCACAAAGAGCGAAACCCGGTTGCATGAAAAAGACTAACATGGCTGCTAAAAGCATCCAAATGGTATCGATTGATATTCCTAAATCTTGTACTGTCATTGTTGTGTTTGTTTTGTCGTTAATAATAATGTGCTGTGTTGTTAATAAGATGAGCTTTTACTTTTCCTGTTCGGCATTATACAAGGCGATATCTCCACGCTCACCTGTACGGATTCTAACCGTATCTTCTACTGGAATAACGAAGATTCGTCCATCACCGACCTCACCTGTTTGAGCAGCTTTCTGAATAGCCGATATTGTACGCTCTACGTTTTTTTCTCTTACTACAACATTAAGAAGTACACGTTCGATACTGCTTGTATCGTACATGACACCTCTGTAAATACGTGCCTGGCGCATTTTACCTTCACCACGAACGTCATAATAAGAAAACCATTCGATATCTGCAGCTAGTAAAGCTTCCTTAACATCGTCAAATTTGGTTTTTCTAATGATTGCTTCAATCTTTTTCATGATTTACCTTTCTTTTTATTGATTAAAACCTCTATTGGTTGACATTTTGTAAATTCAACACTGCAAATTTATAACTTTTTGCTATTATATCACACAAATCAGATTCATTTTGAAAGAATAAATTTTATTTAACTTACAACCTTTAAACACTAAACAGCAAAATACTTACAATTTGTTCTATATTTGCATATATTTAGTATCAAATTATAAGATAATGAAAAAATATTTTGGAATATTGATTATTTTTGTATTAAAAAGACGACATTTTGTTGTACATTTGCAAACGTAATCAAACAAATGGTAACAGGAATAAAAGAAAGGGACACAAAATGTCAAATAAGATAAGATTTACAAAAATGCAAGGAGCAGGCAATGATTATATCTATGTCAACACCTTGGCTTATCCAATACCTAATCCAAGTTTGGCTTCACAAATATGGAGTAAGTACCACTTTAAAATAGGAAGTGATGGATTGGTACTGATAGGAAGACCTAGCGATCCCGCCAAAGCTGATTACTCCATGCATATTTATAATGCAGACGGATCTGAAGCTATGATGTGTGGTAATGCCAGCCGATGTATTGGCAAATACCTATATGAAAAAGGACTGACTTTTCAAGAGGAAATCAGACTGGAAACTCTTTCGGGAGTAAAAATACTGAAACTCCACCTTATAGATAATAAGGAAACAGGAAAAACGGAGGTTGAATCGGTAACCGTAGATATGTTAGAGCCTCAACTCGAGGAAAAAGCCCAGTATAATGCAGAAGTAGGAAAAAATATTCAGATAGAAGACAGGATATTTAACGGAACTTTTGTTTCAATGGGCAATCCACACTACGTAATATTCGTTAATGATATTGACACCATCGACATTGCTCGATACGGAAGTAAACTTGAGGTGCATCCTGCTTTTCCACAACGATGCAATATCGAATTTGCAGAAGTAAGAGCTAACGGAGAAATCAGAACCCGTGTATGGGAAAGAGGTAGCGGAATTACCTTGGCCTGTGGAACTGGTGCCTGCGCCACTGCTGTAGCAGCTGCACTGACCGGACGAGCTGAACGTAAAAGTAAAATCGTCATGGATGGCGGAACACTCGAAATAGAATGGAAAGCGAATAATAATCATATATATATGACTGGTCCGGCAGCTTTCGCATTTGAAGGTGAAATCGAGTTACCTGAATAAATAGAAGCAAACTTATAACAACAATAAAAAAAGAAAAAATATGGCATTAGTTAATGAACATTTTTTGAAGCTTACAAACAATTATCTGTTTGCAGACATTGCAAAAAAAGTAAATGCCTTCAAAGTATCACACCCTAAGAAGAGAGTGATTAGCCTAGGTATTGGTGATGTAACCCAACCTCTTTGTCCTGCTGTAATAGAAGCTATGCATAAGGCGGTAGATGAAATGGCCGTACAGGCAAGTTTCCGTGGATATGGACCAGAAAGAGGTTATGATTTCCTACGAGAGGCCATCGTCAAGAACGACTATGCTCCACGTGGTATCCATCTCGACCCTAATGAAATTTTCGTCAACGATGGTGCCAAGAGTGACACGGGTAATATACAGGAAATCGTAAGATGGGATAATAATGTAGGTGTTACCGATCCGATTTATCCGGTATATATCGACTCCAATGTTATGATAGGTCGTGCCGGAATATTCGAAAATGGTAAATGGAGCAATATTACCTATATGCCTTGCGACGATACGAATAATTTCGTACCACAGATACCAGACCATCGCGTCGACATGATTTATCTGTGCTATCCAAACAATCCTACTGGTACTGTATTGACCAAAGAAGAACTAAAGAAATGGGTAAGTTATGCGATTAAGAATGACTCGATTATCTTCTATGATGCTGCTTACGAGGCTTATATACAGGATGAAAACATACCTCACTCTATCTATGAGATTAGAGGTGCACGAAAAGTAGCTATCGAGTTTAGAAGCTATTCTAAAACTGCAGGATTTACTGGTGTACGCTGTGGCTATACTGTAGTGCCTAAGGAACTGACTGCCACTACTCTCGATGGTAGTGAACGGGTAAGCTTGAACCAACTTTGGAACAGACGACAGAGTACCAAATTTAATGGTACTAGCTATATCAGTCAACGTGCTGCTGAAGCCATCTATACTCCTGAAGGCAAAAAGCAGGTAAAAGAAACGATAGATTACTACATGACCAACGCAAAGATAATGCGTGAAAGTCTCACTCGACTAGGATTTAAGGTATATGGTGGTGAAAATGCACCTTACTTATGGGTGAAAACACCAAACAACACAGAAAGCTGGAAATTCTTTGAGCAATTGCTCTATGGAGCATACGTAGTATGTACTCCTGGTGTGGGATTCGGCCCTAGTGGAGAAGGATTCATCAGACTCACCGCATTCGGTACACGCGAAGATTGTAAAGAGGCGATGCAACGTATAGCCGATTGGGTTACTCAGGTATAACCTTATTAACGTATTCTGAAAACACCAAACTATCGGCTAACAACATACACAAACACTAAAAATAATATGATTATGAAAAATCTGAGTAAAATGGGATGCATGGCAGCCATAATGCTAGCCTGCTCCCCTGCTGTTAAAGCGCAGGACGAAGTAGAAACAACAATTGCTGCTGACTTTGTGAACGACTACGTATGGCGTGGACAGCACTGTGGTGATGTTGCAGTACAACCGACATTAGGCATTGGGTATAAAGGATTATCACTGACCGCTTGGGGAAGTATACCATTGACCAACACTGACGATAGCAAAGAGTTCGACTTGACACTCGCTTATGCTACAGGAAAATTCCATGTTGGTGTAACAGATTACTACTTTTCATCAGCAAGTAACTTCAAAACAGGAGCTACTGTAGGAGACAAATATTTCGCTTATGGCGCTAATAGCACAGCTCACACTTTTGAAGCAAACATCGGCTATGACTTTGGACCTGTTTCCATCGACTGGTATACCAACTTTGCCGGCAACGATGGCAGAACACTCGATGGCGATCGGGCATTTTCATCTTATTTCGAGTTGAATGCTCCATTCAAATTTGCCAGCTGTGATTGGAATGCGACCCTAGGTGGTGTACCATATCATGCTGAATTCTACGGTGCCAACAACGCTAGTGGCTTCGCTATTTGCAACGTATCTGTCAAAGCTACCAAAGACATTAAGATAACTGATTCTTTCAGTGTACCAGTTTTTGCAGCCATCAATACTAATCCAAGTTCTCAGAAAGCTTACCTCGTATTTGGCTTTACCCTTCAGCCATAAATAATATACACAAACGACAAAGATATTAATCAATAAAAGATTTCCAAGATGACAAATTTAAGATTCGGTGCTGTAGAATCAGCATCCAAAAGAAAGCCTGTTGAAGTGCTTTCACCCGTAGAAAGACCATCCGAATACTTTGGTAAAAAAGTATTCAACCGACAGAAAATGTACAAGTACCTGTCAGCAGAAGTTTATACCAAGCTCATCGACGTGATTGACAACGGTGCTCAACTAGACCGTTCTATCGCTGATGAGGTAGCAAAAGGTATGAAGCGTTGGGCTGATGAAAACGGGGTTACTCATTATACTCACTGGTTTCAGCCATTGACAGAAGGAACAGCAGAGAAACATGATGCTTTCATCGAGCACGATGGCAAAGGTGGTATGATTGAAGAATTCTCAGGCAAGCTCCTTGTTCAGCAAGAACCTGATGCTTCGTCATTCCCTTCTGGAGGTATCCGTAGTACATTTGAGGCTCGTGGCTATTCTGCATGGGATCCTACATCACCAGTCTTCATCATGGATGATACTCTTTGTATACCTACAATATTCATCTCATATACCGGTGAGGCTCTGGATTACAAGGCTCCATTGCTCCGTGCATTACATGCTGTCAATGTAGCAGCTACCGATGTATGCCACTACTTCTATCCTGACGTCAAAAAGGTTGTAAGTAATCTTGGTTGGGAACAGGAATACTTCCTAGTAGATGCAGACCTCTATGCAGCTCGTCCAGACCTTGCCTTAACCGGTAGAACCCTTATGGGCCACAGCTCTGCCAAAGACCAGCAAATGGACGATCACTACTTTGGAACAATCCCAGAGCGTGTACAAGCGTTCATGAAGGATCTTGAAATTCAGGCGCTCGAACTCGGAATTCCATGCAAAACCCGTCACAACGAAGTTGCGCCTAATCAATTTGAATGTGCTCCAATCTTCGAAGAAACTAACCTTGCTGTAGACCACAACATGCTTTTAATGAGCCTCATGAAAAAAGTTGCTCGCAAGCATGGCTTCCAGGTATTGCTCCACGAAAAACCATTCGATGGTATCAATGGTTCTGGTAAACATAACAACTGGAGTCTTTCTACCGATACCGGTATACTGCTCCACGGTACAGGCAAGACACCAAAGGATAACTTACGCTTCATCACCTTCATTGTAGAAACTCTGATGGCTGTTTACAAGCACAATGGCCTGCTCAAGGCTTCTATCATGAGTGCTACTAATGCACATCGTCTTGGCGCTAACGAGGCACCTCCTGCAATCGTATCTTCATTCTTGGGCAATCAGGTGTCAGAAGTACTTGATCACCTAGAGAAAACTCCTACTAAGGATATTTTCAATATCGAGGGTAAGCACGGTGTAAACATCGACATACCTGAGATACCAGATATCATGCAGGATAACACTGACCGTAACCGTACTTCTCCATTTGCCTTCACGGGTAACCGCTTCGAATTCCGTGCTGTCGGTTCTGAAGCTAACTGTGCTAGTGCTATGATTACACTGAATACTGCAGTTGCAGAAGCATTACAGGATTTCAAGGTACGAGTAGACAAGCTTATTGCCAATGGTCAGGATACTATTGAGGCTATCATTGAGGTAGTACGCCAAGATATCAAGACATGTGCTCCTATTCGCTTCGATGGCAATGGATACTCTGACGAATGGGTAGAAGAGGCAGAAAAGAGAGGCCTTGATGTAGAGCGCTCATGTCCTGTAATCTTCGACCGCTATCTGGACGAAGCTAGCATTAAGATGTTCGAAAGCCAGGGTGTCATGAAGAAGAACGAACTCGAAGCTCGTAACGAGGTAAAATGGGAAACTTATACTAAAAAACTACAGATAGAAGCTCGCGTATTGGGCGACTTGAGTATGAACCACATCATCCCTGTTGCTACACACTACCAGAGTCAATTGGCAAAGAACGTTGGCAACATGATTGCTATCTTCGGAGCCGATGAAGCTAAAAAACTAAGCGAACGCAATATTTCTATCATCAAGGACATCGCCGAACGTACTGCACTTATCGAAAAAGGTGTAGAGGAATTGGTTGAAGCTCGTAAGAAAGCGAACAAGATAGAAAACGAGCGTGAGAAAGCTATAGCTTATCACGATACTGTAGAAACTAAATTTGATGCCATACGTTATCAGATAGACAAACTTGAATTGGAAGTTTCTGATGAACTTTGGACGCTTCCTAAATATAGAGAATTACTCTTCATCAGATAAAGATTATTGAACAATCTATTTCTTTTATTGGTTGTTTAAGTTTGCTGCGGAGTGTCATCGTGACGATGACGCTCCGTTTTTATTATGTTAAAATCAAAAAAAACAATGCATTATAAAGACGAAAATCGAATAATTTAAGTAACTTTACGGCTGACTATGAAATTCTTCCATTCGAATGAATAACTATTACTCTACAAAAAAGAAAGGACCTCACACATGAAAAAGATACTAACTTTAGCAGTATTACTCATCACAACCTGCACAGCATTTGCAGAAAAGATACAATTCAATGTTAAAGGCATCGTTGATAAGAACACATCAAAAGTATTGTTTTATATCAACGACATGAACCGAAATAATCCTCAAATAATACCTGTAAAAAATGGAAAATTCTCTATTACAGGCATCGAGGAACGCAATGCGATACTCTATTTCATGAGTAGTGAGACCGCTGGCGTCATCGCCATGAACGATGGAGAAGACTTAAATATCGATTTAATTAAAGATAAAATCATATTTGGGTCAACCGCAAATCTTGAACTCGACAACATGCTGCAAAATATAAATAGCCGTGCTATCCAATTTGACCCCGTAGCTGAAATTTTCTATAAGACAGAAATAGCAGGTACTGAGAATAGTAAATTGGAACGAGAAATGGCCAACTATTATACCCAAACTTCAAACATGGTAGTGAATTACTGTTTAAAACATCAAAATGATGTAACTCCTGCCTACATTATCAAAGAATTTTATTCGCTTCTGAACTATAAACAATTTGAGCAAGTGCTTAATCCTAATTCGGCCTACTTTTCTCACCCTGAACTCGACGAAGCAAAAGGTGCATTTGCCATGCTTGCCAAACGCAGACCTGGTATCAACTATCATGAATTAAACATGATTGATGCTAATGGGAAACCTGCTAAATTATCTCAATACTTGGGCAACCATTATACCTTAGTAGATTTTTGGGCTAGCTGGTGTGGACCATATGAACAAGAAGTTCTCTATCGTAAGGACGCCTACAAACGTTATCATAACCTGGGTTTTGACATTGTTGGTGTATCGTTAGACAGCAAAGAGAATTTTTGGAAAGATGTTATCAAGAGTCAGGAGCTAAACTGGATTCAGCTCAGCGATTTAAAAGGATGGGAGTCTGAAGCTATCGTAAAATATGGATTAAACATCATCCCTGCAAACGTACTGATAGATCCCACAGGCAAAATTATAGCAACAGACCTTACCGGACTTGACCTTATGGACAAACTCGCAGAGATTTATCAAAAATAAGATATTAATAATAACCCTCGACAACGCTTAGCATGTCGAGGGCTATTTTGTTTAAATTCAAAAGTACCCAAAGGGTGTATTACGATGAATATTATTTCAAATAGAAATTAAAAGAACGTACGAGTGATACACCATCTTCTTCAGCTTTTACCTTGACGGTAAACAACTGATTGTGAGCATTGTTTTTTACTACTAGTTTTTTACCTTTAACAGTAGCTATTCCCTCGCCATCAGCTTGTACTATTGTATAAACTGGCTTTTTGTATCCACGGAAATAAGTTGCTAAGTCTATTTTCGCTTTACCATCAATCTGGAAATTTGGTTCTGCTATCCAATTAAGATATTCCTCAAGATTAGTAAAATGATTACCACTCTTATCACCATTATTATCAGCTACAGTAGGATTAGTACCATACGCCTTTTCCCACCAATCTGGCATACCGTCTTGATCTGAATCCCAACCAGCAGGACGAGAAGCTGTTATTATATTCAAGCCCTCAAAACCTTCAGAATCGCTCTCACGGTCTATCAAACCTTTCTTGTGAGTATAGTGACCTTCTGTAGAAGTTTTACCCTGTAATGTTTCGTCTATCATACGAACATCATGGTTATCAAGTTCAGGCATATTACAACCTACATCAGACAATACATTTTTATAAGCAGCCTCAGCTGATTCTACTTTTGCTAATGAAGGGAAGAAAGGATGATTACGGAAGACTTCCCAATCAACCTTCTGCTTATTCTTCGTACGAATCTTCTGCAATGCTGTTTGATCAGTTGTCTTGGTTTGGTCGAGGTTCTCACGAATATTACCACTCATATAATAGCTCTGAGAGCCTCCTCCTGTACCTTCAAGATCTGCACAGAGCAGGATAGGCTGTGTAGTGGCAGGTCCCATCTTATAGTAGTTGCCTACGAAATTTACCTCGTGCGCTCCACCATCGGTAGCCCGTGATCCCCAATTGTAACATACATTATTAAAGAGATCAAGATGACCAGCATACTTACCATCGAGCAATCCACCACCCATACTCCAGTTTCGACCATTATTATGAGCCAAGAGGTTATGATGGTAAGAAGCTACACCTTCTGGTGAACCTCCACCTATTGTAGCAGCATAACCATGTTCTACATAACGGTTACTCTGCTCCACATAGTGACTATGTCCTGCAAAGTTTAACTCTTCGGAGATCAAAGTATGCTGTAATGTAAGATTCTGCGAATTTCGACTAGAAAAGCCTTCATCAATAGCCCATCCGATAGAACAATGGTCCATGATAGAATGATTGTTGCCTGCCATTCCCATACCATCCATCGTGTTCACATTGGCACCAGTACCAGTCCACTGATCTCCACCACCTAGACGAAGACGAATAAAACGGGTTATACCATCGTTGGCCACACCGAGAGCTTTCGAACGGAACAAGATACCACGACCTGGAGCTGTCTGTCCTGCTATCGTTACAAAAGGGGCATTAACAGCCAATCGACTATTCAATGTAATAACACCGGCCACATCAAAAACAATAGTACGTGGACCATTAACATGGGTAACACCATAACGGAATGTACCTGGTTTATCTTCATCTGATAGAGAAGTTACGTGATACACATCACCACCACGGCCACCAATAGCATACTTACCGTAACCTTCAGCACCAGGGAAAGCTATACGACGAGGTTGGAACATCCAAACCTGTCCTTGGGTAGTTTTGCCTTCTTTGGTTACATCAATACGCCAATAATATTTCTGCATGGGTGACAAGCCTGTCAAATCGTAAGAGGTTGCTGTGGCTGATAAACGAATATTCGTTCCACCACCATGCTCTAATACTTGCTTATCAGTTGCCCAATACAATTGTTGTGAATCTGCTCCATTTACAGCAGCTTTCCATTGCAAATGAGCCGTTCCACCATCAGCACCTGCATGAATATCATTATTTGCTGGGAATGGAGAAGATACCATGTTGTCTGCATTAGGAACATCCAATTCCAAAGAATTTATATAAAAATCAGTAGTACAACTATACTCTATGGTAGCAGTGGTACCCGTAAAAGTGACATACGATTTTGCTGATGATACACGTGTAGCCTCGCGATTACTCTGTGGGATAGAAGCGACTTTCTTACCATTTACGGCAACTTGTATATCAGAGAGATTGGTCAATCCATCTGTGTTATTATGGTAAACCTGCAAAGAATGTTCACCTTCTGGCAATCCCTTGATGATAACAGTAATAGAACGCTTTCCTGCTTCAACTCCGTCCACATGAATACCATCATTTACCAAACGGTCTTTAGCTATCTGTCCTTTATACCATCCTGTACGTACAGAATGATTTTTAGACGTATTCTTGATACATACTTCTACCTGACCATAGTTTCGACTATCCGTAGCATTAGGGGGTAATTCAGGAAGCATCCAACTCGTAAAACCATCTGCAGAAACTTCCGCAGTACGTCTTCTACTCTGATCCAAATCAAAATACTGAGCCTGTGCACCTAAAGCTGCCATAAAGCATAAACCAAAACCAAACGCACGCTTAGTTATCCCCAAAGAGATACGATTGTTTTGAATAGATTTTTTCATCTTTGATAGTTGTTTTTAATTCATTTATCAAGACTTTATGCTTCTCAAAGCCCTTTTACGAGCACACGATGGACATAAGCCTTTCATCATATAGTTTATAGAATTCTTTTCAAATCCCTGAGGAAGCTGAACTTGAGGTATTGGCGTATCTTCAAAACAAAAGATTTTACGACACCCCTCACAATAAAAATGGACGTGTTCATCATCATCGCTGTCCTCACTATGACTAAAACAAACTTCATATTTAACATTTCCATTGCCATCTTCCATATCATGTACAAGATGATTTTCACGAAATAAAGCTAATGTTCTGGAAATATTCGATTTATCTATCGTAACAATGGCTTCTTCTATTTCTTTAAGAGACATCGGATACTTGGCAACAGCAAGCGCTCTTAAAATAATTATTCGATTAGCTGTTGGTTTGATGCCATGCAGTTGCAACAGATTACCATATTGTGATTCTTCCATGCTTATCAATACTCATTAGTGACATGCCAAAGTTACAATTTTTTATAAAACAGCAAAAAAAATATCTGACCAAAATTATTTAGTCAGATATTTCTTTTGCCATGCCTTATAATAGTCTGGTTTATCTATCATCAGTTGGCCCTGAGGATCAATAAAAAGCTGAGTGGTTGTGGCTTTAATGCAAAGTTCATGATCGCTTTCACGATAGATTTCATAACGATAATCCAATCGAGCACCACGCTTATGAACATAATGCGTATGAATTTCGGCTACATCATTAATACGAAGAGAGGCAAAATATTTAATATGCATATCATATATTGGTGCATAAATGCCCGCTTCTTGCATTGTCGCATAACCGATACCCTCATAATGACGTCCAAAAGACTCTCGACCATCTTCGAGATAAGCAACGTAAGAGCCATGCCAAGCAACACACATAGAATCGATCTCGCTAAACTTGACTCTTACTTTGCAGATATCTTCTAAATCCTGCATCGCTTAAGGATTAAAGACTTTATCATTTACACTGCCTCCAAAACGGAAACCTGTGAAAGCATACTTGGTATAACCACCACGACGGTCTTTCATGCTCAGACTAACAAGAGCGTTAGTAGACTTGTTGATAACCAACTCAAAAGAACTAAACATCATACGACGCTTCTCTTTTGCGTTTGCTGCAACTGGCACAATGGTTACTAATACATTGTGACCAGACTGAGCTACTGATACGCCAGAGAGTTTAGATATATCAGACTTACCACCTGAAAGCACACTATAAAAAACTGACTTGAAGGTAGCAAACTGAGCACTAATCTTACTGTTAGCAACATGCTTACGACCCTTCATGACCATTGTAAAGGTATTGCCATTCATAACCAACTGATCCTTACCGCCATTCACAGAAATACAGACCTTATCAGGATCTTTCATATACAAAGAACCTGTAGCAGTAGTATTCTTGGTCAAAGCAGCATTATGCTGGGTCATCGTTACATTTGCGGTTGCAGTCTTAGCACTTTTAAATTTGGCTACAGCCTGAGTAAATGCTGCTTCCTGTGCGAAAGTAGCTGTTACTGCCATCATAGAAAGCAGCACAAACAAAACAATCTTTTTCATTTTCTTAAATACTTAAACTAATATTATTGATATATACTTAAAATTAAGTATAAAGTCCACCATTGATAGAGATCACGTTACCTGTGATGTAACCTGCCTCTGGTGATGCCAAATATCCTACAAGACTAGCTACTTCCTCTGGTTTACCAAATCGGTTAGCAGGTATCGTCTTCTTCAACGCAGCCTCATCTAGACCATCTACCATATCTGTCTTGATAAAACCTGGAGCTATGGCATTAACCGTAATATTACGACGAGCTACTTCCTGAGCCAAAGCTTTTGTAGCACCAATAATTCCACCCTTTGCTGCAGAATAGTTAGTCTGACCAGGAAGACCTTTCAAACCACTCAAACTTGCCATATTTATGATACGGCCAAACTTATGAAGCTGCATGGCTGGAAGAATGGGTTGAGTTACGTTGTAGAAACCATTTAAAGTAATCTGAAGCACGGTAGTCCAGTCTTCTGCTGGCATCAAAGCCATCAAGTTATCACGACGAATACCAGCATTATTAACCAACACTTCGATATATTCATCAGGATGAGCTTGCTGCCAAGCCTCGATAGCACCACGAGTCTGCTCTAAATTACTTACATCAAACTTGAGCAATTCTCCATCTTGACCTTCCTGACGTACCAGCTCGAGTGTTTCCTCTGCTGCATCTGTCTTATTCACATAATTTACAAGGATATGATATCCCATCTGTGCAAGGCGTACACATGCTGCACGACCTATACCACGGCTTCCGCCGGTTACTAATGCGTATTTCATTTTCTTATTGATTGAGTTTCTTATATATTGTTTCTTTACCTAAAATCTCTGCACATGTCATCAAGGCTGTCATCGTTACACCATGTATACCATGGACCATCAAACTTTGACCTGTTAGCAAAAGATTGGGAACAGGGGTACGAGGTGACAACGTAGTCAACATCGGATTATTGTAATCTTTTCGAAGACCATAAGCAGACCCTTGCGATGTAAGGGTATAATCGCGATAAGTTAATGGACTGCTAGAATACACTTCGCTGATCTTCCCTGATAAGCCAGGAATAACACGTTCTGCTAAAGCAATACATTCCTTGATCTTTTGGGTCATCAATTGCTGATACCCTTCCCCACGTCGACCTACCTTGCTATCAGCCCATTCTTCACACTGACTCCATAACATAGGAGTAAGCAAATCTATCTGCCGAGCATACTTTTCGCCATTTTCTGGAACACGACAACTAATCATGACACCTCTTACTGGACCTTTCTTCTGATAGAAATCCCAAACATCAGGCTGATCATAAACAAACTGATTATAGTTGAAATATTCTACACTTTCTGGCTGAAGAACGATTGATGCCGTAAACATACCAAAAGTATTTTCCATTCGACTGATACGTCTCCGGAATATCTTCTTAATATATTGGCTTTCTTGAATCATGTCAAAAGTAACTGCAGGATGAACATCGCTGACAAAGAGATCTCCTTCAAAGCATCGACCATCCTTACATATCGCAGTTACAATCTTCCCGTCTTTCTCTACTAATTGTTCTACCTCTGCCTTACAGAAGATTTCTCCACCATTAGCTTTAATATCACGAAGCAACGCATCCACTATCAGATTACCATCACCTTTTAAGCGCCAGCTACTGGCAATATAACTGCCATTGCAATGAGCAAAGGTAAATAAAGGTAGCGTTTCCTTCCGAAGTTCCAACTTTAAAGAGCTACCTGAAAGGATATTAATTAATAGTTCGTTATGAATAATTTCATGCAGATAATCCCAAGCACCTGTGGTAAACATAGGTGATCCGACAGGAGAATTGACCATATCTGCATGAGAGCCAAATAGTCCTTCAAACTGATCACGGTCGCTGCGCTGAAGCATTTCTACATATTTTTGCAAACCCTCTCTTTCCTCTGGAAAGTCTAAAGCTAACTGCTCTACAAAAGCTTGATATCCCTCAGCATAACGATAAGTACGTTCACCGATGGTAATACGGTCAAAACCATCCGCATCCAAACGTTTCCAAGGTAAATTCAACAAGCCCAACATCTTGAAAGGCTTATACAAAGCCTGTCCTTCTGCCAAACCTCCCACATAATGAAGACCTGTGTCAAAAGACAGACCTTTACGATTATAACTCTGCAAACAGCCTCCAGGTTGCACTTCTCTTTCGAGAAGCACTACTTTTTTTCCTTCTTCTGAGAGGATATGAGCACACTCCAAGGCACCCAGTCCACTTCCTATGATAACAACGTCGTATTTCACGCTTACGGGTTATTGCTTTTCTTTACGAGAAATGAATTTAAATAAAGCCGGTTGAAGAACATAGGCTAAGACAACTGCCGATACCAAACCTACAAGTGTTGAGAAACCTACAGATTTGATAGCAGGGTGAGAAGCCAAAAGCATAGAACTAACCGTGATGACCAAAATAAAGGCACTGAAGAAAATCGCAGACTTATGAAGTCCAAGCAATTTTTTATTTTCCTTACCTCCAATCAATCCATTCATGACAAAGATACTATAATCTACGCCAATACCAAAAATAAATGTAGAAATAATGATATTGATAAGATTAAACTTCATATCAAAAATATCCATAGCACCCAAAACGATAAGCCAACTTAAAATAATTGGCATAAATCCTAAGAGTGTATATTTGATATTGAAACGGAAGCTGAACAATAATACAACGAAGACAAATACCATTGATATCCATTGCAGTATGTTGAAGTCACTATTCAACTTCATCAATGTGTCCTGAGTATAGTAACTCGTATCCAATACAAGCATATTCGGCTCATTGGCTATAGCATCACAAATACGCATATAATCACTGTTGGCTCCTACTTCCGAATTTTTGTCGTACTTCACAGAAGTAAACAGTAAATACTGTCCTGCATATGTTTTCTCCATCAATGTAGACTGATAACCAGCAGGAATAATTCCTGATTTGTATAAAGGATCTGGCTCATAGTCTGCCTCTACAGCCTCAAAAAATGGTTCAAAGGCATCTGTGCTAAAGCCGACCTGAGGGGCTGTCATCGCAATCAACTGACGTACTTTTCCTACTCTGCTTGGAGTCCAGAATTTCTTCCAGGCATCAATACGCTGTTGTTGTACCTTCTCTGATACAAAGATCTGGTTTGTGCTTGTATAGCCTTTAACCAACCCCAGTTTCTGAAGTGAATCTAACTTATGTTGAAGTGCATCAAAATGCTCTATAGCTTCCTCCATTGTTTTACCAGAACTGGCAAAATATGTAGAGTGAATGGCCGATTCTGTCTTCTGTGTCTGTAAGTTTTCAGAATAAACTACCTCAGGAGAACGATAGCCCAGATTATTCATATCTGAATCAAACTGAGTACCATGTATCGCATAAGCGACTACACAAATTAACGTAACCACAATAATACCTGCAAGAAGTGGCTTTTTTTGGTCAAACGGATAAGCATTAATACGATCGATAAAACCAAAGGCTTTCTTGTTGATACGGTTTACCTTATCATCAAGTAATTGTGGCAAGAATATTAAACTAAAAAATGTAGTGCCTGAAATAGCAAATGCTGCAAACAGTCCAAAATCTTTCAACAGGTCGGTATTGATAAAAATAAGTCCCATGAAAGAACCTATTGTTGTCAGACAACCCAAAAGAACAGGTACTGTCTCATCTCGCAACACTTTTTCCGGATCATTGACATACTTATAATGCGTCAGCACATGAAGTACATAACTCATAGCTACGCCAAGAACAATAGCACCAATACCTAAAGCCAACAAAGAGAACTGTCCCTCTATAAAATACATCATAGCTAGTCCAAAGACTGCACCAAATGCCACTGGCAATATTAGTAATGGCAAAGTATCCCAATTGCGGAAACAAATGAAAATAAATGCCAACACAAAAATAAAGGATCCAAAAACAGTAGTAGTTAAATCCTTCTTTATGGTAGAGGAGTTATAGTAGCCACTAGCAGGAGTGCCATGATAGACTATTTTTACTTCAGGATGTGAAGTTTTAAATTTCTCTATTTGCTGGTTAAGCATCTCAAACATAGCAGACCCCTGTCCCGTATTCGTAGCAGAATATTTCGGTGTTATAAAAGCAATACACACAGAGGAATCTGGTACAAAGAAATGTTCGTCAATTGTCTTATAACTGCCTGCAGAACCCGCCATAAGAGGAGCCATCTGCTTCATTAAGACACTTCGGATACCTACAGGATCCATCTGAATTAACTCAGGAAAAGATGAACCAAAACTCCCTGTCATATCCTCCCGATTGGTAATCATCTGTTTATTAAAATGTTCAACAGTGAGCATCGAGTCGATATGTGCATACACTGCAGTATCAATATATGCAGGGAAATGTTCCTGCATATAATCTACAGCATCAAACATCACATCCTCAGGTATATTATAAAACACATCACCTATAACCTGTTCGCCCTTAGGGCGCTTGGCATCCTGAGCATTCAGAGAATCTACAAAAGCATCACAGGCTCTGGCGATTTTTTGAGGAGTAGCTCCTTTTTGCCCTTCAAACAACAGGAAAGTTTTATCCTTAATTCGAAGGCTGGAAAAAGCTAATTTTGTAGTACCATCAGCATTCTTAGATGATGGCATCAACTTGTTAATATCTTCTTCAAGGTTTATTCTAGAAGCAAAAAAGCCGAAGAAAATAAACAAGAAAATCATCGAAGCCCAAAAGATAGGTCGATGATTATGAAAATATTTATAGATCTTTATAACAAGTTCGGTCATATCATTTCACCCTTGAAATCCATATATTGCTGCTGAGCATCAGCAATACTGGCCAATACCTTTACACTCGATTCACCTTCTTCAACATGAACCGTAACATCCAATGTAGGACAGACTGAAGGAGAAGCTACTGCTGTAAGACGGCAGCGGTCGAGCTTATTCATCACCAACTTTCTGCCGACTACCTGCATCACGCATTCCTTTATCATCTCTATATTGCAGACACCTGGAGATACAGGATTACCAGGGAAATGCCCCTGATATACATCGCACTCAGGCAACAGCTCTACATGGAATACGATATTATTATCCTTTTCTTCGCGACTTACTACACGATAGAACTTATTGAGTAATAGCATATCCATTATTTTTCTTCGTCAATATAGATTTTCATTTGTGTATCAGCAACCTTCTCGTCACCTACATATGTTTCACCCATAATGATGGTAACACCCTGTACTGTAGCACCCATAGTTATAGTCGTCTTCATGACATCACCAACAGATGGTCGATGATAACAATGAAAACGTTTGATTTCACCTATATAGCCTACAGGAGGTTCTGTAGCCCCTTCTGCCAGTGCACGATATCCGGCAAAAGCAGATGCTGACTGAGCTATATGCTCAATCATACCAGGCTCAGCCATCTTACCATCTTCCTCTATAAAATAATTGTCGACCTTGACAGTAAGGATGGCAACAGCATTGTCACCATCCACACTATCTAATCGGTCGACCATCATTATAGGATTGCGCTGAGGAATAAGCGCCTTGATATCTTCTGTAATCATTTATTTTTCAACATGACTATCAAGATAGTCGTAAAGATCGTTGAATGTATCAATCTTACGAAGATCCTCTACAGGAATCTTCAATTTGTAAGTATACTGAATAACTGCTACAAGGTCAACAAGACTCAAGCTGTCAAGATTCAAAGTATCCTTCAAATTTGCTTCAGGAGCAAATGTGCTTTCTTCTACTTCGAACTCCTCAGCCAATACAGAATTAACCTGCTTTACAATGTCTTCACGTGTCATAATAATTTTCTTTTTAGTTTATTTTATCTATCGTAAATACAATAATTATAAATTCTTCACTACAAGAGTAGAATTAGTACCACCAAAGCCGAATGAGTTAGAGAGGAACATATCGAAATGCTGTTCGATGGTTTCTGGAATTACATTTACTGCAGCTGTCTCTTCATCTGGATTTTCAAAGTTGATATTACCTGCAATAAAGTCATTTTTCATCATCAACATGGAATAAATCATCTCACTAGCTCCTGCCATCCACATCTCATGACCTGTCTGACTCTTGGTAGAAGTAACTGGCACCTTATAATCACCGAAGATGTCAGCAATTGCTAATGCTTCACGACCGTCACCTGCATGAGTAGATGTAGCATGTGCATTAACATAACCGATCTGACGTGGATCAAGACCACCATTCTTCAAACAAAGCTCCAAAGAACGAGTTGGACCAGCTACATTAGGAGTAGAAATATGATCACCATTACCTGAAAATCCCCATGACATCACTTCACCAAGGATTGGTGCACCACGTTTTACAGCTGACTCGTAGTCTTCCAAAATAACAGTAGCTGCACCACCACCAGGAACCAAACCGTTACGGTCTCTATCGAATGGGCGACTAGCCTTAGTAGGCTCATCCTCACGAGTAGAGAAAGCCTGAATACCATCGAAAGATGCTACACTGTACATATTAGCTTCCTGAGCACCACCACAGATTACATAATCCTGCAAACCCTGACTAATCAACATGGCTGCCAAACCGATAGCTTGAGAACTCGATGCACAAGCTGCAGAGGTTGTCAAGTTGATACCACGCAATTTGAACAGGCAAGCAAGATTCATTGTAACAGTAGAGTTCATTGATTGGAAAATAGCTCCACTACCACAAGCTGAAGTATCCTTAAACTCACGGAACTTATCGAGTGCATGCATTGTTGCCTCAGCAACAGAGTCATTACCATAAATGATACCAACCTCATGTGCATCGATAAAATCCTGATCCATCTTGGCGTTTTCTAAAGCATCCTTAGTTGCCATATAAGCATACTGAGCTTCTTCTGGCATAAACTGACGCATATTACGCTTGACGAAAGGCTTCAAGTCTGGTACCTTGATATCAGCACAAAGAGCAGAACGGAATCCTGCATCTTTACGTTCCTGACTAAAAATGATACCACTTTTTCCCTGATACAGAGAATCTTTTACTTCATCCAAGGTTGTACCCAGGCAAGACCAAATGCCCATACCTGTAATTACTACTCTTCTTTTCATATTTATCATCTCCTGCGTTTTGAAGATTTTTATCTTCAGCACTACAGATTAATAGCTATATATATTTTATTGAATACTCTTTTTATAACAACGTCTTCTCTTGATAATGGATGGACCAAGTGGTTTCCATTGTGAGAGCTCTTTCACGTTATCCTCAAGTTGGGGACCAGTTTCTGCAAATTTAAATCCTAACTTATTATATTTAGGTATTAAATCATCAAAAAGTAAAGCATTTACACCCAATCCCTGCAAATCTGGCCGAACTGCTATCAACAAGAGTTCTACAGTGTCTTCTCTTTTCCATTTCAAGCTCTTCAGTAAATGATACCATCCCAATGGAAACAATTTACCATTTGCTTTTTGCAAAGCATGAGAAAGAGAACCAATCGTTACTGCAGCTGCAACGATTTCACCCTTATTGTTTACTACCATCGGAAGCAAATCCAAATTTAGCAATGGCAGATATTTGTCTACGAATTCATCAGCCTGCTCTTCTGTCATTTTTGAAAAGCCAAATAATGGAGAGTAAGCTGCGTTCAATAATTCAAATAATTTATGACCAATATTTTCCTGGACGAATTGCTTTTTAGTAACGCATTTAACTTGCAGACCAAACATTTCTCCAGACAATTTTGATACACGAGCATACTTGGCTGGTACTTCCTTGGGAACATCTACCCGAATCGAAACCCAGTCAACTGCTTTTTCGTATCCTAAAGCCTCCATATGCTCTGGATAATAAGCATAATTATAGTAGGTAACCATCGAACTTAATTTATCGAAATCTTCCACAAGCATACCTTCTTTATCAAAATCGGTTATACCCAATGGACCTTCGACATTATCCATACCATGATTCCTACCCCAGTTTTCCACTGCTTTCAATAAAGCTTCAGAAACCTGATGGTCGTCTACAAAATCGAAATAGGCAAAACGCACTGTTTTCTTATTCCATTTTTCATTGGCATGGTGATTGATGATACCAACAATTCGGCCTACTACTTTATCATCCCGATAAGCTACAAAGCCCTGTAAATCTGTAAATGCCAACCCCGAATTCTTTTTCGGATCGAACATATTTCTCATATCCATATCCATGTCAGGTACATACTGTTTACAATCAGCATAAAGCACCTTAGGAAAAGCGATGAAATCATTCTCCTCCTGCTTGGTATGGATAGGAATTACTTTAATCATTCCCATATTGGGTGCAAAATTACGTAATATAATTGAAATCACAATATTCTAAAACTCTTAATTATTGGTCTTATTAAGAATTTTTAAGTATATTAATATCATAACTGTTACAGAAATTAATGAGGCGGAAATTCTCAATTAGTCCACCTGATTTCATATGTTTACTGCTAAAATTGACAAAATGTACACAAATATAACGATATCAAATAAAAAGAGCAAGTCATAACTAGATTTTTCCTACAAAAGCCGTACGTTTTATAACATTTTTCATTACTTTTGCACACAAAAATGAGGCTTAAAGAAAATAATAGCAAACTAAACAACATATAAAAGCAAAAATGGCAAACTTAAGATTTGAGGCTGTAGCCGAAGCCGCTAAGAAAAGGCCAGTCGATGTAAGAGTCCCTATTGAGAGACCTTCTGAGTACTTTGGTAAGTATGTTTTCAACCGACAGAAAATGTACAAGTATCTGCCTTCAGACATTTACGCCAAACTGGTCGATGTAATGGATAATGGTGCTCGATTAGACCGTAGCATTGCCAATGCTGTAGCAGAAGGTATGCGACAGTGGGCTATAGAAAACGGTGTAACACACTATACGCACTGGTTCCAGCCTTTAACCGAAGGTACTGCCGAAAAGCATGATGCTTTCGTAGAACATGATGGAAAAGGCGGTATGATTGAAGAATTTTCAGGAAAACTACTTGTTCAGCAAGAACCTGATGCTTCTTCTTTCCCTAACGGTGGTATCCGTAATACATTTGAAGCACGTGGTTATTCTGCTTGGGATCCTACATCTCCTGTCTTTATCATTGACGATACACTTTGTATCCCTACTATCTTCATTTCGTATACTGGTGAAGCACTCGACTATAAGTCTCCATTGCTTCGCGCTCTCCACGCTGTTAATGTTGCAGCTACTGATGTTTGTCACTATTTTGATCCATCTATCAAGAGTGTACATGCTAATTTAGGATGGGAACAAGAATATTTTCTCATTGATTCTGCCTTGTATTCTGCTCGTCCTGACCTGATTCTTACAGGTAGAACGCTGATGGGACATGATTCTGCTAAAAACCAGCAGATGGACGACCATTATTTTGGTACAATCCCAGAGCGAGTTCAGGCCTTTATGAAAGAATTGGAAATCCGCTCTCTTGAATTGGGTATTCCTTGCAAGACTCGCCACAACGAGGTTGCTCCTGGCCAGTTTGAGTTGGCTCCTATTTTCGAAGAATGTAACTTGGCTATCGACCATAATATGCTTCTCATGGGGCTCATGAAAAAAGTGGCTCATAAACATGGGCTTCATGTTTTGCTCCATGAAAAACCTTTTGAGGGCATCAATGGTAGCGGTAAGCATAACAACTGGAGTTTAACCACCGATAATGGTATTCTCCTCTATAAAAGTGGTTCTACTCCAGAAGAGAATCTTCGTTTCGTTGTTTTCATTGTCGAAACATTGATGGCCGTTTACAAGCATAATGGTTTGCTTAAGGCTTCTGCTATGAGTGCTTCTAACTCTCACCGTTTGGGTGCAAACGAAGCTCCACCTGCTATTATTTCTTCTTTCCTCGGTAAGCAGCTGACTGAACTTCTTGACCATGTAGAGAAAGCTGATAAGAAAGCCTTATTTGATGTGGCCGACAAGAAAGGTGTTCAGTTGGATATTCCTGAAATTCCTGAATTGTTCATTGATAATACCGACCGTAACCGTACATCTCCTTTTGCCTTCACTGGTAACCGTTTTGAATTCCGCGCTGTAGGTTCTGAGGCTAACTGTGCTGCTTCTATGATTGTATTAAATACGGCAATGGCCGAAGCTCTCACTAACTTCAAAACACGTGTCGATGCACTTATTGCGAAAGGTGCTGACAAGAAAGCTGCTATTATCGATGTTCTCCGTGAGGATATCAAGACGAGCAAACCGATTCGTTTCGATGGTAATGGTTACAGCGATGAATGGAAGGAAGAAGCTAAAAAGCGTGGTCTCGACTGTGAATCATCTTGCCCTCTATGCTTCGATAACTATTTGCACGAAGACAGCGTTAAGATGTTCGAAGACTTCAATGTACTTCACAGAAATGAGCTCGAGGCTCGTAATGAGGTGAAATGGGAAACTTATACCAAGAAAATTCAAATTGAGGCTCGTACCATGGGCGATATTGCCATGAACCATATCATTCCTGTAGCTACGCACTATCAAAGTCAGTTGGCTAAAAACGTACAGAGCATGATGGAAATCTTTGGTAGAGAAGAAGGTGAAAAACTTACCTCTCGTAATATCAAGATTATTAAGGAGATTGCTGAACGTACAGAGAAGATCGAAACCTTCGTAGAGGAATTGGTCAATGCTCGAAAGGTGGCTAACAAGATTGAAAGTGAACGTGAGAAAGCCATTGCTTACCACGACACAATAGCACCAAAGATGGAAGAAATCCGTTATGAGATTGACAAACTCGAGCTCATAGTTTCAGATGAGCTTTGGACACTTCCTAAATATCGTGAAATGTTATTCCTCGACTAATTTATTTGAAAAGTATTATACCAAAAGGTTCAGCAGAATAGTCTACTGAACCTTTTTCCGTATATATGAAAAAGGGGAACCTTCTATCTGTAGAAGGACTCCCCAAATTATGGTTTTATATAACTTGATTTAGAAACGATATACAACAAAAGACTTAGCTGGAATGGTTATATTAACCACATTGCCTGAAACATCAAGTGAAGATTCCACTGGCTTCACAGCATCCTTATTTTTCAAGGTATTCTCAGCATGCAGATCATTGGCATGTAAAGTAATGACCTTCGCACTCTTCACATTCTTAGCTCCCTTCAGATTTAAAGCTATAGTCTTATCCTCACCGGCAGCATTCGCAATCTTTACGATGTAATTCTTAGTTGGAGCATCATATACTGCTGATGCATAGAGACCATCCTCACCTTTAACGACTTGATCATTTTCTGTTAGTTTCAATACATGAGTACCTCGATTCGTACCATAGAGCATCTGTACATACCAGTTAGCACTGCGTACAGAATTTAAATTATCAAACCAGATCAAATCTGGACGCCACTGCCATCCCTCTACATGAGCGAACAAAGGAGCATAGGTAGCCTGATAAACAACATCTGCATTACGTTCCAAACCCGTCATGAAAGCTGCTTCAGAAAGAGCAGCCTCCCATGAGTTCGGATCACCCTTAGCATGAGCTGCATATTCTCCTGCAAAGACTTTAGGACCCTTACGGTCGTAATTATCATAACGACCTGCATTCTTAAAGAACCAGTCTGGCGACATATAATAATGTTCGTCAACCAAGTCAACCCCTAATTTACGCATTTCTTTCCATCCATAATCAAACTTATCGCCATCAGCAGAAGGACCACTTGAACCACAAATCTTGATATCTGGATATTTTGCACGAATCTGCTTGACGAACTCTGCCAGGCGAACTGGATACATCTCACCCCACTGCTCATTACCAACACCAATCTGCTTCAGATGAAATGGTTTTGGGTGCCCCATATCAGCACGGAGTTTACCCCATTTACTCGTAACCGGACCATTGCAGAATTCTATCAGGTCAAGCGCATCATCGATATACGGTTGCAGGTCTTTCAGAGCTACATGCGCATTTACATCCTGATCTTTATTCTGATACTGGCAAGCCAAACCTACACTAACTACTGGTAATGGCTCAGCACCAATCTTCTCAGACAAAAGGAAGTACTCATAAAAGCCCATACCATAAGTCTGATAATAATTAGGATACATACGATGAGGGAATGTATAATTCCATCGATTTTCGTTCAATGGTCGATTTTCTACGTTACCTACACTGTTTTTCCATTGATAACGTGTTTCCAAATCTGTTCCTTCTACGATACATCCACCAGGGAAACGGAAGATACCAGGATGCAAATCTTCCAAATCTTTTACCAAGTCTGCACGCATACCATTCCAGTTATCTTCCGGGAACAAAGATACATGGTCTAAATCGACGGCATCACCAGACATCAGGAAGATTCGCATTAAACCTTTCTGCTGTGTTTTATTAGAAGTCAGTGTGGCTGTATATTTAGTCCATTTATTGGCAGTTACAACGATGGTATCACGACTGATTGGTACATTATTTTCACCTACCAGCTCTACACGAAAACGAGCTTTTTTACCTTGAAGATTGTTAAGACGGGCATAAACAGAGAACTCATACTTCATGCCTTTCTTAAGCCCCATGCCAAAGAAGCCACGATTTTCCAAACCTGTAAATTTCTGATTATGACCAGCATTCGATAATGTAACATAATGTGGATTACGTTCGAAAGCTGGTTTCACATCACTAACGGAAACGTTTCCAAAGGTATTCCACCCCATTAGACGATCAGGAAATTCAAAACTTCTGTTTTCCACCATTTCAGCATACAGACCACCATCTGCGCCAAAGTTGATATCCTCAAAGAAGATACCATACATTGTTGGTTGAATTTTCGCACCAAGTTTATTAGCTTGTACAGTAAATTGATGTGTCTGAGCACTTGCTGGCAATGCTGACATTGCAGCAAGAAGCAATGCTGATAGTAATTTAGGTTTTTTCATATTGACTAATTATTTATTCTTTAGGTTATTTGCAAGACAAAGTTATTGATTTTATCAAAAAAAGAGGTGGACATTATACGCTATGAAGTGGATAATATCCCCTCTTTTTTTCTTTTTATTATAAAATAGGAGTCAGAACAAAACTAAACTGATAATCTGCAGCAGGAACACGATAAGGTTTCAAAGGCCAAGCACCCCAACTATTAGTACCACCTACACCCATCTGCGCCTTATCAATGCAAATATTCGTGTATACAGATTTCTTCACCTCGTAACTATGTCTCTGCTGTTTATCAAGGCCTTCATCCAAATCTGCAATATTATAATGTAAAGCAGACATATCGCCGATACGCTGATCTACTGGAGTAAACAGCAAACCGACACCATTAGCATCTGTCTGCTTCCACCATCCGATATCAGTTTTGGTTCCAGTTTCTTGTGGACGTATATAAGGGAAGAACTGGTCATCAGTATTCTGTTTCCAGGTTCCCATACGCATACATTCCTTACGATCATTATAATTTTCGATAGGGCCTCTACCGTAGTATTCTATCTGACTCATCTGGTAAGGCATATTCATCACCATACCAAAACGGAACATATCACTTACCTTTTCTTCAGGTGTCATCACCAGCTGTTCTGATACCATTATTTTTCCATTTGGAGCAATGCGATAAGTCATCTCGAAACGTGCCTTTACTTCTGGCATTTCATAAGATGCACGTACCAAAGCCTGTTTTACACCTTCCGATTTTTCTATCGTTACATCAAGTGCTTTCAGATTAAACTGAGGATTCTTCCAAGCTGCAAATTTCTTCTGCATACCTGCACCCATATCATTATCGGTTACAGCACGCCAGAAGTTAGGCTTCAAACTACCTTCTTTACCCAATAAGTCTTTACCTTTTACTTGATATTGCGCCAACCAACCTGTTTTTTTGTCGAAGGCAATAGTAGCTTCATCACTCTTGAAAGTGAGTAAGTTGCTCTTATCATCCTTCACAACTTTTATCTTACCGGTTCCTACACTATTAGCAGAAGCTATTGCTATCTTTTGCTTTTCTATTTCCAATTGGCGATAAGCGATAACCTGACCTACTTTCATCAAAGGTTCAGATTTCTTGAGTTTGAAATCGATATTCAGATAACTATCGTGTCCATCCTCCACCTGATATGGCAAAGTTAGTTCCACAGTCTGTTGAGGGGCTATTTTCAGATCGGCTACCGTTCCTTCTTTTACTATATGACCGTCTACCAAAAGTTGCCAATCCATCTTGACATTCTTCAAATCTTTGAAGAAATTCTCATTGTATACACGTATCTTACCCTGCTTAGCATCTACGGCCTCAGCCCAGATATTCTGATACTGATAAGCCAACTCGTAAGCATGAGGATTCAGCTGACGATCAGGACCAATAATACCATTACAGTTAAAGTTGTTATCACTGGCATCATAGCGATTATAGTCACCACCATAAGTATACTTTATCTTATTCAGTTCGCTATATGGCGTCTTTTCATCTACCTGTATACTCATTGGCTTAACAATTTCACGATGTAAGCCTTGATCTACAAAATCCCAGTCGAAACCACCCTGAAACTTCGGATATTTGCGTATCAACTTCCAGTATTCTGCCAAATTACCACCAGAGTTACCCATGGTATGATTATATTCACACTGAATCAATGGGCGAGTACGTTTCTCATCTTTAGCATAATTTTCGCAAGCATCCACTGGGAAATACATTGGACAGAATATATCTGTAGCTTTTCGATCCATACCAGCCTGCTCGTACTGCACTGGTCTCGAGTTATCCTGAGATTTAATCCAGTCATAAGCATCTTCAAAGTTCTTGCTATAACGAGTTTCATTACCCAAGCTCCATACGATAATGCTTGGATGATTATAGTACATAGACACATTATGCTGATTTCGCTCTAAGATCTGCTTCGCAAACATAGGTTTACCAGAAGGTGCATCATCACCATAACCGAAACCATGACTTTCTTGATTGGCCTCTGCGACAATATACAGACCATACTGATCGCATAATTCATACCAGATAGGGTCATCAGGATAATGGCAGGTTCTTACCGCATTAATATTCAGACGTTTCATAATCTGAATATCCTGTATCATTCGTTCACGACTTACCACATATCCTCCATCTGGGTCCATCTCATGACGGTCTGCACCCTTAATCAAAATAGGTTGACCATTGACGAGCAACTGTGAATTTTTAATTTCTACCTTACGGAAGCCCACTTTCACTGCTGTTGCCTCATAAGAAACCTGAGGTTTAGCTGGGTCATTAAGACTAACTTGCAGGGTATACAAAGTAGGAGTTTCTGCAGACCACTTCTGAGGATCAGCCACCTTAAATTCGGTTTTTATCTCTCCCACTTTAGCATAATTTATCTGTTTTGCCTCTACTAATTTTCCTGAAGGGTCAAAAAGACGTACAGTAACCGCAGCCTTACCTTTTACTTGCATAGCTACCTGTAGCGTTCCATCCTTATAGTCATTGATCAAATCAGGTACGATACGAATATCAGAAAGTTGATTTTGCTTATTCTTGGCATAGAGATAACAGTCACGAGCTACACCCGAAAGACGCCAGAAGTCTTGATCCTCATCGTAGCTACCATCACACCAGCGGAATGTCTGAAAAGCGATCACATTCTCACCTTTCTTCAAATAAGGTGTAATATCAAATTCTGCAGCTACCTTACTATCCTCGGTATAGCCTACATATTTGCCATTAACCCACAGATACATATTTGATGTCACAGAACCAAAGTGAGCAATAACCTGTTTGCCATCCCAATTCTCTGGAATCTTAATGATACGTCGATAACTGCCCACATGATTATCCTTAACCGGCACTTCAGGAGGATTATTCTGAAAATGACCTCTCCAACCAAAACCGATATTCACATATTCAGGATCACCATAGCCATTCATTTCCCAGAGTCCGGGTATTGGGAATGTTTTCCATGAAGAATCATCAAAATCAGTTTTCCAGAAATCAGTTGGCCTCTGGTCGGCATTAGCCACCCAGTTAAATTTCCAGTCACCCTCTAAAGAGCAATAATTGGCCGATGCCTTCATATCGCCTTTCAGCGCTTTTTCAGCTGACTCATACGTAAAGAAGTTTGTATGAAGCAGATAGCGGTTAACCTCATTAACTTGCAAGTCGTGCCATTCAGTAAACGTTGGTTGTAATGTTTTTGGTGTTTTAGACTTAGCAGCACATGCTGGAGATACAGACATCGCTGCCAAGCATAAAGCGATAACCTGATTTGGTTTCATAAAGTTTAATTTAAGTTAGTTATTAGATTTTTACAAAGATAATTATTTTTTTGTGAAGTAATCTGTGTAAAGTGTACTTTTTACTATTTTTATTATTTTAAAGATTGAAGTTTGGTCATAATGATGGTATTGGTTATATTTGCAATATCAACAGTTTTAATGATATTACACAAAATGGAAAATCCTTATATCAAGCAATATCCTGATCTCATGTCAGGCAAAAAGGTTATGTATGTACATGGCTTTATGTCATCTGCTCAATCGGGGACGGTCAAATTGCTACAGGACTGTATGCCGAATGCACAGGTTATTGCCGAAGATTTACCGCTTCATCCTGAAGAGGCAATGCAGTTGCTTAAAAATCTCTGTGACACAGAAAAGCCCGATCTTATCATCGGTTCTTCTATGGGTGGTATGTTTACCGAAATGCTTTACGGATACGATCGTATCTTGACTAACCCGGCTTTTCGCATGGGCGATACAATGTCGAGCAGTACAGGTAAACAGGTTTTTCAGAATCCGCGAAAAGACGGTGTACAGGAATTCATGGTAACCAAGGGATTGATTAAGGAGTACAAGGATATTACCGAACATTGTTTCGAGGGAATCAACGAAGAAGAGAAACAGCATGTATATGGTCTCTTTGGTGATCATGATCCTATTGTCCACACTTACGATCTTTTTCTGGAGCATTATCCTCATGCCATTAAGTTTCATGGTGAGCATCGTCTCATAGATAAAGTGGTGCACCATTATCTCATACCAGTGATTCGATGGATAGACGATAAGCAGAATGGTAAGGAGCGACCTATCGTATACATTGCCTACGATGCCCTGCACGATGCCTTTGACAATGCTACATCAAGCATGCATAAAGCCTACGAAATGTTGTTGGAATACTATCAAGTATATATTGTAGCTTCTGCACCAACTAACCAGCATGACTATATCACCAAGGTACAGACTTGGGTAGAAGACTATTTGTCAGCACCAGCCTTCAACCATATTATCTTCACCAATCAGAAAAATCTGCTGTATGGAGACTATATGATTGATCCGCTACCCGATGATAATTTCATGGGTACCAACATTCAGTATGGTAGCGATGAATTTAAGACTTGGGAAGAAATTATTACTTTCTTTGAAAGGTTGGGGGGACAATAATATCCTTTTCTCTTGACTTCGGATACACTTTCAATTCTACAATTTTTCCTTGGTTCAAAGTAGCTTCTACTGTTGTCTGCTTTGAACCATGTAGTTTAAAGTGTACATTCCAATCCTGAGGCCAAGCTGGGAATATATATATTTTGTCGCCACTTTCTTGCAACAGCATTTCTTGCATACCAATCATACCACTTCCTCCCCAGTTATGATCTGGTGTCCAGTCATGACCAGGGCCCCAGAAAGCAGGAAAACGATAAGGTCCGTTTTTCATTTTCTCGGTATTCCAATAAGCAGCATCCTCTGTAAGTCCTAAGTCTGCAGCCCATATATTAGCTTGCTCCCAACTCACAATACCTTTAAACTTCTTGACATACGGATCATATTTCCAAGTATTAATAGCGATATCAAGACTATCCTTGCCAACTCCAAAAAGACGCCAAGGATATACAGGATAAAGCATCGTTGGTTCTACATTGTTCACTCGGGCCCACACCTGTGCAGGTGCGATAACCTGATGCCCATCTACTTCACGATAAGATATATCGGGCCATTGCTTCAAATATGCCTGATATTTTTTTATTTCTGTAAAATCTGCATGATGTAGCTGCAGATAACTCAAAAGACTTTGGGTTACTACTTTTAATCCTGCTACCGTAGACGAAGGATTATAAGCCATCTTAAAGGTTTCACCACCCGAACCTGGATAGATAATCAGTTTACCGTTCTGATCAACTTGTTTATTACCAAGTTTCTTGGCTATATAACGATAATGCTGGTCAAAGAAATCGAGAGATGATTTAATCCATGGGATATAAGCAGAAATATCCATACCGCCATAGCTTTCTGCTTCGAGAGCCATCTGACAGAACTCTAACACCGTATCCCAAGTATATTCCAACCACGCATTGTACTCCATACCTGGATCGAAATCTACGGGACGCTTCAAGCCGTATTCATCATGCTCTGGTAATCCGAAATTCTCGATTTGCTCAGTGAAAGCTGCTCCTTCATGATTCCAGTATACCTGACTACGCAATTCTGCATTCTTAAGGATACGAACATAAAAATCGAGTTGACTCTTCAGGGCATCATAATCGCCACTCTTCAACATGGGCCAATATACCAATCGCTGATTTTGAGCTGTATGCGTACCGCCTCCCCATCGACGATAATCAGGGGTATAAGTCGATTTAGCATCTACATAATGTGGTTCAAAGGTAAACAGACCTCCATTAAATTTTGTAGGCCATTGTCCATGGGCATTACAGCCCAACATATAGCGAAACAGCGTATAGTTGCGAGTAATTTCTTCGGCCTTGCCTTGACCTTCTATGCAACTGCGATTCCACCAGGCATTCCACCATTTAATGGTATTCTTAAAGTCTTGTTTGGCTTGAATGCTTTTGCTCGTTTGCTGCACCTTAGCCTTCCACTGTGCTACCGTACCCTGCACATCTGCCAGCACAATATCCAAGGAATACTGGCGAAGCGGTTGCTTGGCAGTATAGCGCCATCCCTGATAATCTACTTGCTGATATACACCTTGATAAGTACCTTGAAAAGTAAACTGAGGAGCAGATAGTTTTCCACCAAATATCAAGCGACCTAACGGATTATACATTTGCGGTATATAAGCATTGAGCTTCTGCTGAACAGCAGTTGCATCAAAAACGGTACTATCTGGATTTTGATGATAGAAAGTGAGTTCACTCGGTTTAACATCAAACTGATCTTGATGGGTCATACACCCTTTAGGAACTCTGAATTTATAAGAAGACTGGAAACACTCACCCTTACCGATAGCACGGTCATGATGGCGCCAACTTTCAAAGTTACAGGTAACACTACCTTTTTGCTCCAACTGTACTTCAACATGAATTACCGGTTTGAAGACATCTACCCATAGGGTAACACGCTGGCTACCATCATCCACCACCATATAGCCATCTTTTAATACAAGACGCTGGGTAAAAGAAGCATTCGATTGAAATTTATGAGGCAGCTGAATACGGAAACGACCAACTTTCAATAAGGTATTATTCTCGTCAAAATGTCCACTACGATTTACATAAAACAGCAAATCACCATTTTCCACCCATACATTCATACCAATACTGCCTCCGCCTACAGGCATAGACTCAGACGAATTCAAACTTGGCTTATGCCATACGAAGTCAGCAGGAAGAGCATATCCCAACAAGCTACAACCTATCAGGTATACCAAGAAAAAAAGTTTCTTCATTTCACATTGTTCTTGTCAAACTTACCATTCTATGATAACAACCTGATCTATTACAAGGCTGCAGCACGTAATTTCAACATGCCTCTATGCACGAGATTACGCACAGAATGATAATTCATATTCATGATTTGGCAAATTTCATCATACTTTTTCTCATCAAGATAATAAAGTTGCAAAGCCTCACGCTGACGTGGAGTCAATGCCTCCATCAAATAAGCCACTTTATTCTTTTGATGTAATGATTTTTCCTCTTCAAGATAATCGGTTTCTACATCAACTACCGACTTTCTTTTATCCGCACAATCCAAGTCTACAGATGCATTATAAGACACTTTACGAAACTCATCAACCAGACGGTTACGCAAAGATATTACTAAATAAGAACTTAAACGCTTAACAGCAGGAGATTGGCGTTTATCGAGTAAACGAATAAAAACATCTTGTATACAGTCTTTCACTAACTCTACATCTGATGTTAGGCAACACCCGTAGTTCAGCATTAACTGAATATACATATCATACAAGTCAGAAAAAGCAGAAGCGTTTCCTTCTTGATAGGCTTGTAGTAATTCTAAAGCCCGCTGATCTTTGTCAATAATAGTAGAATTCGTCATTTAGGTAAGTTGTATAGGTTTGTTTGTTGATTGCAAAATTACGTAAATGACGTATGAATGGCATGCAAAATCAGATATAAAAGTGGTAAAAATCGGTATTTACCTACTTTTTTATCCCATTTTAGACTTCTAAAGCTACTTTTATGCGTTTTTTTAAGGCTATCAATTCTTCTTGAGGTATGCAACATTCTTCTTCATCCAAATGGAGCAAAATCTGCTTAGCTTCATCAATATCCTCCTGCGTTGGATGTAAATGAGAAGAATATTGAATATCTCTTGGCATCAGATTTCCATCCAAAATGGATTTAAGGAATTGTGGATCTGCTAATAGATTATACACGTTTTCGGTCATAACAAACTCTCTATTTATATGTCTCTACTATATATTGTATAAGTAAGACGTACGAATTAAAAAAATGTCCCCAACAAATCCGAAGATTCATTGGGGACTTATATAATTAACCTCTAATTTAGTTTTTGGCTTTCCACCAGTATACACCTTTCTTGTCAAGATATTTTTTCATATTACTACGTATACTATTCTTTAAAAGTAGAGTCATATCACCTGTCTTTTCATCAATCTGATACAGAGAACCAGAAGCTGATGATAACCGGTTTATCAGGTCGGCATTGCCTTTCTCTAGATAGAATACGGCATCACCCTGACGATTAGCCATCATACTATTGCCTTCTTCATGATAGGTCGGCTGCATAGAAGCAACCGATTTGAGGAAGGCTGTATCTGTAACAGGGAGATTTGGACAAGAGCCACCAGCCATCAATACAGCCCAGGCCATTTGTGGATAACCCGATGCATAATACACGACAGCCTTGTTTGGATAAGCTTTACGATATTCACTTACCCCACGATAGACATGATCGAAGGTTATCTTACCCGTACGGTTTTGGCGCTGGAACTGACGAGGTGCCAGATTCAAGCCACCACCCGGCTCATAGAGTCCTTTGGCATGATAATACCACTGTTCAATATTGATAATATCCACCACTTCACTTCTGGCTTTATCTTGCAGAATAGCATCCTGTACATCCTTATTAACAGCCAGAGCTACCATAGCCTTTTTACCACGCTTGGCTTCCCACTCCTTAACGGTATCCAACCAAAATTGTACAAAAGCAAGTGGTCCTGTAAACTCTTCACCGATAGAATGGATGACATTCGGCTGATCGGCAAACGCATCTAATACATCCATGATATACTTCTGATGCAGATGCTTACGAACAGGATCTGTCAGGTCATAGAAGTAATCAGCCATAAAGATACGTTTATCACCTGTAAAAGGAACGGGCTCTGGGAATCCTGTATGATTGATATTATTAGCTGTACGCCAAGGACAGTCTACCCAGTGAGCACCGGCTTCTAAGATATTATGTTGAAAATAGTGTTGGTTCAGGAGGAGTAATCCTTGTGAAGCACCCTTCTGGGCAAACTCGTTCAGACGGGCATAATACCAAGGATTGAGGCGTTCCATATCATATTTGCTCAGACCATCCCATGCTTTTCCTTCACCACTGCGGGCTTGTGGCTGCTCATAGAATGGGCCCCACACATCACCATCACGACGACGAACACGCTCATGGTCATCTCGACGGCGATCGTACCACAAACCATAATTCTGCGCATAGAGTACGGTATGACTGTTGACCATCTTCTGGATAACACTATCCACACGGTCTGTGCGCCCATCACCTTCCATACCTGGTACAAAACGAGTCAGACCATATGGCAGTTTAGGGAAGGCTGAATATTTTACGCGTCCGTTCCACCAAGGTGAATTATGACGATTACCCACTACAAGGGCATGATCCATGACGAGTTTACCATTCTCGATAGCAAAAGTATGATTCACCTGATTGATAGGTTGCTCATCTTTGATGCGATCTACAGCGAGTGCACCCTTTGCAGATACAGATGCCGTAAACTGTGCACTATCTATCCACATATCCATCGTCATACGAGGCTGGTGTGCTTCGCGAGCCATTTGTTGAGCTACCTCTATTGGTGGATTGCTCGAAGCTCCCGTATTACGCACATAGGTACGGGTAATCGATGAGACGTCATGCCCCAGGCGCTTACCTAATTGCTGTGCGAAAAGGCTCCATGGCTTCACATGGTTATTCAGCTCATCATAATAACCTGTACCCGAGAACTGTGCCCACGAACCATAGACATAATTAGCCGAGCCATCTGGCAGACTATCAGCCTGAATCGCAGCAGCAGAACACTGATAAGCTGTACTGTTGGCAGTATTCCATCCTGTACCATATTTCTCTAAACGAAGATTACCCATACGGATATCATCGCCATCAATATCAACGATATCAAAGAGTAACCCCGTAGCCCAAGAACCGATACTACCGCTAAACCCATGCGAATTGCGACTTTCACACTGTACAAAGGCATTAGGACCGGCAGCTACTATACCTGCAGCAAAATCGTTGATACCCTCTTCTGAATACAAACGTTGGAAAAGACATTTTTCTCCAAAGGTGAGGAAGGTACGACGACGATAACCTCCTAATTCGGATACAGGATGCTTAGACGTACAGTCTTCTACGGTAATCTGTGAACCACTACGTTGAACGACAACAGCTGAACCCGATAGATTTCTGAAATCGACAAGACGTACCCAGCAATCTTTAGCATGGGCGATATACACTCCATTCCAGGCATGGTCTTCGTCCATGGCATACTTAGTATGATAAGCTGACTGTATCGTGAGATTTTCTACACCAGCATTCACGATTCGACCAGACCAACGATACAAAAGTACCTTACTGTCTGCGTCAGAAGCCTGAAGTTCCATACTCAGAGGAGCATCAAGGGTTACTTGATTTCCTTGAACATGGGTCACCGTACGGCTCCATTCCACATCTGCCTCGCCCGGATGCCAGCCCCAGTAGCCCATATCCTTACCACCACCGAAACTTGCACATTGTAGCTTGTTGATCCAACTCTGAGTAGACGGGCGATAAACGACGACTTCTGTGCCTGCCTTGATTTGGCTGATCGCCTTACCCGACAAGGATAGTTGCTTATTACCTAAAGCCACAGAACCCGTAATGGCCAAGGTATCTGTAATCTGTCGGTTGTCTTGTCCCTCTACATAGACTACAGCGCCACGGTCAACCCCTTCTTTCAGCAACACCGTTTTTTGACGGTCTGAACCACGAAGTACAACTCCACTTGCCGATATACGAAGAGCTTTGCTCAAGTGATAGGTACCAGGAGCGAGCAATACTGCTCCACGGAGCCCCGTCTTCTTGTCCATTTTTTGTCGAGCTACATAGTCGAGAGCTTTCTGTATACGAGCACTCTGATCACCTGTTTCACACGACACATACACCTTGACTGGAGCATTAGGGATTGCCTGTTCACACTGGCGATAACCTACATAGCTATAATCTAATGGGAAGGGTTGTGCAGACACCTGCACAACCCCTAAGGCAACTAATACTATAATCAATAACTTTCTCATGAAATTACTTTTTCTGAGCTGCAATACGCTTATTCCAACCTTCACGCTCTTTATTGAGGTCATAACCTCGCTGAGAGAGCCAGTTGTTAATACGTCCCTTATACTTGCCAAACCATCCATGTTTAGCTTTTGATGTACCTGCATCTACAGCAAATTCACGGGCCTCTTTCAGCCAGTTGAGTATCTGCAGTTTTTCATTTTCCTTGAGAGAAGGAATCATATCCTGATAGGCCTGATAAGTTTTAGGCACTACACCATATGTCATACCATCTTTCACGGCTTCTATCTCCTTGTCAGAAAGATAATTGCCTAAAGCTGCCGCAAATTCAAAGTGGTGTCTATAGAGTTCTGCCTGCAGAGCATCACCCTTCAATTTATCCTCACAATCACTCAGGTAAAAATAACGGTTACAAACGATGTTAACTACATTCTTACGAGTATAGTCGCTGGTCAGATTCAGACCATTAACTATTTTCTCAGATCTACCGAGGATACTTTTTACATAGTCAGCCTTTCTTCCGACACTGTCCAAAGCTACCTGTGCATGAACAGATGCCGAAAGCAAAACTAAACCTATAATAACTAACCCTTTTTTCATATTTGTTCGTCTTACATCAACTTACCCTTTTCGGCAAGTGTATCGTAATTGTTCTTTACATTAGTCCAGTCTACCTTCTTCTTGGTATCGATAGCGTTGATATACTTTTCGATGTTGGTATAACCGTCACCGTTGATATCGCCATTAGCATCTGATGGATCATTAGGATTCAATCCGTTAGCTACCTCCCACTCATCTGGCATACCGTCGCCATCGCTATCCTTGTAAGGTTTTACCTTCTTATACTGAGGGAAACCACCCATCTGGCTGATATCTGTGATGATACCAAGCTTATAAGAGTCGTTCTCCATACGGCGATACTTGAAGTAGCCTTCTGCGTTCTGTGACTTCTTTGACAAACCGGTGACATCACCATAAGGATGCTTCTTATCAAACTTCTTAGCGATATAAGGCTTACCGGTACGAACTTCTTCTACGATACGTTCATCGATAATATCACGGCATGGTACCATAGCACCTACGTTGTCGAGTACCTTGTCAAAGGTCTGCTCCTTAGGAATAATAGTCATGTATGGCATAACGAAAGGCTCATTGCTACGCATCAAAGCCTTTACATCGTCACCGATTACACCATCCTTATCAGCGGTCTGGATACCACCATTCCAGTTGTCTGCTGTTACAGCAGCATTACCTTCCATGATGTTACCTTCGGCATAGATACGGCCAAACTGTGGATAAGGGAAGAGGTTCTTACTACGGCTTTCGCTCTTCACAATACGATAAGCAATATTACCTTCCTTAGGTGTAGCAGGACCTGGTTTGTAATAGTTGTTAATGAAGTTGCTCATGGTAGAGAACTCACCACCATCACAAGTACGATGTACCCAGTTATAAACGATGTTATTCACAAAGTTGAATACACCACCCCAACCGATAGAAGGGTTACGACCAGTATTATCAGCCCATACATTACGCATGAACGAAGCATTCTCACCACCAATGGTACTACCGAAAGCATGGTTATAGGTATCGAGAGCCTTAGCAGAAATGGTATTCTGAATAGTTACATTCACAGTTGGCTCTTTGCGCATAGGTTTACCATCGCCCATATCAAACATATGGCGGTAGAAAGAGATATTCTCATCGAGACCCCACTCGCAAGAGCAGTGGTCTATCATAATATTACCTACAGGATTACCACCGAAGCTATCCTCACGGTTCCATACATTGGTATTACCACGGCGGAAACGCATATGACGAACGATAACATCATGTGTATTTACTTGGAATGACTCACCAGAAATCTGGATACCTTCACCGGGAGCAGTCTGACCTGCGATAGTGATATAAGGAGCACGAACAATGATAGGGGTCTTCAGTACGATATTACCCGATACATTAAAGACAACGATACGAGCACCACCCTGTTCACAAGCCCAACGGAAAGAGCCTACACCATCATCATTCAGATTCGTAACGGTAAGCACTTTACCACCACGGCCACCGAAGGTATACATACCACCACCTTCTGCACCTGGGAATGCAGGAATCTTAGCCTGACGCAAATCGTATGGACGGAAAGCCCATGGCACATAAGGACGACCTTCCATAGCTTCTTTCTTTACAATAGGAAAAGCTACAGCCCATGCTGAGTCTGAATGAGCTGTCCACTCCTTACGAAGATTCTCAAACTTTTGCTGAGCCTCATCTGTAATTTGAGGGTACTGTGCCTTCGCTATATTTGGAGCCAAGGCCAGAACACAAGATGCTAAAACTAATTTCTGTTTCATCTTCAGTTAATATATTGTTTTCTGTTTTCTGTCAATAAGACGATAAAGTGTTGTTTTTGTAACCTACATCTTTTTTGTTTCTATTTACTTTTAAATAATATTTCTCTTCTGTTTATCAATAATTCATTATTTTTGTAACCGATAATAATGCTTATCCTAATCATTAATCTATTAACCTTTTCAAAAAAATAACACAAGATTAGCATGAAAAAAATCATCTTGATGACTACTGCTGTCGCAGCAGCTTTATCCGCTCATGCACAAATGATTGATTTTGACCTACCAGGAAAAACGACCATGGGCAAGGATACCGAATTAAATTACACCTCATGGGCCGTACCTCGTGCCACCAGTGATACCAAGTCGTTCGATAATGGCGTATCGATTACGATTACAGCCGGAGGGGCTGCCTCTGCTGTAGGAAGTAATTGGAACAAGACGTATGTAGAGAGTAAAGGGCTTCGTGTCATCGCTGATGAAGTCGTGGCTTGTAATCTGGTTGATGGTAACATGGTGAAAACGACCGAAGGAAGCTCTTCGCTTATTCTCACCATTACGGGGCTTAGTGCAGGGGTGCATACGCTGAAAGCTTATCATAACAATTCTGACTTAGACCAGTCTATGCCCGATGTAGAAGTTCGCGTTAATGGACAGGTGGTGGCGTCGGGCAAGCCATTTACTTCTGGCGCAGAGAGTACCATCGAGGCGGGTTCTTCGTATATTACCTTTACGGCCAAAGAGGGTGAATCCGTTGTGATTACCTATGCCACCACTCCTGAATCGGGCAAGACTTACTCTACAACGAGCATGATGCTTAATGGACTCGAATTTGATGTGGCTGCTATGACAGCTACAGATCCGACTCCATCTAATCAAGATTATCATGCCGGACAGGAAGATGGCACGGTACAGTTCTCTTGGACTGCTGCCGTAGGAGCCGTAGCTCATAAATTGGTACTGGGTACCGACTCTGCCGAGGTAGCACAAAGCGATGCGTATCTATATGAAGGTGAGAACACTTCTTTTACACAGACTGGTCTTTCCTCCATGCAACGTTACTGGTGGCGTATAGATGAAGTGGATGCTGAAGGTAACATCTACCGGGGTACACCATGGTCATTCCGCCCTTGTCATTTGGCTTTTCCTGGCGCCGAGGGCTATGGCCGATATGCATTAGGTGGTCGTGGCGGCTCGGTTTATCATGTTACGAATCTCAACAACGACCATAACCCTGGGTCACTGCTTTATGGACTGACAGACATCAGTGAGCCTCATACCATCGTCTTCGATGTATCGGGCATCATCGTTATGGATTTTTCTGCAGTCTTTACAAATCCCTATATCACCATTGCCGGACAGACGGCTCCTGGTAAAGGTATCTGTCTGAAGGCTTCTAATGTGAATATCGGTAGCGATAACATCTGCCGATTTATGCGATTCAAGCATGGATATGGTGATACGGGTAATGCTATGGGAATGAGTGGTGCCAACCATAGTATCGTAGACCATACCACAGCTGCTTGGGGTACCGATGAGACGGTATCTGGACGTGGTGCGCTGAATGTATCTTTCCAATATTCAATGATAGCCGAAGCCTTAGGTATCGCTGATCATAAGAATTATTCTGCGGGCACGAATCATGGCTATGCAGCTACTATCGATGGGCGTATCGGTTCATGGCATCATAATCTCTTACTCAACTGTGAGGGACGCAACTGGAGTATGGGGGGTGGTATGGATGGGCAAAATCGTCCTATCGGTGGACTCGATCTCTTTAATAATGTATGCTACAACTGGCATAGTCGTACCACCGATGGTAACTGCCATGCTGTAAACTTCGTGAACAACTACTATAAGATGGGGGCCGATACCAACAAGAAAATTCTCTTCTCGCAAGATTTCGAGGATGCCATAGCTCCGGACGGTGTAGATCAGGCTTACGTAAGTGGTAACATCCGTGAAAATAAGAACCATACACTTACTTACGACAAAAAAGGGGAAACTTACAAGGCTACCGGTAATATACCTACCACTTATAAGTATCTAGTAGACGAGCCTCTCTTTGCTTCTTATGCCACCATTCACACTGCAAAGGATGCCCTTAAGATAGTTACCAGTGATGGTGGAGCAACCATGCCGATGCGCGACGACCAGCATCTCCGTGTCATTCGGGAAGCCATAGAGGGTACCTATACCTATACAGGTTCACGCTCTGGTATCAAGGGGGAAATCGACCATGAAGATGATGCTGGGGGATGGGAGGTCTATCCTGAAGAACATCGCTCTGCCGACTTCGATACTGATCAAGATGGTATGCCTAACTGGTATGAAAAAGTTATCAACAGTGATATCAACACGGCTAATCACAATGATGACCCTGATAACGATGGCTACACGCTTCTCGAAGATTATCTCGACTTTATGGCGCATCCTTACCTGATAGTAGCGCCTAACGAAAGTAAGACCATCAATATGAAGCCTTACTTCCGTGGCTTCTACGGTTTCAACGGTGAGACTTCTGAACCGGTCTATTCCATTACCTCCAATAGTCCCCTTTTTGTCGCTACCGTATCCGATTCTATCATTACTATTCAAGCGAAAGAAGAAGGTGGAATCGGCATGATTACAGTTAAGGTTACCGATACCGATGGTGCAAGTTTCGAACAGCAATTAGGCATCGCCATTACAGGTGAAACGACAGGTATTCACACGGTATGGAATGAGGATCAGATTGAAGTTGCCAAACGGGAATTCTTTACGCTAGACGGCAAGAAAGTGGATAAGTTTGACGCTCACAATGTATACGTCATGAAAATTACCGATACAACCGGTAAAGTGTATTCGATGAAGGTCATCAAAAACTAACAAAGCCAAAAGTACACAAGTATTTGAATTTAATTGACATAAACCGTCTTGTAGTTTGCAAATTCGTAGTCACTATGATAGAAGACCTCGAATATGCGAATTTTGAAGCATTTTCGTATCTACCTGAATATCAATATGTTACAAAAAATCCGTTTCATCGGTTTAATAAATGGGCGACAAAACCCTAGGTCCTAGGGGTCGAAAGCTTAGGGTTAACACGATAAAGTCATAGAGTTTAGCGAACAAAGTCTTAGGTTTCGACCCCTAGGAGCTAGGGGTTTGTCGGGAGAGAGCGTCGAGGGGTGTAGAAAATATCAAATAGGCTGACCAAAAGTTGAATATTTTGAGCTAGATGACGATATTTGGTGGCCATGTTTTTTTTGATATTTTTTTGAAAGAAAAGAAGGTATTCTGTCGAAACAGAATACCCTCTACATATATGGTGTTATCTAAATTACTTCTGAACGAACTTCTTACCGTTCTGAACAACTACACCTTTGTAGTTCTTGCTAACCTTCTGGCCTGCGAGGTTGTAGATAGGAGCATCCGCATTGTTGTCAGCAGCAGCAACAACCTTAACGGATTCAATGCCAGTAACCAATTCTTCCTTCGTCTTGCCTGGAGCGAAAGTATAGCCCTGGAAACCAATCTGAGAGTTACCCTGGAAGAGCCAATATGTCTTGCCGGCTTTAGCATCAATGATCACATTACCCCAGAAGTTCTGATTACCTGCACCTATAACCCATTCACTATTTGATGCACTTCGGAGAGCTACAATCTCATCGTTGGTCAACCATTTTTTCTTGCCTACTTGTTCAGCAGTTGCTTTACCAGCTGTGACATCGTCTTCTGAATAGTTCTGACCATTAATATATCCCTCTACCAAATAAGGAATAGCCTGCTTGGTTTCACCGTCAACAAGGAAAGTGGTACGATTACCTTTGTTAGCCCAAATACCCACCTTCAGAGCACCATCTACAGCTGTAGTAATTTTATAATAAAGACCACTGGCTGGCTCACCACCAGTAGCAGGATCAAAAGCGGTAACTTTTACACGATAAGTTCCAGTACCTACACCATCTGAAAAAATTTCTTCAGCAACCATAGATACAGCAGGTGTTCCTGTACCAGCAACATACCAGAAATCAATATCACCCTGGTTCTTCGCTTCCCACTTGATATCTTTTGTGGAATTGATAGATACTAATTCATAAGTGTGATCTGCTTCACTAATCAAATTTCCGATCGTTATATCCTGACCACCTCCAGCAAGGTCAGCAGGATCACTTGAGCCTACTGCTTCTACCGTAACATTTGTAGTACCAAAATTAACTTTAGAACTTCCGTTTGATACGTTTGTTGCAACTCCGTTACTACCTACTACTGCTGCATATTCTGAAGACAAAGCAGAATTAGTAATAGCGCTATAAGACTCTGTCTGAGCATTTACACCCATCGCTACAAGAGCTACTGAAATAAGAGTAAAGATTTTTTTCATAGACTTTTAGTTTAAATTGTTATTAGATTTTTATTTTTCATGATCCTTTATAACTATAAAACGTATTTTACACGAATTATGTCATCACAAATATAGTATCTTTTTCATAAAAAAAGAAGGCCAACTGAAAAAAAATCAGTTAGCCTTCTTTTTTTTGATATTATATTACTGAATTATTCACCAGTAAATGGGTCGAATGTACCTGCTGAACCTACACGGTCTGCCCAACCGATGGTCTGAGGCATATTCAGGTTATTATTCATGGCACCCATAGAGAGACCTAAGAAGTAATAACGTGGAAGATAGTTAATATACAAAGGTACCTTGTTAGAATCATAGCTATCACCCTTCTTCTGCTTGTAAACCAGGTTTTCAGTATACCACTTCTTCAACACCTCTTCCTGTGAATGAAGGTCTGACTTGCGAAGGTCGATAGCTGCACAACGCTCTACACCTGCTTTGGTCAATGGGTCTGAATCGTATGTAGTACCACCTACGCCATAAGTATCAGCTGTACGATACTCCATGTTCTCACGACGCTGACCATTCATTGGGGTTATGCCTAACCATGTACAGGTATTTCCACCCCAACCGGTTAGAGTCCATGAAGCTGGAGCACCGTCAATATTCTTGAAGTTTGCACCACCATCGAAAAGCAACCAACGACGCATATCATCGAAACGCTTACCCTCGTAAGCGAATTCAATCTGACGCTCATACAGGATAGCACTCATACAAGCGGCCTGATTAGAAGTAAGGTTGCTCTGCAAACCATAGTTATTCGCTGCAGTATAACCTGCACGGGCACGAATCTTCTTCAACTGCTCTACGGCATAGTCTAAGTCGCCTGCACCGCAAGCAGCTTCAGCAAGATTCAACAGAACTTCTGCATAACGAATCTCTGCATAAGGAGCTGCAGAATAAGCAAAACCTTGCTTCTGGCTTGACTGGAAGTTGTACAGTGGAGAACCATTCACATCGTAATCGTCAGAACGCTTACGAACGTAGATACCACAAACATCACTTAACAAGTTGTCTGCACCATAGTCGTTACCACTCTCTACGTCACCAGCATCACTGGTATTGGTATACCATACATAGTTCCAAAGCTCGTAGTTCTGGCCGTTGTTATATGATGGGTTATTGGCATTCTGTACTGTAGGATCACCATTATATGCCCAACGTACACCAGGGAAAGCGAAGGTACGATAGAAACGTGGGTCACGGTTCATGAATGGATAGTTATGAATATCGGTCTGTGTAGATGCAGAATCTGATCTTTCAAGCAGTGTATAGTTACTGCTACCTGCAGGAATCTTACCATCAGACATCGGGAACAAGTCTACAAGCATTGCTGAAGCATTGTAACCGCTACCGGTAGTATTCTTTGGACGAATATAACGCTCCCAACTGTTGTTCTTCTGACCGTCACCACTCAGCAGATTATTGTAAAGAGTTACAAACACAGCCTCCTTAGACTGTATCTGAGAGAACTGACCAGCAAAGTCTGAACCATTCACATTATTGCTGGTGGTATACAAGCCGTAACCGCAAGCATCGATAGTAGTAAGGTCTTGCTTCATGGTGTTGTAAGCACTGGTCCAACGCTCTGTATCGTTGGCACGGTTGAAGAGAGGACTGCACCAAAGCATGAGTACACGACCCTTAAGAGCCAGCGCTGTACCTGCAGATACACGACCCCAGTCGCTACCACTCCAGCCACCTTTAGAAGCAAGCAGCTCAGCAGACTTATCCAAGTCTTCTACGATAAACTCAATACACTCTTTGGCTGATGAGCGAGGAGTATAAGAATCTGAAGAAACATCCTGTACCTCCTTAATGATTGGCACACCACCATACCACTTGACTAACTGATAGTAGCACCATGCACGGAAGAAGTATACCTGACCTAGAAGCTCGTTCTTCTGACTTTCGCTGAGCGTACCCTGCTCAATACCAGCGATACAGTCGTTGATATTACGGATACGACCCCACACAGAAGCCTGAATATTATTCAGGGTATTCTGGAAATAGTCTGGGACATTTCCATTGGCTACGCTCATTTCCTGCTGAGGGTTAGTAAAGACGGTGAAGCCACTGAACTCCTCAGTAGACTTAGACTGCTCATCCTTGACACCCGTGCAGTTATACTTCCAGTTAGCTTCAGCATTTGCATCAGGCAGACACCAGGCATAGATATCATTGACACGTGCACTTGCACCGGTATAATCAGCATATACTTCAGTTGGGGTCACGTTATCATAGTTTTTCTTCTCCTCCAGAAAGTTGTCGCTACAAGATGACAAGGTCATCGCTGTCATCAACCCAAGTCCTAGAGTATTAAATATATATTTTTTCATTTAGAATCAGTTTTAATAATTGAACGACTTCTGTTAGAAAGATAAATTGACACCAATGGTGAACTTACGCAAAGTAGGATAGCTACCATAGCTACACATTGGATCAATAAAGTTATCTGGATATGGATTGTAGAAGCTCAACAAATTCTGTGCTGTAACATTGAAACGGGCTGACTGAATACCAATACCAAGACCTGAAAGCCATGCCTTTGGTACAGTGTAAGCCAAAGTGATACGGCTCAAGGTTACACGGGTATTGCTAATTCTCCAGAAAGAAGAAGCGACAGCATTGATATTGGTATAAGCCAAACTTGGATAATAAGCATCGCGGTTAGCAGCTACAACTACATTACCAAAGCCGTCTGTAATATCCTGATATACATACATATTGTCTACGTTCCAGAATGAAGGCATGTTGCTGGCGTCAATACTAGAATAGTATGGAGAGAGGGCCATAGAAGGCATCAAGCCATAGCTACCCCAGCTTGCTTTCAACTGTGCAGAGAGTGAGAAACTCTTGTAACTTGCACTCAGGTTAGTGGTAAAACCATAAGGGTTGCTTGAACGGGTAGACAAACATACCTGGTCGTCGTCCTTGTTTACGATACCATCAGGTTCACCCAAACCGTTAGTACCACGAACATCCTTATAGATTAACATACCTGGACGAACCTCATCCTTAGACAAGCCCATGTAAGAAGTAATGTTGTACTTCTCGAAATACTCATTGATTTCCTGGAAACTACGGAACATACCGAGGCACTGCATACCCCAAACACCGACGTCTGTACGAGAACCACGGGTAATCTGGCGATAGATGTACTCTTCTTCGAAGTCCATATTCAGCACCTCGTTATCAGAGTAACCGGTATTGATACCAATCTTATACTTGAAGTTCTTACCGATCTTATCGTTCCAGTCCAAACCGATCTCATAACCCCAGCTATTCAACTCACCCAAGTTAGTAGAAGCACTCTGTGTACCTACTGTACCAGGAATAGTCTGCGCAATGTTCATCAACATCTCACGGTTCCACTCACGATAGTGGTCGAAGGTTACACCCAGACGGTTATCAAGTGTCTTGAAGTCGATACCTAAGTTCATCTTATATACCTTATCCCAGTGGATGTCTGTGTTTACAGCTGAGTTATTCTTGTTAATGGTGATACGTTTACTTGATGAGGTAGAAGCGTTTGTACCAAATACGATACCACCGCTGGCATCCTGAGCATAAATTTGCTGCCACTGCCATGGTGAAGCATTATCACGACCGGTCAAACCGAATGAAGCACGAACCTTCAAGAAGTTCACCCAAGGTGCTGCTTTCTGCATCCAGTCTTCTTCACTGATAACCCAACCTGCACTAACTGAAGGGAAAGTTCCCCAGTAGTTCTGTGGAGCAAACTTGGTAGATGCATCAGAACGAAGCAAGAATTCTAACAGATACTTATTAGAATAAGCATAGTTGATACGACCGATGTAAGAAAGAGTACCAGACTCACTTCTGGTAAAGGTCGTATAATTGGTTGTACCCTCTGCTGAGTTAGACTGTCCTGTAGTGAATGAATATGGCTCAGAAACATAACCATATAAGTATTCGCTCTCAGCCTCAGACTTCTCGATAGAGAACAATGCGCCGATATGGTGCTTACCGAAGTCACGGTCATAGTTTACAGTGAAGTTCATCTGATAGTTGTCGGTACGAACCATGTTACGAGACAGGAAGTTACCGTTGGCAATCGTTGAACTTACAAAGTTAGAGTCGTCATAGTAAGAAGTAACATCCTCATCACCTACTGGTGTATAGAGGTGGCTGCCACTACCAAAACGATTCTGCATCTTATATAATGTGTATGAAGAACCATACTCATTATTCTTAGAAGTATTGATACTCTTGGCATAAGAGAACTTCAACTTTAAGCCCTTCAATACGCTGCTCCAACCGAAATCATAGTTCAAGCTACCGTTGATATTCAGGTTAGAAGTCATGGTCTTACTATAGTCACCATTATTCTGAAGCACGTCATAAGCATAATTCTGGATAGAGTTCGCACTTGAATTGCTTACACCATAGCTATAGATATCATAACCATTTACTGATTCTGGGATATAACGAGGACGCATCAACAGGGCACGATAGTCGTTCTCATCATTAGAACTAACTACCTTAACCAATGACTTATTCTTCTTACCATAGTCGCCTGAAACATTCAAGCTTGCAGAAAGCCACTTGCTGATCTTAGCATCTACACCTGCACGGAAGTTCCAACGGTTATAATCTAATTTACCAAGATTACCATCCTGATCGAAGTAAGAGATACCACCGAAATAGCTTACACGGTCTGTAGCACCACTGATGTTAGCACTATGCTGCTGTGTAAAACCACTTGACCAATACTTATCGAGCAAATCGTAGTTGGTATTCTTCATCGCTGCAAGCTCATCAGCCTGGAACAAATCGGTAGTACGGTTTAAAGAAGTATTGGTAGGGTCAGCACCCTTAACAGCATTATAGAGACGACCATACTGGTATGCATCAAGCATCTTAGGAGTACTTACAGCATCGGTAATACCGAAGGTACCACTATAGCTGATACGAGGAGCACCCATCTTACCCTTCTTGGTCGTTACGAGGATAACACCATTAGCAGCACGGGCACCATAAACAGCAGCAGAAGCATCCTTCAATACAGAGATACTCTCAATCTCTGAAGGGTCTAGGTTATTGAAAGCCTCAGCACCTAAGTTCTGGCTTGAGTTACCAACTTTTACATCATTAGGATAGATATAACCATCGATAACGAAAAGAGGCTGCTGAGCAGTAGAACCGATGTCACTCAAAGAGTTAGTATCACGAATATAAATGGTAGCACTCTCACCTGGACGGGCATCACCACCACTCACACTCATACCATTGACCAAACCGCTCAGTGTAGAAGCTAAACCACCTGCTGAGAGGTCTGCCACATCGTTCATATCGACTGTAGCAACAGAACCGGTAAGGTGAGCTTTCTTCTGAGAACCATAACCCACAACAACAACTTCGTTCAAGTCTGAAGAATTTTCTTTCAGCTGGATCTTACCACCAGTGGTGTTCATATCCTGATAGCCGATGTAAGAAACAACTACAGACTTGCTACTACCCGGAACAGAAATGGTATAATTACCTTCCAAGTCTGTAACCACAGCAGTCTTGGTACCAGGAATTTTCACAGTAGCACCGATAACCGGCTCACCATGCTCATCAACAACAGTACCCTGAATCACACGATTTTGGGCCATTGCAGGTACAGCACAAGTAAGTGCCATACCTAAAGTCAATGTCTTAATATATTTCTTTTTCATTTTCCTTGTTTTTTCAGATTTAATTATTCTGCAGTCAACCAACGTGGGTCACCTGTCTTATAAGACAACTGTTCAGCACCCTGTGGAGTCAGATTACCTGCAGCAGGATTAACCAAAGCAGGATCAGTAGTCAAAATCTTACCTGAATCATCGTAAGATTCAGAACCTGATTCAGCAGCACCATCAGCCCAATATGTATTCAGAGCAAAAGTAGCACCTGACGTATAAGAAGAAGCTGCTTTTTGACCCAAAATACGACGAGCAATGCCACCACCACCAACACAACATTTAACGAAAATATTAGCTTCTACATCAAATGTTGTATTTTTATGACCAGCAAAGGCTGAATAATTACAGAACTGACCACCAGAAATACCTAAATTATAGAAGGTATTATTAAGTAGGTTAACACCCTGCTTTTCAGTAGCTCCATATCCGGCACGCTCAGCACGACCACTATTGTTATACTGGATAACATACTTAGCACTAGATGCACCGGTATTATACAAAGAACTGTTCTTTATGGTCAGACTTTTAATGAAACCTGCCTTATAATAGAAATAAGCCTGAGACGAAATAGATGAAGTAGAAGTGAAGTGTACGATAGAGTTATCCATCAAGAAGTTGTCTAGACAGTACTTCACATTATTGTCATACATGAACTTATCGTTCACACCTTCGAACTCACAGTTAGTAATATAGAATGTACCATCCTTGATAACATAGTAATTATTTGTACCACCGAGCAAGTTCAAGATAGATGCAGGAGCATCCTTGCTCAAAGTAATAACAGGTTCAGAAGATGCAGAATAATCGAAGTATAGATTCTTCAATGTCATCGTAGTTGCAGTACGAATACCGGCAGTCTCAGAAGCCATAACGACTTTAGCCTTATTCGTCTTGTTCTGACAACGAAGCATCACCTTATGTGTACCAAAATCTATATAATCAGATAAGGTATATTCTGCACCACCTTCCAAATCGTAAGTAATGATATCAGAAGAATCAGGAATAGCATTCTGAGCAAAATATTCAGTTAAGTTAGTTCCTGCAGGAATAGTAGTATAAGAAGGAGAGAATGTAGAGAAACTTACTACAGTAGAGTCTTCTGCGGTAGTATTACCTAATTTCTCATCACCCAAAGTACGGATACTGAAAGAATAATTCGTATCCTCCTCACGGGTTACGGCAAAAGTATTGTTATCCATGAGTGTATCCTTGACCACTACGGGATTGTCAGGATCAGTAACATTCAGTACATGGCAGTTATAGCCACCTGCACCTTCAACGATATTCCATGAGATAACAGTTTTGCTACCATCTGAAGAAGCAGTAATAGTGATATCATCTGCCGAAGGTGATAGCAGTTGGGTGTTAGTGACATCGCGCACAAACGATTCGTCTTCATCGAAACCGTCTGTAGCGCATGAGCCCAAAATGAGCGTACTCATTGTTGCCAGGGCAAATGTACCAAACCAACGCCTTGTAATGAAATGATTTCCTTTCATGATTGAACGTTTTAAGTTTAACATTGTTATTATTTTATTATATTTTTCTTTTTGAGTTGTTTTTAAAAAGATTGATTTTCTTCATTTTTAAGGTTTGTCTTTCAGAAATATATTTTTTAAATATTCCACATTTCTCGAGAAATTATAGTTTACATCTCGTACCCGTTTTACATCTCGGCTTCGCTCTACGACAAGCCATCCGCTCCACTTCATTTGATCAAGGGTCTTCTTAATCTTTGGTAAATCTATCTCTGGATCATCTGGAAGATTGACGCTGTCGGTATTCGTCGCATGAATCTGAATGATACGGTCTTTTCCCAACTTTTTCAGTTCCTTGCAGATATCTCTGTTGTTATCGGCCGCATCCTGAAAATTATAATAGATCTTGATACCATCGCTCTTGATTTCCTTCAACAGTTGGATAGAAGCCTTGGCATCCAATTGGGTACGGATACCCACCGTAACCCCCTCTGCCTTAGCCATTTCACCAATGTCGTGAAGATAGGCCACAAGCGTATCGCGTTCAGCCCCTTTCTGCTTCCAGCCGTTACCACTACCACCCAATGGCAGAAAGGCAACCTGAGCATGAAAAGCCTTCATGGTCTGAAAACAATCACGAAGTAAGTCTCTATAATTCTGACGTTTGATAAGATTTTGGGCAAAAAAACCACTCATCGCTATAGATGGCACCTGTACACCCAAAGAATCGGCAGTATGACTGAAGACACGAGCATCTTCAGCATTACGGAAACGATTCTCAAAAAGTACACGTTTGCCTAAAGGCCCCATATCCACCTCTACACCATCAGCACCCACCTCACGGGCTTTACTGAATTCGCCAAGTTTCTGTCGCTTAAGAATCATCCAATCGCATACAGCAACCTGATAGCGCGGGGTATTCTGCGCTTCTACAGGGATTACAGGCATCGACATCAATGCCGATAATGCAATTAGCTTTATAGACTTTACAGTCATTAGGTCAAAAGTTATATTTTTAGAAAAAATGATTTAAATCTAGCAAGAAGACGAATGCACCTCATTCTTGTCATCACTTTTTCTAAAAATATTTTAAGATTCTATATATTTTTTAATTTTGACCCTTTTGGAATTCACGTGGACTCATATTATATCGCTTTCGAAAACACTTTCCGAAATAACCTGCATCGCTGAAACCTGACTGATAGGCAATATCAGAAATACTCATATCTGTATTCTTCAGAAGCTCTATCGCATGATTCAACTTATATTCCTTCATATAATCAGAAGGTGAACTTTCGGTCAACGCTTTCATACGCTTAAAAAAGGCACTACGGCTCATGCCCATTTTCACAGCAAAAAGATCGACATCAAAATCTGAATTCGTCAGATTCTCTTCTAATACTTTTTTTACCTGATTCATAAATTCCGCATCTTGTTGCTCCAGGTAAAAAGTTCGCTTAAAATCAGATATTTTTGACTGAATATAAATATTGTTTTTAAGCTCCAGTTGATAACGGGCATAACGTATCGAAAAATAAAGAACGACACAGAACAGAATAAAATATAAGGTATAAGCCCACCAGGTGGCCCACCATGGTGGCAAAACAATAATCGTCATCTCACGACTACTATTGCGATTGGGATTAGAACTGTCTAAAGCTTCTACCACAAAAGTATAAGTACCTGATGGAACATTGGTATATGAAGCAATTCGATTGACTCCATTATAGTGCCAGTCGGTATCATATCCTTTCAACATATAACGATAGTTCACATGACTCTGGTTACGATAATTGAGCGCAGCAAATTCCAGCGTAAACATCGACTGGTCATAATGCAGCACCATAGAATCTGCATATACAATAGAGCTGGTGAGTATCGGATTTTTCAGACGATAGATATTCTGATTGTTGACGGTAGCATCGACAATATATACAGGACAGATGGCATCTGTGGTTTTCAGCTGCTGTGGACGAAAAGCCAAAATACCTTCTTTACATCCCATCCAGAGTTCTCCGTTACGATTGTTGATAGCCGATGATTCCTCCATTCTTACTTTTGGGAAGCCATCGTAACTGTCGAACGAACGAAATTGTTTTTTCCTAGGATTATAACTCGTTATACCATGATCGTTTCCTAACCAAATAGTGCCATAAGGATCTTGTAGCATGGTAATAATAACATCATTCTGTAACCCTTCTTTCTGACCAAACATCTTGAAAGCTGGGCTATGAGTATCTACATGATACTCTGATATCTGATTGAGTCCGCCACCAAAGGTACAAATCCATATATTACGATCCGTATCTTTGTATAAGGCATAAATATCACTGTTGGCTAAAGGATTCATCCCCCTTCGGCGATAGGTTTCAAAAGAGACTTTACGGATATCACGGAAACTTACAGGGAAAGACATCAAACCATCAATGGTACCTACCCAAAGACGCCCTTGTGCGTCTTCGACCATATTACGAACCTCCATAAACTGGCCATAGCCGGGGTATCCCTGCATGCCATGATATTTATTATAGAAAGATATTTTACCCTGTTGCTCATGCATCAGATTGAGTCCACCGTCAAGAGTACCCACCCAAATACGGTGCTTACTATCCTCGAAAGTTTTATAGACATCGTTTCCGCTTATCGAACTTGCATCCTTCGCATGATGACGATAATGTACAAACTGATATGAACCAGGCTTGGTGACATCAGGAATAGCCTGCACTAATCCGTCACCTTTGGTAGAAAGCCAGATACGGCCTCGATGATCTACCATAATATCATATACACTTCCTATACCATACTGTTCGTAGGTATATATCTTTTTCACATGCCCTTGCGCATCGAGCACATAGAGATTCTTATTGCGAGAGCCAAACCATACATCACCATTAGCAAACTGGTATAGACCCTTCACACCATCTCCATTTTCTACCGGCATCGGGATAAACCGGAATTGATGATTACGAAAACCAATCGTATAAATACCATTATTGGTAGACGACAACCACAAGATACCATCCTTATCAAGACGCATGTGAAAAAAACGATTACTGCCATCTGTATCTTGCATACCAGGAGCAGCAGTAACATTCTCAGCCTCCATCGTATGGTGATTGATATGAATACACTCTCCTGCAGGCGTCAGAAAGAATACACCATTCGCTCCAGCATCACAAAAAGTAGGTTGCGTAATCTTACCAAATAAAGTAAACGGATAATGACGGGTTACTTTCGTCTTAGGATGATAATATACTAAAACCGACTGATTCTTCATGGTCCAGCGACCCCCATATCGGTCGACATAAGTATGATAATGCTTGAGCTGTTGAGCAAAATAGGCTTTCCAGTATGCCATAGACGACGGTCTGCCTGTCAAAGGAACAGAGGCTATTAAGAAATTGGTACCTATCAAATTAGCACGTCCTTGACGCAACTGTATAACATCGTCTAAAAGTCTATAATCGAAACGATTAATATGCTTACGTGAATCTACAAGTAACTTCACGGATACCCTACCATGTTTATCAGTAGAAGCCAGCAGAAGATTCTTATCCTTGGTTAGCAGAAGCACATTTCCATAACCATCCGGTTGAATCTTAATAACCTGCAAGTTACGGGTAACCGGTTTCAACTCATCAAATACATCTTTGAAACGAGCCGTTGCACAGAAAAGTACAGACAGCTTCCAATCGAGTGTCTTAATCCATATATTGCCATTACCATCCTCTACCAATGTTTCCACCTTTCGTGGTGATGGATCAGAATTAAGACTAAATGCACTCGTATACGTACGGAACTGTTTACCGTCAAAACGAGTAAGACCATACCACGTGCCTAACCAGACAAAACCATCTCTTGTCTGAAGAGAACAATTAACGATATTGTTTGGTAAACCATTTTGAGTAGTATAATGATTTACCAAAGCATTCGTAAGACTTTGAGCTTGTATATTTATCATACACAAGCCCCAAGCCAATATGATCCATAGAATTCTTCTCATTGCGTTATCAATCCGTACATAATTATAACTCAAAAGATGCTCTATTATTTTGTTATACCAAAATCAGCCTGCTGATCTTGTACTTCCTTCAACATTTGAGCTTTCTGCTCTTCGGTAAACTGTTCACCAGTATACTGCATTGTCGCAGCTGTCTGCACCTTTTTAATAGGAGCCTGTTGAGGTATCATACAAAATGTACCCGTGTATGGTACAGACTCGATGTCGAGGTCTGCTGGTGTAGGAGCATTCGTACCAGGGAACTGCACTTCTGCATGAATATGAATCTTACCAGCCTTACGAGTAGAACGAAGCAACATAGGAGCTGATCCCCACTCTACCAAACGAGGGTTGGCATTGATGGTACCATCATCGATGATTTCACCTTCACCGGTCACCGTAAAGCGAACATACTCTTTAGCCGGACGGCGAACATGACCACTATCATCGATAACCTCAGCCACAACAACCACAAAATCACTACCATCAGCTACCAGATTTTTGCCCATAGTATCGACATACAAACGTAAGTGATTGCTTCGACGAGAAGGCATCTTCTTGGTAGAACATACCACCTTGCCATCAATAATACCTTCGGCTATCATATTTACCTTATGAGGTGATTTCTGCTTATAACTAAGTTCACGAGCTTCCCAGAAATCCCAAGCATGCTTAAATACCACAGGAGCATTATAGGCCTTGTCTACCGGGTGGGTAACTGGCAATGTCGTAACATGAGCACCATCAAATGTAGTAAGACGTACACTGTCGCAATTAGAGAAGACCACCACATTACTATCAGAGAACTGAGTCATCTCATTGGCGATATACACCATCGGTTCATTACCAGCCTCACGCGCATTACGCTGAGCAGCAAACATATAATACGCATATTTGGTTTGGCGGAAAGCATCATAAATACCACCAAAATAAGGATCAGGATGATAACCACGCTGATGGTCGAACGGATGCCACAGACAACCGCCTAAGAATAATCCGGTAGTACGATGCATCTCACTGGCAGAATTAGCCAGCGAAAAAGCCTGAGTCAACATCGCCTGCTCGCCCCAACTACGGCTGGCACGATTCAGAGCATTATGAGCATACCAGTCATCAACATTCTCACCAAACTCACGTGTCAATATATTCTGACGTGGAGCATCAGCCTTTTCATCGTCTCCCGGCCATCCATAAACAACATCATAGTTATCACGAACCCCCTTAGAATGTACATCGGCAGCAGCTACCGGACGATATGGATAAGGATATTCTTCCTTGGTTATCTGCAGAGATTTCAATGAGAAGTCTTCTTTGAAAGGAGTCTCATTGAGAATTGGCTCCCACATCAAAACGCATGGATGATTACGATCACGTCGAATAATATCACGGGTATTCTGCAAGACACGAGGCTCAAACTTTGGATCTTTACCAAAGAACTGCCATCCCGGAGTAGCAACAATAATAAAGATACCCAATTCGTCGCACGCATCCATAAACGAAGGATCTTGTGGATAATGGGCTGTACGAATAAGATTAAAACCTGCATTCTTCAAGCGAAGCACATCTCGCCATTGCTGACTGTTAGGAACGGCATTGCCTACATAGGCAAAATCTTGATGGCGATTGGCACCTACAAACTGACGATAACGCTTACCATTGAGCCAAAAGCCTTCTTTACCCTTAAATTCAAAAGAACGAATACCGATCTTGGTCATACCACCATCAAGCACTTGCTTGCCTTCTTTGACACGGGTAACAAGTCGATATAGATAAGGACGTTCAGGCGACCATAACTGTGGACGCTTTACAGTAGTCTGTTGATAAGCTGTCTGCGCACTATTCGGCTGTAACACCACCTTATTGGTCATCTTCTTGATAACCTTACCTGCTGCATCAAGGATCGTGTTTTCAAGAATTACTGTTTTTGTCGCTTTACCCGCATTAAAGAGTTCGGTATTAACCAACACCCCTGCAGACTGTTCAGAAATATGCTCATAATGAACGAAGATACCTCCACCTGCTTGCTGATTACGCTTGATGGCATTGGTAATATACACTTGATTCTTGGCAATAAGCCATACATCACGATAGATACCACCATGATAAGCAAAATCTAACTGATACTGAGGTTTGCCTGGAGGATACGTTTTGTCATTGGAATTATCGGCCTTTACAGCAATAACGCACTTATCGCCTTTTTTGATACCAAACCTATTCAAGTCTATCATAATCGGCAAATAACCACCAAAATGCTCTTGGGCTAACTTACCGTTAACATAGACCCACTGCTTACCCATGATAGCTTCGAAATAAACTTCGAGGTTATTGGCAGGAGCTACGAAATGCTTACGATACCATGCCACGCCTTGATAGTTACGACAACCTGAAGCCTCAGAAGGCTCAAGTTTCACACAATGAGGGGTAGATACAACTTCCCAATTTCGGTCATTATACGCTACAGCCTCAGCTCCAGGAGCATCACCCAAATGAAAACGCCATTCTGGATTAAAATTCCATACTTGTCGACCTTGATTGGCTATCGGAAACAAACCAGCTACAGATGTTTCATCCATCGCCTGAAGACTGAAACAGCAGAGTAAACCAATTAATAAGGTATAGAGTCTCTTCATTTCGTTACTATGAATATATGTCGCCCTACAGGGCTTTAAATTGAAAATCTATATAAAATAGGAGATATCCCTCCATGCTTATTTTTCCCATGTATCGGTACGGAAAGAACTAACAGGCAAACCGTCATGGAAGAGGTCACCTTGTACCCAGTTCTTAAAGGCATAGCGAACAGCAACCGGCTTTTTCACCTTATCGCTCTTCACATAGACACGATTGCGTGAGGTCCATGTCTTGGCAGGATAAAAGACCTTATCCTCACCTGCAACCTCAAACAAATCACTTGAAGGACCATTCTGGAAATATACCCATTCTTTACTTCTGTCAAAAGCTACAACAGCGGTATCATTATTAAATTCAACATGACTATATGTTGCAAAATCAGGAAGTCCTTGCACCTTATAAGTATTAGACAGAGCCAACACTGCTAATCGTTCTCCTGCCTCACGCTTCTTGCGAGGATGTATACCATATTCTAATCCTGCATCCATCAGTACAGCCATACGACTATTAGGAACCATCTTCTCTACCATAGCCTGCTGCTCGCGAAGAATAGCACTGTTATAATCCCACTGAATAAGATCATAATTATAAGGAGCTATCTGACAGTAATAGAATGGGAAATCTCCTTGATTCCAATCTTTACGCCATCCCTTGATCATCGTAGAAAACAAGTCAGCATAATTGCCGGCACGATTTACATTATCTTCTCCTTGATACCAAATAGCACCCTTCAGCGTATAACCAATGAGTGGTCGAAGCATACCATTATAAAGAGCTGTAGGACAACGTTGTTGTTTCTTATCAACATCTTCTTGACTCCATGGTAGAGTAACTGTTGGAAAATCTTTCTTCAACCAGTCTTTGGCCATCCAAGCCTCACAAGCACTACCACCAAAAGCGGTTACGATGAGTCCTACAGGTACATTAAGGTTCTTACGAAGTGCTTTCCCGAAAAAGTATGCAGTTGCACTAAACTGACGAATAGAAGCAGACGAAGCCTCCTCCCACTTACCAGATACAGAATCTATCGGTGATAACTGTGGATTGCGCTTCACCGTGAAAAAATGAAGATTGGCATCGGCGCCGGTCATGATTTCTTCTATCGCACCAGCTACAGGTTGCCCTTTGAAGCCCTTCATTGGCATCTCCATATTACTTTGTCCACTACATATCCACACCTCACCAATGAGAATGTTCTGCAGTTGGGTTTTATCGCCATCATCAAAGGTAATCGTATAAGGTCCACCTGCTACAGGTGTATTGACCTGCAACTGCCACTTACCATCCTGACCAACAGTCGTGGTATAAGTTTTACCATCCCATGAGGTTTTAACTTTCAAGTGCTTTTCTGCACGGGCTGTTCCCCACAGATTACAAGCACTCTGCTGCTGTAATACCATGCCGTCACTAAAGAATCTCGGCAGTTTTACCTCGGCTCTTGCTGCTAATGAAGCCAAAAGCACCATAGCCGATAACATATATTTCTTACTATTCATATTTCAAAATATTTAATGGTCCTAACAATCCTGCAGGAAGCAATTGGTCTCCCTTCATACGATACTTTGCATTTGTCCAAATATGAGCATAAGGTGCCTTGCCTTTTTCTGCTCCATTCAGTGCATTTGCCCAAGTATTTACTACTTCTATACGAAGGGTATTCTTACCCTTTCGCAAGGCTTTACCGATATGAACTTGATAAGGTGTAGTCCAAGCTGTTCCACAATCTATATCGTTGATGTATACATGAGCAATATCGCGCACTTCACCTAACTGCAAATAGATTTGCTGGGTAGAAGTAATTTTATTATTATATTTAAAGTCAGTGGCATAAACTGCAGTGCCACTATAATATTTCACCTGCTCATCCGTATCTTTTGACCAATCAAGCAACTGCTTTGTAACCTTCTTTTTCCCATTTTCTAAAAACTCTATCTGCCAAGTTTTTGGCGTTAAAGGAATATCGGTTCGTACCTTCGTACGAGGGTTCAACTCTACAAGTTCACGGTCACCTGTCACCGGATCTATACAGTACATCTTCCCATCTGCTTTATCACAAATAAAGAATAGAGACTGATAAGGTTCGAAATGAGCTTTACTCCGTGAGCCTCCACGATAGCTCCACTCAATATCACGAACTTCATTTTTTTGATTCGTCAAGAAATAGATTTCTTGATTTATTGAAGTACGATGAGCAAAACCAATACCTTCAGGCAATTCTACATCGCGCGGCAAACCATACTGTGCAAAATCTTGCTGCTGATATGGCTGATCAATAACAATGATGCCCGCCCGACGACATGCATCTATCTTAGTTTGCACTTCAGCTGAATACCCCTTAAAACTAGGATCCATCTTCGTTTTTCCTGGCAAAACTAAAACTCGATAGCGGATACCACCAGGCATGACAAGGCAGCCCTTTTCGATTTTCGCCTCAGTAAGTAGAGCATCTTTATTCATAGAGTCATAGTGATAACCATGCAAAGCATTTACCCAGTCTTTCATATCGATAATACCAGCAGAATGGTTTACACCTACAGGACTTTCTTCCATCGGTTCGCCCACATTGGCCAAACGTACTTGTTCACTGGCTACTCGATTTTGTCCGAATATACCTGGCAACATGGGAACCAAACGATCTGGAGTCAAAGCTCTACTTGGCATTTCCTCACCGGTAAAGACTGCAATATCAACTACAGGAGTACCCTCTTGCAAGAGTTGCTGACAACGGGTCACGTAATCAACCATAGCTCTACTTTCTTGATACCATGTATTATCTCGCTGAAAGAAGTAACCAATACCATCTAACGTCATACCTGGCTTTCTATCCATCCATGGGTTATGCGTATTCACATGGAAGAAAAGTTTATTCATACCAAGCGCAAAATGACGATCAATCAGCGGTTTTACCATAGCTGGGGTCTCATCCCAAACTCCACGGACTTCAGTCAGACCTTCGGCCTGAACAATATTTTTACCATAAATATGAGCACCACTAATAGCATCAAGCATATCATTAGGCTTATCATGAGTTGGTGAATTCAACCAAAATTCACCCATCGGATTATCAGCATATTTATAATGCTCTAATCCATCGGCGATAAAAGTTGGAGCAATACTCTCCTGCGTAACCTTTCTCCAATGAATATGACCTCGCTCTTCAAGACGCTCAAAGAAAACATCATTCACTAAATCGTTTATCGTCAAACGGATATCCTTGAGTACCTTTTCACTCTTCTCTGCTGATTCCACAGGAATGCCAGCATAAAGTGGAAGATAAGGTATCAGATCATAACCTCTACGTAATTTAAACTCCTTAGCAAAATCACGTCCCCAGTTCTGTGTTCCACATTCCCAAGAATCGATATGCAAATACTTGACTACCGAACCGTGTGGACGATCCAAAAATCTTTTATACCAATGATCAAACTGCTTATCAACAGCCTCTTCATTAAACTTATCCACCTCGAGACCTTTTCCACCACCAGCAGTAGCATTCATCTGCCCGGTAGAAGTATGCCCAAAACGAAGTATACGATAATACTTAGATTTTGTTGATAACTTAGTAATAATCTGATTATCTTTTAGTTGTAAAGGTATAACTTGCTGCAATGCAATACAATCAGCATCGGTTAATTCTTCAGAAGTTGTAGCTTCAGCCACACGCCACGATGCACCCGATTTACCTTCCCACTGATTTACTTTAGCCTCTCCAGAAAGGAGTATATCTTTAAGTTTTAAAACTGGTTTCCACTTAGCAGGATCAAGATCCTCAGAACCCGGTTCCGAACCATCAACAGTCCAATCAAACCTAAAATAGCGCGCCATAGTAGCAGGTATCGCATAAGTAAAACCCGGACCAGAACTTTGCCATCCCTGACGTGCAGGATTAATCTCTTTCACCGTCCAGTAATTTACGCCATCATTAGACGCCTTCAATACCCAACGTTGAGACTGGACATTATTTCCTGATGGTAAAATGGTAAGAGAGCGAACCGTTTCTATCTGACCTAAATCATAGACCAAAGAAGCTGGTTTACTGGCACGATAGGTTCCCTTTTCATTCTGGGACATATCACCCAAGAGCTGGATATGCTTAGGTTGATAACACTTCGTAACATTCAAGTTTTTAACCGGAATAGCAAAAGCCGCAATATCCTCATAATACCCCTGATAAGATTCTGGCTGGCGAAGTGTCAAGTCTCGGAGAGACTTAACCGATACGATGGTATCTGTCCACACCACTTTCTGCATGCTTTCAGCAGGTGTAATCCAAGGTCCACCAGCCAGTGCAAAGCCATCGCTAATATGGATACCCATATCGAGTTTTAAGGAATCAGCTTGCTGGAAAGCATAATCTACCATTTCCCAAAAGGTAGGAGTAAGCTGATCAGCCTGCCCTCCATACTCAGGCCTCACTTTACTATCACGGATAGGCATCAGGTAACATCCCCCCAAACCTATCTGTTTCATCCCAACTAAATCGGCATGAATTCCCGGTTTAGAAACGGCACCATACATCCAGTACCAAAACGTCCAAGGCTTGGTATTATCTAAAACTTGGGCTTTTGCCTCCAAACTTCCTGTCAAAGAAAGAGTGGTTGCAAAAGCCAATGTTGCGATAGATTTATATTTCATCAAAATGCTGAAACTATGTTAGTCGAAAATAAATGCGATTAAATAATCTCGATTAGTCGAATTTCAAGTCAACAACAACAGTCTTGCTGCTTGTCGACCAATATGGCTGTGCGGAAGGACCATTCAAATCAGTTGTATTTACCTTATTACGAACAGCCGGAATTACCTGCAAGATAGAGATACCTGTTGCTGGAAGTTCATAGAGAATATGGTCACGACCATCACGAGGCTGGTAAACTCCGATATTCGATGCATTCTGAATAGCCTTGATACCAATCTTTCCTTCCTCGGTAGTAAGCTGCATCCAGTCTACTTGAGCAAAATAGCCTTTAAATTCAGGATATTCCCAAGATTCACCAGGAATAGGATCATTATAAGCATTCTGCCAATAGCCATACTGAGGACCATCTAAACGATTCTGCCATACACGATATGGCCCCTGTCCTACCCATGCCTTACTCTTGACCTTGCTTTCTGGATAATCAAATGCGATACCCATCAAATCTACGACACCATTAAAATCATATTCGGCCTGCATACGTACACTTCCATCTTTCTGGAAAAGATAATCTACATAATGAAGTGTACCATAATCATAACTTACACGAAGAGTTTTACCTGCAGCAGTATCGAGCCACGTCATACCATGGAAAGCACCTTGATCGGCATATTCTGTATACTGAGTTTTCTTCTTCTCGGCATCCTGATCATCATGATTATAAAACTGGTCGAAACTTCTATCACTTCGTTTAGCTGCGACAAAACGTGGACCGTTAGAGAGTGATATGGTACGACCACCAACCATTACCTTCTCTAATCTACCATTCTTTTTGCTATAATAATAAGTACGCTCTCCAGCCTTTACCAATAGCTCATCGACTGTTTCTGAAGTTGAGACTTCCGAAGCTACAGCAGAGTTCACCGCTGCCGATGGCTGAACCTTAGTACTCCAGGTCATGATAGTATCGCCATGATGGTCTACAGCTGTCAGTTCCACTGCAGAAGTTGATGCAGGGATATTCTTTAAGACGACAACGCTGCTATCTCCTGGTTCTACATGAGGCGCTTCCAAATTACCTTTCTTCAGTACTTTCACCTGACTATTTCCCCATGAAGGCAATTCCAGGCAACGATAAGTAAACTTACAATCCTTGAGATTGACAAAATTGTATGTATTACGAAGAGTGTAAGCGATATCCTTACCCTGAACCGATGCTGATACTTGAACAGGACTCCACACCTCTTTAATCGTATAGTACGAACCCTCTTTCTCAAAGTGAGGACCAACAATACCATCGGCACCAAAGTTACCTACACAGTCTACGATATTATTCAGGTCAGTACGAACCACACCTTCATCAGCTAAGTCCCAAAGGAAACCACCGGCACAACGAGGATTATGCATCATAATCTGCCAATAATCCTTCAAACCTGCACCGTGTCCACCATCATAAAGACCATGCAGGAATTCTGTTGGCATAAAAATTTCAGGCTGACGCATATACTCTAAAGTCTCACCCCAAGAGCGATAATGCTTCGTTTCAAAACCATTACGATTGGCCCATGGATAGAGTACTACACGGTTCTGCTTATCCCAACGACCAAACTCAGAATCAAGTTCATAATTAAAACCGCCCTCATTACCATTGCTCCAGAAGATAATACTTGGATGATTCTGATCACGTGTTACCATTTCCTTCACCAATTGCTGTCCGATAATGGTAGTATGTGCCCAATGCCATCCGCTCAACTCACTCTCTACATAGAGACCTAAAGAGTCACAAGCCTCTAAAAATTCCGGATCTGCAGGATAATGGCTCAATCGAACAGCATTCATATTCATACTCTTGATGAGCTTTACATCCTCTATATTCTTTGCTTTACTGAGCGTTCTACCAGATTCAGGACGGAAGCTATGGCGATTTACGCCCTTAAAAATAACTTTTTTGCCATTGATATATACACCATCATGCTGACGATATTCGATAGTACGAAAACCGAACTTTTGACGTTCGCGATGTAGTATTTTTCCTGTGTTATCCTGTAATGTAAATACTGCTGTATAAAGATTTGGAGTTTCTGCTGTCCATAGAGACGGACGATTAACCTTAAAATCGACCAAGGTCTGATCATTTCCTCGTACTTCTGAGATATTCGATGCAACTACTTTACCTTTAGAATCTACTATTTCTGTTTTAATCTTACCACCAGCCTGCAAACCGCGACTTAAGAAGCAGTCGGCAGTAAACCGTCCATCCATCTTTGCATCAATAGCGACACGATCGATGTTATAAACAGGTTTAGCTACGACAAAAACAGGACGAATAATACCACCAAAGTTCCAATAGTCAGCTCTGCGCTCTGCCATATTAACCTGACTGTTCTCGCTTTCCTTACTTACTTCAACCTCGATGGTATTCTTATGTTTGCCAAAGAAGATTCTGTCAGTTACATCATAAACGAAACGATAGAATCCTCCCTGATGCAAACCATTGCCAGCCTTACGACCGTTGATTTTTACCTTAGCATCTGTCATAACAGCCTCAAACACCAATTGAATTTGGTTGCCCTGCCATTCTGCCGGAAGATAAAAATCATATTTATAATAACCCTTTTCGTTAGCGATACCCTCTGGCTTTGGTATGCCATAGAAGCGCATACCATACTGATATGTGCCAAAACCCTGAAGTTCCCAGCAAGAAGGCACACCGATTGTTGTCCACTTACCTGAGTTTTGACCATCTGTACACTTGAAGTTCCACTTCACCATGTCATCACAACCATGACCAGAAAGGTACTGTCTGCGAGTTTCAACACTTGTTTGTGCAGAAGCAGACAACATAGATATCATTAATCCTGTAAAAAGAAAAATCCGTCTCATACTTGATAGACGGATTTCTATTGGTTTTGTCCCTAAAGAATAGGAGTTTTTACGTTTACTGTGAGATACGAATGCGCAAGGTATGCTTTTTAGTCTTATCAATAGCATATTTCTTGAGAACACCCGGACCACACGAGCTATTGCCTAAACCTAAAACGGCACAATCGATGTGAAGATAGGTGGCATCAGATTCCTGAAGTTGATAGTCAAACTTAGCTTGGAGCATATCGGTTGGCGAATAGTGTAGTGCTTCAAAACTGAATGGAGCATCAAGTGCCTCCACTCGGATTGTTTTACCCGACTTCGTCTGAAGAACAACCAAAGAACACTGCTCATGATTACCATTATCCTGCGGACGTGGATAATGAGTATACTGCTTGGTAACAGTGCTTTTCCAAAGCCCAATGGTAGCCGACTGTAGACGATCAGGATAAGTATCCCACGGACCCAGTCCATACCATTGCAACTGCTCATATACTTTAGGAAGGGTAATAACCATACCCAAACGAGGGAGCTCTGGAAGCGTACCTCGACATTCATAAGTTTGTGTTATATCGATAGAACCATCAGTATTCTTATGCTGATCTGTAGTAACCAAAATACTTCCTGCAACATAGCGATATTCTGTTTGCGTATCAGATAATCTAACTACCTGAGGAGAATCCAGACGATTCGCTTTCCAGTCTTTGTCGAGCCAATTACCAAAGCCTTTATCATTATCGGTACGGGCACGGAAGGCATCAAGGCGAACTTGAGCAACAATTTGGTCTAAGTTTTCTAAAGATGTATTTCTCCCCCTTGTACCCATCTGCTTAGCTGACTTTGCTATTATCTTTTGCCATCGTTCAGCTGCTTCCAATAACGCTGGAGACAAAGCAATCTGCTGGGTATAAATCTGCTGCCCCTGACGAGTTATAGAATAAAGAATGCGAACATCATTCTTCTTGCTGTAAGCATAATCTGTAATTCGAGCCAAAAGTACACTGTCTCCTGGAGCTACATTCGGCAAAGTGAGATGTTTCACCTTTTTACTTACCCCATCCTCCTGTATTGCATACGTAGCTTGATAAGCATTAAGCGGAAGATGTGAACTATGATTATAGATCCAAATTTCACCACCTTTCTGACGAATCTGTACAGGAGAATAGACATGTTTTACCTCTTCATATTTAGCATTAGTCTGGCGATCTGCGAAAACGACACCATTCAAACTAAAAGCGCCCGAACTTGGTTTATCACCAAAACCACCACCATAGAGCATACCTTTACCCTTTGCATAAACACCCTGATCTACCCAATCCCAGATAAAGCCACCCAACATACGTGGATGAGAATAGATTTCATCCCAGTATTCCTGGAAATTGCCTAAGGCATTACCCATTGCATGAGCATACTCACTTGTCAAGACAGGTCGGGTATCATTCTTTCGCTTAGCGATATCAAGCAGATGCTCCCATCGTAAATTCTCAGCACGCTCCTGACCAGAACCCTCAGCTACATTCGGATTGAGATATTCTTGTTTTACACGTGGATAAAAACGGCTGATAACATCAACACATGATGGATCGGTATAAGGGAATGTTTGTTCATCATACGATAAAGTATCCCCCCAAGCCTCCAACTTATCTGCTGGCAAATAAGGAGTCTGTGCACCTTCATAATGTACGAAACGAGTTGGATCGTATTCATGAGCCCAACCTGCCAAAGCGGCCTGATTAGCACCAAATCCACTTTCATTACCTAAACTCCAGAAGATTATACTAGGATGATTCTTATCGCGCTCTACCATACGTACAAAACGGTCCATGTAAGCTTGATGCCAATCAGGGGTAGAGGCTAAAATGCCACGGGTACCATGACTTTCGATGTTAGCTTCATCAAAGAGATAAAGACCTGCACTGTCGCAGAGTTCATACCAACGAGGCGTATTCGGATAATGACTCAATCGAACGGCATTAATATTTGCTGCTTTAAGCAAACGAATATCTTGCTGCATACGTTCTTCTGTCATCACTCGAGCTGTATAAGGATCATGTTCATGGCGATTAACACCACGGAGACGAACCTGCTGACCATTCACTAAAAAGCGACCGTTATCAATCTGCAGATAACGAAAACCTATTTTTTGTTGCGCACACTGCAGTATATGTCCAAGAGAATCGGTCAGTTGAAGTTCTAACTGATAGAGATAAGGAGTCTCAGAAGTCCATAGTTTCGGTTGATTTACAGTCATCGCAATACGTCCAAACTTACGTTCTCCTCGTTGAGGAAACCATTCGTTCATACCAGCTGCCTTATAAGTCAAGTTCAGTACATCAGCAACATCTACATGACTTCGCCCTACCTCCTGCCCCGATGCATCCTTGAGTATAGCCTGCAACTGACAACCATCACCTGTTTGGGTACCATACACACGAAAATCAGGATTGATGAGAAGTGTCCATTTATCGAACGATGGCTTCAATGCTGACGTAGCATTCCCATAATAACGTGCAACGATATTCGAAGGTAAGGTACGAATAGCATAATCACGTAACTGTATATCTGGAGTATGGAAAATAGTAACATCACGATGAATGCCTCCAAAACGCCAGAAATCCTGATCTTCAAGATAACTACCATCACAATATTTATAAACCTCGATGGCAATTTGATTCTGACCAGCCTGCAAATAAGGGGTAATATTAAATTCTGATGCCCCCATAGCATCTTGACTATAACCTACTCGTTGACCATTAATCCACACATAATAGGCACTCTGTACACCATCTAAACGAAGATAAGTCTGTCCGCTCTGCTTCCATGAAACAGGAAGCATAAAAGTACGACGATACTGTCCTGTAGGATTACGCTCCTCATAAGTAGTCCAATCCTTTTTAGGGGATTGAGTCACATAAGGTGGAGCAATCTTAAAGGTATAACCAGCAGACATATAGAGAGGAGTACCATACCCATTCATCTCCCAATTGGCTGGCACCTTTAAGGTTTTCCAACTTTTGTCGTTGAAATCAACACGATAGAAATCTTTAATGCGTAGCTCTGGATTCTTGGTCCACTTAAATTTCCAAATGCCATTAAGCGACAACTGACTATCGCCTATCTTCTGTTGATAAGGTAAAAAAGCAGAACGAGCTGGTTCCCGATTGATTTCGAGTATATGGTGATTTTCCCAATCCTGCACCTGGGCTATAGCCACCAAAGGCAGAAAAGTGAATAATAAAGAGATCCCTTTTCTCATATCTAAACTTTTTATGTTTATTATTTTATATCAGTACTGTTTTTACTGTATCAAAACTACACAAATATTATATTTAACAGCAGTATCATTTATTGTACTTCTAATGTTTCAAATTCAAGTTTACCTGCATTTGAAAGAATAACTTGATATACACCTGCGTTAATCTGAGTTGCTGTCGTTGTGCTCACTGTCTTAAACTTCTTTGGAGTTGGCGGGAACGTTATCTCAGCATCACGCATAACGACATGCTTACTATCGATAACCCGAAGACGAGCCTTAACAGGAGCTCCTGTTACATTTTTATAACGGAAACGAAGAGCATACTCTTTTGCCACACCAGGAGTAATTTTCCATTGAGCTTTTGCAATCTGATTATATTTCACAGTAGGGAAAGCATCAGCAGACTGTGGCAACTTGTCCTTTGGATAAGTAGCCAACGTATCAGTATCAAGATTTGCCCAGTAATGTGAAGACAAAGTACTAGGTAATGGAGTAAAGTTTTCAACATTACCTTTTCGAGCTATAGCGAGAGCACTGATTACAGCTTCACCTACTTTCACCTCCGGAAAATCGATGACCAACTGACCATTCGTCACACGAACCTCTACAGTATATTTGTAAGCTCCTGCATAACCAGCTTCAGCCCATAAATCAACATCATGAAGTACAGTATTACCATTAATAGCAACATCAAAGATGCGTTCACCTTCACAATCCATTTTAGCTCCATAACGTGCCCCCCACCATGGCTCTGCCATATAAAGCTCCACACGGTACAAACCATCAGGAACTGCAAAATGATAGTTCAGACGATGACGGCCCCAACGATAGGTTTGGAAAAGAGCATCATCTGTTGTACCATGAATATCGTCATTTATACGTCCTTGACTGGCCATGAATGGATTTAAACCAAATTGCTGTGACCATGACGAAGAATAAACGGTATCATCTTGCATCCATAACTGGCCATACTGATCTGTGTAAGCATCACCACCACAGTTGATACGATAGAGATAAGTATAATCTTGCCTTCCCTTCAAATCAACCGGATGACGGTCGGCTGCCGTTGGAGTCAACGTATCCGTTTCTGCAGGAGTAAAAGAGTTACGATACGCATAGAAAAGTTCAGTAGGCTGTTCCCAAGGGGTTAGTAAACCTTTATAATTAAAAGGTCCCACCTTGTCTATCATACGAAACGCCTCATCAGGCTGTACACGTCCAGGATTCTCATGGCTCACGAATACCCACTGAAAATGTCCACATACACTATCACGAACAGAAAGTGCTTTTTGACTCTTGAGCATCAGCAGTTTTAAAGCAGAATCTTCTGAATACTTATGCGAACCACGAAGTCCAAAAGTACGCCATGCACCATATTCCCCATTAAGCAACTGATTAGGTTGCATTAATTCTTTATCGTAATGATCAGCAGTTCCACCATAAGTACCACTCCAATTTTGAATCACATTCCAATCAGTTCCTTCACCACCATTACAAGTAGTAATAGCACGCTGATCTTGACAAGTAGGATCCATTTCACGAATGATAGCACTGCATTCCTCTGCAAATTCCTTAGGTAAAATACTTTCATTTTGCAAGCCCCAGAGAATAACACTCGGACTATTACGACGCTCTTTAATCCACTGACGTAATTTGGACTTAAAGGCTTCACGGAATTGAGGAGTATCATACCAGATATGAGCTGAGAACTGACTCCAGAAAAGCATACCTTGTTCATCAAGCAACTGCTGATAATAAAGATGATGTGGCTGATGGGCCTCACGGAAAGCATTAAAGCCAGCCTGACGCATCATCTTAACACGGGCCGCCACCTGTTCTTTGCTGAAGGCATGACTGGCTCCAAAAAGATGTTCATAATCACAGGTACCATTGATAAAGACTTTTTTCCCATTAAGAAGGAAGACATTCGCACTTCCATCTTTGCGATGCAATGGCCATGAGATAGAACGGATACCAAACTCTGTATTGATTTCATCAGTCGTTGTTCCTCCCTCACGTTTAATCATTGATGCTAAACGGTAGAGATATGGATCATCAAGGCTCCATAGATGAGGATTCACGATAGCCGTCTGCTGACGAATAGTCTTGGTCTCACCAGCTTCCAGGTGTACTTTCTCTGTCAAGCGGAAATAGGTCTTACCACTCGATAAATTAAGTTTATTTACCAATTCGATATCAACAGGCTTACTGCTATAGTTTTTCACATCTGTATCAACAAAGACACTATCACAAGCAGCATTGTTCCAAATATGTACGCCAAATGGTTCTATACGAACTTCATCCGTCTCGATTAAAGTAACAGGACGGTAAATACCAAATGGCTGCGAACCTTCACTAAAGCCCCACTCTGAAGAACATCCGCCACAAACCCATGGAGATGCTGTCTGATATGCAGGATGATCTACGAGTACTTCCAATTGGTTTTCACCAGACTTGATATATGATGTTACATCAAGAGTATAGGTCGTTCTACCTACCAGTTCTTTCTTATAAGTATGGCCGTTGAGAGTAACCGTAGCATAAGTACCTACTCCCTCAAACTGAATAAAATACTGTTTACCTTCTTGTTTTGCTAGTGTAAACACTTTTTTATACACAGCAGAACCATGTAGATTTCCATGTTTCAGCTGGCGATAGCCATAATAATCATCCAGGTTATTTGGTAGATTACACTGCATCACACCCATCTTCTTCGTAATAGAGTCTTCAGAAGTCTTCAAGAAGCGAACCTGCCAATTCTGATCTAAACTAACCAACGTACGTTTACCCTTCTTGTCTGGTTCTGGGAAATCCACATTCGAGCGTCCCATAGGAGCACTGGTAGCCACTGCTATACCACGCTGACCTTCACGATTCACCGCACAATAAAAGTGGTATACCACTCCACCATGCTTCACGACACAACTCTTATGAGCAAAAAGATTATCATACGGTTTGGTTGGATATACTAAATCTGCACCCTTCCAATCCTGCCAATGAATTAAGTCTTTACTGACAGAGAATGTATTATAGGCGTCATATTTACGTTCCGGATTATATGCCGAGAAATAAAACATGACATAAAAAGGATCTTTGTCGATGTTTTTATCTGACATACGTACAATTTGAGCATCACCAGTAATAATGCCTGGCGCCTCATGGAAATATACAGGATTTCCCCCGTATCTCTCCCACTTCTTCAAATCATTACTCAAAGCTATTCCGATACGCTCGGCTTTCATGTTATTAGCAGGATTTATTCCACCTGCATTATAAAACATGATGAACTTCTTACCCAACTGTTTACGTTTATCAAGATAGATGGTACTCTTATACTGAACCAGCTTCTCCCACCACTGTACATCCTTATCGAGAATACTCAACAAAGGTGTATCTGAAGAATTCCATTCATGCGCCTGAGTAATAGAAGATTTTGTCCACGCCATACCTATATTCAAAGGTTCACGAACGGCTTCATATCCCGTACCATGTCCACCAATATACGTCATCCAATGCTTGCCGCGATAAGACTGCATTTCATAACTTCCACCCCAAGTCCAATCTATGAGTGATGGAAATCCTCCTCGCTGATTCATATCCCAACCACTGTCCTTATAAGACAACAATCGACCTAAGGTTTTCCAATGTAACAGATCATCACTTTCTGCCATCCAAGTTTCATACCCTCTACCATCTAATCCACTTTTGCCATTATAGCATACATAGGTCATATACCATTTGCCATTTTCTTGATAAACGGTAGGACAGTCTATCTGATGATAGGTATCCTGAGGGGCCACCACCATACCATACTTATAAGGTGACTTTACTTCTTGATAGATTCGTTCCATTGCCGCAGAAGACATGACCTGAGCATGAAGAGCCTCAGGAAGGAACAAAAGAAGAAAAATAATCGATTTTGAAAAAGATTTCATACTATATTGTATATGTAAAGAACGACAAGCGAGTTGATGAACGCATCAACCGACTTGTCGTTCCTTTATATTTTAATAGAATAACCAGTCGATGGCTTTATCAGCTCCAGACAGACCTACTTCACGAGGTTTTATCTTATCTGAAGTGTAACCCAATACCAGAATAATACCCTTTGGTAATAATAGAGTATGATGACCAGGTTTAAAGGAATATGGATGTACATTTACCTGTGGCATACCATCAATACGAATTGCTGATGTATAAGCAGGCTCAGCCTGTCCATATTCATTGGCTGTAGCATCTATCTCCAGTTTTGGAGCTTGTGCATATTTAATCTGGTCATCTCTGAAGTAACCTACTAGCAGTGTTACATTTTTATCACAAGTGAAATCAAGTTTGACAGCCTCTTGCCGCTGCTGATTTGTACTGAAGACATAAGCTTTCAAACCATCTAACTCTGGAGCATAATCGGTTACCACACTATCTAAATCAGAGAAAAGACGTACTCCTTTTTTCAAAGTAACCGTCTTAACATCTTTAGGAAGAGTTACCTTAGCAGGTTTCAAACTTCTTATTACCTCTTCTTTTTCAGTATAGGTACCAGCCTCCTTAGCTTTAAGCATAGCGATATTCTTCTTGAAATCTACGATTTCCTTTTCATAGACTGGTAACATCTCCTCCCAATGCTTGTATTTGCCATCATCACCTCCGATAGGAATTCTACGCATGGAAGTCTGCATACTGTTAGCATAAAGATAACTATCTTTTGTCAAATTTACCAATCGACGATAGTAATCCAAACTCTTTTCCATCAAAGGCAAAGCCGCATCCAGTTCCTTAATATCTTTACCCCACTTATAGTTGAGTACATGCAGAGCAGCCTTTACCTTCCAACCAAAAGCATAAGCAAAGGCCTGATAGCACAACATATCATTCTGGATACGCTTAAACTCATCTTTGTCAGAGGTAACTTGGCCGGCAACAGCATCTATTGCTGCAACAGCCTTATCCCCATGAGCCATTGCTTGCTCTATGATATCCAATGGCAACTCACCGTTATGAGCTTCATGCTTCCATTCCTTCTCAACATATTCTATGAGTTTTTCACCTTCAGGCCCACAACTTTCATAAAAGCCTGGATAGATCGTATATTTATAAGGATTGACAAGCTGTGCCATCTTCATACCCAAGAGTAAGGTTTGACGGTTACCCTCTGTAATACCAAAACGACGTAAGAGTTTTGGAGCAATTTCTCCACTTTCCTCATAAGCCTTACGGATACCATCACCTGTATTAGCTCCATATTTGGTATCGAGGATACCATCCCAATAAACGATTTCATCCTGACGATTACGATGACAGTTCCAAGCATAACGACCCCATGTCTGATACCACATCCAATCTCGGTCAAGCTGATTTTCACGCTTACCATCTGCTAGTTTATCTGCACTATAAGGCCAGTCCCAATATGAAGCCTGTGGATAAATATGAAGAGCATTAGCATGATGAACATTATGCATAGCTTGAGTAGCTTTCTGGACAAAATCAGGTGAAGACCAACGGAAAGGTTCCAGGTTGGCCAATACATGAACATTCTCAATATGTGTAGAACCCAAAGAAGCCAAGTCTGTGTGAATTTTAGCCCATGGACCACGTGGTTCATAAGTAGTAAGAGATTCTCCATTATACTTATGCATTGTATAAAGATTGCGATAGAGAGGCAATGCAGCATCCATCACCATCTTACAATCTGTATCGTGGGCACGAAGAAGCAAAGGTGGCTCATCAGTACGTCCCAAAGCTTTTAAACCATCTTTTACTCCTGGGATAATCGTTTTGGTAAACCATTCCACATCATCCTCATAAGTATCCATAGCTTCACCCAGACAAGCTAATAAACCTACATTCGGATACTTCTCGATAAAGGCTGCAATACTCTTACGGGTATAATCGCTAATGAGAGGAGTAATCGGACGGTGACGATCTTGTGTCTTCAAACCATAATGTTCTGCAAAAGGTTTACTCAAAAGAATATTATAAAACATCTGGATAACAAAGATACCACGCTTATCAGCTTCATGAGTAAGAAAAGAAAACATTTCTTCATTTTTCTTGAAGGTTGCATCGTCCACCTCTACAGCAAATGGATAATCTTTAAGCTTTACCAAAGAAGCAAACGGATGACCATTCCAAAGATAAAGTGAATTCATACGATTATCTACAAGCATATCCAGATACTTGATCCACTGAGCCTTATCATAGAACCAAGGGAAAAGTTCTGGGGTATACGGATATTCATATACCGCACGACCTGGAAGAAGATAAGGTTTCTGAATGCCCACGCATGAGCCTCGAAGAACCATCTCTGGTGCATCTTTGATTTCACGAGGTAAATTCAAACTTTTATGTTGCCGTACATAATCTGCAATCTCATTACAAGCATAGATTACACCAGTACCATCATTACCTATTACCAAGATACGTTTACCTTTGGTTAATATCGTAAAACCTTCTTTCTTCAAACCTACGGTATCTTTGGCTAGAGACAAATCGATACGATAATCACCCTTCTTGCCAACCACAGATTGATAGCCTAAAGCCGATAATTTCTTTTGCAAATATTGCGCAGCAAATTGTTCACGATTACCTGCTTTTTTACTCATCGCAATACCTACGGTCTGTGCCCAAGTGAGTGAGCTTACACCCAAAAGAACAACCGAAGCTATATACCTTAATGTTATCATGTCTTATTTCAACAGTTTTAAATTAATTTTTTTGTATGCAATACGCTCTCTACGCCAAGTATATACACAGTGAAGATTACCATCCTTACCCTGGATAATAGCTGGATAAGAATATTGGCTAACAGGACTATCCTCAAGTGTAAGAGAATGATGCCAATGTTCACCATCTTCGCTGACAGCAATACTCAATGGAGTACGAGGACCTTTCTTGGTACCCATCAAGGTTTCGAAATTATTATAAATAAGTACATGACGACCATCTTTCAAGGTAACAGCATCTGTACCACTTTGATTATTCTCAACCTCAGAGAGTTCTACTTTGCTCCAAGTTTCACCATTGTCTGAACTGTATGATTTCGCAAGTTTAGCATTATGACTACGCATCAAGACCATCAATCGACCATCCTTAAGCTGAAGAATACTAGGTTGGATACACTTAATAGGATGTACCTTTTGGTCATCGGTTAACACAGCATCCTCTGCTTCTATCGGACCAACATATTTCCATTCCTTGGTTTTAATATTATAGATTTCAACATGGAATTTCCACCAGTCACCCTCTGTACTTGAAGGACATAGCAAACGATCACCTATCAATACAGGCTTATTCTTTACAGGACCGATAAAACCCTTTGGTAACATTTCACGTTTGCTCCAGGTTTTACCACCATCCTTAGATTTAACAACCCATCCCTGCCAGTCAGAGATTTCCTCTGCTATCTTAAAGAAGCACCATATCTCTCCATCAGGCATAGTAAAGAGAACAGGATTCCAACAAGCTTTACGAGCTTTGTCTGTACTATTGAGTGGACGATGTAGATAATCATCTGTACCATCTGCAATCATCATTGGAGCCTCCCACTTATCAGCACCCTTTGGTTTTCTGCTTACCCAAATACATACATCAGGATTTTTCTCTTTTGTTCCACCAAAGTAAGCTGCAAGCAGGTCACCATTTTTCAACTCGGTTATAGTAGAGGCATGAGCCTGAGGGAAAGACGTATACTCATAGAGGAACTGATCTTCCATGAAAGCCTCATCCTTGACAGGCATCATCACATCATAAATATATCGACCACTTTCAACAGTCTTTCTGCTTCCATCTGGGAATACAAGTTCTGCATCTGTATTGACAGGCACCTCAACTTCCCAATGAACTTTCTTACCATCTTTTTTCCAATTACTAACCACCTTACCATATGGGGTAACATAAGAGGTATTAGCATGGAAGCAATTCGGTATTTCAAAACTTGGTTTTAGCAACAGATGCTTATAAGCGATACTATTCTTCTGCTGTTGGATACCACCTACATACTGATAGCACCAAGTTAGCAAATCGCCCAAAAGCATAACATGATTACCAGAATTCATTGCAGGATCAGCTTTATCGCCATTCCACAATTCCCAAATAGTAGTAGCTCCATTTTTAACCATATATCCCCAAGATGGATAAGTAGCATTGGTAGCCAACATCCAAGCAACATCAGCAAAGCCATGATCAGAGAGTCCTCTGAGCAACCAACTTATACCGATAACACCACAAGTAACATGACCTTTTCCTGGAGTGATAATATTGTCTACTATCTGCTTTACGATATCACTCTTTACACTATCAGGAACTATACCAAAAGCAAGTGGCAATAGATTAGCTGTAGCTGTATTATTACCATAATAAGTACTATCTGGATAAAGCACATGACCTGGACGAACAGAAGTGCCTTTCTTTACAGTCAGGTATTTTTTATTAAAAGCTTCAGTCATTTGAGTATACTGTTTTTTCCAGTAAGCTGCATCTTCGGAAAGATTTTGTAATTGAGCAAATTGTTCCAACAACTGCATCACACGAACACCATAAGCTGTAGCGATGAGTGAACCATCGGTTACACGTTTAGGATCCTGACTGTGAATCAATTCCAATTTTTCAGGTGGTACACACCAATCACCATATTTATCTTTGGTAATAATACCATCCTGTGTATTTTCATCAAGCATATGAAGCATCCATTTCTTCATATACGGATAAGACTCTATGATCGGTTGCTTATTACCATACTGTCGATAAAGCATATCACAACCAAACGGCAAAGCAGCAGGCCACGTCATATCGTCGGTATAATAATTCCAAAAAGCAGGAGCAACATCTGGTATGACACCGTCTGAACGCTGAGACTCACAAATATCGCGCATCCACTTGGTGTAGAGGCGTTCATTGTCAAAGAGGAAACTTTCGCCCAAACTACCTACAGTACGGTCACCCAACCATGGCTGACGCTCATTACGTTGTGGACAATCTACAGGCATACCTTTATAATTATCTTTCACACCCCACCAGGCATTCTTCATAATTTGATTCAACAAGGTATCAGAAGTTTCAAAAGTGCCAATTGTAGTCATCTTATCGCCAACCATATAAGCTAAGAAATCCTCCTTCTTCGCATTTTTTACACCAGAAACTTCAACATAGCGGAAGCCATGATATACAAAAGTTGGACGCCAAATCATACCCTTTTCCTGCCCATTGCAGACATAGATATCCTCAGAATAGGCATTGCGAAGGTTATCACGATAAAGCGAACCATCCGCATTAAGTTTCTCTGCATATTTCACACGAATAGTATCACCCTTGACACCACGAACTTTAAATCCAACCCATCCTGCCAAGTTTTGACCAAAATCGAGGATATAGTTATTCTTATGCTTCTTTACAGATATCGGCTGACCATAAATTTCTTCGGTCATTGTAGGAAGCATATGTGATTTAAGAGTACCATCAGGAATTGAAGTACGATCAGCCTTACGCCATTTGCTATCATCAAAACCAACCTGATTCCATCCAGTTAACTGCATACGGGCATCATATTCCTCACCATCATACTCATTAGTATTACGAATAGGACCATTGGCTGAGAGCTTCCAGTCTGTATCCGTATTCCATCGTTCTGTCTTGCCATTAGCATACTCTACAAGAATGTTAATACGGCATTTTGGCAATCCGAAAACAGGAGCCTTATAATATTTTTCCTGACGCATAGGGAATACACGTCCAGCAGCCAATGAGATTGCTATAGCATTTTTCTGCTGAAGAAGAGAAGTGATATCATAAGTCTTATAGAGAATCGTTTTGCGATAATCTGTTGGAGAAGGAGTTAGTGCTTCATTTCCACCAACTTGCTGACCATTAACATAGAATTTGTAAAGACCAAAACCTGCTACATAAGCAAAGGCACGCTTCACTTCGTTTTTGGCTGCAAATTCTTTACGAAGATAGCGAACAGCAAGACGAGGATGAATACCACGGCACTCTCCTGGTTGAAGTTCCTCCAAGCCTATCCATCGGCCACCCCACTTTGACTCAGTAAGCAAACCGATGCTAAACTTCTGAACAGGGCTCCACCCTGATTTTCCTTTATTAGTAGCAACACGTGCCTTCCAATAAACCAACTGATTGCTTACCAGAGCTTTACCCTGATAAGCAATCGCTAATTGTTGGGCGCTCTGCACAGATGAACTGTTCCAAAGATCACCCTCATTATTATTCAATTTTGCTTCAGAAGAAGCAACAAGAATTTGATATTCAGTCTGTTTAACTTGCTTCTTATCTGATTTTATTTTCCACGAAAAATGAGGTTTCACGACATCTATACCCAAAGGATTAGTTAGATGCTCCACCTGTAAATCATAGATTTCTACTTGAGCTGCCTGAACAGTAAAGGCCCAGAACAACAAAGCTAAAAATATATTCAGTTGCTTCTTCATCATCTTCTATTGCGTTTTACCTGCGTACACTATGTAATATTTGAATTATCCTTATTCATTTAAGTCTCTTTTTTTATCGGCCAGACTGATACCCGAAATTTCCTGCTGATCTATAGTAAGATACTTTTTGCTAGCGTCTACAGCTATTAGTACACCATCAGCAACCTTCTTATTACCACGGCTTGGAGTATACCGGTATGTTTTATCTGAAGATTGACCTAAATAAGTAAGTTTACCTGTAGCTGCATCCATCCACCAAAGCTGTTTCTTTTTACCTGAAATCTTTTTCAGATTTATCTCGATAGGATTACTGTTATAATCGTACACCAACATATAATCATTACCACGGGTAGCAATCAGTCTGTCGTAACGAACCCCATTTTTACCCAAAAGCACACTCTGGTCTGGAATACGTTCAAAATAAGGAAAACTCAAAATCAAATATTTAAGATATTTCATTTGATTAAAACCAGGATCTTTCAATCCTTGATACCATGCTTTCTCAGCCCCATCACTACCATAACTGGTAGGATAACCCGGTTTAAGCATCTGCATAATAGCATTATGACCATAAGTATGCCCAAAGCTTCCAGCAAACACACTCCAATAAGCATAACGGCGAACATCATAATCCATCCATCGCTCTTCATTTGGGTCGTGCAAACCTTTAGGAATATCCTCATAACTAGGTTCATCATCAAGGACAGGTTTTATCGGCTTATAAGCCCAAGTAGAGTCTACATACATCCAATTATCCTCTTCTGTATTATCTGGGATAGGATAATCTTTATTACCCATACGCTGACCATATTTACGATGACCACTCTGGAACATATGGAAATCGAGCCAAGAAGCTTTACTCCACCATTTAGCTGATGTATAACGACCACGAGGATGATAAGTCATCAGATGATGATGATCGAGTCCCTTGATCGTTGTTGCTAAAGCATCCCATACCTCTGGACGAATATCACCCTGAATATCACCACCGATAATCCAGATAATATTAGGACAATTCTTATAACGTTCAGCCAAGAAACGACCATAAGTCTTAGCCTCTTCTACATTCATATGGCCATCTTTGACAAGACCACCCCAAATAGGCACCATACCAATGTATATACCATTTTGCTGAGCAAGATCTACGATATAATCGAGATGATCCCAATAGGAATACACTCCCTTTGGATCTGCAGCGTCCATATTCCAACCATCAGGGTTGGATGATTGACCATAAATATTATACGAAGGAACTCCATTGAGCACTTGTACCTGTACCATATTATAACCAGCACGGCGACACTGCATCAGATAATATTGCGCCTCTACGCGATCAAGTCGTTCAGGAAGGAGCCAGCCTGTTTCACCCAACCAGAAAAAGGGTTTGCCATTTTTAAACTGCAAATATCGATTATTGGCAGAGACCTGCAATTCTCCATTATCCCATGGCTTATTCTGTGCATGCAACGTTGTCATCGAGAGCATTGCCGCCAGGATTGTCAGTATGTATTTACGCATATTAGTTGTTATAATTTATTCTTGTTTACAGTATTTTTATGATTTCACCAGCTTTTGTTGATATATCATACAGGTAACTCTTGGGCAAAACCACTTTATTTAGTTTTACCTGGGCAGAATTTAGAACCTCTTTTTTATCATATAAGCAGAATAAAGCATTAGGATTTTCACCTTTAGCTTTCTTCAAACCTTTGACTGGGGCATTAAGACGAAGGCGCAAATTACCACCTACCTTAGACTTGATCACCAATTTGGTAAGTTTGCCATTCTTCCATGCCATATCTACGATTTCAAAACCACCACGAGCAACGATACCTTTTACCTCACCATCCTTCCAAGCATCTGGTAAAGCTGGCAAAAGTGCGACACAACCATCATGACTCTGCATCAACATTTCTACAATACCAGCAGTACAACCAAAATTACCATCAATCTGGAATGGTGGATGAGCATCGAAAAGATTACGATAAGTACCACCCTTCTTCTTGTTCGTACCAAAAGCTACAAATCTATCATTTGTCAGAGTAAGCTGATTATGAATCAATTTATAAGCATGATTACCATCCAAGAAACGTGCCCAAAGACATACCTTCCATCCCATTGACCATCCTGTTGACGGATCACCACGGTGTATCAAAGAGGTACGAGCTGCGTCAAATAATTCAGGAGTACGATATGGAGATATCAGATTACCTGGGAACACTCCATAAAGATGGCTAACATGACGATGGGTATCCTCAGGATCATCCCAGTCTTTAAGCCACTCTTGTAACTGTCCCCATTTTCCAATTTGCATCGGAGCCATTTTCTTTAATCGCTCTGCATAATAACTTTTAAGCGTATCATCCACACCTAGAATCTGTGAAGCAACCGACACACTATTGAAGAGTTCATGTAATAGCGTGTTATCCATAGTTGTACCATAAGTAATAGCAATCTTACCATCCTTAGATGGATGATAATTCTCAGGAGAAACCGATGGAGAAATAACCAACCAACCATGCTCAGGTTCAGGTATCAACATTTCATCTAGGAAAGTTGCAGCACCCTTCATCAGAGGATAAGCCTTTTTCAAAAACTCCTTATCGCCAGTGTAGAGATAATGTTGCCAGAGATGAGCACAGAGCCATGCACCTCCTAACATCCACATACCACTGGAAGCATGGTCGATTCCACCAGTTACACGCCAAATATCAGTATTATGATGTAATACCCATCCGTCTTTGCCATACATCATCTTGGCACTGATACTACCACTTTCACTCACTTCACGAATGAGTCGAAATAAAGGTTCATTCAAATCTGAAAGATTAGCAATTTCAGATGGCCAATAATTCATTTCCAGATTAATATTAGTAGTATACTTACTATCCCATGATGGCCATACACGATGATTCCAGATACCTTGCAGATTAGCAGCTTGTCCTCCTGGTTGAGATGAACAAATTAGTAAATAACGGCCAAAATTAAAATAGGTGGCTATCAAACCATTGTCATCACGATGAGCAAAATTGATAATACGCTGATCTGTAGGTTCATTCTGAAATAAATCTTTACCTAAAGACAGTGACACACGATTCATGAAACTCTGGAATTTTGCAATATGTGTCTTTTTACTTTGCTCATAATCCTTAGCAATAGCCTGACGGAGAATCTGCTCAGATTTGGCTACTTCATCACCACTGATATCTTTGTAATTGACAAAATTTGTCGCAATAGAAATATAGATGGTAGCCTCATCCGCATTTTCTACCGTGATTTCTCCATCTCGCGAAGAAGCTTCTTGGCGAACACCATTCTTCATGGTCTCACAGAGCATACGCCCCATGAAACGCACTTTACCTTTACAGCCTTCCAACTTACCACTTACACCTTCAAGAATAGCTTCATTCTTCTCACTGCGAATTAATATTTCCTCTTGAGGAGTAGAATAATGAGCACCAAAAGTCAGCTTACCAGACTTTGAAGCTGTAAGATGAATAGTAATAACGTTGCTATCAAAAGACGTAATAACTTCTCGACGATAAGTTACGCCATCAACAGTATAGGTAGTAACAGCAATTGCAGAATCTAAACTCAATTCTCTACGATAATTGGTATATCTTAGAGCATTTGGAGTAGTGATATATACATCGCCAAAGGTTTGATAAGCCATACCCCAATTGGTACCCGACATGACATTATCGTTAGCCATTTTATCAGCTGTATGATATCTACCTTCAAAAAGAAGTTGCTGAATCTTGGGTATTGCGTTCAAAGCTTTCTTATTGGCATTATGATTAGGTTGTCCTGTCCAGATTGTCTCTTCATTCAACTGGATATGTTCTGTACTAGGTATACCATATACCATAGCACCTAGACGACCATTACCTAATGGAAGGGCATCAGTCCACACCTGTGCCGGCTCATTATACCACAACTTATATTGGCCATACATAGGCAGCACCGAAAGAAACAGTCCCGCAAGGGCACTAAATGCTTTTGAAATAGTCATATACATCAAAATTATATATTCTGTAGACGAATAAGATGTGTATTTGTCACTGAAAAATGAGAGAAAAATCCATATTGTGAAACGGGCTTTTTTTATTGGGAACAAAAAATATTTAAGCAAAATTTCAACTCTGAAAGTTTTTCAACTATTACTGAATGATTTCCGAGCAACTATCATTATTTTGTCGCATATTATACTTTTATTGTCGCATAAAAGGGAAAAAAAATATTGTCTGATTAATCGTATTATCGTATCTTTGCAATATCAAAAAAAACAAAGTTGATTATTCGCAAACATTAAAAGATAAAAAGAGATGTGAATCTCACATAATGGTTATAGGTTATTTATTCGCATTAGATTAGAAGACACAAGTGATTTATGTTACGCATCAACATCAAAGTTCAATAAGTTTGTATTAAATCAAGTGAGAGGTAAATAGAGGATGTCACCGTAAAAGGGACATCCTCTTTTCATTAATACTATTCAGCCCACAAAAAATATTTGTCATCATCAAGCCCTGAAAGCCGATATTAATGCATAGAAAAAGGTGCACCGGATAAGACCAGTACACCTCATTGCAACCAAACTTCTATATATTAATAATCGAACTTTTAATACCTATAAATTTTATTTTAGAACAGACTGTAAGACTTCAGGTTTTACTATCGTAACCTTACTTTCATCCCACATTTTACGATCAAGACCAAACACCTTAATAAAGAACTCATAATTAGCATTGCGCTTATTTACACCATAATCATGACGCTCTTGAGGAAGATGTACATTCTCTACTTTATTTTGAGCGCCATAGAAACCATATACACGTTGTAAATAAGGAAATTCCAACTCTGGAACAGAAGCAGTCCAGTCACCACCATCACTAACAACCAAGAGAGGTTTTGGTGCAAAGAAAGCAAGAAGTTCAGGATTACAAGTACCACCACCTGCAGTCTGAATAGGTTTACCACTTTCACAAGGACATCCGCCATCAAAATGGCTGGCCAAATTTACAGTTGGCGCAGCAGCCGTAATACGATCATCAAGCACGGTCATCAATACAGTATGAGTTCCTCCACCAGAACCACCATTTACACCAATACGCTTTTTATCTACATCCTTGCGGTTATTCCACATATAATCTAACAGCACTTCTGCATTAAGAGCCTGGATAACATGAGCACGATCTGTATGGTGACTATCTTTACCATATTCTTGCTCAGACTGTCCCCAACCATATAAGTCGAAATCAACGCAGATAGCACCCATACGAGCCAAAGTAGCCAACCGTTGTTGCTCATCCTTACGATAACGACCACCGTTAAAATGTCCATCAGGGCAGATAATCAAAGCATGCTTGCCTTTCTTGGCTGGTGTATAGATACTACCAAAGACATGTTCTCCAGGTAAAGTCTCCAAACAAATATTCTGAACAGTATATCCATCATACTTACGAACCTTACCTAAAATAGGTTTTTTATGTACCAGACTGTCTTTATAAGCATCTATACCAAGAAGTTGACGAACTTCTTTTCGCACACTATCCTTACGATTTTCAAATTGCACCTTGTCACTATACAAAGTATTGAGATAGGCCAACATTTTACTTCCATCATCAGTATGACGGCGAGGATACTCATAAGGTTTTATTTTATAAAGATTATCACTCTGTTTCCACCAATTAAAGTCGAAATACTTACAAATATTAGTTAGGGTCTCTTCGATGGAATACGGACGAACACGATAATCAGCATAAGGCAATCGCTTGCCTACTGTATCCACATTATATTTAAAACGAACATGAAAACGAGTAGAAACGTCTTCCATGATGTCATGGAGACTACGTGTATACTGACCAGCATAATTATTCTGCGCCGACAAGTTGGTATTGAAAGCGAAGATGGCGCTGAGCACAAAAACGATTGATTTCATCATAATCTATCTTAATTTTATTTTTTCCTTCTGAGTGTATATTTACTTGAAATACGTTTCCTTTAATAGTCCAGTCTACTGCTATTTTGCCACCATTAGCCATGGTTGAGCCTTTTGCCCATGTTAAGTTTCCTGCAGGTTTTGGAGAGATTACAACAGTATCACGCTTAACCTGAATACCCACCATATCATGTATAAGGTGATTATTGATATGGGCCAACATAAAATGATTACGGGATGCACCTTTACGTGGATCCCACTGCTCTGTCAAAGTTGTCATTCCCATTTTCAACTGGAATCCGTATCCTGGCTCTTGGTCATGATTAAGCATCGTATAGAGCAGATCTTGCTGATGATTATTAATCAATACCCGGAAAAGATAAGGAGTTCCGATATCACCAGTCGTCAATCGATCTCCATGCTGGTGAATATCTTCTAGCAATTTATCCAATAAATCCTGTTTTTTTCCTTCTGGATAAAGATTCAAGTCTAAGGCTATAGCTAAAGCTGCCTGACTCTTAAGATCAAAATTACGAATAAAGGCTTGGCGTATACTGTCAGCCCGTTGCTCCAAACCTGCTAGTTTGGTCCACAAGTAATAATGTGCAGTACTAACTAATGCTACAGGAGTATTCTTGGCAAAACCGGCCTTTTCTCCATTATAGTCGTACCAGTCACCCAATCCGATATTAAGAATATAGGCACTGTCTCGTGTAGCAAGATAATCTACATATTTACGAATGTGTGGCTGATATTTTTTCAGTAAACTATCATCACCATAACGGTGCAGATAAAGCACAGGCAAAGCCACTAGAGCACCACCCCATTCTGGCGATTCTTGAAATGGAGGCGCCCAACTGCCTTCAAAGCGGATATACTCAGGTGCTATTTCTGGCATCGACCCATTAGCATGTAGGGCATCAGCTATTACATGCTGCGTTTGTTCGAGCATTGATTTACAATCATAATTATCAACCAACCCTTGTCCATTAAGCCAATCTTGTTCTAACCAGCCTAACTTCTCACGATGCGGACAGTCTGTCCATACATGTTGCCAATTACTACGAATTGCAGCATCTATAATAGCGTAAGTTCGGTTAAAAAGCGGATTACTGCAAGCAAAACTTCCTATTTTAGGAGCTGAATTACTAATGAAACATGATTCCAGTTTATCAATAACCGGTAAGTTATTAGGATTAGCATCTCCCTTCAACACAGCTCCCTCTATTTGGATATACTGATAACCATAATAGGTAAAATGAGGTTGAAACAGTTCTATTCCCTTTCCACTTAATGTATAAAGATAATAATGAGGACTTCCAATACTCTTCTGACTTACCGATCCATCATTTTTTAAGGTTTCACCTAAAATAATTTTAACTTTCTGACCAGCCTTTCCCTGAATAGAAAATCGAGGAAATCCTGCCAAATTCTGTCCCATATCAAAGACATGAGCAGACAGGCGCTTAGCTATAGGATATTTTTTATAGATACGTATCGGATAAGATAACTGTGGATAAAGTTTACCTTGAGGAGACTTCTGTACTACCACAGGATGCCACCGATCAATAAAAGTTGCATCATGATCTTCACCACCATAGATACTGTTATAGACTATCTGGCTTCGTTTCCATTTCCATGTTTTATCGCTTTTCAGAATATCATGCTTACCATTAGTATACTCTATATCAAGATAAAACAATAAAGTAGAAGGACCAAAATTAGTCTTCAACTTATGATAGCGTCGTCCACGCTCATGAAAGAATCCGTTACCCAGCAATACCTCTATCGAATGAGAACCTGCAGACAAAACTGATGTTACGTCGTAAGTATTATAAAAAATAGACTTACGATAATCACTCCAGGCTGGAGCCATCAAATCTTCGCCAAACTTCTTTCCATCAATATAAAATTCGTATGCTCCCAAACCACAAATCATAAGTTGCGCCTTTTTGATACCTTTCCGGCATTTCAACACATGCTGCAACCAAATACTTCGATCTGCCAAAGAATCATCCTGATTTGTCGTAGCACCTATCCACTGAGCATTCGAAAACACATTATCCGCCCTGGTTATCAAGGCGGATAACATAACTAGACAAATTATGAATACAAAAAATCTTTTCATTTAGAGCGCTGTTGATAATCGACCAAGATTTTGACGACGAGCTTTACATACCCCATCAATCCAGATACTTAACCCTTTTCCCACATGATATCGGCTACCATCCTGATCCCATACAATGGCAAGACGATGACCGTGATAAAGGATATTATCTACACAAAAATAAGACCATTTACCCTGCGGTAAAAGTGGATTTACTTCAACGTTATTATCTTCACGAGGACGAAGTCCACAAAGTCCTGTAATCACTAGGTCATTAAAGGTAGAATGATTATAATAACGGCTTCGCTCCTGATCACCTTTGAGCCAATAGCCGGTCTGTTCATCTAGATATTCACCAATATATGGTTTACCACGATGTGTCTGACTCTGAACATATTTCTCAAGTTCCACAAAATAAAGGCTGTCTGAAATTACTGGCTTATCAGAAACATTCAGATAATTAGCCATACCTGTTAACGTCTGTGCTGTAGCAAAAGGCCATACAGCTCCATCCCACTCGCACTTACCTGTACCATGACTTCTGAACTGCGGATGACGCTGCTCTGCTGTTGTCTGTCCGTAAGGAGCAGAAAAGCCTTTTGAATCTCCTGCTTGTTTCCAGGCTATATCAAATTTAGAGTCAGTATCAAACATATTCACATACCAAGGCATAAAACCAATAGCCTCACGAACCTTAGCAAAATCACCCGAAGGATATTTTACTTCGAAGAACTGTGAACTATCATTCCAAAGTTCTGTCTCAATTAGTCGCTTGAGAGTATCTGCTTTCAGAGTATAACTTTTTGCTAAACTTTGTTGCTTTGCCAATGCGGCGATATTAGCGATAGCACGAAAGTTACCATACATATAACTATTGATAGAAGGACGAGCATTCTTGGCTCTACGACCACCACTAATAGTCTCCTCCATGGCATCTTTTACATCGTATTGCCAATAGAGGTCGGCCTTACCGTTCTTTTCCCAACGATGATCATCCCAACGATTTACTTCTTTAATCAAAGCTGGAAGGAGAGCCACCACACTATCCTTTCTTCCATCAACAAGATAACGGTCCCATACACTCTGAGCCAGCCAACTGCTATAAAAATTGAGTTTCTTCATCGCCTGACCATTATTACCAAACAACCAAGTATGAATATTCTGATCAAGGTAAATAGGATTACGTAACCAACGGCTCTCATGAATATGATGACCTAAACCAGAAGATATCAAATTATACTGATCCGCATAACTACGTTTCACGAGGAATTCAGTCATAGCATAACCTACAGGCGTCTTCTCAATATGTTTGCGAAGTGTCCACCAACGATAATACCACATCTGCTCAAAGCTCTTATCTGGAGCATCAAAAAGAGGTATATTTTCCTGCATCCATTTCCAAGACTCACTATTTGGGATGGCTTGAACGATATTTTCATCCTCCATCCCATTAAAATAGTCTACATAATGCTTATAATCTGCAGATTGAAGCAAAGCTGCTCCTGCATCGATATCATTATTAGTTGTCTTAAAATGAGCAATCTTAAACACGGCCAAAGAATCACTCTCTCCAGCCTGTTCAAGTGTTCCATACCAATCAGGCTCTGTATCAACGGTTGGGAAGGTACGATACTCACCTGTACGGAAAAGTACTCGATTAATAGTATGAGCAGGGGCAAAGAACATACTCTTGGCAATGAGTTTACCGTCACTATAGAGATCTACACGACGACGAGCCACAGAAAGGGTTAACTTGAGATGATATACCTTATTAGCTTCGTATTTACTCTTGCCTGCATTTCGGGCACCATTCTTGAGTTGAATAAGTCCATCGGGAGTTAATTCCATACGAGCCGCAGCTATACCGTTATCACCAATAAACTCAACCTCAAGTGTACCATGATTATTCTGCAAAGCTTTTAAATCAAACTCTACAGTAAGATCCTTGCTTGCTGGAATAAGTCGCTCAACCTTACTATAATCGAATTTATCAGAATCACTTAGTGTAAGCCATTCACCATCGAGACTAACAGGCGCCTCTTTAGGAGAATAAATATTCCAAGTGGTCAAATCTGCAAGCCGTTTATAAGTAGTAAAGTCATCATCTGCTTGCGCGTGTGCTTCTGTCAGTACAGGGACAGGTATGCGGGCTACCCACATATCTTCCTTATTCATCGAGTATGATACCCATAAATTACTGTCAGCCGGTTCACCATTTCCTTCTAAGATACCACGTACATACTGAGGACCTCTACTTTTATAATTACCTCCATAACGAATAGGTGGAACTTCACCATTGACAAGATTCAACGTGGTATACTCTAATCCATCTTTACTCAATGAAATAGCAAGAGGCCATCTGAATTCTGATGGATTATACAAAGTTGCATACGAACCGTCAGACAAGCGCTGTCCCCAGATTTTAGCATTACTATTAACAAACCCTTCTGCACGATTTACAGGTTCCAGCCAAGTTTTACCGCCATCAGACGATATAGAAGTCAAGGCATGTTTCCAAAGGGCTACGATACGACCATCAGGAAGTGTATAGTCATTATAAGCCTTATATTCTTTCTTCAGTGGCAAGATAGGATCTTCACGGTCTGCTTCTTCTACCCACTGCATCACCAAACGAGGGTTAGCTAAAATCTCTTTGCAAGCTTTCTTTAAATGCTTATCTGCATGAGTATAAAATGGATAATCAGTATTTTTCTCATTAAAGTCATGGTTGTAGTAGATAAAATAAATTTTACCCAATTTACCATCGGCCTTTACTTCTCGAATTACTCGTCCGATACCATTACCATCATTATTATGATCTTTTTTATTAAGACATACACCATAAGATCCTAAAGCATAGAGTCTACCCTCACTGCTAATATACCACCCCATACGCTGGTGCATGACAGCTTTCATGTTATGAGCCACACCATCTACACCTTTCTTGGAAAATCCTTCGGGTACATTATATTCAGGGAACAGTTCTATCGGGTCAGACCAAGTATAGCCATCCTTAGAGACCTGATAATTGGTATGCGATGGCGGAACCTGTTCATCTTTTGGGTCACAAAGATAATGAACGTAGAAACGACCACGCCAATAAGCCATCATCGGTTGATGGTTATAGGTCCATCCATTACCATTGGCTACAGATGGATGTTCGCGATTCGCACGTAGTATCTGGATATTATGTACACCCATAACAGGTGACAATCCTCCGTCATGACGATTAGGATCGCTCAGTTGTGTTCCTGTATAGCGTACCAGTTGCTGAGCGTATACAGGATAAACAGACAGGCTTAAAGCAAAAGCTATCGGCAATAGTTTATTGTTCATATCGAATACCTTTTATTCTTTCTATTATCGTATCGTAATTATATACTCTACTTACTATTATTCAATAATTTCTTAATCAGTCGTTTTGGCGCCTTAAAAATGGTGCCATGCTTATGTAGAGGGGTTACATGTACCTCTTGGGTTATCTCTTCAAAATGCTTGAAATCACGCGTTTTTTGGGCACCAAAGTCCTTTGAACCATACCGGTCATAATAAATGATATAATCGTTGCCGACCTTTGCCGTTGCAGGTCCTTCCGTTAGAGGCTCTGTAAATGGTTCAGAAGGTAAGCTCCATGGACCATGAGGATCATGGGCAAACGAAATCTTAATATTACGCATCTTACGAGTATTATCTTTCACCACCATCACATAATCATTCCAACCTTTTTTCACAAGAGTAGCATCAATTACACTATATCCAGGATCGATCAACAACTTTGCAGGACTAAATGATTTAAAATCCTTGGTTGTAGTATAGTACAGACGATGGTTATTCTTCTCATCCTCAATACCTCGGGCAAATTTGCCAGGTATACACGACGCCCAAATAATCATACATTCCTTACGATCTTCATCATAAAAGAGTTCCGGAGCCCATACATTTACGGTCGTCGGATCGTCCATCACATGAATCATACGTTCTTCACTCCAATGTATCAAATCTTTACTCTCGGCATAGCCAAATCCTTTGTCACCACGCCAGCTAGTAGTCCAAACTAGATGATAGATACCATCCGGAGTGCGTACGATACTTGGATCACGCATCACTTTCTGCTTACCGACTTTAGGTTTTAGCCATACCCCAGGTATACTATCCCAGTGAAGGCCGTCTTTACTATAAATGTATCGTAGTCCATCTGTTGCTGGTTCATGGAAACTGGAATAAACATAATAATTGCTTCCACACGAACTCAACATTAGAGCAACAAAAGCCCCTATCATTATAAACGTCTTTTTCATCTTCCTGCTCGATTTTTGATTTGTTCACTCACTTGTGGACCATTGTTGAGCCATTGATTATTAGGTCCAACGGCATTCTTCAAATATTTATCAGAAGGTGTCCAGTTGTCTTGAAGTGTTATATTAGAGCTTCCCTCATCAGTATATAAATAGAACCAATGATTAGGATCATGTACATACGATGGTTTAGCAATATCTCTTACCACATTTTCGGTTATCATTGTACCGGGTTGATTGCCTAAAGTATAAATACCTGCGCAATCATACATATGTTGGGCATAACGATAAATCAAATTGGCATGTACACGATTATTTCTCATGCACACACTATCACGATTCCATCCCCATCCCAAGCTAATGGCAGAATATGGAACATCATGTATTTCATTATGCTCAATATTGATATTCTTTACATAGCCCGCTGCAATAGCCAAACATCCCCATTCTTCGTTGGCTACATCAGTAAAGAGACTCCTACTTATTTCCTGATATTCACAAACGTCCTTGAGGTCAGGACGATAAGGGAGATGTGTTTCCAGTCCTGCAGGTGAAAAACTACCAGACACATAGCCATTCAGTGCAATATCAGTAAAGGTGCTATAAGAAGTTACCCCACCTTTACATCCCTCTAAATAATCTAGGCCCATACCTCCTAAATGCGAAAAAGTACATTGCTTAAAATGGATGCTATCAGCATAATAAACCTTTATTGCAGATTCTGGTCTACCGAGCCAGCCCTGATTATCCAGTTTATGATTATTCTTACGATCTATCTGTGGACGGAGCTTATAAGCTTCGGTAAGATACATACCTGCCTGCAAAGGAACATGTCCCTGATAACTTGGACGCATCCATGAGGTATAAGAGAATGTGATATGATTAAAAGTAATATCAGAAGGTTTACGATGAGACATACCTGTCAGTTCTACCAATGTTTCAAGAACAGGAACTTCAACATCAGCCAGCATCATATTCTCTCCACGCAAAGGCATATAATAGAGACGATGATTGCGAATATCATGATACCATTCACCCGGCTCATCCAATAAAGCCAAAGAGTTGACCAAATAGAAAGGAGAATCATGCTTACTATGATACATCGGTGATGGCCAAGGATGCTCAAACTGGATACGCGCTTCCGGCTGATGGAATGTAATAGCTGTACTATCTCCAAAAGTTTGTATAGACTTCACACGAAGAATACCAATCTCCCACATCTGATGGAGCACAAGCTCGGTATATCCAACCTCACCCTTAAGAACCTTCATTGCTCGAGAAGGAACCCAAAGAATCTGCTTTTTCTTATCATAGTTCAAGATGCGAGGCATCTTTTCAAAATCAGCTACACTACGAGCACGAATAGCTTTCTTACCATTCACCCATAACTGTCTGAAGTCTATCGGACGACCATTAAAATCAGGTACATCTGCTACCCAAAGCTTACCTTCCTTACGCCATCCCTTAATCTGAATACTACCAGCAATAACAGTACCTTCTTCACCCGTCAACTGTAAATGACTATCTTCTGGGTGAAAACGCAATGCCTCATAAAGGCGATAAATGCCAGCTGACAAACGAATTTCAGCAGTACCTCCATCATGCCGTCTACGATACTCACGTGCTTGACGCAATGCCGTCTGAAGTATGCCCTCTTCACCTGGAGAAACATACAAAGTTGTATCAGCAGCCTGCACCTGTAAGCCACTCATACAAGTAATTATAAATAAAAGAGTATTAAAAAGCCGTTGTTTCATCTTTTTACTTTATTTACTAAACAGACGAAATAACGGCTAAGATGTCATCAATTAATATTCAGTCTTATCAGACTTCTTTTCCCACATCTGGAATGCACGGATACCTTCTTCAGGAAGCATAATCTCCATATGCTTACTACGGTCAGCTGGTTTCAGTACAATTTCCTGATAAATGAAATCATCATCAAAACCAATCTTTGCAGCATCCTTACGATCATTAGCGTAATAGATATGATCCAAATGTGCCCAATAAATAGCTCCCAAGCACATTGGACATGGCTCACAAGAGGTATATATATCACATCCTGCCAAGTCAAATGACTTTAAGATTTTGGTAGCTTTACGGATGCAGTTGATTTCAGCATGAGCTGTGGGATCATTATCTATAGTTACACTATTAGAAGCTTCTGCAACTATTTCACCATCTTTTACAATGACAGCTCCAAAAGGACCTCCACCTGTCTTCACGCTATTCTCAGAAAGCGCAATAGCTCTGCGCATAAAATCTTTTTTCTCCATAACAATATTTTTTCTTAATGCTTAAAAAGAGGGGGCTTGCAAAGTTAACAAAAAGTTTCTCGCTACAAAATAATATTGCTTCTTTTTTCGTACTTTTGCACGCAATGAAGCAAGTTATAACAGCAGAAGAACTTTTTTATAAGATAAAAGACTTCCTTACTGACGAGGAAGTTAGTGGCATAATGCGTAATAAGATGATGCACGATACTATTGTGCTCACTTGTCATGAGGGTATCCGAAATACGCAACAAGCTTTCGGTAACCTGTTCTCTCAAGTGGATTTTCTTTGTAAACAGCATCATCTTAGTATAGCCGACAAAATGAGCATACAAACGGCTCGCCGACATTCAAACAGTGACGAGCCTTTATCGAGAGAAGATCTTGCCTATGATGGTAGGGCTATCGCCGTCTTTATCTCAGCTATCTTTTCTAAGGACATACCGGATTTTCTGACGCCTTTTATTCCTCATCATAACCGTCCATCAGCTCCTCATCTTACGATTAACCGTCGTTATATCCGCTGCTCTGTGAACCAATGGACAGAAGACACACTGACGGTGAGTATCGATCAGGAAACTGATACTGATGAATATCTCGTAAAGCTCTATGATGAGGAGAATCATATCGACCATCGATACATAACTCGCCTCATTCAAGAAGGCAGCCAACTAAATCTTCTCGACTGTACTATGACCCACCATGCATTGGTTTCTAGTGACCATCAAAAGCGTATGCAGGTGGTATTGCCACGCTTAATCATTTTCCAACCAGACTTTCTTATCGATATCAGTTCTATAGCTACTTGCTTTGCCGATTATGGTCATCATCCACTGCTTTATCTTCTTCATCAGATGCGCCCAAGAGCTAATAGTCAGGCAACTATCCTTGGTAATTTCGCTGGTAGTGCACTCGATGATATCATCAACAGCAAACATGAATATATTCTTACAGATACCATCAAAAATAATTTCAAAGAGAAAGCTCTAGAATACTGTACTTGTCCACATTTTGATGCAGCCAAATTTTACAAGGATGCTACCACACAGGCAAACAATCTAAAAGAAGTGGTAGATATACTCTTCAAAGGTACACGCTATTTTGATCAGCGAGATCAAACCATCGTATATGATAAAGATAAAGCTATTTTGGAGCCTTCATTTGTATGCGAGGCTTTGGGTATACAGGGACGTGTCGACTTAATGACTACAGACATGAAACTACTTGTAGAGCAGAAATCTGGACGCAATATGAACATCGAGCACCATCAACCCAATCCTCTGTATCATAGTATGCAATTAGAACCGCATTACATACAGCTACTATTATACTATGGTGTGCTCCACTATAACTTCAAGTTGGCCAATAATGCCATTGATATCCGTTTGCTTTACTCGAAGTATCCACCTGCAGACGGACTTATGGTTGTTGCCTTTTATCAAGAATTATTTCGTGAAGCCCTAAAATATCGTAATCAACTGGTATCCAGCCTGATGGCCATCGGTCGAGAAGGTTTTGAAAAGTACATCAACCTATTTAAACCTGAAATACTCAATACAAAAGGATTACAAGATTATTTCTATACCAAATATCTTCGACCACAGTTAGAAGAAGCCACAACTCCACTTCATAGCTTATCGACAATAGAACGAAGCTACTATACCCGAATGATGACCTTTGTACTACAAGAACAAATCGTTGCTAAACTCGGTTATCAAGAAGGGCAAGGCAATGCTATAGCTGATTTTTGGAATATGCCACTATCCGAGAAAAAAGATGCTGGAAATATTTATACAGACCTACGTATTATCGACAAGAAAAAGAGTTCACCATATAATGGCTATGATACCATTATCCTTGAAATTCCAAAACAAGGACAAGACATCCTTCCTAATTTCCGCATAGGCGATATGATATATCTTTATGCTTACGGACACAAGCAGAATGACATAGAAGGAGAACCATTCTCCACTCCAGATATTCGCAAAGCGATACTTTATAAAGGTATATTACAGGAAATCACGACACAACAGTTAACAGTACACCTCAACGATGGTCAACAAAATGAAAAAGTATTTGTTGATACCACCTATGCCATCGAGCATGCAACAAGCGACAGTTCTATCTCAAGTCAAATTAAAGCACTTCATGCCTTCATCTCAGCCGACAAGAGTAAACGTGACCTGTATTTAAGCCAGCGAGCACCTCGTAAAAATGAACAAGTACAACTTACTCGCTCTTACGATACAATACTTGACCCTATCCTACTAAAAGCCAAACAAGCACAAGATTACTTTTTGCTAGTGGGTCCTCCAGGAACAGGTAAGACTTCGCGTGCCCTACAATTTATGGTAAAAGAAGCTTTGGCTAGTGGAAAAACCATTCTCCTCATGTCGTATACCAACCGTGCCGTAGATGAAATCAGCGAGATGCTTGTCGACAACAACATCGATTTTCTTCGAATCGGTAATGCATATTCTTGTGACAAACGATTCCTACCCTATTTGTTAGAAAAAACCATCGAACAATTTCCGAAGATGCAGGCTCTTCAAAAACAAATACAGCAAGCTCGCATCATCGTGGGTACAACAAGCATGATTTCTTCACGACCATATATTTTTAATATTAAGCATTTCGATTTGTCTATTATAGATGAATCATCTCAAATACTCGAACCCAATATTATCGGTTTGATTACTCTTACTAATAAATGTATCTTGATTGGTGATTACAAGCAGCTACCTGCAGTGGTACAACAACGAGAGCAGGATGCAGAGGTAACCGACCCAACACTTCTGGAAATTGGACTCACCAACTGTCGTAACAGTCTTTTTGAGCGACTCATCCATTGGGAATATACTAACGAACGAGAAGACTTTATAGGTATCTTACAACGCTACGGACGCATGCATCCCGAAATTGCAGAATTTCCAAATAAGAAATTCTACTTTCATGAGAACCTACAGCCCGTACCATGTGCACATCAGTTGGAAAAGTCACTGAACTATACGGCCAAAAGTCAAGATACCTTAGATGACATTCTCAAGCAGCATCGTATGCTCTTTATACCTTCCGAATTCTGTGTACGTCCAGACTTGTCCGACAAGGCCAATATTGACGAAGCTGTAATTGTAGCAAATCTGCTTCATCGCATCTATCGCTTCTACGAAGGTCAATTTGATGCCGACAAAACAGTTGGAATCATTGTACCTTATCGCAACCAAATTGCTATGATACGCCAGGAAATAGATAAGCTTGGTATACCAGAGCTACAACACATCAGTATTGACACTGTAGAACGCTATCAAGGTAGCCAACGTGACGTTATCATCTACTCATTTACTATTCAGCATTTCTATCAATTAGAATTTCTAACAAGTAACTGTTTCGTAGAAGATAATCAAATTATAGACCGAAAACTTAACGTAGCTCTCACCCGAGCACGCAAGCAAATGATTATGACTGGTAATCCTCGCATACTCACAGGAAATGAACTATTTAAAGAACTTATGGAATATTGTAAAGAAAAAGGTGGTTATTACATCATAGAATAAAATCGAAGAATAGTATAATACATAGGGGACAAAAAAAAGGGGCTCCGCTGAGTCCCAACCTTTTGTTAACCTTAAATCTAATACTATGAAAAACACGATGCAAAGATAAAGTAAACTCGCTGTTATCGCAAACAATAGGTATAAGAATTGTACTAATGACACGTTTTCTTGATTTAAATCAACCTAATTGTTTTAAATATTTAAAAAATTTGGTTATTCAAAAAACATTTTCTAACTTTGGCAACAGAAAATAAAATATGACGGATTAGAGAATTGGAATTCCGACACTGGACCATGTGTCGGAATTCTAATTTTTTAGTATCTCTCATTAAGTACTAATATAATAAAAATAGAAAATTATGGCTTACATGTCACAAGAAGGCTACGATAAGCTTGTAGCCGAGCTTAAATACTTAGAGTCAGTAGAGCGTCCTAAGGCATCAGCCGCTATCGCAGAAGCTGCAGATAAGGGAGACTTGAGTGAGAATTCAGAATATGATGCTGCTAAGGAAAATCAGGCACATCTTGAGGCTAAAATCAATCAAATTAAGATGACTATTAGCCAGGCAAAAATTGTTGATATGTCTCGTTTGAGTGCAGATGCAGTTCAGATTATGACTACTGTAGAAATGACTAATCTCGGTAACAATGCCAAGATGAAATATACTATCGTTAGTGAGAGCGAAGCCGATCTTAAATCTGGCAAAATATCTATCAAGACTCCTATTGCACAGGGACTGCTTAATAAGAAAGTAGGTGATACCGCAGAAATTAAGATTCCTCGTGGTACCATTCACTTGCGCATTGACAAAATTTCTATCGAATAATCATTCGTATCCCTCAGTAAAAGAGGGATTCCACTAAACCTAAGATCTTATGAGTACAATTTTTAGTAAAATCGCAGCTGGAGAAATTCCTAGCTACAAATGTGCAGAAAACGATAAGTTTTATGCTTTCCTTGATATTAGTCCATTAACCAAGGGCCATACTTTGGTTATTCCTCGTCAGGAAGTAGACTACATTTTTGATATGGAAGATGCAGACTTAGCAGAATTTCAGATATTTGCCAAGAAGGTTGCTAAGGCTATCAAAGCAGCATTCCCATGTAAAAAAGTAGCACAGGTTGTACTTGGCCTTGAAGTTAACCATGCTCATATTCATCTGCTCCCAATGAACAGTGAATCTGACGTAGATTTCCGTAAAGAACATCTCAAGCTCTCAGAGGAAGAATTCAAGGAAATAGCAGACAAGATCTACACTGAATATCAGAAACTCAAGTAAGAGTTATAAAAATATAAAAGAAATCCCTTGCTTTTACATATTTGAAAGCAAGGGATTTCTTTTATATATAAACATTATACAAAGGCATCACCTTTTTTCAGCTGAACCTCATTTACATATTTTCTTACTAATGCAGAAGAATCTTCCTTTTTACAGATGAAAAGAACATTATCATGCTCTGCCACAATATAACCATCCAAGCCGTTGATGACAGCCAATCGGCCTTTTGGCAACTTAATAATATTATTATGCGATTTTTCAAATATCACATCAGAGTCAATAATCACATTATCCCCTTCATCCTGTTTCTCGGCCTCATACACACCATGCCAGGTTCCTAGGTCTCCCCATCCAAAACTACACTTCTTCACATAAACGTCATCGCTTTTCTCGAGTACAACATAGTCCATAGATATATTTGGGAAAGAAGAAAACTTCTCTTTCACAAAAACCTCTTCAGCCTCTATTGTATGTAAATCAGAATTCTTATCAAATACACGGAATACCATGGGTAGTTCTTGGAACAAGCATTTTTTGATAGCATTCACCGTTCCCAAAAACATACCTGTATTCCAATACCATTCACCGCTATCAACAAACATTTGGGCAAAATCCCGATCTGGCTTTTCTGTAAACGATTTCACGCCATAAATAGCATCTATATTCGAATACTCCCCTATCTGTATATAACCGTATCCAGGCTCAGGACGAGTAGGTTTGACTCCCATTGTAAGGATAGTTTCACGTTGTTGAACAAAATCCAATCCTTCACAAATATCCTTTTTAAATGTCTCTTCATCAAAAATCATCTGATCAGAAGGTACAATAACAATATTAGCATTCGGACAATCGAATTCTATACGATGAGTAGCCCAAGCTATACTCGGAGCTGAATTACGCTGAATAGGTTCTGCAAGTATTTGCTTGGATGCCAAACAAGGAAGCTGCTCTCTTACAAAAGAAGCATAAACCTCATTTGTAATAATGTAAATGTGATCTTGAGCAATAATTTTGCTCATACGCTCAAAGGTTTGCTGCAATTGAGTCTTTCCAGTTCCGAAAAAATCAATAAATTGCTTAGGATACTCTGAGCGACTACATGGCCATAGTCTCCGACCTTTACCACCAGCTAAAATCACACAAAAATTATTCGTATTATTCATGATGTAAAAATCAACTTTTGCTGTATTTAATCTATGGTAAAATTAGCCTTTTTAGTTGACACTTCCAAAAATAACACAAGAAATTGCATCTTTTTTAATATTTTTCGGCAAAAAAGTTTGCCAGTTCAAAAATAATGCTTACCTTTGCACCCGTCTTTAAACAAGATGCCATGCCCAGATGGCGGAATTGGTAGACGCGCTGGTCTCAAACACCAGTGCCGCAAGGCATGCCGGTTCGATCCCGGCTCTGGGTACAAAAAAAGGAGAAACTTAATTGTTTCTCCTTTTTTTTGTACCAGTTTTCTTTCTATATAAGTCACAAGCCTATTTTATCTTTGTTTTCTTTTAAGATCTACTCAATTTTAAGATAATATTTGGGTCTTAATACATTGTTCTTATACATTTTATAATAAGAATAGAAAAGACTTGGCAGAAGCATAGCTTTTACAAATTAAAACATAGGGTTTATCAGCTTAAATGTATGGTTTTATCCATCATTGGTTATGGTTTTTCAGAAAGTAAGGGTAAAGCGTTGTAACAAGATACCCAACAGTTAATTCAAAAGCTAAAGATTTCGAGCCAGATGACGTTTTCAGGTGACTATTTATTTGACTCTATATTTTACAGCCTGTACATTACAGGCTGTAAAAATCATTATCGAGGTAAACTATCTATCAATATTTCGATAAGCCTAGGCAAAGCATACTGCTCAATATCAGCTTCTTTTATCCATATATATTCATCAGACAAAATAGGCTTATCTTTGGCTTCCAGGAGATAGAAGTCAGCCAAAAGTATACGGTGACTCAAAACATGCTTTACTTGTTGACGAAGCAAAGTCATTTCACCTGAAAATACCGGTATAGGCTGATTCTCAATTAAAAGCGGTTCCCATAATCCCTGCCAGATATCTCCAGCCGGACGACGACGGATAGCAATCTTCCCCTCATAACGGATATAGATATAGGTAAGTTGACGCGTCTTCATCTTAATCGTTTTCAGTTTAACAGGAAGTCTATCTACCTGTCCCGTGCGATAAGCTACACATTCTTCTGCAAAGGGACAAATGGAACAATCAGGTGATTTTGGTGTACATTGTGTAGCTCCAAAATCCATCATCGCCTGATTAAAATCTGCCGGACGGTCATATGCAACTATATTCTGGGCCAACTGAGCAAAAAGTTTCTTACCATCAGTACTATTAATTGGGGTATCGATTCCCTCATAACGTGCCAATACGCGATAGAAATTTCCATCGACAGCAGCTGTCGGAATACCAAAAGCAAACGATGCAATTGCAGAAGCGGTATAATCGCCTACTCCTTTTAATTTCTTAATTTCATCTAATGTATCCGGGAAATGTCCCAATGCCACAATTTGCTTTGCAGCTACATGTAAATTACGCGCACGACTATAATATCCAAGTCCTTGCCACAATCGCAATACTTCATCCTCTGAGGCTTCAGCCAACTTCTCTACAGTAGGCCACATAGTCATAAAGCGTTGCCAATAATCCATACCCTGTACGACCCGGGTCTGTTGCAAAATAATTTCACTGAGCCAGATAGCATAAGGATTTTGAGTATGCCGCCAAGGTAAATCACGTCCATGAGCATCATACCATTCTAGGAGTTTTGGGGTAAAAGTATTATCCATTAGTGCAAAGATACAAGTTTTTTATTATATTTGCAAAAGAATAAAAATCTATCAAATTATAACGATATGAAAATAGAAGAATACAGACAAGCTATCTTGGAAGCAATGATCCAGGCCAAAGACAAAGATGGTAATCCACGTATCGATGCAGAAGGAGCAAAAGAACTGTTAGACGACTTCACTAATGAAGAACTTGAAGAGGGAATGCCGTTTAATACACCAGAAGAAACTGCAGAAATTCTGCTCGAAGATTAAATCTGCATAAGCTAATATACTTTATCTATACAAGAAAAAAGTCCGGTACAAGATTTCACAATCTCATCCGGACTTTTTCATTTATTATGTGGTTTTTGTGTTGAAATTAGTTTAACGAAAACAAGCGTTACAATATAGCTTTAATGTCTGCTACAATTTGCTCCTCTGTTAAATGATTCTCACGAAGCAATTCATTCACATCATAACGATCATAAAGTTGTTTCTTTACACCGAAGTTGATAACTTTCATATCTGAAGGACCATAGAAACGAGCTATACGCTCACCAAAACCACCATCAAGAGAACCATCTTCTATCGTTGCTACTAACTGGTGATCTTTTTTCAAATCATTAAGCAATGCTTCATCCTCACCAGAGAGATAACGAGGATTAATGAGTGTAGCGTCAATACCATCATTAGCCAAAGCATTTACCACAGCCTCACCCTTTTGATAGAAATCACCAACTGCAATCACTGCTACTTTCTCACCACGATGAGCAACCTTATACTTATTTAACTGAGAATAATCAGTATCAACCTCTTCTAAGCTATGAGCACAACCATACGCTGGCACACGGATAGCAACAGAATACTGCTCTTGCTGAATTGCCCATGTTTCCATAGCAATAAGTTCCTCATATGTAGTAGGAGCCAAATATACCAAATTAGGAATATGACTCAACATAGGGATATCAAAGAAACAGATATGGGTAAAATCGTTCATACCATAGATAGATGAACCCAATACATTGATAACAGCAGGATTACCATTTACGGCTAAATCCTGAGAAAGCTGGTCGTATGTACGCTGCAAGAATGTAGCAAAAGTCGAGAATACAGGATGAGCACCACGCTTAGCCATAGCAGAAGCGATAGCTACACCTTCCTCTTCCGCAATACCTACATCAATAAACTGTTTTCCAGCTTCCTCGCGTCTTTCCTTATCAAAATAGAAGGCAGGAGCGGTACCAGCTGCAATACAAACCATCTTTGGATCTTTCTTCAACTGTTCTGCCATCCACTGACCCAAAAGAGCAGTCATATTTTCCCCATTACCAGGATTTTTCAAGCTACCATCTTCACGATTAAACGGCATATGATAGTGCCAACCTTCTTTATTCTCTACAGCAGGCGCATAACCATGTCCCTTCTCTGTATGAATATGAACAACGATTGGATGATCAATATCCTTGACTTTTTGGAAAGCCTCAACAAGTTTACCAACATTGTTACCCTCTTCAACATAGATATAATCTAAGCCGAAAGCTTTAAATAAGTTATTAGCAGCCTGTCCATTGGTTTCACGGAGTTCCTGTAGATTGCGATAAATACCACCATGATTCTCAGAGATACTCATTTCATTATCATTGAAGATAATAATCGCATTAGTACCTATTTCACCAACAGTATCAAGGCCTTCAAAAGCCTCACCACCAGAAAGAGAACCATCACCGATAACAGCAATAACATTTTCGTGACCACCCAAAACATCACGACCTTTCATCAGACCAGAAGCCAAAGCAACAGAGGTTGATGTATGACCAACTTCAAAATTATCATATTCAGGATTCTCCAATGGAGAAGAATAACCAGATATGCCATCCATCTTTGCAACATCAAGGAAACCTTCCTTACGGCCAGTCAACATCTTATGCGGATAACTTTGATGAGAAATATCAAAAACGATCTTATCTTCTGGCGCATTGAATACATAGTGAAGAGCTACAGTAGCCTCAGTAAAACCCAAGTTAGGACCGACATGACCACCATGCTCACTTACACGATTGAGCACACCTTCACGCACTTCGTCAGCCAAAACATTAAGCTGATCAATTGTCAAGCCCTTTAAATCTTTTGGGCTATTAATATTTTCTATATACATACCTAAATGAATTTTTCAATTTTTGCGGAACAAATTTCCTACTTTACAATCTTATTTACCTTATTATTTTATTCTAAAAGTTACCTATCTGATAAACTGAAGCATTATGACTTATTTTACGAGTGCAAAGATAGATATATTTCATCTTATAAGATATAAACAAATTACAGATAAAAATACCAATTTCAAAGATACCCTATAAAAAAGATAAATCTTTCCATCAAAAGGCATATTTCATTACCATTTATTAAGATTTGGGCGCGTAAAAAGCTGTATATTAACATTAATAACTGATAATTTACCCCGTTTATTGAAGTTTTAAGGTGATTAACTTATTTATTTTGCACTCAAAAATAAAAGTATGTATATTTGCAAACATAAAAAGATACTAAATGTTTTGGTTATAAATTAGGTTATACGTTAATAGTTTATTAGAGTTTTAATGTAAAAAGATTAGTGAATCAGTACAAATCTCTCGCTCCGAGCTCCTTTGCGAAAAGGCGTTCGGAGTTGTTATTTATGAAGACTTGACATCAAACAGATATAACTTTTTCACTTCTTTACTTTTTCACGATATTCAGAAGGAGACATACCTGTTTCTTTCTTAAAGCATTTGCTGAAATACTTGGGATCTGAAAAACCAACAGCATAGGCGATTTCCGAAAAAGAAGACTTACTTCGGGCTACCAATTCTTCAGCTCGCTGCATACGCACATGTCTAACGAAGTCAACTGGAGTCATACCAACGATGCTCTTTATTTTCTCATAAAACACAGTACGGCCGAGGTTAACAGCAGAAGCCAGGTCATCAATACGCAATTCAGGATTACCAATATTGTCCTCTAGAAAATTCATCAAAGTTTTCATCATTTGCTGGTCGGCATCAACGATTTGCGGAGATTCTAATTTATATTCTGCACTATTTTCTGGCGTAATCTGTTCCAAATAACTCTGTTGAAGGGCATGCCGTTGAGAAATTATATTTTCTATTCGACGTTTCAGATAGGTTGCACTAAAAGGTTTAGTAATATAATCATCTATACCTTCCTGAAGACCTTGCAGACGATCTTCGAGCGAAGCCTTTGCCGATAGAACTATAACTGGAATATGGCAGATATCTTTATTCTGCTTAATCTGATGTACCATTGACAATCCATCCATAACAGGCATCATGACATCGGTAATAATAAAGTCTGGCAATTCATCGACCGCTCTTTGCAAACCGATCTTACCATTTTCAGCAGAAATCACTTCATAATTTACTCGTAAAATCTCAGTTAGGAATGAACGCAAATCATTGTTATCCTCTACAATTAACAGTTTACTCTTACTCTGAGAAGATACCTCTACGGCATCACTTACAGGAACGGACAAAGCAGATGAAAATACAGGAGCACTGGCATCATCCACCAAATAATTATCAGTATGATTATGGTCAAGCATTCGATTAACCAAAGCCAACATCTGACGAGAATTACGTTGTACCATATCCAACTGCCGACGCCCTATCTCTGAAAGATTTTCTGTATCTAGCACTTGTGTAACAGGTCCACCTATTAATGTCAAAGGAGTACGAAGTTTATGACCGATTTCAGTAAAGAAGCTAGTCTTCATGCGATCCATTTCTGCATCAAGCTGAGCACGTTTACGTAAAGAATAAACAGAGAAGAACAAATAGAGCAATCCTGCACCAAAGAATACATATAATATTTTAGCCCAAATCGTTTCCCAGAAGGTAGGTTGAGCATGTATCATCAGCGTAGTAACATTATCCATCCACATACCATCAGCATTCGTACTCTTTACCAATAATTTATAATGCCCTGCAGGCAAGTGATTGTAAGAAGCGCAGTGATTAGAGCCTACATAATTCCACGACTTATCCACACCTTCCATCTTATAAGCATAATGAATAAGATAATTGTCGTGATAATCGAGTGCTGAGAAAGAAATGGTAAGATTTCGCTTATCCGAAGGTATTTCTAAAACCTTAGTATATAATATTGGTTGAGGTTCACTCTCACCATTAAATTGGGCACTTGTAAATACAATTCTCGGTTTAAAACTACTTTTCTGTATATTCCGAGGATGAAATATTACAAGTCCTCCCATAGCACCTAAAACAATACGGTCTGTACGAGAATCATAGAATGGTTTTGCTTCAGAGAACTCTATTCTACCGCCCAACTCTCCTGCTCCATATGTACTGTAATCACCTGTTTTAGGATGATAACACTCCAAACTGTTTTCACGAGGAAGCCATAAATTGCCTAAACCATCTTCTACTACAGATAGTGTAATACCTCCTAAAGTATAGGCATTACGCAAGGATTTGAAACGTACATTCCCTTGCAACAAATTACCCTCAGTTATAACCTGCAGGCTACCCGACATAGTAACTACATATATATGTCCATCACGCGTAACACAAGTCTGGAGTACATCACTTGTTTCCAAAGAGGTTGAATCGCCCGGTATATGAGTATAAGTATGAAATTGCATTTGAGCTGGTGATGTCACTTTACCATCAAATACCAAGAGACCATCAGTAGTAGAAGCTATCAGCAGCCCATCCCGTGTTTCCGTTATTCGACGAACCCTGTCAAATTTTTCCTTCGGATAGTTCTTGAAAACATTCCTTGACGACAAAAATCTGATTTTACCATTAGGCATCATCTGCACCAAATTAAGACCACCACCATAAGTAGCCACCCAGATACGATGTTGACTATCTTCAAAAATATCGTAAATATGGTCATCACCTAAAGAATACTTATCTTTGTCATCATGAACCAAATGCTGCATAGCGTTCCCAGGGCATTTGAGATAAATACCATGTACACGATCCCCCATCCAAAGGCGCGACTTGGAATCATGATAAATAGCATATATCTTTTCTGAGAAGGCATATGGATTAGTGCCTAACTCTCCTGTAGAACCAACAAACTGAGCAGTTCCACCATCTGGAGTTACTGAAGCCACCCATCCATTATTCAACCCCGCATATACCAAGCCTGAAGGAAGAGCACAAACCGAACGAACCTCTCGTTTAGAAGCTATCGGAATAATCTGGAAACGGTGCGTATTAAAATTTACCAATGTAAGGTCGTGGGTACTGGTAAACCACATATTACCCTGATAATCGAAAAATTTACGATCGATAGACGGCTCACATGCTACGTCTCCATTTTCTGTTGTAAGCACATAAGGTACTAATTTCTTCTTATGCTCATCATAATAACTGAAAGTACCTTGGTTAGGTACGACCCATACAGTATGATTTCGATCCTCATATACAAAGGGATCTACGCTGGTTGTTTCTACATTAACAGAAGAAGCTGTAGCCATCAGCCATTCTTTACGCAATTGACGATCTATACGTGTAACCCCATTACCTTCAGTGAAAGCCCAAATTGCTCCCCGACTATCCAAATACAAAAAAGTAATCAAAGCGGATGGTTGAGAAGGATTCTGCATAGATAACACTCGTGCCTGATGCGTTCTCTTATGAAACAGCACCACACCAACATTCGTTCCCAAAGCAAGATAATTCTTGTCACGCTCTATGATGGAAGTAATTTTCGTAACCTCCGCAGGTAATGGAAGCCTACGAACATCCTTTGCACCATAATGGTATTCAGCAAGAATGCGATCAGAGGCCAAATAGATATTTCGAGAATGACTTATATTCTTATATTTACTCTCCAAGAAATATTCGAAGTTTATACGAGAAGGTATACGATAATGTGGCAACTCTACTCCATTTTCTGTGAATAACCATGCATTGCCACGACTATCCTCACTCACCTTACGTACATTACCTTTTAGCTTACGACCTATTTTTCCATAAGCTTCTATACCATAACCATTCTTAATATTCACATCATCTATACAGAAGCATAAATTTTCAGCATCTCCAGTCGTTACCCACGTATGTCCATTCTTCAGTGGATAGACATGATTCAAATGAAATTCTACTCCAAATTTTCGTTTAATAATGGCAGTAACATCAACAAACTTACTTGTTTCACAATTAAACAAATATAGATTTTTATCGTATGTAGCACACCAGATATCACCTTGAGAATTTGGTTTAATAGTTAAAAGACGATTCGTAGACAAAACTTCACCGACACCGGGCTGATCACGGAATGTAGTAAAACGATAGCCATCAAAACAGCATAAGCCATTTCGTGTACCAAACCAGATAAGTTGGTTAATATCTTGTTCTATTCCTGAAATATTATTGGCCGCTAACCCATCTCGCACGCTATACGTTTTGACATTACAATAAGGTTGTGCTACGCTTAAGATACTAGTCAAAATAAAGCAAAGGATAATACCAATTCGCCTTTTCATATAATGATTAGATTTAAATAATTAGATTAATCGCAAACTTACCATTTTTTTTTGAGATAGTCAAAAATATTCCCTTAAAATATAATCAGAAGTATTTATTGAATTATGGACAGGTGGAAAATCGTTCATAAAACAGGTGAAACATTATCAGAAAAAATATTCCAACAAAAAATATACACACTAAATCGCTTTTCTTTGTATTTTTGCGATAAAGAATACATAATCTTAAAACACTAATGAAAAGTAAACAACTAATAACTTTATTTATTGTCAGCACAAGTATATTGAGCTTACATGCACAACATTTACCTTATCAAAATCCTTCTTTATCGGCAGAACAAAGAGCAGAAGATCTCTGTAGTCGATTAACATTAGAAGAAAAATGTAAACTCATGCAAAATGGTTCTCCAGCCATCAAAAGACTCAACATACCAGCATTCGAATGGTGGAGCGAAGCCCTGCATGGCACAGCCCGCAACGGATTTGCTACTGTATTTCCTAATACAACAGGCATGGCGGCTTCATGGAATGATCAGTTACTTCTGCAGATTTTTTCAGCTATAGGTAATGAATCACGTATTAAAAATACACTGGCTCGCAAATCAGGAAACATAAAAAGATATCAAGGCCTTTCTATCTGGACACCAAATATCAATATTTTCAGAGATCCACGTTGGGGAAGAGGTCAAGAAACTTATGGTGAAGATCCGTATCTGACAGGTAAGATGGGACTAGCTGTTGTAGAAGGTTTACAAGGACCTAAAAATAGCAAATATTATAAACTACTTGCTTGTGCCAAACATTTTGCCGTACATAGTGGTCCCGAATATCTCCGACATTCATTTAACATCGAAAATCTGCCCGCAAGAGATCTTTGGGAAACCTATCTACCAGCATTCAAGACATTAATACAAGAAGGCAATGTAGCCGAAGTTATGTGTGCATATCATAGTATGGATGGTCTACCTTGCTGTGGTAGTAACAAGTATCTTCAACAAATATTACGTCAAGACTTAGGATTCAAAGGAATGGTTGTTAGTGATTGTGGTGCTATTGGTGATTTCTGGATACAAGGCAGACATGAAGTTGCTCAAGACGCAGCACAAGCATCAGCTCAAGCAGTACTGGCAGGAACAGACGTAGAATGTGGAGCAAACTATGATAAATTACCAGAAGCTGTAAAAAGAGGAGAAATATCAGAAGAAAAAATTAATGTAAGCGTAAAGCGTCTGCTTAAAGCTAGATTTAAACTCGGTGACTTTGATTCTGATAACATGGTGGAATGGACACAACTACCAGAAAGCCTCATTGCTTGCTCTAAACATAAACAGCTTGCCTACCAAATGGCTCAAGAATCAATGACACTTCTTAAAAATAATGGTATACTTCCCCTCCAAAAGAATGCAAGAATTGCAGTTATGGGAGCAAATGCCAACGATTCAATCATGCTTTGGGGCAACTATAACGGCTATCCTACAAAAACTATCAGTATACTAGAAGGCTTGCAAAATAAAAGCAAACATATATCATATATTCCAGGATGTGGTCTGACCAAAAACGAATTCATTGACAGTAGATTCAGCCAATTCAAAACTCCTGATGGCAAAGTTGGTATGCGCGCAACTTACTGGAACAATACTAAAATGAATGGTACACCAGCCACTACTATGGATATTACTGAGCCTATCAATCTCAGTAACGGTGGAGCAACCGTTTTCGCCCCTGGTGTAAATTTAGAACACTTTTCTGCTAAATATGAAGGAACCTTCCATGCAAATAAATCAGAAGATATTCACCTAAAACTTTCAAGTGATGATTTGGCTCGCATAATTATAGACGGTGACACCATAATCAATAGTTGGAAAGCACGCGAAAGAGTCAATGTAAGTGATAAAATTGTACATGTAGAAGCCAACAAAGATTATAAGATACAAATAGATTATGTACAGAATGACGCAGCTGCTATCATACAATTCGACCTTGGGCCATTAGTAAAGATGACAGAAAAAGAGCTCTTACAAAAAGTAGGGGATGCCCAGGTTGTCATCTATGTTGGTGGTATATCACCAAGATTAGAAGGTGAAGAAATGAAAGTAAACGAACTTGGATTTAAAGGAGGCGATCGAACCACTATAGAACTTCCACAATCTCAGCGTGATATGATAGCTTTACTTCACAACTCTGGTAAAAAAGTAATATTTGTAAACTGTTCGGGTGGCGCAATAGCTCTTGAACCGGAAAGCAGAAATGCAGATGCCATTTTACAAGCTTGGTATGGAGGAGAGATGGGTGGACAAGCAGTCGCTGATGTTCTCTTTGGTGATTATAATCCAAATGGAAAATTACCTGTAACCTTCTACAAGAATGATAGTCAGCTACCTGACTATAATGATTATACAATGAAAGGTAGAACGTATCGTTATCTGCACCAAGCTCCTCTTTATCCTTTCGGATATGGATTAAGCTATACCACATTTGCATACGATAATGCCAAATATGACCATCGAAAGGGCAACCTCTCTCTAGAAGTTACCAATACTGGTAAATGCGAAGGCACTACAACGATACAAGTATACATACGACGGACTGCAGATATAAATGGACCTATAAAAACATTAAAAGCTTTCCAAAAAGTTTCATTGCAAGCTAATGAAAAGAAAAGAGTTACAATAAATCTACCTCGCGAACGTTTTGAAGGATGGGATGAAACGACTAACACGATGCGAATAGTCCCTGGAAAATACGAAATCATGGTTGGCCAACATAGTGACGATCCTGATATGAAAAAATTAATTATTTACCTAAAATAAAACCTTAAAATGCAAGAAACAGAAAAAGGAAGTAAACTCTATTTAACTTCTATTGTTTTGGTAGCTGTACTCGGCGGACTTCTTTTCGGATATGATACAGCTGTCATCTCAGGTGCCGAAAAGGGCCTACAGGCCTTTTTTATGAGTGCAAAAGACTTTAACTATACCGATGGCTGGCATGGATTTACCTGTGCTAGCGCCTTGATTGGTTGTATTATCGGTAGTGGCTTATCTGGTATACTCGCTTCGAACTGGGGACGAAAGAAGTCCTTGATTTTTGCAGGCGCCATGTTTTTTATTTCCGCTTTGGGAAGCATGGAACCGGAATTTGTCTTCTTTAATCACGGAGAGGCTACTTTAAATCTATTAGTCACCTTCAACATCTATCGCATCATTGGCGGTATAGGTGTAGGTTTAGCCTCTGCAATTTGCCCAATGTATATCGGTGAGGTCGCACCAAGTGATATTCGAGGTATGCTCGTTAGTTTCAACCAATTTGCTATTATTTTTGGCCAATTAGTTGTTTACTTTGTCAACTTTATCATCTTGGGCAACCATGTTAACCCTATTATTGAGCTGGTTAATGGCGTCAATCAAATTATGAATCCAGAAGCAGCTTCATGGACAGCATCTACTGGATGGCGCTATATGTTTGGTAGTGAAGCTATACCAGCAGGTCTATTTACAATACTTATCTGTCTTGTACCAGAAACTCCTCGCTATCTAGTCATGACGGGAAAAGTAGAACTTGCACGATCTATTCTGACTAAAATCAATGGAAAAAACACGGCAGAACAAATTATCAACGATATCCACAATACCATGACCGAGAAAACCGAGAAATTGCTTTCATATGGTTTCATGTGTATTTTTATAGGTATCATGCTTAGCGTATTCCAACAGGCAGTCGGTATCAATGCTGTATTATATTATGCTCCTCGTATCTTCCAAGATATGGGCATGCAGAACCCTATGGTACAAACCGTCATCATGGGCATAGTTAACATATCCTTCACATTAGTAGCTGTATTTACTGTTGAAAAATGGGGTCGAAAACCATTGCTTATTTGGGGAAGTATTGGTATGGCTATCGGTGCTTTTGGCGTAGCTTTGACATTTGGCAACCCTACTCTTGATTTGGTTACTATGATTTCTATTATGGTATATAGTGCTTCTTTCATGTTCAGTTGGGGACCTATCTGTTGGGTTCTCATCGCTGAAATTTTCCCAAATACTATACGTGGAAAAGCTGTAGCTATCGCTGTAGCTTTCCAATGGATATTCAATTGGATTGTCAGTTCAAGTTTCGTACCAATGTTTAATATGCACTTGTCCGAAGGAGACAATTTCGGTCATTGGTTTACCTATGGTTTATATGGCGTCATCTGTGTAATTGCTGCAATATTCGTATGGAGACTTGTTCCTGAGACTAAAGGTAAATCACTAGAGGATATGAGTAAGCTTTGGAGGAAAAAATAAAAAGAAGCCTAATCTGTCATTCATAGAGAGACTCGTTTTATAATCTATGGAAACATAAGCAGATTATCATAAATAATTATTCTAAATACATCAAGGGGGGGATACATATTCCACCCCTTTTTACATTATAAGAAGACTGCTATTTTTTACTTTTCCATCAAAAAACAGTATCTTTGCGCTATTAATAAGATATAGTATGCAACAATACGTTTTAGAGACACTACAAAAATGCCCATTATTCAAGGGTATGGAACCTTTGGATATAGAAATGGTCATGTCGAGAGTAAACTACAAACTGGTGGTATATGAGAAAAAAGATGTCTTTACTTTAGCTGGTATGCCTTGCCTTCATGCAGACTTTGTTATCCGTGGCATACTAATCTGCCGTATGTCATCTCTATCTGGTAAACAGGTAGAGGTAAGCAGATTAAAACCAGGCAACCTAGTTGCACCAGCCTTTATCTTTGCTAAGAATAAAGCGATGCCTGTTAGTGTAGAAACTGATACAAAAGTTGAAATCCTACGGTTGTCGCCACAAGCTCTCAAAAGCATAATTGATACTGATGAAAAAATACGCATGAATTTTATTGAAGTACTTTCTAATATTGATGTATTTCTCACAACAAAGATGAGAGTACTATCACTCTTTACTATTAAAGAGAAAGTAGCTTACCTACTCTTGGAACAATCAGGAGAGCAAGGTAGTAACAAAATTCACTTACTAAGATCACGCCAAGAAATCGCAGATTCATTTGGCATTCAAAAGTTCTCGCTTCTACGTGTTCTTTCTGACTTTGAAAAAGTAGGAGCTATTAAAATAGATGGCAAGAATATAACAATTCTAAACCGAAGCAAACTGAAATAATATCATTAATCAAATAAAAGCCATGTCCTTTCATCCTCTTCATACCGATATTCCACTGCCCGAGAAAATGAACAATCCATTTTTCTACGAGCCTCATCCACTATGTCTACTTGCAGCAAAAGAAATACAAGCCCATATTCCACAGCTACAATTGAACGAGGGAAAAATGTTTGGTACACTAATCGTTAAAAAAGGAGAAGAACTTGGCTATTTAGCTGCCTATAGCGGACAGATAGAAGCTATTGACGAAAAGCATATTTCTGAAGAAAACTACTTCGTGCCTGCTGTTTTTGATTACTTGAATCCGAAAGGGTATTTCAAAATTAATGAACATCGTATTTCACTGATTAATAAAGAGATAACAAAGTTATCAACAAGTTATCAACAGCTTAAATTACGCCAAGAATATCAAAATTTGGAAGAAAAGAGCAAAGCCCTAATAGTAGAAAAACAAACCGCTATGAAAATTGCTAAAGCAAAAAGGGATAAAACTCGTCAAACAAGAATTCTCACAGAAGAAGAACAGCTGACAATGACACGTGAAAGCCAATACTTGAAGGCTGAAGTACATCGTGCCAAGCTACAATATAAAGAAAAACTACAACTGCTTCGCCAAGAAATAGAGAAGAACGACCAAAAAATAGCTCTTCTAAAACTGTCAAGAAAACAACAGTCTGATCAACTTCAGCAATGGCTATTCTCTCAATTCAATATATTAAACAAAGAAGGAAAGACCAAAAATTTATTGGATATATTCCAAGATACAGCAGCCAAAATACCGCCCGCAGGAAGTGGAGAATGTTGTGAACCTAAGTTGCTACAATATGCCTTTGCAAACCACTATGAACCTATCTGCATGGCCATGTTCTGGTGGGGACCATCACCTAAAACAGAAATCAGACATCACCTTCATTACTACCCTGCCTGCAATGGCAAGTGTAAACCTATTCTTCTTTGGATGCTACAAGGATTAAACATAGAGGATAATCTACTAAACCTGCAAAAAAAACAAGAACTTGAAGAAATATATAGCGACCATGATTTGATAGTAGTATACAAACCCGCTGGCATGTTGAGTGTTCCAGGAAAAAATATTCGGGAATCTGTACTTTCGATACTAAAAGAAAGATATCCAAAAGCTACCGGTCCTATGATTGTTCATAGATTGGATATGGCAACTAGTGGTTTACTTGTTGTAACAAAAAATTTAGAAGCCTACATCAATTTACAAAAACAATTTGCAGAACACACCATCAAAAAAAGATATGTAGCTCTATTGGAACATATTCCTGATCAATCTATAGGTATAGTTGATTTACCACTATTACCTGATATCATGGACAGGCCACGACAAAAAGTGGATAAAAAGAATGGGAAAAAGGCAATAACCAAATATCAGGTTATTGCTCAAAATCGTGTATGGCTTTATCCTTTAACAGGAAGAACTCACCAATTACGCATGCATTGCGCACATGAAGAAGGCTTAAACAACCCAATACTTGGGGATAACTTATATGGTAAGCCAGCAGATAGATTATACCTACATGCTGAATACCTTGAGTTTACACACCCCTCAACAGGAAAACGAATTCATTTTGAATATAAAGCTCCTTTTTAAGTAAAAGCTTAACCAAAAAGTGCTAAGCTTTTACACACATAGTATCATACCACAAGAAGTTTTACTATACTTTTCCACGGTTATCAACAAAAAATCCTTGAGTTATAAACAAATTATTCTTGAGTTATAAACAAGTAAGAACATACTTATCAACCTAAAATAATACTTATAAACACAAAAAAGTGAGTTATCAACAATTTTCTACATTATCTACAGAGTTATCAACAAATTCTTCCATAGAGTTATGCACATGATCCTCCATTTCAAGAAACTGTTTACGATAAACCGAAGGCGTTATACCAACAGCTTGCTGAAAAACTTTATAGAAAGTAGAAGGTGAGCTAAAACCAAGATCGCTCCATATTTGCTTCAAAGGATAAGAAATCATATTTTTATCCGACAGTATTCTAACAGCTTCGTTGATACGATATGAATTTACAAACTGCAGATAATTCATACCAGTCTTATCTTTTATCACCTTAGACAAATAAGTACGATTAGTATGGAGACGCTCTGCCATCTTATCACGAGTAAGTTGTGGTTCGGTATACAAACGATTATGTTCCATCAATTCACAAAGCTGCTGATAAAGACCATTCAACTTATCATCATCCATCGACAGCACCTCTTTTTCCTTTTCAGACTGTCTTACCAGCATTTCCTGTAACTCTTTTTGACGAGCTATAGCTTTCGTATTTTGCATCACGATTTTTTTATACAGCTGATTACGGTGGCGAGTATTAACATAAATAACTATCAATAAAGCCAAAAGGATAAAGATGATAATACCCAGCATCAAATTAAAAGTCTGCTGCTCTTTCATTTGTACTTTTCTTTTTTCCGCCTCCTGATCCTTACGATTTATATCCTGCATCATAGTTAGCTCATGCGTCAATCTATCCATATTAACACCTACAAGACGATTTAAAATGGCATGTGCATATTCCAAATACATCAAGGAATGTATTTTATCACCCATCTCACGATAATTACGTGAAAGTAACTCATATCCTTCGACCGATTTATTAGTAACCCCTATCTTATTGGCAAGTTTAAGAGCATCATTCACCAAATGATTAGACCGCACATACTCACCTCTTTGATAAAGAGTTTCTGCATATATTATATAAGCATCCACGGTAAGATGTGGTTGATGATTCTTTTTTGCCAGTACCAATGCTTTTTTAGAAAATCCTTCAGCCTCCAACAATTTTCCTTTTGCTAACATAACCTTAGCATAAAGAACATATACAGAAGATATATCTGCATAAGGGAAAGAACGATAGATTTCGAGTGCTTTTTGAATATATTTCTCTGTTTCAGTATATCTATGCTTATGCAAATAATACATGGCTATATAATAGGTACCTAAACACGTATACTCAGCATCACCTATCCTATTACCATAATTATAAACACTAATTGCATACTTAAGCGCTCCAGAATATCCATTAGATTGTGACAATGTAAGAAGGTTACCATAAATGCGATAACAAATTGACTCATAACCAGCTCTTTTAGCATACTCTAACGCCTTGAAAAAGAATTGTTGGGCAATAAAGCTGTTATTAGAAACCATAGCATGATAGATACCACGAGCATTCATCACCATCGCTTTTATAGAATCATGATGAAGCTCATCTGCTAAATGCATCGCTTGATCCAAAAATTTTTGTGAACCATGAATATCACCTTGAAACATTTTAGAGAGTCCACTATAAAACAATCCATAGGCTTCATAGGCAGAATTACTTTCCTTCCGGGCTTTAGATATCAACAGGGAAGAAGAAGAAACTAATGCTTTATAATCAGACACACCTCTTTCGTATTCGCATTGTTTTTTTATATTGGCTAACGAACTATTTTGTAAAGGAGCAGCTGTTAATATCCATCCATTACAAAACAACAGCAATATTACTATTAAATATTTCATTAAAAAAGCTATAAACTTAAATCGACTTAAATTAACACAAAAGTAGTTATAAACTTTCAATTTGCCAAAAATATAAGCAAAAAGACTCGTTTTTTGTTACAAATTTGGCAAAATTGTCGTTCCCGTAAAAAATTAGTTTGCCTTTTTGTGATAAACATAGTAATTTTGCAAACAAAAAGATATACTTTATTAAACTGTAACAAGACCAATCTTTTTAACTATATGATTTAATATTAGGATAAATATGCTTACGTCATCGTAACTGGATTACATAAGATGTGAGATTATAAAATTTGTCCAACTATGAAAACACAGGGTTAGAAAATACCGTATGGTATAGACGTACTTGTCAATAACAACTTCAACAAAAAGTTCTCTTCTAATACCTTAAAATTAATTCAAGTAGAGAAAGATCCCATACCAGTATTACTGGATGGGATCTCTTTTTTATACACTTATTTCACCACAGAAATAAGATATAATTATACAAAAAACATAATCAGAATTTGAGCAATAATAACCCTGACAAACATGCCTAAAGGATAGACCGAAGCATAGCTAATACTGGCAGTATCGCCCTTTAAAGTATCATTAGCATAACCTAAAGCCATTGGATTAGCCATACTACCACACAAAATACCACAGATCGTTCCAAAATCATATTTCTTACTTTTCAAGGCTATCAAACCAATAATAATAACCGGAATAACTGTTATCAAAAAACCGATAATAATCCAAGCAATACCCTCAGGACGAACTACTGTAGCAAAGAAATCCTTACCTGCATCCAAACCCAAACAAGCCAAGTAAAGTGACAAGCCTAATTTGCGAAGCATCAAAGAAGCACTTCGAGTTGTATAAGATATCATGTGCAAACGAGGGCCAAGAGCTCCAATGATAATACCCATGATTATAGGACCGCCAGCAATACCCAAACGAACAGGAGTAGCCATTCCTGGTATTAAAATAGGGATTGTACCTAAAGCCAAGCCTAAAATAATGCCAAGGAAAATACTGCCTAAATTAGGTTCGTTAAGCGTTTTAACCGAATTACCTAAGAAATCTTCAACATGATTAACATCTTCATGCAAACCTACAACTGTAACTCGATCACCATACTGTAAGCGAAGATCATTCGTAGCCAGCAACTTAATATCGCCACGAATAACACGACTTACATTGACGCCATAAGAAGTACGTAAATGCAATTTGCCCAACAACTTACCATTTAGTCCAGGTTTAGTCAATACAATAACACGACTCTCAACATTTGCATCCATCGCATTCCAATCGATCATATCCTTATTATAATCTTTTGGTACACGCTTACCAAATAGTAGCTCCATCGCGGCCTCATCTTCTTTAGATGTTACTACAAGAATATTATCACCCTGTTCCAGTTTGGTAGTTGCCTGAGGCACAATAACAGCATCAGCTCGCCAAATACGAGAAATAATAAATTTCAAATGCGTCTGCTCCGAAATTTCAGCTATTGTTTTATCAGCTACCGCTGGATTAACAACAACAAACTGAGCAATAAACGTATGATCATCTTCTGTCAATGGCTTTATTTCCAAATCCTCTGGTTTAACAAAGAGTTTTCGAAGTAACACCATGGCCACAATTACACCTAACACGCCCAAAGGATAAGTGACAGCTGTAGCCAAAGCGACACTTTTGCAAGAAACACCTAAATGCTCTAATGCCTGTGTTGCAGCACCAAGAGCTGGGGTATTTGTTGTTGCACCACAAAGAAGGCCCACCATATTAGGCACATCAACATGCGTAATAGGAACCATAACCATAGAGAAAATGGTACCTAACAGAATTACAGCAAGACTCCATACATTAAGAGATAAGCCTTCATGACGCAATGAGCCAAAAAAGTTTGGACCGACATGAAGTCCAAGACAATAAACAAAAAGCGATAAGCCAAATGTTTCTGCATAATCGAGAGTCGTACTATCGATATTAAAACCTACATGACCAGCAAGAATACCTACAAAGAAGACAAAAGCCACCCCTAAGGATATTCCCCGAACATGAAATTTTCCTAAAGCCAGACCCAGCGAAACAATTAAAGAAAGAACTACTACTGTCTGAATTGAGGAATGTACACTAAAGAGCTGTTGAAACCACTCCATTTACTTATTATTCTTACAAAATATTGAGATAATTTTCCAAAGGTATACCTCGGTTTTTATCTTCATTGTTTTTATTAGCATCTATCAGTTTATACACGCCATCCATAGCCTTGCGCGTACTATCCTTCAATGGTTCACCGTCCAATAAATGCCCTATCAAAATAGCTGAGAAAATATCTCCTGTACCTGGGAAATGAACTGGTATTTCGGTATACTGCAGTTGGAAATATTCATCAGTGTTATGATTATATCCCACTACGGAAGGGTCACCATCAACTTTTATACTTGTAATCAGAACAGACTTCGAACCAATCTTACGAAGATGATCGATTAGATTCATAGCTACATCCATATTAACACCTTCAGGATCAAATTCACGACCTGTAAGATAACAAGCTTCTGTATAATTAGGATAACAAAGATGTGCAACACTCAACATTTCGCGCATACTTTTGATTGTTGCCGGTGTCACTCCATTATACAATTTTCCTTCATCACCCATAATAGGATCTACAAAAATTGTTGTCCCCTTCGCAGCCTCTTCTTGACAATATTGACTAACGATAGAAGCTTGATACTCACTAGCAATAAAACCTGTAGCTATTGCATCAAAACGAAACCCAAGCTCACGCCATACAGGAAATACACCCTTGATATAATCAGTAGTATCAAGAATGTTGAATTTACCATAATCTAACGTATTAGACACAAGTGCAGTAGGTAAATTATATGTAGGATGACCAAAATATGAAAGAATAGGTAACATTGCAGCTGTTGCTACCTTACCATATCCTGCCATATCATTAATCAGGAGAATCTGTTTTTTATTCATTTCCAGTTCTAATTTTCTCGGCAAAGGTAGTAAAAAGATAAGATATATCCACGTGACTCTTCGAGATTTTTGTTATATTTGTGTAAATAAATGGTGAAAATCGGTCGATAGGTAATAACGATACATTATTCTGTAATCGATGTACTGCCATTTAGAGAAGAATATCATATATTTGCACCCATAAACCCTATATAGATATGGAAGAGAATGGAATTATCATCGTTGACAGCATTGATCAATACAACAAATTAATGGGATTTTCCACCAAAAATCCTTTAGTTGCCGTTGTTGATATGTCGAAATCAGAATTGACAAAAGCTTGTCAAGAAACAACCATAGAATATGAAGTTTATTCTATCTGGCTGAAACAGTCATACTGCGGTGACATTACCTACGGCAGACAACCATATGATTATCAAGAAGGTACAGTTACAGCATTTGCCCCTGGACAAATTATACACTTCAAGCCTGCAGCTGATTACAAACCTAAAGCATTAGGACTTCTTTTCCATCCAGACTTGATTAGAGGAACTTCTTTAGGACACAACATTAAGCAGTATGACTATTTCTCTTATTCTTCACGTGAAGCACTACATCTGAGTGAAGACGAAAAAGTTATATTCCAAGACTGCTTAGAGAAAATAAAAATGGAAATAGAGCGTCCTATTGATAAACATAGCAAAAAGCTAATCTGTAGAAATATAGAGCTCTTACTAGATTATTGTATGCGTTTTTACGAACGGCAATTTGTTACCCGTAAAGCAGCAAACTTGGATGTGCTTGATAAATTTGAGAAATTACTCGACCAGTATTTTACAGGAAACAGGGCAGAACAGGAAGGATTACCTACAGTAAAATATTTCGCTGAAGAATGTTTTTTATCGCCAAACTATTTCGGTGATCTTGTTAAAAAAGAAACTGGAAAAACTCCACAAGAACATATACAAGCCAAAATTATCGATTTAGCAAAAGAGTCTCTTGCCGGGACAGACAACACGATTAATGAAATAGCATATCAGCTGGGATTTCAGTATTCGCAACATTTCAATCGCTATTTTAAACGAAATGTGGGAAAAACGCCATCACAATTTCGTAAAGAAATGGCTCTTTTATAACTTAAAAGATTGGGAAAAACTTGAAAAATATAATACATTCTATCTGTGCATGTAACAAAAAGTTTCATGAAAAGACAAGACATCCCCTTGTCAGTATAATCAATCTAGCTTATGAACAGGAAGATATTCAACTAGAAATGGGTAGCTATGCTGTCATTCTGCGTCAAATTGATGCAGATAGTTATTGCTACGGCAGAAAAAAATACGATTTTTCTGATGGAACACTGATTTTTAGGAGTCCTGATAAAGCTATAGCTTTAGATACGGATAAAACAACAAAAAAATACGGTACCATGCTTGTATTCCATCCAGAATTATTATGTGGCACCACATTGGCTACAAAAATTAAAGATTATACTTTCTTTAAATATAAAGAAAATGAAGCTCTACACCTTTCCTCTTGCGAAATGAAACAAATTTTACAAGCTTTCAACTGTATACAAGATGAATTAGAATGGGGTATAGACAAGTACAGCACAACCATAATATGCAATAAGATTGAGACATTACTCAATTACTGCTGCCGGTATTATAACCGTCAGTTTACTACTCGTCATGATGCGTCTAGTCTACAAATGAACGAAGCCCAAAAAATGATAGACCAATATCTCACGAGTCAGAAATATGACAGTTGTAATCCTCCTTGTACTTGTAAATTCTCGACAAAACTGGGTCTTTCCAGTGCATATTTTAATGACATGTTAAAATATGAAACAGGAAAAAATTTCTACGACTATATCAATTTAAGAAGAATTGAATTAGCCAAACAGTTACTTCTTGGTACAAACAAGAGCGAACAGGACATAGCACAAGAATTGGGATATTGCTCTGCAGGCCGATTCAGACAAATGTTTATCAAACTCACAGGTAACACTCCCGAAGCATATAGAAGTTAGTAATAAATGAAAAAATCAATAAATACCGACTTATAAACCTATTGATATCATTAATGCTACAAGACGTGGCTATATATCGCAAGCCATTATCAGACTATCAAAATCAGATATCTAACAGAAGGCTCATTTCCTTCTCAACTTGCTGACAATCTACCTTTTGGATTCCAGAATCTGCAACTTGAAGTAAAGTATCAGCTAATCTCACAGCCAAGTCTAGATCATGAGTTGATAATAAAATCGTCTTGTGCATATCATGAGCTAAATTTCTTAATAGTTTCATTACTTCTACCTTACTTGGAAAATCAAGAAACGCAGTTGGTTCATCCAAGATTATTACAGGTGTCTGCTGGGCTAAAGCTCTAGCAATCATCACTTTTTGTCGCTCGCCATCACTTAGTTCACGAATCATTCGTCCTCTTAACTTATCTATCCCCACTAAAGATATAGCTTCATCGACAAAAACCTTATCTTCAGAAGACAGTCCCCCGAAGAAATTAGTATAAGGTGCTCGCCCCAAAGCAACTAATTCTTCTACACGCATATTACGAAGTTGTGGATGATCAGTTAAGACAACCCCCACCTGTTTAGAAAGTTCTTTCTCACTATACTCTTCTAATGCTCGACCATTAATCATAATAGAGCCCGATAACTTAGGGAGTAATCCTGATAATGTACGTAACAGAGTAGATTTTCCAATACCATTGGGACCAAGAAGACATACCAACTCACCCGAAAAGATAGAAAGATTAATATCCTTGAGTACCTTCCGACTATCAGTCTTCTGCCTATATCCTATTGATAATTTTTTAAGAAGAATCATTTCTTTTTCCATAACATCGCAAAGTTAATAAAATTATCCTTTCTCCCCTCACTTCTTCTCTTTTCTTTTTATTACCTTTGCATCATAATGAGTGTACAAGAATCTCCCATACAAGCTTTAATGCGCCAACGCGCGCTCCTACAAATGGAGTATTATGCGGAAAAAGAAGCATTCCGCAAGCAAACTGAAACTATAGGCATTACCAGAAAAGTAAAAAGAGGCGATGCATGGTTTCCCGTGAAAGTCGGTAAAAGCTTCTATAACTCACTCAATCAGAACGCTTTAGAAATCGCCAGAACTACCGATCTCGAAATCGAACATAATTTTGAATTCGGGCGGCCTGCCGCCTTTTTCCAAGTAACAGACGATGGTAAATTAAAATACTTTAATTTTACATGTACCGTCAGTTTCGTAGATGGAGACAGAATGGTCCTTATTGTTCCCGAAGGAGGAAGTACCATTGACATTCAAGGTTGCGCAAACCCTATTGGCATACAACTCTTTTTTGACGAGACAAGTTATAAACTGATGTTTGAGGCTATCGACAGAGTTATCAATGCCAAAAATAATCGTCTCGCCTATTTAAGAGATCTTTTTTATTCTCACCAAAAAGCTGAACGATTTACTTTTGCACCAACTCGTTTTCCTTGGCTAAATCCATCTCAGGAGAAAGCTGTAAACGAAGTACTTTGGGCTAAGGATGTCGAAGTGGTTCATGGGCCGCCAGGAACAGGTAAGACTACCACACTCGTAGAAGCTATCAATGAAACTTTGATGCGTGAAAATCAGGTTTTAGTATGCGCACAAAGCAATATGGCTGTAGACTGGATATGCGAAAAGCTCGTAGACCGAGGCATCAACGTACTACGTATTGGAAATCCGACTAAAGTAAATGAGCAAATGCTATCATTTACATACGAACGCCGATTCGAAGCACACCCCGACTATCCACAATTATGGGCTATTCGCAAAACTATACGACAACTTCGAAGCCAGAAAAAAGGAAGAGATGACCGATATCATCAAAAGTTGGAGCATCTTAAAGCTCGCGCCACAGAACTAGAAATACGCATCAACACACAACTGTTCGGAGAAGCCCGTGTTATTGCGTCTACTTTAGTAGGCTCGGCAAATCGAATCCTAGAAGGACAAAAGTTTGGTACTCTCTTTATAGATGAAGCAGCACAAGCTTTGGAAGCAGCTTGCTGGATACCTATGAGAAGAGCTACACGAGTGATTCTGGCAGGAGACCACTGTCAATTGCCACCTACTATAAAAAGTTTGGCAGCCTTAAAAGCTGGACTTGGCAAAACACTTATGGAACGAATTGTGGAGAACAAACCAGAAGTAGTCACCCTTTTAAAGGTACAATATCGCATGAATGAACAAATCATGCAATTCTCAAGTAACTATTTCTATCATGGAGAAGTAGAGACTGCCCCACAAATAAAGTATCGAGGTATCCTCGACTACGAAGATCCGATGATGTGGATAGATACGAGTGAAATCGAAGTAGGACCAGATGAACCATCGTTCAAAGAACAATTTATAGGAGAAAATTTTGGACGAGTTAACAAAGGTGAAGCAGAACTTACACTCCGAACATTAGAAGAATATTTCCAAAAAATCGGAAAGACCCGAATATTAGACGAGAACATTGATGTAGGTATTATTTCACCGTATCGCGCTCAAGTACAATATTTGAAAAAACTGATACGAAAACGAGAATTCTTCAAACCATACCGTAAGTTTATTTCCGTAAATACCGTAGACGGTTTCCAAGGTCAAGAACGTGATATCATACTAATCTCCATGGTAAGAGCAAATGATGACGGACAAATAGGATTCCTCAACGATTTACGAAGAATGAATGTGGCCATTACACGAGCAAGGATGAAACTCATCATATTGGGAAATGCCCAGACCATGAGCAAACACCCTTTTTATCATCAATTATGGAACTATATACAAGAAATTAATCATGCTTGAAAGAGACTATTTTTTAAAAATAATCGAGGAATTTGCTGTAGCCATTCAACGATTTTTAAATAAGAAGAAAGAACAGCAGACTGATGAAGAAATACAAGATCTTTATCGGCAATATGTAGGCGATTATGATATATTAAGAAATTTAACCGTAGAAGAAGCCATCGATTATGCTCGTCAAGAATGGGAGGACTATAGACAGTTAGAAAAACTAAAAATGCTGGCAGACCTTTGGTATACAGAGGGGGCTATCAAACAACAGCCTTTACGCGACATACTACTCACTAAATCCTTCAAGCTCTTTGACTATATTGATGGACGAGACAAAACATTCTCATTGCTAAGGCAACAAAAGATGACAAAAATAAGGGAAATGCTTCATAGTTAATATCTATTTTGATAAATTACAATTATGTTGAAAAGATTTTGTGATGTTATAGCTAACCATATGGCTACTATTGTAATCATAGTAGCAGTTTTGGCACTTCTTTTACCAACCACATTCTCCTGGTGCCCGACATCATGGATCAGTCCAATGCTAGGGCTAGTAATGTTTGGCATGGGACTCACTTTGGATCCTTACGACTTTAAAATTGTCTTTACACGACCTAAGGATATTCTCATAGGGTCACTGGCACAATTTACGATTATGCCTTTCATAGCCTATATTCTAGCCAAGATATTTGGTCTTAATGATGAACTTACAATTGGAGTTATCCTCGTAGGCTGCTGTCCAGGAGGCACCGCATCTAATGTAATAACCTATCTTGCCAAGGGAGACCTTGCTTTATCAGTAGGTATGACAACCGTTAGTACAGTACTTGCACCATTGCTTACCCCCCTACTAACGCTTGCTTTAGCTGGTGCCCGTGTAGAAGTAAACGCTTGGGGTATGTTTATCAGTATCATAGAAGTCGTCATATTACCAATAGCCATAGGGGTTATCCTTCAGCATTTTTGGCCTAAACAGACGAAACAAATTTCCTGTTACCTTCCAGCTTTCTCATCGACTGTAATCGCCATAATTGTAGGCAGCATCGTTGCATCAAACTCAAGCAAATTACTTGAAAGTGGCCTACTCATTATCCTCATCGTCATACTACACAATATTTGTGGACTAACCTTAGGCTATAGTGTAGGAAAACTATTAGGATTAGAATTAAAAAAGCAAATAGCCATATCCATAGAGGTAGGTATGCAAAATAGTGGACTCGCCAGTTCTTTAGCAAACTTGCATTTCGCCTTATATCCTATGGCAACTATACCAGGAGCAATCTTCTCTGTTTGGCATAATTTAAGTGGAGCACTCGTGGCAAAATTTTATGCCCATCAAATAGAAAAATGAAAGAAAAATTATTTCAATTAATAAAAATCAGAACAAAAATTATGTTTCTGATTACTACTATTATTGCAGTAGCATTTATAATGACACACCTGATTCCACTATCTAATCGGAAAAAGGAAAACTGTGCTGCTATTTTACACCAATATAACCAATATGCATTAACAGTCAATGGTAAAGAGGTTTTATACTTAAAAAATGATACTTTGAGTTTTCCTGCAGCATGGACCAAGCGCTGGGTTCTACAACCTTATAGTGATGGCAGACTGGTAACTCTATATCATGATACTAAACTCAAGCCTTATACAGATCTACCAGTCAGTCAATTTGTACAAAGCTATAAAGAAGAACTCCAAAACCAAATTGACAGCATGGCAAGCGAAAGTAAAGAGTTACATTATTACCTACGTGTACATAGCGTCGATGACGAAGGATTTACTATCGTTTCCAAATATAATATTGAGCTAGATTCAGTCATTACTCAAACTGCAAAAATTCTACATATTCTCGATAGTATTAAATCTTCTGATAAACTCGCTATTATAAGCAAACAAAAGTTCGCAGTACGCTATCTTGACCAGCATGGCAAGGAAACGATTCAGACATGTATATTGAAAGAAAAGGCACATAAAGGAAAATATCTGATATTTCAAACCAAAAACAAGAAAACACCAGAACATGTGGATATCTTGAATCATCAAGCATATCTTACTGCCATACCTGATTATATCTATACACAGAAGTATGGTACAATAGGCTTGGAAGCTATTCATTCCTGCAAAAATATCCAATTTGACAGAATATGGAATAACGGTTGGAAACTGACTAAAGACCAATGGATAAATATGAACGGCTACAGGATACAAGGCAAATGGAAAAATGACACCTTGTATTATGGTATCAGAAAAGATTCTCTCGGTATATATACAGGCGAAATGAACCGTTATGCCATAGCCAATGGATATGGAAATTATAATGCAGGAAAAGGTAATTATTCTGAAGGATTTTGGAAGAACAACCAAAGAAATGGATTTTGTTTTTCTATTCGTCCAAAACAGAAAATCAGAGCTGGAGAATGGAAGAATGATAAATATTATGGCGAAAGAGTCAACTATACAAGCAACCGTATCTATGGTATCGACGTAAGTAAATATCAACATGAAATAGGCAAAAAGAAATATGGAATCAACTGGAATCAAATTAGAATAATCAGCCTTGGAAAGCTCAGCAAGAAAAAGATTACAGGAAATATAAACTATAAAGTATCTTTTGCTTATATTAAATCAACTGAAGGAAAATCTATCTATAATAAATACTATAAAAATGATTATAATAAGGCCAAAGCTGCAGGCATTCGTGTAGGTACTTACCATTTCTTCTCAACAACGTCGAGTGCTACACAGCAAGCCAACTTCTTCTTGAAGAAATCATGTTTCCATAAAGGAGATTTTCCTCCAGTACTTGATGTTGAACCTTCTCACGAACAAATAGCCAAAATGGGTGGTGCACAAAAATTGTTCTCCCAAATACGCACATGGCTGCATATTGTAGAAAGAAAAACAGGTGTAAAACCTGTACTATATATCAGCCAGATGTTTGTAAACCGGTATCTACCTATGGCCCCTGACTTAAAACACAAATATCAATTCTGGATAGCTCGATACGGTGAATATAAGCCTGATGTAAAACTAGCATACTGGCAATTAGCGCCAGACGGACGTGTAAGTGGTATCCATGGAGAAGTAGATATTACCGTATTTAATGGCTATCAAAGCCAATTTTCCGATTTTGTAGACAAACATACCATCAGGTAAAATCAAAATCCAAAAAGCCCTCTTCCCAGTGAGGTTCTGTATCTATAACTTCTTCATGAGGATTTGATACAGATAGCCCCATCAGGCGAATAGGGTGATTTGCGTCAAATCTAAACTGAGTAAGCAATTGTTTTGCGAGAGGAAGAATCGTATCTTTCTCTCGCAAGTATTTTTGTTGTGTAATACTTTTCGATTTCTGAGTAAAATCACCATATTTAATTTTCAAAGTCAATGTTTTACCTCTGAAATCATCTTTTTTCAAACGCTCTACCAATTCTAATACGATGTGATATAGTGCTATGATAACTGATGAACGAATACTTATATCTTCTAAAAAAGTCTGTTCGCATCCTACCGACTTTCTGACATGCTCACTAATAACAGGACGTTCATCTATACCACGAGCAAAATTATAGAAAACAGGCCCAGATTTGCCAAACAGTTCTTTTAAATGATTGACAGAACACTGCCGCAATTGTAATCCATTAAAAATACCGACATGATGCATTCGAAGAGCTGTTTTAGGACCAACTCCCCAAAATTTTTCAATTGGTAATTGAGCTATAAAATCAAGCGCTTTATCAGGATGAATTACAAATAATCCATCAGGTTTACGATAATCCGAAGCGATTTTAGCTAAGAACTTATTATAAGAAATGCCAGCAGAGGCTGTCAAATGAACAGTTTCAAAAATACGTTGCTTTATTTCTTTAGCGATATCAACAGCCAAATCACTACCCTTTTTGTTTACTGTTACATCTAAGAAGGCCTCATCGATACTAATTGGCTCAATTTTATCTGTATAATCTTGAAATATCTCATGAATCTGATGCGATATTTTTGCATAGTAACTATGATGACTAGCTGCTATTATCAAATTAGGACATAACCGCTTAGCCATCTGAATCGACATGGCAGAATGAACACCATATTTTCGAGCCTCGTAACTTGCTGTCGACACGACACCACGATCACCATCACGACCTACAGCCAAAGGCTTGCCACTCCATTCAGGATGATCTCTTTGCTCTACACTGGCAAAGAATGCATCCATATCAATATGTATGATTTTCCTTCGATCCATAATATGCAAAAATACAAAAAAGATAGCATACAAAAGGAAAAAAAACGTATATTTGCATATACCTATAAAATTCGACTTATGAAGAAATATTTTTTACTATCCACTTTCTTATTTTTCTGCACACTTCATGTGTTTGCTATTTCTGAAGTTGTCAAGATTCAAGGAGACCATGGTTTACTTGATGCCATTATTCAAAAGCCTATGACTACAAATGAGCAAAAAATACCTATGGTGATTATTTGTCATGGATTTATGGGCAACAAAAATGAATTTTTACTTAGAAATGTCGCAGATAGTCTAGAGGCAAGAGGCATTGCTAGTATTCGATTCGATTTTAATGGCCACGGCAATAGCGAAGGGGAATTTGAAGACATGACTGTACCCAACGAAATAAAAGATGCCTTACAGGTATATTACTATGTAAAAGCACTACCATTTATTAAAAATATTGGAATTATAGGGCACTCCCAAGGAGGAGTTGTAACAGCCATGCTCAGCGGCCAGCTAACTCATGAAAAAATATCTGCTATAGCCCTTTTGGCTCCAGCGGCAGTGTTACGTGATGACTGCATCAGAGGAAATACAATGGGGGCCATGTACGACCCGTTTAATGCTCCTAACGGTGTAAAATTATTTAATGGTAAGAAATTAGGTGCCAACTATATCCGCACAGCGTTTAATCTGCCTATTTACGAAACCGCCATAAATTATCAAGGCCCAGCTTGCATTATTCACGGAAACAAGGATAAAATAGTACCTTACACTTATGGGCAACGCTTCAGCTATATCATCAAAAACAGCGAGTTTCACCTGATGGACTTAATGGATCATGGATTTTCAAAACATGAACAAGAAGTTGCTCATTTAGTAGCTAATTATATGCAAAAAATATTATTATCTACAACCAAGAGCCAAAAATCTATCAACAAAAAGAAAAGAAAGATAGAATCCAAATTAAACCCTATAGAAACAGAAGATTTAGGAGGAGGATATGCCCGAGACAAAAATCACGCTTATTATAATGGCAAAATTATTTCTGACGCTTGGGGTGGTAATCAGTTCATTTACAAAGGTGACGGCTATGCTACAGATGGTATCCATACCTATTTTAAGGGACGACCTGTAGATCGAGACTAATCACAAAGCATTTTGTTATTTATGCACTCGATACAGTCAAATAGAGCAAATAATCAGACATAGCCCCAAATATCTCATTTTTTTTATGTAGTTTTGCAGCAAAATTCGAATTTATATTATTATACCGGTATGAAGATTGAAAATCAAATCAGTAATGCTGTCCTTGCGGCAGTAAAAGAACTATACGGACAGGAAGTACCAGAAAATATGGTACAGCTGCAAAAGACTCGCAGTAACTTTGAAGGTAACTTAACCTTGGTAGTGTTCCCATTCTTGAAGATTTCCAAGAAAAAACCAGAGGACACAGCTCAAGAACTCGGTGAATACTTACAAGCTAATTGCAAAGCTATCGCAAAGTTTAACGTTGTTAAGGGATTCCTTAACCTTTCTATCGCACCTGCCGCTTGGGTAGAATTGCTGAATGAAATCAATGCTAATCCTAAATTCGGCGAAAAACCCGTTACAGAGAATAGTCCTCTCGTGATGATTGAGTATTCTTCTCCTAACACCAACAAACCTCTCCACCTAGGCCACGTACGTAACAATCTTTTAGGTTGGTCTCTAGCTCAGATTATGGAAGCTAATGGTAATAAGGTAGTTAAAACTAATATTGTAAATGACAGAGGTATCCATATCTGCAAGAGTATGTTAGCTTGGTTAAAATGGGGAAATAATATAACTCCAGAAAAAGCAGGTAAAAAGGGTGACCACCTCATTGGCGACTTCTATGTAGCCTTCGACAAACATTACAGAGAGGAAGTAAAAGAGCTTGTAGCTCAATATACAGCCGAAGGTATGGATGAAGAAGAAGCTAAGAAAAAAGCAGAGCAAGAAGCTCCACTTATCAAGGAAGCTCACGATATGCTTGTAAAATGGGAAAATAATGATCCAGAAATTCGCCAACTTTGGGCTAAAATGAATTCTTGGGTCTATGCAGGTTTTGACGAGACCTATAAAGCTCTTGGTGTAAGCTTCGATAAAATTTATTATGAATCAAATACATACCTCGAAGGCAAGAAAAAAGTAGAAGAAGGGTTGGAAAAAGGCCTTTTCTATCGTCGTGATGATAACAGCGTTTGGGCAGACCTTACTAAGGATGGTCTTGACGAGAAATTGTTGCTTCGCTCTGATGGTACTTCTGTATATATGACTCAGGATATCGGTACTGCCGATATGCGTTTTTCAGACTTCCCTATCGACAAGATGATCTACGTAGTTGGTAATGAGCAGAATTATCACTTCCAGGTACTCTCTATTCTCCTCGACCGTCTAGGCTTCAAGTGGGGTAAAGACTTGGTACATTTCTCTTATGGTATGGTAGAATTGCCAAACGGTAAAATGAAGAGCCGTGAGGGAACTGTTGTTGATGCCGACGATCTGATAGCAGAAATGGTGAAAGACGCTCGTGAGACATCTGACGAATTGGGCAAGTTTAAAGATATGACAGAGGAAGAAAAGAATGAAATAGCTCGTATCGTTGGTATGGGTGCTTTAAAATACTTCATTCTCAAAGTTGATGCTCGAAAGAATATGCTATTCAACCCTGAAGAGAGTATCGATTTTAATGGTAATACAGGTCCATTCATTCAGTACACCTACGCCCGTATTCGCAGTATCATGCGTAATGCTAAAGAGCAAAATATCAATATACCTGCATCTCTAAGTGATAATGCTCCTCTGAATGAAAAAGAGATTGAGTTAATCCAAAAGATGAACGACTTCTCTGCTGCTGTTGCTGAAGCTGGCACAAACTACTCTCCAAGTGGTATTGCTAACTACTGCTACGAACTGACAAAAGACTTCAACCAGTTCTATCATGACTACAGTATTCTGAAGGCTGATACTGAGGAAGAAAGAGTAACCCGTCTGGTCATCGCTGAAAACGTAGCAAAGATTATCAAAAATGGTATGGAACTCCTTGGAATTCAAGTTCCAGAGAGAATGTAATCAGACATTATAAATGGCAAACGACAAACTGATTAATCCACCAGACTGGCGACAAGATACGGTATTACCTATTCCTAATGAGGTTAAAGCCAATGCTTGGGCAGTAGATGCCGCTTGCAGTGGCAACCCTGGTCCCATGGAATATCAAGCTATCGACCTGACAACAGGTGCTCGGGTATTCCATTTTGGTCCGACTCATGGCACCAATAACATTGGAGAGTTTCTAGCCATTGTACATGCCTTAGCCCTCATGGAGCAAAAAGGCATCAAGGATAAAGTAATCTATTCTGACAGCTACAATGCCATCTTGTGGGTCAATAAGAAAAAATGCAAAACCAAAATGGAACGGAATGCTCAGACAGCCCAGCTCTATAATATTATAGAAAGAGCTGAAAACTGGCTGAAAACACATGCTGTTACAGTACCTATTTTAAAATGGGAAACAACAAAATGGGGAGAAATTCCAGCCGACTTTGGTAGAAAATAAAAAAAAGAGTAAGTAGTATTTAGATTCTACTTACTCTTTTTTGATATATGAATTACAAGTGTTCATACCAACTGATACGATTTCCATCATACATTTTTTGTCGCACAAGCTGAGCCGAATAAGGAAGAATTGGAGATTTAATACCTTCAGTAATTGTAAATGGAGACGTTTCTATACGAATTTCATCCCAAAGCCCGGCTTCTATGAAAGCTTGAAGAATCTGTGCTCCCCCTTCAACTATTAAACTTTGTTTTTTCTCTTGATAAAGATGAGTAAGTACAGAATCGATGTCTGTAAATGCAAGAAAACCTTCAGGTATACCATCTGTATTATGACTTAATACTATCCGTTCTGGTGAAGGACCATACCAGTCACGTACATTCAATTGCGGATGATCACTCTCAAGAGTTCCTCTCCCGATAAGAATAGCATCACACTCTGCACGAAGCTGATGCACAAGCATTTGGGTAAAAGGTGTAGAAATATGCAATCTATCTTTCCCTCCCATAAAACCATTAATCGTCTGCGCCCATTTCAATATAATATAAGGACGATGCAACATGTTAAATGTAAAGAAGCGCTTATTCGAAGCCTTACATTCCTTTTCAAGGACTCCCACTGTAACATCAATACCAGCATCTCTCAACTTCTTAATACCCCGTCCCTGCACCTCAGAGAAAGGGTCTATACAACCACAAACACATCGCTTTACACCTTTTCGAACTACTAAATCAGCGCAAGGAGGTGTCTTTCCATAATGTGAACATGGCTCCAAACTGACATAGAGTGTAGCATCGGCTAAAAGATGTTCATCTTCTGGTTTAACCGAAGCAAATGCATTTACCTCAGCATGAGGACCACCATAAGAAGAAGTATAGCCCTCTCCTATTATTCGATTATCTGCAGAAACGATTACAGCACCTACCGAAGGATTTGGTTTGGCAGAATTCAGACCGTTACGAGCAATTGCTATACAACGGCGCATATATTTTTCGTCTATCGATTTTTGGTTCATACGCTTATTTTTATTATTTTTGCACGAAGGGCAAAATTAAGAAACCCTGGTTTTATATCATGACTTATCAACAAATTTGGCAAAGACTTACTCCCCTATATGAAGCAGGCGAAGCACGTGCCATCACCCGTTTGGTACTTGAGCGTCTTTTTAATATGTCTATGACCGACATTGTTATCGGCAAAGTTAGTGAATTATCTTCAGAAGAAGAGAATGAACTAGAGAAAAATATACAACGAATCGAAAAAGGAGAACCCGTACAATATGTTCTTGGAAGTGCCGATTTCTATGGCAGAACATTCCATGTTGAGCCAGGTGTTCTGATTCCCCGTCCAGAGACAGCAGAATTATTGGATTATATCCCTAAAGTCAATCAAAAACAGACTATTCTCGACATCGGTACAGGTTCCGGATGCATTGCCATTACAGCTTCTCTTGAGCATACACAGGCAGAAGTATCAGCCTGGGATATATCCCCAAAAGCATTGCAAATCGCAAAAGACAATGCCCAACGCTTGAATGCCACCGTAGATTTTCATTTGCAAGATGCTCTCAATGCACCTGACCATCAATCCTGTTGGGATGTCATTCTGAGCAATCCACCATACATAATGGACAAAGAGCGACAAAATATGGAAAAGAATGTTCTGGATTACGAACCAGAATTAGCCCTATTTGTACCAGATCAAGATCCTCTGAAATTTTATACAGCCATAGCACGATACTCTGTACGTGCATTGAAGCCGAAAGGCATATTACTCTTTGAAATAAATCCCCTCTGCGCAGACGCCATGCTTCGTATGCTCCAGCAAGAAGGATTACAACAAAACGAATTGATTCAAGACCAATTTGGCAAATATCGTTTTACCAAGTCAATAAAAGAATGAAACCAATATCAGAACAACAAGCTCTATTCAAACTGACAAAACTTTGCTCACAATCAGAACACTGTTCTCAGGAAATGCTGGAAAAAATGAAGAAATGGGAGCTAGAAGAAGATGCTATCGCTAGAAATATGGAATATCTTATTCGGGAGAAATATGTAGATGATAGTCGCTTTGCTCGGTTTTTTATCAATGATAAAATAAAATATAACAAATGGGGACGAAAAAAGGTAGAACAAGCATTATACCTAAAACATATTTCCAAAGATATATCCGACCCCATCTTTGAAGAAATCGACAACAAGTTATATCTCGATGTTTTACGCCCTATACTACAGAGTAAACGTAAGTCTATCAAAGCCAAAAATGACTATGAATTAAATATGAAGCTCATCAAATTTGCTATGGGAAGAGGTTTTTCCATGGATCTTATCAAAAAATGCCTAAATCATATCGATGATATACCAGACAACGATTTTTAAAATTACAATATGGCAAGTATCTTAGAATGCATATTCGATCTTATCGCCCCACGCACTTGCTATATCTGTGGTCGAAGGCTACATACCAGTGAGCATGTCATCTGCACCAGCTGCAATATTCACCTTCCTCGGACCTATTATTGGCAAGACCCATATGAAAACGAAATGGCGAAACTATTTTGGGCAAAAATACCAATAGAACGTGCAGCAGCCTTATTCTACTACCAAGGACATGCACCTGCTAGTCAAATCATATACAATCTTAAATATGATAATCACCCCACTATCGGATATCATATGGGAATTATGACAGCACTCGAATTTAGCAAAAATCACTTCTTTGATGATATTGACTGTATTATACCTGTACCCTTATCCTGGAGCCGCAAACTGAAACGAGGATATAATCAGAGTAACGAAATAGCTAAAGGCATACAGGAAGTAACAGGCATTAGAGTGGAAGAACATATCGTAAAACGTACCAAATTTAAGAGTAGCCAGACACATAAAGGCAGATGGGGACGTGAAGAAAATGTACGAGGTCTGTTCAAACTGACGCATCCTGAAAAAGTACGAGGCAAACACATACTTCTTATCGATGACATCTGCACAACCGGAGCAACCATGGTATCATGTGGAAAAGAAATTGCCAAAGCAGGAAATGTAAAAATCAGTATACTTACCCTTGGATATTCCAAAGGCTAGGACCTTTTTATTAAAATGTTAATTACTTTTAACAATACAGCTACGATTAAGAAACAAAATCATTGTAACTTTGCACTAATAATAACATATTATCATATAAAAGGCCAATAAATATTATGGATAAGCTAAAAAAAGTTTTTGCATCTAAGTTATTAAAGATTAAAGCTATTAAGTTGCAGCCAAACAACCCTTTTACATGGGCCTCTGGCTGGAAATCTCCTTTCTACTGTGATAACCGTAAGACTTTGTCTTATCCTGATCTACGCAGCTATGTCAAGTTAGAACTTACTCACGCTGTTTTGGAGCACTTCCCAGAAGCTGATGCTGTAGCTGGTGTTGCAACAGGTGCTATCGCTCAAGGTCAGTTGGTTGCAGACGAGCTCTGCTTGCCTTTCGTTTATGTAAGAAGTAAACCAAAAGATCACGGATTGGAAAATCTGATTGAAGGCGAACTGAAACCTGGTAGCAAGGTTGTTGTCATTGAAGACTTAATCTCTACAGGTGGCTCTTCTTTGAAGGCTGTTGACGCTATCCGCAAGAATGGTTGTGAAGTTATAGGTATGGTAGCTTCATACACATACGGTTTCCCTGTAGCCAAAAAGGCTTTCGAGGATGCAAACGTTAAGCTCGTCACTTTGACAGACTATGAACATGTAGTAGAAGAAGCTGTAGAAACAGGCTATATCTCTAACGAAGATGTAGAAGTTCTTCACGAATGGCGCAAAGATCCAGCTAATTGGAGAAAATAATATACGCAAAAAGACAAACATGAGCAGTACATTTGAAAGTTCTATTAAACAGATTCCTCACAAACAGGAATCTGTTTATCGTACACTTAGCGATATGAATAATATCGGTAAAATAAAAGACAAGATCCCTGCAGATAAGATAGAAGATTTGACTTTTGACACAGACTCTATCTCGATCAAAGCTCCAATGGTGGGCGATATCAAACTGCGAATCATCAATCGTGAGGAACCAAAGATGGTTAAGTTTGAAACAGAAAACAGTCCTGTTCCTTTTAATTTCTGGATTCAGATTTTACCGGTAACAGAAACTTCATGCAAGCTGAAGTTGACCATCAAGGCCGACTTAAACCCATTCATTAAGGGTATGGTACAAAAGCCTTTACAAGAAAGCATCGAAAAGATAGCAGACGTTATGGCTATAATACCTTATGAAGATTAACAATACGGATTCAACGATAACTAGACGAGAAGACTCTAAATTTACAAAATTATGGCAAACAAACTTTGGGAGAAAAATTTTGAAGTCAACAAAGAGATCGAACGATTCACTGTCGGTCGAGATCGTGAAATGGACCTTTATTTAGCAAAATATGATGTCATGGGCTCTATGGCACATATTACCATGCTTGAAACCATAGGATTACTCAAAAAAGAGGAACTCAACGTCCTGTTAAAAGAGTTGAAAAATATTTATGCTATTTGCGAACGAGGCGAATTTGTAATCGAAGACGGTATTGAGGATGTACACTCACAAGTAGAGGTTATGCTTACTAATAAACTGGGTGATATCGGCAAAAAGATACACAGCGGAAGATCTCGCAACGATCAAGTACTTGTTGATCTGAAACTCTTTACTCGACAAGAATTGAAAGACATCGTTGAAGCTGTCAAAATTCTGTTTGACGAACTTATTCAGAAGAGCAATCAGTACAAAGATATACTGATGCCTGGTTATACCCATTTACAGATTGCAATGCCTAGCAGCTTTGGTCTTTGGTTCGGTGCTTATGCAGAAAGTCTAGCAGACGATGTAACCTTCCTTCAAGCAGCTTACAAGATTACTAACCGTAATCCTTTGGGAAGTGCAGCAGGTTATGGTAGCAGTTTTCCATTGAACCGTACACTTACCACCAAACTATTGGGCTTTGACTCTATGGACTACAACGTGGTATATGCGCAGATGGGCCGCGGTAAGATGGAACGTAATGTTGCATTTGCTTTAGCATCAGTAGCAGGAACATTAGCCAAAATGGCTTTTGACGCATGCATGTTCAACAGCCAAAATTTCAGTTTTGTTAAGCTGCCAAAAGAATGCACCACCGGTTCGAGCATCATGCCTCACAAAAAGAATCCTGATGTATTCGAACTAATCCGTGCCAAGAGCAATAAAATTCAGAGTTTACCACAACAGGTAATGCTTATCATGAATAATTTACCCGTTGGCTATTTTCGTGATCTTCAGATTATTAAAGAAGTATTCCTGCCAGCATTCGAAGAACTAAAAGATTGTCTTCAGATGGCCGCCTACATTATCAATAAGATAGAAGTAAATGAGCATATTCTTGACAATCCGATGTATGATCCTATGTTCTCAGTAGAGGAAGTGAATAACCTTGCTGCATCAGGAGTTCCATTTCGTGACGCTTACAAGAAAGTAGGCCTAGAAATAGAAGCAGGAACATTTAAGGCTAACAAAAACATTCATCATACTCACGAAGGCTCAATTGGCAACCTTTGCAATGAGCAGATACAAGCACTGATGGATGAAAACATTGCAGGTTTCCACTTTGACAAAGTAGAGAAAGCCGAAAAAGAACTGATTAAATAATCACGGAATGCACTTTTTACATGTCCATAAGATTTGCAAACTATTAATTGGAATAGGGGTTGTACTGTTGTCTGCCAGTTGTGCAGACAACCAGTATGACAACTCTTGTTATTTGATATTCGATAACAGTACAAACAATAATTCCAAAGTTGCAGCGGCTATGACTATCAGTTCAAATGTTTTTGTTACTTTCAGCAAGAAGAGCATTAATGGTAAACCTTACTTTCATATCGAAAGTAATCAAGGCGGTACAGATGATGTAGCTTTTACGTATCAAGATCAACAGAGAGGCTATATTTTTGGCAAAAACAATGGAGTCATTGTTGGTTTTGGTATTTTGGACAATCAATTTAAAGCCTATGACCTTCTTTGCCCTAACTGCTATAACGAGAGTAAATACAAAAATCTTACCGTAAATAGCAACGGACAAACCTATTGCAGCAACTGCAAACGCTATTACGATCTTAGCACGGGACTCGTCGCCAGTGGCGAAGGAGGCAAAGCTATGATACAATATAGAGCTAGCACATCAGGACCAAATGGTACACTTGTTATCAACTAAATATTAAAATTTGTAAATTCATTTGGTAGATTGAATAAATAATCATACCTTTGCAATCGCAAATTTGCGGAAATAGCTCAGTTGGTAGAGCACAACCTTGCCAAGGTTGGGGTCGCGAGTTCGAGTCTCGTTTTCCGCTCAAATTCCTTAAAAGATGGAGCCGCAATGGTGGAATTGGTAGACACGAGGGACTTAAAATCCCTTGGCCAGTAATGGCTGTGCGGGTTCGAGTCCCGCTCGCGGCACAATCTTTTTCCTAAAGAATATTTTATTTTATGAAAAAGATTACCTTTTTATTACTTACCTTTTTTTCTCTATTTCTTTGTTCTTGCGGGATAAAAAGTGACCGTTTTAAAATTAGTGGAAAATTTCTTCACATGAATCAGGCTGAATTTTATATTTACAGCCCAGATGGTGTTATTTCAGGCATTGATACCATTCAGATTTCTGGTGGAGAGATTGATTATGAAATACCTTGCCATAACGAAGGAACATTGGTTATCATATTCCCAAATTTCTCCCAACAACCTATTTTTGCAGAACCTGGTACAAGTGTAACTATCAAAGCTGATGCTTCACATTTAAAAGAATTAAAGGTTGAAGGTTCAGAAGCTAATGAACTAATGAACCACTTCAGAGAGATGATTCTCAATGTATCACCTCCTGAAATGATAAAAAAAGCAGAAATATTTATCAAGGATCATCCAGAATCAATTGTCAGCACTTATCTTGTGCGAACATACTTCCTTGACAAATCATATCCTGATTATACCAAGGCTGCCGAATTGCTTAAACAGATGGAAGCTGCTCAACCTAAAAATGGATATATAAAGAGAATGACCATAAGTCTTCAACAATTAAAGAATGCCAAGGAGCAAGCTAACCTTCCCCACTTTACAGCCTACGACACTGAGGGAAAAATGTTTGCTAGTAGTACCTTGAGCTCTGCACCTTATGCAGTCATCAATGTTTGGACATCTTCTGATTTCGAAAGTCAAAATCTTCAACGCTTCTTAAAGAGTATACAGCAAAAATCACAGGGAAAACTAAAATTAATGAGCATATGCGTGGATGCCAGCAAAAAAGATTGCCAGCAAACCATGAAAAGAGACTCTATTAATTGGCCTAATATTTGTGACCAAGATATGTTTGATGGCAAAACCATCAAAACATTAGGACTAACATCTTTACCAGGAAACCTCCTACTCAAAGATGGTAAAATCATAGCTCGTGATTTAAAGTCTCAAGACCTTAGAGATAGACTAAATAAGATTTTTCCATAATTTCTTACTACACTTAATAATCCACCCCTATACCATTATATTTACTTAAACAGAAAATTACCAAAAGTGTTAGTTAAAACATATTGTGCTGCAGTAAATGGTTTAAACGTTACTACAGTAACTGTAGAAGTTAGCCTCAACAGAGGTGTAATGTACCACCTAACCGGACTAGGCGATACTGCTGTAAGAGAAAGCAAAGATAGAATATCAGCAGCTATGCAATATAGTGGCTACCATTTCCCAATAGCTGATATAACCGTAAACATGGCACCAGCCGACCTCAAAAAAGAAGGTAGTGGATTTGATTTGCCATTAGCTATTGGAATATTGGCTGCAAATGAAAATATCCCTAGCAATCATCTTCATGAATTTATGCTTGTTGGTGAACTTAGTCTTGATGGTACCTTACAACCCGTTAAGGGTGCATTACCTATAGCCATAAGAGCTAGAGCAGAACATTTCAAGGGCCTAATTGTTCCTGAAGACAATGTAAGAGAAGCTGCAGTCGTTAACAAGTTGGAAGTATACGGCATGAAAAATCTGTTTGACGTAATACAGTTTTTGAGCGATAAACAGGATTTTAAGCCTACTATTGTAGATACTCGAAAAGAATTTTACAAAAATCAATCTAATTATGATTTCGACTACGCTGATGTTCGAGGACAAGAAAATGTAAAAAGAGCACTAGAAGTAGCTGCTGCAGGCGGACATAATCTTATCATGATTGGTCCTCCTGGAAGCGGAAAATCTATGATGGCGAAACGTCTACCATCTATCCTCCCTCCACTAACATTAGCAGAAAGCCTAGAAACCACGCAAATACACTCTATTGCCGGAAAATTAAACAAGGGAACGTCACTCATCGCGCAACGACCATTTCGCTCTCCACATCATACAATATCTGAAGTAGCATTAGTTGGAGGTGGTTCTAATCCAATGCCTGGAGAAATCAGCCTTGCACACAATGGAGTCCTCTTCTGCGATGAACTTCCAGAATTTAATAAACATACACTAGAGGTTCTTCGACAGCCATTAGAAGACCGCATCATCAATATCAGTCGTTCTAAATACTCAATAGAGTATCCATGTTCTTTTATGTTTATAGCCAGCATGAATCCATGTCCATGTGGTTACTACGGAGATCCTACACATCACTGTGTCTGTACACCTGGGCAGATACAGAAGTATATGAATAAGATTAGTGGTCCTCTACTTGACCGTATCGATATACAGTGTGAAATTCAGGCTATACCATTTAAAGACCTATCAAAAGCCGAGCCAGGAGAATCAAGTGCACAAATACGAGAACGCGTCATGAAAGCAAGGGCCATTCAGACTGAACGTTTCAAAGATTCTAAACTGATACACTGCAATGCACAGATGACAGACCGAATGATTCACCAGTACTGTGAGCTCGATGCTGAAACCTTGAATATCCTACAGACTGCTATGGAACGGCTTAATCTTTCTGCACGTGCCTATAGTCGCATTCTGAAAGTGGCCCGCACCATCGCCGACCTTGCCGGCTCGGAGAAAGTACAGTCCATGCACATCGCCGAGGCCATCGGATATCGTAATCTTGACCGAGGCGATTGGGCTGAGAGAGGATTATAATAGAAAAACATGAAGAACGAATCAATTTCACTCGAAAAGACTACAAAAGAAGAAAAACGCTTGGTGCAGTATGAACTGCTTCGTGTGATAGCCATGTTTGGCGTATTGATGAACCATGTGTTCAACTATGGTTTACATATCTACGATGATTTTACCCTGGATGTATCATCTGTAGATGGCTTTACATTGTGGAGTATTCTAGAGTTGATGAAACTCGCTGCCCTGCCTAGTGTTAATTGCTACATTCTCATAACTGGTTATTTCCTTGTAAATAGTACGCATTGGCGACTGAAAGGAATCTTGAAAGTTTGGAGCATAACATGGTTTTATTCTGTTTCCATTTATCTGCTGGCTGTCGCCATAGGCCTATGTCACTTCCAATGGGAAGAAATGTTCAGGCATGCCACACCTCTTTATTCTAATTCCTATTGGTTTGTCACCTCCTACATCGCCCTGATGTTTCTTGCACCTTTGTTGTCATGGGGACTCCAACGGCTTTCTCAACGCCAATACCTACTGGTGTTGATATTGGGATTTTTCATCTGTTTTCAATTCTTTCTTGGCAAATATGTCATGGACAATCAGCAAATCGTGCTTTTTGTCTATCTGTTTATGATAGGAGGATACATTCAGCGGTTTCATGCTGATTCAAGACGTCGCCCAGCGTTCTATGCTATCCTTTCTGTGCTCATTCTCATGCTGATGTATTGCATTACCGTTGCCAAGAACTATTATTTCAATAGGCATGATTTTTATATATACGCTATGGCCTATCACGGCTTGGTGCTTCCTTTTTCGGTGACGATATTTCTCTTCTTTAAACAACTGAACATCCAAGGACGAAATTTTCAAAAAAGCATATATGCCATTGCGTCGCTATGCTTTTCGGTCTATATCATTCACACGCAATCCGTTGTCGATGAAATCTTATGGAAATACGCAGCCAAGATGTTTGAAAACTGCCTGTTATTCATGATTCCATTGTTATCCGTTTTGTTATGCATTACTGTTTACTTAATTTGCTGCGCCATAGATTATTTCCGCGTGCGGATTGTTAGAGTTCTAACAGAACACTTATCCACCTTTGACAACATATGATTTATCCCTCACCAAAATCGTATATTTGTGTTGTGGCATTAGTTGGAGGTGGTTCTAATCCAATGCCCGGAGAAATCAGCCTTGCACACAATGGTGTTCTCTTCTGCGATAAACTTCCCGAATTTAACAAACATACACTAGAGGTTCTTCGACAGCCATTAGAAGACCGCATCATCAATATCAGTCGTTCTTAATACTCAATAGAGTATCCATGTTCTTTTATGTTTATAGCCAGCATGAATCCATGTCCATGTGGTTACTACGGAGATCCTACACATCACTGTGTCTGTACACCTGGGCAGATACAGAAGTATATGAATAAGATTAGTGGTCCTCTACTTGACCGTATCGATATACAGTGTGAAATTCAGGCTATACCATTTAAAGACCTATCAAAAGCCGAGCCAGGAGAATCAAGTGCACAAATACGAGAACGCGTCATGAAAGCAAGGGCCATTCAGACTGAACGTTTCAAAGATTCTAAACTGATACACTGCAATGCACAGATGACAGACCGAATGATTCACCAGTACTGTGAGCTCGATGCTGAAACCTTGAATATCCTACAGACTGCTATGGAACGGCTTAATCTTTCTGCACGTGCCTATAGTCGCATTCTGAAAGTTGCACGCACCATTGCCGACCTTTCCAGTTCAGAGAAAATACAATCTATGCATATCGCTGAAGCCATCGGGTATCGCAATTTGGATAGAAGCGACTGGGCGGAGAGAGGATTATAATAGTATGCCACCATATACTACAGTCATACTCATGCCGAAAGTTACTTTTTATCCATTTACTCATCAAATTCTTTGCAAAAAACATTCACGGTACAGAAGATTTCGATGTTTTTGACAAATTCGGGAGCGTTTATACCCAAGTAAACGACTCTATAATAACATATTGCACAAAGAAAAGAAAAAACATGAAGTAAAATTAAAACAGATTACATTTACAGATGGGAAAAATGTATTGGTGGACTATTTAAAGAAAGAGTATTATAAGCCTGGACCAAGTGATGATGATTACCCTTATAGGGTGTTTTTCTTCATTTTTTTGACTCTAGGTTAAAAAACAAAGAAGATAGAGGCTGTGTGTTACCACTGAATCAATATACAGAATCCAAGAAGAAACGTGTTAAACAATATATTACAGGACTACAAAAGACTAAAAACAGATGGAAGAAAAAATCAAGCCAAAAGTGGTATGAATATTTTTTTAGTTTTGTTACAGATGAATACAATTAATATGTGAAGAAAGCATTAAAGAATACCGAATTTTATTGACATAAACTATTTTGTAGCTCGCATATTTGTAGGGAGTATGCTAGTACACATCAAATATGCAAATTTTGCAGTATATCATATCTAGCTGAATATCAGCATGTTATTCAGATGCAACTTAATTGATTTGAAAGAAGCTTGGCAATAACATAGGTTTTGCATGTTAAAAAACATAGTGTTTAGGCAATAATAACATAGTGTTTATTGGCACAAATATATGCTTTTACCCATTAATAGCTATATTTTTTCCGAAAGTGAGGGTAGAACATAGTAGCAAGATACAAAATAGTCAGACCAAAGTTGAAGATTTCGAGCTAGATGACGATTTCTGGCGGCCATGTTTTTTTGATATTTTATTTAACAGTTTACCTATTATAGATTGTAGAAAGCAGATCGACTATTATCGTTGTGACAGAATACGGTGTATCTATATCATCTTTTACACACTATTTTAAGTGCTCATATAATTCATAAGTAAGCTGCATTATCTTACCATAAAATAAGATTATCTCAATTATTTGTTGTAACTTTACCATCAAAATTAAACTTATAGACAATGAAGAAGATATTTAACCTTGTTGCTGCAGCTATAATGGTTTTCACCATGAGCAACTGTAGCACAAAACAAATGGCCACAACAACTACAGCACCTGCTGTTGACACAACAGCTATCATTCAAGTAGAAGCCAACCGCGAATTTCTTTCTATTGCAGAAGCTCTTCAGATGATGCAAGACCCGAGTGCAGCCGAAAAGATTCTGCCCAAATATGGCTATCAATTCAAAAAGAATTATGAAATCTATCGTGTCAATAAATATAAGGCCATGTTCTATAAAAACTGTACACTTCCTAAACAAACTAGTACAGGTGCATATCTCGACTTGCCAAAAGCCCAGAAGAAAGGTACATCTAGCTATGTAGCAATCAGCGAAAATGTAGAAATCGGTGTATATAATAATAAGGCCTACGAGAATCTGGTAAATCAAATTTTAGGAACACCAGGTTTCACATTAGCTCACGATGGTTACGAACAGGAATATAGCAATGGAACTTACAGTATCTATACCTATAATCCAATGCGAAGAATTAGAATTGAAAAAACACTGTAAAAGAGTCTCTAGACCTCACAAAATGAGAGCATTTTTTGGTCATGTCTCTGATTTATAGTACTTTTGCAATCAAAAAGCAATATATCAAAAACATTAATGGAACAGAAGAATTACAAGCGTACAACCGTTACAGCAGCTTTACCATATGCTAATGGTGGTGTACATATTGGTCATCTTGCAGGTGTATACGTTCCTGCAGATATCTACGTCCGTTACCTTCGCCTCAAGAAGAAGGATGTTATCTTCATCGGTGGTTCTGACGAGCACGGTGTGCCTATTACAATTCGTGCCAAAAAGGAAGGCATAACTCCACAGGATGTATGTGACCGCTATCACAAGATTATCAAGGAAAGTTTCGAGGAGTTTGGTATCAGTTTCGATATTTATAGCCGCACTACTTCTGAAACTCACAACAAATTGGCTTCAGACTTCTTTAAGAAGCTTTATGACGAGGGTAAACTCATTGAGAAAGATTCTGATCAGTACTATGATGAAGAAGCACATCAATTCCTCGCTGACCGTTATATCATGGGCGAATGTCCTCATTGTCATAATCCTAAGGCATACGGTGACCAATGTGAGAAATGTGGTAGTGATTTGAGTCCTATGGAACTGATTAACCCATATTCTACCATCTCTGGTTCTAAGCCTGTTATCAAGACTACCAAGAACTGGTATTTACCTTTGAACGAATATCAGGAATGGTTGAAACAGTGGATTCTAGAAGGCCACAAAGAATGGCGTCCTAATGTTTACGGACAATGCAAGAGCTGGCTCGACATGGACTTGCAGCCACGTGCCATGACCCGCGACTTAGACTGGGGTATCCCTGTACCTGTTGAAGGTGCTGATGGCAAAGTCTTGTATGTTTGGTTTGATGCACCTATCGGCTACATCTCTAACACCAAGGAACTTTGCGACAAAGAGCCTGAAAAATTTGGCAATTGGGAGCAATGGTGGAAAGATCCAGAAACTCGTCTAGTTCACTTCATCGGCAAAGATAACATTGTATTCCATTGCGTTATCTTCCCTACTATGTTGAAGGCTCATGGCGACTATATCTTACCAGATAACGTTCCTGCTAACGAGTTCTTGAATTTGGAAAATGACAAGATTTCAACTTCTAGAAACTGGGCTGTATGGTTGGATGAGTACTTGAAAGACTTCCCTGGCAAACAGGATGTGCTTCGATATGTTCTTACAGCCAATGCTCCTGAAACAAAAGATAATAACTTCACATGGAAAGATTTCCAAGAGCGCAATAACTCTGAATTGGTTGCAATCTATGGCAACTTCGTAAACCGTGCTCTTCAACTTACCAAGAAATACTGGAATGGTATAGTACCAGCTTGCGGCGAATTACAGGAAGTTGATAAGAATGCTATCCAGGAATTCAAGGATGTTAAAGAGAAAATGGAAGCATTCCTCGATATCTTTAAATTCCGTGAAGCTCAGAAAGAGGCAATGAATCTCGCTCGTATCGGCAATAAGTATATTACAGAATGCGAGCCTTGGAAGGTGTGGAAAACAGACCCTAAACGTGTTGAGACTATTCTCTACATCTCACTACAATTGGTTGCTAACCTAGCTATCGCCTTCGAACCATTCTTGCCTTTCAGCAGTAAAGATCTTCGTCAACTTATCAATCTTAACAGTTTTGACTGGTCAGAACTTGGTAGCACCGAGTTACTCAAACCAGGCCACCAGTTGGCAGAACCGCATTTACTTTTCGAGAAGATTGAGGACGAGACTATCGATGCTCAGCTACAGAAACTCGAAGATACCAAGAAGGCTAATGAGGCTGCAGCTGCAGCTGCAAATTATAAAGCACTACCTGTCAAGGAGAATATCCCATTCGAAGACTTCGAGAAACTTGATATCCGTGTAGGCCATATTAAGGATTGCCAGAAAGTGAAAAAGAGCAATAAACTGCTTCAATTCACTATTGACGATGGCAGTGGTCAAGATAGAACGATCCTTTCTGGAATCGCAAAATTCTATAATCCAGAGGATCTCATAGGCAAAGATGTTCTCTTCGTAGCTAACTTTGCTCCACGTAAGATGATGGGTATCGAAAGTCAGGGCATGATTCTTAGCGCTGTCAATTTCGATGGCAGTCTTACAGTTACCTCAACCTTAGGTTCTGTTAAGCCAGGCAGTCAAGTAGGATAAACATATCACTCATAAATATAGTTCAGGCCGAATTCCATCATGGATTTCGGCCTATTTTACATCTAATAATTCATGTTTCTCACTTTAGTCATCAGTTTCTTCACATTTATAGAACTCAATTGCGAAAACCTCTTCGACACCCAGCATGATTCCTTAAAAAACGACATAGAATTTACGCCAGAAGGAAGTTATCACTGGACTAAGACGCGATACTGGCACAAACTTAACCACATTAGCCAAGAACTTATTGCCCTAGGAGAAGACTCCATACAAGGTTGGCAATTGCCCGATATGGTAGCATTATGCGAAGTAGAAAACGATAGTGTACTCCGAGATTTGACCAAACGCTCATTACTTCGAAAAGCACGATACGAGTATTTTATCACCCAATCACCTGACACTAGAGGTATCGATGTTGCTCTTATGTATCAACCTATTAGCTTCAGACCAATACGACATTACTCCATTCGTATAAAACCACTTCCAGACATGCGACCTACACGAGACATTCTATATGTCTGTGGTCAAAATCTAACAGATGATACCTTACATATTTTTGTGGTACACGCCCCTAGTCGATTAGGTGGAGAAAAAAAATCACGTCACCACCGCCTACTAGTTGCCCATTACCTTACCAACGCAATAGATTCCATCAAAGCCTTATCAACTCAAGCCAAAATCATAGTCGCTGGAGATTTTAACGATTACTCTCATTCTCTTTCGCTAGACAGCATTAACAGTCATGGTATGATAGAAATATCAGAAAATGCTCATGGAGCCCATAGAGCGAAAGGAACATATCGCTATCACGGTCTCTGGGGAAGTCTTGATCATATTATATGCAGCAATAACATGGCTCCATTAGCAGATACATGCTATATAGGAGACTTACCATTTCTACTCGAAGAAGATACAACGTATGGATCTGTGCATCCCAAAAGATGCTATTTAGGTCCTAGATATCAAAATGGATACAGTGACCATTTACCACTAGTTGCAAGATTTAGATACGAAGAAAAGCATAGGTAATATCTAAGAATATCAGTATGGGATTATGAAAAAAGAGAATTTTATTTGTAAAAGCGATTGATTTATTGTATCTTTGCATTTATAAAATTAGGGTTCCATAGTTTAATGGATAGAACGGAGGTTTCCTAAACCTTTGATCCGAGTTCGATTCTCGGTGGAATCACTTTTAATCAAAAGAGGTCGTGTCTTCATAGCAGACACGACCTCTTTTGATATTAAAAACCTCCCTCCAAAGAAGAGGGAGGATAACGATTAAGCTTTTACTTCTTCAACTGTCACAGATGCCTTATCTTGTTCTGCTTCAATTTTCTTACCCAATACCAAGTAAGCAACAGGAGAAGCTATGAAGATAGAAGACAAAGTACCAATAATAACACCAATAATCATAGCAAAAGCGAAGCTACGAATACTGTCACCACCAAGAATAAAGATAGATACCAATACTATCAAAGTAGATATAGAAGTATTAATGGTACGTGAAAGTGTCTCATTAATAGAGTTGTTAAACAATGCTTGGATGTCTACACGAGACATACGATTTTTGTTATTATTCAAATTCTCACGGATACGGTCGAATACAACCACAGAGTCATTGATATCATAACCGATAACTGTCAGAATAGCACCAATAAACGTTTGATCTATTTCAAGTGAGAAACCTATCCAACCATAGCACAAAGAGAAGAAACCGATTACGATAGTTGTATCAAGAATCAAACCTGCTGTTGCACCTGCAGAGAAACCAATGTTACGGAAACGTAACAAAATATACAAGAAGATGAATATGATAGCCAATACAACGCTAACAATAGCACCATAAGTAATATCTTTAGCAACAGATGGACCAACTTTAGCACTGCTAATGATAGAACCACCCTCACGAATATCAGGGTTCTTGAATGACTCAACATTTGCTTGGCTTACAAAATTACCCTTTTTCAATGCATTGAAGAGGATTGTTTCAGCCTTATCATCTTCTAATGGATCAGTACTGTCAATGTTATAATTAGTAGATACACGAATAGTCTTGCCATCTGTACCCAAAGCAATAACACTAGTAGTAGCTGTCTTACCCGCATCTGGTCCTACAGTATTAACAAAAGCATCACCTAAAACCTCACGAACGTCCTCAACTTCTACTGTCTTATCAAGAGCTACAACGTAGTTACGACCACCTGTAAAATCAATACTCTGGCTCAAACCACGAACTGCAAAACTAATAACACAAATAAAGATTGCGACACCCCACACAGTGAAACTCTTCTTGTACATACCCATGAAGTTGTAACTAGAGCCCTGCATCATGCTCTTACTGAAACCTGTATAGAACTTCAGATTAAGCCATTTTCCACTCTTCACACGATTTTCATAAACCAAACGAGTCAAGAATACTGCAGTGAAGAAAGATACTACAATACCAATAATCCAAGTAGTAGCAAAGCCACGAATTGGACCAGTACCTGTAGTCAACAGGATAATACCTGTAATCAAAGATGTCAAGTTGGAGTCGAAGATTGCAGAGAAAGCATTCTTGTAACCTGCTTCAAGAGCCTCACGAAGGCCCTTACCCTTACGCATCTCTTCCTTGATACGCTCATAGATTAACACATTAGCATCTACTGCTGTACCCAAAGTTAACACCATACCAGCGATACCAGGCATAGTCAAGGCACTTTGGAAAGAAGCAAGAACACCAAGTGTGAAGAAAAGATTAGCAATCAAAGCACCATTAGCAACCATACCTGGGATGAAGTCATACATAAGAACCATGTAGACCATCAAAAGTACGAAAGCAACAGCGAATGAAATAAGTCCCTGCTGAATAGACTGAGCACCCAATGTAGGACCAACAACATCTTCCTGAACAATATGAGCAGGAGCTGGCATACGACCAGACTTCAATGTATTAGACAAGTCCTTGGTCTCCTCAATAGTGAAGTTACCACTAATCTGAGAGTTACCTCCATCAATTTCCTGATTTACTCGAGGAGCTGAGTAAACAACACCATCAAGCACAATAGCCACAGCCTTACCTACGTTAGCCTTAGTCAACTGAGCCCATTTGCGAGCGCCCTCTGTATTCATCTGCATGCTAACAACAGGATTAGAGAACTGGTCGAACTCATCTTTAGCATCTGTGATAACATCGCCCTCTAACGGTGCTCGACCGGTAGAAGTAGTTACCTTCAAAGCATACAACTCATAGATATTCTTTACATTCTGCAAGTTTGCTGGTTTAGCACTCCACAGCAAACGAACATCTGAAGGAAGAATCTGTTTAGCAATCTGAGAATTAATAATCTTATTAATAGCAGCTGTATCACGAACGTTAGCATAACCTACAAGAGCTAAACTATTCTGACCTGTTGTCTGAAGAACAGCCAACAAAGGATGTTGCTTCTTTGCTGCCTCAATCTGAGCTGTTTCACTCTTAGGAGCGACGTCTTTCTTAGCAGCACCAGCTAGTTTGAACTTAGGTTCGGCTTTTTTTGTAACTGGAGCAGTACTCTTAGCTGAGTCCTTGGCTGTAGTATCAGTAGCAGTTTCACCACCATTAGCAAAGCGCTGGTCAACCTGATTCAAATAAGGAATAATTTCTTCAGCATTATAAGTCTCCCAAAACTCCAAGTTAGCACTACCTTGAAGAAGTTTACGCATACGTTCAGGCTCACGGATACCAGGCATTTCTACCATAATACGACCTTGCTGGCCCTCAAGCTTTTGGATATTAGGCTGAACTACACCGAACTTATCAATACGAGTACGAACAACATTGAAAGAGTTATCAATTGCAGCTTGAACTTCCGAACGAATAGCATTTTCTACCTCAACATCAGAACTCTGAGGAGAAACCTTACCCTGCATCTGCTGCGTAGCAAAAACCTCTGCCAACTTATGACCAGGAGCAACACGATGATAAGCATCAATAAATAACTTAATGAAATCGCCCTGGCTGTTCATATGCTCAGCTTTAGCGTCTTTCATAGCTTTTGTGAACGCAGCGTCTGTCTTGTGATCAGCCAGTGTTTCAATAACATCTGGTACAGAAATCTCAAGAATGACGTTCATACCACCCTTCAAGTCAAGACCAAGACCAATCTGTGTCTCCAAGCAATTCTTGTATGAATATACTCCAAGATACTTAACAGAATCCTTGTAGTCCTGCTGTGCGATAGGATCTTTAATCTTAGCAGCTTCACTGTCGAAATAGCTTGTTGCAACAGAGAATGAAAGATAAAAGATACTGGCAAGTGTCAAAAGGACGGCAGTAACAATTACAATTCCTTTGTTTTGCATTTTCTTGTTATGATTTTATTGTTTATTTGTTTTTCGCGACATTACTCAATGTAGACGTGCAAAAATACCATTTTTTTCTCATAATGAAAAATTTATAGCGTCTTATTATTTATTTTTTATGGTTTTGGGCGCTTTTTCAACCAACATGATATCGGATAATGGTCTGAAAGTTTAATTTTGTTATCTACGTTACATTGAAATGGCTCCCAGTCTGAAGTGCACATGATATTATCTATGCGCACAAAAAATCCTCCTTTGTGGTAGCTTATACCTGGACCAAATCCACTTTCTATGTAGCAGTCTATCAACTTTTTCACAATTGTATGATGCGTATAGGATATCGGTCCATCATTGAAATCCCCACACAGTATAATACTCTCATGCTGATGATGTTCTATAAATTCAGATACAGCATCAGCTTCTACAGCACGTTTAGCACTAGACTCTCCAAGCCTAGTTATAATAAGTTTTGATGTTGACTTCGCTACATGATGATCCATTTCTCCTTTCATCATCAACTTAAATCCCTTACGCTCATCTTGACTTAAGCCGGTTGTTTCCAAATGATTATTGATTATCCACACCGAATCTTCATCAATTGTTACGCGATAAGCTACTGAAAAGTTTCCTTTTGAAGGATAATTAATACGTACAGAATCGACTATCGGAAACTTACTATACAAGGCTATCGTCTCACTATTGCTTGAACTATGATGTGAATATTGCTTATAAGGATAAATTTTATCAAGCACAGAATCGATATTGGCCTGACCAATTTCCTGACATCCTGCTTCCTGCAGACACAAAATATCAGGATGCTGTTTTTTAATATACTGCAAAATACCGTTACTAGTGCCTGGACTATTCCAACCAGCAAACAGAAACACATTATACGACATCACACGGATGGCCCCTTTGGGAACTTCATGCTTGATATTCAAAGGAGCATATTCTCTTACAGGAACATAGCAAATCAAAAAACCAACTATAGGAATCCATACCTTTCGCCTTTGGAATAAAAGCCAAAAAAAGAGAAAGGTTAAATTAATTAAGATAAAAACAGGAAAAGAAAGTCCAATATTGGATAGTACAGGAAAGCTTACAGGATTGACACGATCAGAGAATCCAATCAAAAACATCAACAAAATGGTGGCAATATTTGCACCTGCCACCATCTGAATTGTTACTTTTTTTAATTTCCCAAACATATTGAGGAATACGTATTATTTACGATTACTCTGATTAAAAAGTTTCTGTTTTTCTTCTGTTGTCAGACTATCATATCCACTCTTACGTATTTTATCAAGAATACGATCGACCTCATCTTGTTCCTTCGCTTGACGAGCATTATACTCCCAATCACTTTCATGCGTACTTGTTTGAGTTGAAGTCTGACTGTCACGATAATTTTCTGTTTTCCTATTCTGATGTTGCTCCCACCTACTGCGTAGATTGCTAAAAAGATGTTCACCACTTGAACGACCATACATTTGTGAAGAATCGACAGATGGATGACGATACCAGTAACGTATCAATAAGAAGCCGAACAACATACCTCCCAAATGTGCAAAATGAGCAACACTATCACCAGGAGTAGACAAAGCAGAGAATAATTCTATAACGACATATCCCACAACAAACCACTTGGCTTTAATAGGGATAGGCAAAGGGAAAATAAAGATTCTCTCTTCAGGGAAAATCATACCAAAAGCAAGCAAGATAGCATAAACAGCACCAGAAGCACCTACAGTAGTCCACTGATTCAGCACCTCACTGCTATTATGTGCAACTTCAAATATATCCGAAAAAGAAAAAGCAGGTAATTGTTCACTAGCCATATAATAAAGCTGCGCAAATTGTACGATTTCTTGCAAGATGCCTGCACCAACACCAGTGAAGATATAATAAAACAGAAATTTTTTAGGTCCCCATACACGCTCAACGACACAGCCAAACATCCATAAAGCAAACATATTAAAGATAATATGCTGCCACCCTGCATGCATAAACATATAGGTAACCAATTGATATACTTGAAAATCTGGCGCCAAGAAGAAATGTAATCCACAAATATCATTTAAATTTATTCCAAATCTCTGAAGCACCATCATTGCTAAGAACGCTAAGACATTAATAATTAGCAGATTCTTTGTAATTGTTGGAATGCGCATATATTATTTTATACTTTTATCTTATTAATAAGCGCAAAAATACGAAAATAAATCGTGAATAAGTAGAAAACAAAGACCAATAGAGTTTTTTTTCGTCTTTTTTTTCAATTTTCCAACAAATTTGTTTGATTTATCAAAGGAATATTCTATATTTGTCAACAAAATCAACAAATTTAAACCAATTAAAATTGAAAATTATGAATAAGACAGAATTGATTGACAAAATTGCAGAAAAGGCAGGTTTGTCCAAAGCTGATTCTAAGAAAGCATTTGAGTCTACAGTAGCAGCTATAAAGGAAGCTCTTACAGAGAATGATAAGGTTCAGCTCATCGGTTTCGGTACATTCAGTGTAACTTCACGTCCTGCTCGTGAAGGTATTAATCCTTCTACTAAGGCAAAGATTCAGATTCCTGCTAAGAACGTTATTAAGTTCAAGGCTGGTGCTGAACTTTCTGATGCAGTAAATAAGTAATTTATCAAAAATTATACATAAAAAAGGCAACCCTAAATAGAGTTGCCTTTTTCATTTTTGTATATTGTTAATTATTTAGGCTGTTTGCCAATATAAGCCAAAATACCTCCATCTACATAGAGTACATGACCGTTTACGAAGTCAGAAGCATCTGATGCCAAGAAAACAGCAGGTCCCATCAAGTCTTCTGGTGTACCCCAACGTGCTGCTGGTGTCTTACTTATAATAAAGTTATCAAATGGGTGACGGCTTCCATCTGCCTGTGGTTCTCGAAGAGGAGCGGTCTGAGGAGTAGCAATATAACCAGGGCCAATACCATTACACTGGATATTATATTCACCAAATTCTGAGCAAATGTTACGGGTTAACATTTTCAGACCACCTTTAGCTGCAGCATATGCACTCACTGTCTCACGACCAAGTTCACTCATCATAGAACAAACATTGATAATTTTACCATGACCTTTCTTCTTCATACCAGGAATAACAGCCTTTGATACGATAAAAGGTGCATTCAAGTCGATATCAATCACCTGACGGAACTCTTCTACAGTCATTTCATCCATAGGAATTCTCTTGATGATACCAGCATTGTTGACGAGAATATCTATAATACCAAGTTCCTTCTCGATGTCAGCAACCATTTTCTGTACATCAGCCTCGTTAGTTACATCACAGATATACCCCTTAGCCTCAATACCTTTAGCCTTATAATCAGCAAGAGCCTGATCCATATGCTTCTGACTACGACAATTGAATGCGATTTTAGCACCAGCCTTTGCATAAGCTTCTGCAATTGCGAATCCAATACCATAAGCTGCACCTGTTACGAGAGCAACCTTACCTTCAAGGGAGAAATTCTTTGAGAATGTATCCATTTTGATTTTGTTTTAAAGTTGTATAATTGATTATTTTAAGTCTATAATTTCAAAAAAATCCTGATCATTATAATCTAGATTTTCTCCGCCCATACCCCAAATAAAAGTATAATTATGAGTTGCTGCAGCACTGTGTATACTCCACTCAGGTGAGAACACAGCTTGATTACCTTTCATCCATATATGACGTGTTTCTTGTGGTTCGCCCATTATGTGACAGACAGCTTGATCATTAGGTAGTTCAAAATAGAAATAGGCTTCCATTCTTCGACTATGCACATGAGCAGGCATCGTGTTCCATACACTTCCTGGCTCCAGTTCTGTCATACCCATTTGCAACTGGCAGGTAGGCAATACTTGGTTCACAATCATCTTATTAATGGTACGCTCGTTACTGGTTTCCAAATTACCTACATGTACACTTATAGCATCAGCCTTAGTTACCTTTCGACAAGGATAGGCGCAATGAGCTGTAGTACTATTAAAATAGAACAGAGCCGGATGGGTTTTATCTTTACTTTCAAACGTTACATCACGATCGCCACGCCCTATATAGAGAGCTTCTTTGCTGGCAAGTTCAAATATTTCATCACCTACTCGCACAATGCCATCACCATCACCTACATTAAAGATTCCAAGTTCTCGACGGGTAGTAAAATATGGTGCCTTCAGTGGACTAATAGCCTCTAATACTAAGATCTCGTTTACAGGCTTTACACCACCCACTATCATACGGTCGTACATAGAATACACCATATTGACTTCATCATCTACAAAAAGGGTTTCTACCAGGAATTCCTGCCGCAATCTTTCTGTATCATAGGCTTTAGCATCAGCAGGATTAGCAGCATATCTTAACTCATAGTTTGTTTGCATAAATATCTGATTTGTTTATGCAAAGATAATAAAATTAATGATGAATGTAAAAAAAGAGTGGGAGAAAAAAAGAAAAAAGTCGAATAGTAAATTCTATTCGACTTTTCCAGGTTGTCCCAGGCGGATTCGAACCACCACTGACAGAACCAAAAACTGTAGTGCTACCATTACACCATAGGACAATCTTTGTTAATTGCAGCGCAAAGGTAGTGTTTTTTTTCTCCACCACCAAATTTTTACGCAACTTTCTTTATTTTACTGTAATCAAATAGTAATTTTTCTTACCTCGCTGCACAAGCAAGTACTTACCATCTATCAAATCTTCAGCTGTTACAGCCTGATCAAAAGCTGTTAATTTCTCCTTATTAAGAGATACACCACCTCCTTTAACAAGCTTTCTCATTTCGCTCTTACTTGGGAAAATATCCATTCCCTCCTGATTAAAGAGATCTACAGCTGTACCACCAAGTTGTGATTTATCGATAGTATAGTGTGGCACATCCTTAAACACATCGTTTAGGGTTGCCTCATCAAGCTGAGCCAAAGAATCTTTAGTAGCTTTACCGAAAAGAATATTACTTGCAGCAATAGCCATATCAAGATCTTCCTTAGAATGAACCATAGTAGTAACCTCTTCTGCAAGACGGCGCTGAAGCGTACGGCGACCTGGATCTTGCTTATGCTCTTCTACAAGGGCATTAATCGTATCTTGATCAAGATCGGTAAAAATTTTGATATAACGTTCAGCATCATCATCAGTTACATTCAACCAGAACTGGTAGAAAGCATATGGTGTAGTACGGTTACGATCCAACCACACATTACCACTTTCTGTCTTACCAAACTTCTTACCATCAGCTTTAGTAATAAGTGGACATGTAAGACAAAATGCCTGAGCCTCACTACCCAAAGTACGGCGAATAAGCTCTGTACCAGTAGTCATATTACCCCACTGATCGTTACCACCCAATTGTAGGCGTACACCATAGTTTTGATATTGATACAAGAAATCGTAACCCTGAAGTAACTGATAAGTAAACTCTGTGAAGCTTAGACCATCGCGTGCAGTACCATTAAGACGCTGCTGTACACTATCCTTAGCCATCATATAGTTGACCGTGATGTGCTTACCTACCTCACGAGCAAAGTCAAGGAAAGTAAAATCTTTCATCCAGTCATAGTTGTTTACCATTTCAGCCTTATTAGGAGCAGTTCCATCGAAATCAAGGAACTTTGAAACCTGTTTTTTAATAGCTTCCTGGTTGTGATACAAAGTTTCAGTATCTAGAAGATTACGTTCTTGACTTTTACCAGAAGGGTCACCTATCATACCCGTAGCACCACCTACCAAGAGGTAAGGCTTATGGCCACAACGCTGCAAATGACGAAGCATCATAATACCACAAAGGTGACCGATATGAAGAGAATCAGCAGTAGGGTCTGTACCCAGATAAGCTGATGTCATATTCTCCATCAAATACTCTTCAGTACCAGGCATGATCTGAGCCAGCATACCACGCCATTTCAGTTCTTCTACAAAGTTTTTCATTTAAACTAATTTTTGAAGCCCGTTAAGGCTATATTATCTATCAATTGTCGGGGCGCCTGTAGAGGACAACTTACGGCACTGGATCATAACCACTGCCACCCCATGGATTACATCTTAAGATTCGCCAAATAGCAAGCACCAACCCTTTAATTGGACCATGCTTCAGCAAAGCCTGCCTTGCATATTCCGAACATGTTGGTGTAAACCGACACGAAGGTGGTGTATATGGAGTTATGAATTTTTGATAAAATAGAATTGGCAACAACAAAAGTCTCACCAGCCCTAATGATATATAGTGTACTATCTTTTTCAAGATATTCATAAACTTTCACCTATACGATGCAATAGATTTTTCATTTTATACTCCACCAATGATGAAGGTGCCAATTCATCAGAAAGCCAAATAAAAGCCATTGCCAACTTTTTATCAGTCTTTTTCTCCATTTCTTTCCAGACGATATCCTTATTCTTTCGATAAGCTTCTCGTACTTGTCGCTTCACGCGATTACGCTTTACAGCTCGCTTAAAGCATTTCTTGGGTACACTAATCAGGAAATTTACCTGCATGTCGCCCTCTGCTCTATCAAATTGTCGGTATACAACTCTTAAGGGGTAAGCAGACATCGATTTGCTTTCCCCATGTACAAAGAGTTGTTCCAACAGTTTCAAACTGCATATCCGCTCTTCTTTACACAATGTAAATGCTTCGGATTCTGCCATAATTATTTACCTTCCTTCAAAAATGCCTTCAACGCACTACTCATAGATGGGTGTTCTTTAGTAGGAGCCTGCATATCCAAACGAAGACCTTCGTCGCCTACAGTCTGTGCAGTAGTGGTACCAAATGTTCCTATCTTGATATCACCCTGTTCAAAATCAGGAAAATTCTTCTTAAGAGCCTTTACTCCTGTAGGACTGAAAAATAGCAGCATATCATAATCGAAAGCTTTCTTTTCTTCTTCAGTAAAGTCATTACTTACGGTACGGTACATGATGCACTCCTTATGATTCAACCCCTTACTATCAAGCAATGTCTTAACATCATCATTCTGGTGAGCACTACTCATAGGAATTAGGTATTTTTCATCCTTATGCTTCATCATCAATGGTACCAAATCAGCCAGTTTACCTGTATTACCAAAGAATACTTTGCGCTTGCGATACTGTACATACTTTTGGATGTAAAATGCGATATTCTCAATAACACAGAAATATTTCATATCCTCAGGAATTGTAACTCGCAAATCCTTAGCCAACTTGAAGAAGTTATCAATAGCATGACGAGATGTAAAGACTACCGCAGTATAATCTAAAATATTAATCTTCTGCTGACGGAATTCTTTAGAAGTTAGTCCTTCCACTTTAAAAAATGGGTGGAAATCACACTTAACATTGAATTCTTTTTCAATATCAAAGTATGGTGACTTTTCACTCGTAGGCTTAGGCTGTGATATTAAAATTTTCTTTATCATCGTAGTGTCCTAAAAATTTATTTTCAAATAATTACTGATCATGATTAGTGCTCCCCATAGTGCTGCTAAAGGCATGATTTCGAGGGCACAAAAGTACAAAATAAATTGCAAAATAGCACCGATTCTTTTAAAAAAGATACTATAGCTCTTATAAAATGATAATATTTTTACCAATATGATAACAAATGCCGTATAAATGAACGTACTTTGAATAGGTAAATCAAAATATACCAATAGTAAAACTACAGGAAATAAGAGAACTCCTTCTGTAGATACTAAGAAGATAAAAGACTTGAGCCATTGTTCAGTCTTTTTACTATCAAAAAAGACCCATCCTGTAAACCAATAGGCAACAAATTTGAAGACGTAATAAGCTACTACCACCCCTAGGTTAACACCCATAATCTTAAACTGATCTATCGTGAAAGTATCACTAACAAATGTTCGTGTAAAGAAGAAGAAGTTGATAGTTAAAAGTAAACACGTCTGTAAGACAAAAAACATCTGATATCTTACTTCAGTTGAAGTTTCTGTAATTGTCGTTGTTCCAATTCTTGGCGCAAAGAAAAAATCTTTCACTTGTCGGTAAATGAAACGCTGAGATTTAGAAAAAGCCAATGTAGCTAATACAAAGCAACCTAACAGCACTCCTGTAATCAGATTGTCTGATGCAAGGGTATAAGGTACAGGATCTCCTGCCACGCCAAGACGTCCACCTGGTAATTCCGGATGAAATAGGGGACTCTTAGAGAAAAATGACTCTTTGTAGTAGGTAGGCAAGCTAACAGTCATCAAGCTCTTACCTGGCTTGTGCCCAGGAAGATGCAGTGTATCAGGCCGAGAACTGTAATGTATCTTTCCTGGCTTGATATGAGCCTGAATGGCAGAATCCTGCTGGGCAGGGGTTGCATTCGCAGGCAGCCAACTCAAAATTTCTTTTGGAGTTAGCTGTCCTGAATGTGTTTTATAAGTCGAGACCGACTGTACCGTTTCTTCGCTGACAACTGATGAATCAGCTAATTGAGTCGTCATTTTATAATCCGAACTCCTTTTTAATATCATTTACCTTATCCAGTTTTTCCCAAGTGAACAATTCCACAGACATGGTCTTGGTTTCATGATAGAAACTGGTGAAAGTCTTATTGACAATTTCATTCTTTCGTCCCATATGGCCATATGCTGCGGTTTCTAGATACATAGGCTGTCTTAGTTTCAACGTACGCTCTATAGCCTTTGGACGAAGATCAAACATTGTAGCAATCTTAGCAGCAATCTCCCCATCTGTCATATTTACATGACTTTTGCCATATGTATTAACATATACACTTACAGGTTGAGCTACACCAATAGCATAAGCTAACTGTACCAAGATCTCGTCTGATACACCAGCTGCTACCATATTTTTAGCGATATAACGAGCCGCATACGCAGCACTACGGTCTACCTTACTTGGATCTTTACCAGAGAAAGCGCCACCACCATGAGCACCTTTTCCACCATAAGTATCAACGATAATCTTACGACCTGTAAGACCTGTATCACCATGAGGACCACCAATAACAAATTTACCAGTAGGATTAATAAAATACTTAATATCATCATTAAACAAAGCAAGCACTTTCTTATCACAGCACTCTTTTACGCGAGGCATCAGAATATTGAGTACATCCTCCTTAATCTTAGCCAACATACGCTCATCGTCTTCATCAAACTGGTCATGCTGAGTAGAAACTACGATAGTGTCAATGCGCTGAGGAACATTATCATCGCTATATTCTATGGTAACCTGACTCTTTGAGTCTGGACGAAGATAAGTCATCACTTTGCCCTCCTTACGGATGTCTGCAAGAACACGCATAATAAGATGAGCTAAATCGAGAGTAGCAGGCATATAGTTTTCTGTTTCGTTACATGCGTAGCCAAACATCATACCCTGATCACCAGCACCTTGGTTATCTTCTTCTTCTCGAGAAACTCCTCGATTAATATCATCACTCTGTTCGTGAATGGCAGTCAAAATACCACAACTATTACCATCAAACTGATATTCAGCCTTGGTATATCCGATGTTGTTAATCGTCTTACGTGCGATAGTCTGCAAATCAATATACTCACTAGAGCGAACCTCACCCATAATAACGACCTGCCCAGTTGTATCAAAAGTTTCTATAGCACAGTGAGCATCAGGATCATAAGCAAGAAACTGATCTAACAATGCATCAGAAATCTGGTCAGCCACTTTATCTGGGTGTCCTTCAGACACCGACTCAGATGAAAACAAATATGCCATAATTATCTATCTTTTAATTCTTTATCTTTTTTCGATTGCAAAGTTACTCTAAATCTAGCGAATAACAAAACAAAACCACAAAAAAGGGGTATTTAATGCTTGAGGTTTCGTGGATGATGCTCTAAGATCTCCCTTTTTAAGTCGGAAGTTTCCATATGAGTATAAATTTCGGTAGTACCAATATCCTCGTGCCCTAACATTACTTGAATAGCTCTAAGATCTGCTCCACCTTTGAGCAAGGCTGTGGCAAAAGAATGACGCAAAGTATGGGGCGATATAATCTTTGTGATACCTGCCGCTACGGCTTGACGCTTAATCATAATTAAAATCATCGTACGAGTAAGATGAGATCCTCGTCTATTTAAAAAGAGGTAATCTTCTTCACCAGGCTTAATAACCATCAGATTACGGTCCATCAGCCAGTAATTTACTTCTCTAATAGCATTTTCAGATATCGGTACTAGTCTTTCCTTACTGCCTTTACCCAAGACTCTCACAAACTTTTCATCCATAAAGCAGTTACTGATTTTCAAATTTACTAGCTCTGACACACGAAGTCCGCAACTAAAGAGCACTTCTATAATAGCCTTATTACGTTGTCCCTCCCATTTTGACAAGTCAATTGATGCTTCCAACCTATCCACTTCTTCCGTTGTAAGATAAGTTGGCAAATGCTCACCAAGATGAGGAGATTCTAAAAGTTCTGTTGGATCATCTTTAATATAACCTTCGAGTTGTAGAAAACGATAAAATGATCTTACTCCACTAAGAATACGAGCCTGTGAACGGGCACCTATCCCCTTCTCATGAATCGAAGTCGCAAATAATTCCAAATCTTCGAGTTTTGCGTCTATCGGATTCTGTTGATGCTCCTCAAAAAATTCAAGCAAATACCTGATATCGTGCCTGTAAGCCTCCAGCGTATTCGCTGAATAGTTACACTCTAACTTCAGGTAACGATCGAATTGCTTCACGATATTCAATCCTGATTTTTTGTCTTTCTCCATTAATTTTCTTACTTTTGCCACAAAGTTAACAAAAAGTAAAAAAATTATTGTCATGAAGATACAAATAATTAATGGTCCTAATCTCAATCTTCTTGGTATAAGAGAACCAGGAATCTATGGAAAGAGTTCATTCGAAACTTATTTACCACAATTACAAAGCAAATATCCTGATATACAAATAGATTATTATCAAAGCAATATTGAAGGTGAGCTCATCAATAAAATGCAAGAAGTAGGATTTGATTACGATGGCATCATACTCAATGCAGGAGCATATACACATACAAGTATTGCTCTTCAAGATTGCATCCGTTCACTCAAATGCCCTACAGTAGAAGTACACATTTCAAATGTGCACAAGCGCGAAGAATTCCGCCATCATTCATACCTATCACCCGCCTGTTTAGGTGTTATTTGTGGTTTTGGCTTAGCCGGTTATGACATGGCTATCGCTGGCATCTTAGCTCAACAGGAGAAGTAATATGGTTGAGACACAAGGAATCGACGAGTACATTCTCGACCATATCGACGAGCAAGGTGATTATCTCTATCGCTTGTATCGAGCTACTAATATCCATACTGTACATGGCCGTATGGCCAGCGGACATCTTCAAGGCCGATTACTCAAGATGTTAGTTCACATGATTCGTCCAAAAAACATTCTAGAAATTGGCACTTTTAGTGGATATAGCGCCATCTGCATGGCCGAAGGACTGGAAGAAGGAGGCAAGGTTTACACTTTCGAAATAAACGATGAAATGGAAGATTTCACTCGTCCTTGGATTGAAGGCAGTAGTGTGGCCGACAAAATAGACTTTCGGATAGGAGATGCATATGAGGAAGCACCAAAACTAGGCATCATCTTCGATATGGCTTTTCTGGATGGCAACAAGCGCAACTATATAGAGGATTACGAAATGACACTCTCTATACTCCATCCTGGTGGATTCATCTTAGCAGACAACACACTTTGGGATGGTCATGTAATTGATCCCAACTACACCAAAGACCAGCAAACCATTGGCATTGATCATTTTAACACTTTTGTCGCCAAAGATGAGCGAGTGGAAAAAGTCATTCTCCCACTTCGAGATGGTTTAACATTGATAAGAAAGAAATAAAAGAATTGAGGTCGTGTCTGTTACTTTTGACACAACCTCTCTTTACCTTCTATCACTTTTTAGGCATTATATTAAAATGACACAACAATCGAAGCATGGCATATTAAGGTAATGTATTGACACGAACTTCTGCTCTTGCCTGAGAATTATCAGTATTCATACTACTATTGGCAGAGTAATCATCGCTACTAAGACTCACTCGAGACTTACCCCCATTAGACAATGCTCAATACCGAGCATACTAAAAAACGCTCCCTATTTCGATTATCTTCGAAATAGGGAGCGCTAAGAAACTATCATCATAAGAATACTTAGTTGAGCAATCTCTTGCTTAAATATCTTACAGGATACCATACAGCCAACCAACCAATAAGAATTACTGTTAGGAAGATAACCAGCACATCTACATAATGCACACTTACCGGATAAGCATTGACAATAAATGAGCCCTCAGAATCACCTAAAGCAACAATACCAAATTCTTGCTGTATTAAGCAGAGTAAAAGACCAAGAAGCACACCTATAATGGCTCCAATGGCAGATATCATCCTTCCTTCAAAAAGAAAGACACGAGTTATTTGTTTATCGGTAGCACCAAGATTACGCAGGGTAACCACATCTTCTTTCTTATCAATAATAAGCATAGAAAGTGAACCGACAATATTAAAACAGGCTACAATAAGAATAAAACTGAGGAAGATATAAGCGATAAACTTCTCGATACTCATAATTTTGAAAGTATCTTCCTGTTGCTCAAACCGGTCCATAACGCGATACTTATCACCAGTCAACTGCTGTATCTTCATCTTAACAGCGTCTAAATCACTTCCAGGTTTAAGACGTAATTCCAAAGCAGAGAGCATTCCTTGCTGACCAAAAAGATTACGGGCGAATTCGATAGAGGTAAGGATATAGCCAGCATCATATTTACTCTGTTTTACTGAGAAAACTACTCCTGGCGATATTAAAGAATCAACCACGAAACCACCATCAAGATTAGACATATCAAGCTGTCCTTCACGCTGAGGAGCATAGATTTTTAGATAACCGTTCCATTTTGCACCAGTGCCAAGATCTTGTGCAAGACGGATACCAATTACTCCATATTGAAGGTTGGCAGCATGGAGTTCATACTCGCCATCACCATAAAGAATTTCCTTGATGTGAGTAAGATCAGAAAAATTATCTTCTACACCCTTAACTGTTACCATGGCCTGCTTATTATTGTAAACAGCAAGAGCCTGGTCTTCTATGGTCTCTGAAGCAATATCTATCTGTGGCAGTGCCTTAATTTGAGTAAGAATCGGATCATCGTTCGGCACAGTTTTTCCTGTTACCGGAACCACTGTAAGTTGAGGATCAAAACTGGTGAAGAGGGAAGCCACCAAATCGTGAAAGCCATTAAACACACTCAGTACAATAACCAGTGCCATAGTTGCTACCGCAACGCCGACTACTGATATTGCACTGATGATATTAATAGCATGCGTACTCTTCTTAGAAAAAAGATATCTACGAGCTATAAAAAAAGGAAAGTTCATTATTTTTTCAACAGTTCGTCAATTCGTTCAATATAATCTAGACTGTCGTCGATAAAAAATCTGAGTTCAGGTACTATACGGAGCTGCTTACCTACACGTTTTCCAAGTTCATAGCGAATACTTTTCTCATTGCTATTAATATTAGCCATCAACTCTTCACCCTTTTCTGAAGGAAAGATACTCAAATAAGCAGTACAGATACCCAAATCAGGACTTACCTTAACACGCGTTACACTTACCATGACACCACGCATCTTACGGGTTTCTGTTTCAAATATAAGACTCAACTCCTTCTGTAGAAGTCTTGAAATACGATTTTGTCTTGTTTCTTGCATAATTCCAATTATTTGTCGAGATCAATATGACTCACATTTACCTTTTCGTGAAGGAAAATGGAAGCACTATCTTTAAATTTGTCAGCATTCTCAGTAGTGTAATAATGACAACTACTACCCTTGGTACACTTATGCTCCATCTCAGGATGACGCTCTAGATAAGCTTTCAGACTATCTGCCACATATTCTCCTTGTGAAATAATTCTGATTGAAGGGCTTACATACTTTATTATCTTCGGCATTAGCAGTGGAAAATGGGTACATCCCAATATAATGGCATCAATATCCTTATCCTTGAGCATGAGTTCGTCAACACGCTTCTTTACAAAGTAATCTGCACCAGGGCTATCCATCTCATTATACTCTACCAAAGGGACCCAAAACGGACAGGCAACACCCGACACCTGAATATCAGGAAAGAGTTTCTTGATTTCGATATCATAACTCTGACTCTTGATGGTACCTTCTGTAGCCAAGAGCCCAACATGACGGGAAGATGTAAGGTTTCCGATTATTTCTGCTGTAGGACGAATTACTCCCAATACACGACGACTTGGATCTAATTCTGGCAAATCTCGTTGCTGAATACTTCTCAGAGCTTTAGCCGATGCCGTATTACAACCAAGAATAACCAACTGACATCCCATTTGAAACATTTTGAGCACAGCCTGTCGAGTAAACTGATATACAACATCAAACGAACGTATGCCATACGGAGCTCTAGCATTATCACCTAAATAAAGATAATCATACTGAGGCAATAATTGACGAATACCATGTAAGATGGTTAAGCCGCCATATCCGGAATCAAATACGCCAATCGGTCCAGGGCGCTGTGGTAATGTTATCATAATGGAAACCTTTTTAAAAACGGCACACACCTATTTCAAGGCAGTCTGCACCAAAGTATTGATATCTTCACCAAAATAAGTATCGATATAAGGTACACTTTGCGCATCTGTATTAAGGATAAAAATATATCCCTTCTCTTTTCCGATACGCTGCAATACCTGATTCAATTTTGTTTTCAATGGTGCGTATGCATCATTTTCTGCTTGCTTGAGAAGCCGAATCGATTCTTCCTTAAACGCAATGTTTTTCTCCATCAATTCACGCAATTCATTTTGACGCTTTTTGAGAATGGATGGAGCAAAATCTTTCTGCCCGTCGAGGAATTCTTCATAATCTTTATTAAATTCTTCTTCTACACGCTTGGTCTCTGCATCATATTTAGAGCGAAGAATTTCCAAATTTTTCTGGGCTACAGCATATTCTGGCATGCTCTGAAAAGCCTCCTTGAAGCTAAAGTAGCCAAAACGCAACTGCTGCGCACTCGCAAAGAGTGGCAGCAGTGCTATCATTAGTACTAAGAAATATCTCTTCATTATTTTGTTTTAGCGAGCTGAGCTTTTACTTCTGCAGTTACATCCTTACTCTGTGTTTGACTGATGTAAGGAATACCTGATGCTACATCCATGATGTATACATATTTACCTTGGTCACCTACAGCTTTGATAGCGTTAACAAGTTTTGTCGTGATAGGTTGCATCTTATCCTGCTGCAACTTAGACAAAGCTTGCTGATTGTCTTGATAAGCCTGCTGAATCTTCTGGTAAAGAGTCTGGAGTTCTGTCTCCTTCTGTTTTTGAGCAGTAGCATTCATTGTACTCTTACCCTTTTCGTATTCATCATTTTTACGAGTCAACTCTTCCTGCATAGATTTCAAGTCATTCTCATAAGTCTTTGCCTGAGCTTCAATCTCACCACGAGCTTTAATAAACTCTGGCATCTGAGACATAATTTCCTGAGAATTCAAGTGACCAAACTTCTGCTGAGCAAAAGTGCTGAGTGGTGCACAAAGCGCCAACATCAAAATAAGCTTTTTCATTTTCTTATGTTTTATTATTTGTTTTGTCTTTTATTAAAAAGTAAATGCAAATATAGTACTATTTATTGGAATATCCTAATTTATCCAAAACTTCATTACTGATATCTATCTTTGGAGAACCAAAAATAATTCCAGCATTGCTAGCTCTGTCTATTACTAGAGAGTAGCCTCTAAAATCTGAGATATCTTTTACTGCATTGTATATTTCTTCCTGAATAGGAGTTAACAGAGCTTCACGCTTCTTGAAGAGTTCACCTTCTGGACCAAAATATTTCTTTTTTAGATCGCTTGCCTCTTTTTCTTTGCTCATAATAGCTGTTTGCTTAGCTTTCTTCTGTTCCTGCGACAAAAAAACGACTTCATTCTGATAATTTTTATACATTGTACTTGCCTCTGTATTGAGCGCCTCTACCTCTGCTTGCCATTTACGACTCACTTGGTTTAGCTGTTCGTTAGCTCTTTCGTATGCAGGAATGTTCTTCAGAATATACTGCATATCTACCAAAGCAAACTTCTGTGCATTTACTGTCAACACCAAACAGGCAAAAAGACATAAGGTTAATAATTTTTTCATCTTACAAACTTTCTTTTTTAGTTAAGATTTCATTCTGCTGACTTTCTTCTCATTAAGAGGAAAAGAGTCAGCAGAATGCTTTAGAATTCCTGACCTAGAATAAAGTGGAACTGACTACCACCCTTTGTTAGGTTTATATTATCTTTATCGAAACCATAGGCCCAATCGATTCCCATCAAACCTACCATTGGCAGATAGATACGTACACCGACACCAGCAGAACGTTTCATATCAAATGGATTAAATTTCTTTGTATCAGTCCATGCATTACCACCTTCGAGGAAAGTAAGACCGTAAATTGTTGTATTACCCAATAGGAATGGATAGCGCAATTCTAATGTAAACCGGTCATAAGCATAACCTCTATAAGCAAGTGAACCATTTTCATAACCACGAAGACCAACTGTCTCTTCAGCATAACCTGTAGAATATCCACTCATACCATCACCACCAACATAGAATGTTTCGAATGGTGATTTTTTATTCTTATTGTAAGAACCTAAAAGTCCCATTTCAACACGTGTCATGAGCACGAAACACTTCTGACCTCCTGAAAGAGCTGTAAAAGTTCTTGACTTGAACTTCCACTTGTGATACTCTACCCAACGGTATTTCTCCTGCATCTCGTCATCATAAGTAGATGAATATGGATTATTAGCCAAGCTAGCATAATCTTTGTTATCAAACAAACTCCAAGGCGGAGTAAGGGTTACACTAGCAGAGAACTCGGAACCACGACGTGGGAACAGTTGGTTATCTGTAGAAGTACGGTTCAAAGACAAGGTTAGGTTCAAGTTGTTAGCTGTACCATTGGTCATCAGGAAGTAGCTCCAATTTTTCAACATATAACGCTGATAAGACAATTGTGCAGACAAAGTGAAATAATCATCTGGCCAACGAAGACGTTTACCCCATCCCAGCGAGAAACCGATCATTTGTACATACTTATCTGGATCATAGTAGCTCGAATAACTGCTACTGTAGCTAGAACCATAACCAGACAGATAATTAAAATAGTTATTATAGTATGCATTATTATAATAGTTGCTCGAAACGTCGGTCTGTTTACTATAATAAGCACTTACACTAAACTGATTAGGGCGCTTACCACCAAACCAGTTGGTTGAGTAGCTTACATTATATGACTGATAGTAAGAACCATTAGTCTGAGCACCTATACTTAGCACTTCACCATCACCCACAGGCATGATGCCACGATGTTCTTTATTCTTATTGAAAAGGTTACGCATAGAGAAGTTATTCAACTTCAAACCTACACGACCAATGACACCAGTCTGTCCCCAACCTAGTGAAAACTCAATTTGGTCATTACTTTTCTGAGCCAAATTCCAGTTGATATCTACTGTACCATCTTCATAGTTTGGTTTAACATCTGGATTAACCTTTTCTGGATCGAAATGCCCCATAGAAGCTAACTCACGAACAGAGCGCTGGAGTGCATCCTTAGAAAAGAGGTCACCTGGCTTTGTACGAAGTTCACGACGAACCACGTTTTCATAAAGACGATCATTACCGTTAATACGAACACGATTAATATGAGCCTGCTGTCCTTCTGTAATACGCATTTCGAGGTCGATGCTGTCACCTACGATATTAATCTCGGTAGGTTGCAAATTATAAAACAGATAACCATTATTCCAATACAGGTTGCCCACAGCATCCTCATCCTCAGAAAGGCGCTTGTTGAGTAATTTTTGATTATACACATCGCCCTTTTTCATGCCGAGCACCCTAGACAGCTGATCTGTAGTATAAACAGTATTACCTACCCAAGTGATATTTCGTATATAATATTTTTTTCCTTCCTCTACTTGAACATAAACATCCACATGTTTTACATCGTAATTAGACACACTGTCTTTCAGGATATTAGCATCACGAAATCCATGTTCGTTATACTTATCTATAAGATTCTGTTTATCAGTTTTCCAACGCTCTGGAGTAAACTTTTTAGACTTAAAGATATTACCTATCTTACCAGCTTCATGAGTTTTCGAGAAAGCACCCTTGGTAAATAAGGAACCCTTAATCTGTTTATCTGTAAGCTGTTCATTGCCATCGATAGTAATCTTGTGAACTTTCATCTTCTCTTTTTTGTCCACAATAACATCGAGTATCACCTCATTTTTTGCACTTACATCCTCACGCTGACGTATATCAATTTCTGCATTTTTATAACCTTTGTCGTCGAAATACTTCTGAGCAAGAATTTTCGCTCGGTCAATCATATTAGGAGTTAACTGACTACCCTTCAACAAACCAAGTTTCTGCTCCATATCCTCTCTTTCGCTCTTCTTAAGACCTTCATAATTGATGGTAGAGACGCGAGGACGAACAGCAAGACTAATATGCAGGTACAACTTATCACCCACAATAGAGTCTGCCGCCATCGTAACCTTTGAAAAAAGTCCATGACGCCAATAGCGCTTCACAGCATCAGAGATATCTGTACCAGGAACTGTAATATTCTGCCCTACTGTCAAACCAGAGATACCTGTCAAGACATAATCTTCGTAACCCTCTACACCTGTCACATTGATACCCCCAAGAATAAACGTACGAGGAGTACCCGCATAACTGATATCAGGATTAATGATTTTATCCTGTGCCTGCATCTGTGTACTTGCCAGCAAGCCTGCAGTCAAAACTACTATATTATGTAAAGTATTCATTCTATTTAAAAGAAGTCAATTTATCTTATTTTTTTTGCTCTTTCTGATTAATTTCTTTTTCTATTTGAGCTTCTGTCTTACCGAAACGACGTTGGCGGCTCTGATAGCTGATTATAGCCCGATGCAAATCATCTTCACTAAAATCTGGCCAATATGTGTCACAGAAGTATAATTCTGTATATGCAATCTGCCAAAGTAGATAATTAGATATTCTCAACTCACCACCTGTGCGTATCAGTAATTCTGGATCTGGCATAAACTTAGTCTCCATATGCTCAGTGAGCGTATCCTCAGTTATCAAACTGTTGATATCTTCGATACTCTTACCTTGCTTTACCATTTCTATAGCGATTTCACGACAGGCTTTGGTTATTTCCCAACGTGAACTATAACTTAATGCTACTACCATAGTCATAGTTGTATTATTAGCAGTATGCGCCATGGTTTCCTTGAGCTTTTCCTGCACTTTCTCTGGAAGTCTTTCCATATCACCTATCACCAGGAAGCGTACATTATTCTTCATGAATATTTCATCTTCAAGAGAAGTCAGCACTAATCCCATAAGCGCAGCAATCTCTGTTTCCGGACGATTCCAATTCTCTGTAGAGAATGTATACAAAGTAAGATATTTCACTCCTAAACGAGTACATTCAGAAGTTATGCGACGTACTGCATCTACACCAGCTTGATGTCCGTAACTGCGATCTTTACCACGTTCGGCGGCCCACCGACCATTGCCATCCATTATAATAGCAATGTGCTCAGGTATACGATTCATATCTAATTCCTTTGTCATATATTAAATATCTTTATTACAGGTTCTACATTTAGCACTAAAACTATACGTTATAAATGCTTGTAAGACAGAATAACAATCTGTATTCTTAAAGAGGCCACTACTCTTTATACCGTATGGGTCGACCGCTCCATCTAGTTTATCACTAGCCGAGAAGTGCATGGCCCATTGCACCCCCAAATTAACACGTTCTGCCAATTTATATTTTACACCGACTCCCAATGGAAAGTTCATTGTAAATGCGCTTGATTTTTCTCCATCAATATCTTCAGAACACTTAGCATAGGTAGTTCCCAAACCAACAAACACAAATGGGGTAAAACGTTTGGCTCCACGATAGTCACGACCTGTTCCATAAGGCCAAAAATTATACTCATATACTAGACTAACGTCAACAAGTGTACTCTTAAACAAATAACCGACCTTCTGAGATACATCATTATTGAAATCAGGATAAAAGGTTTGCTCATTTGCGGCATCCCCCTTAATAGTACCATAGCTGACAGAAAAACAAAATCCTGAATATGGATTAAACACATATTTTCCTATAACGGATGCCATTGGTCTACTACCGCCAAACAGGTTACTGTTAAAATCACCTTGATAGCTCAATAATCCTATACCTGCACCTATCTCCATTCTGTACTCAGGGTCATCCTGAGCCCACATTGAGGAACCCAATACCCCAAAAAGACCAATTATCAAGATAAGGAGTCTACGCATAGTCCTCTATATTTTCATACTTACTTAAAAGAAGTTTGATAAGTTTTCCAACCTAACTCACAATGTCTACCTCTCCACACTTGTCCTGAAGCTCCCATAATCATCCACAAATAGTTATTATCGTCTTTCACGAAAGCAAAATTAGTAGTATTAGCAGAGAAGGTATCTGGAATATAAATTGTGCGATCGCTTTCTATCGGCCAGGTAATACCATTGTCTTCTGAATAGTAGAACTGTTTACCATCAAAGGCTATAATACCATTATAATAATTCAGAGCGACCAGCTTGGTTGCTGTTGGTAACTTATAAGTTATATCCTTTACTGGCGGATAATACATCCAAGGATCAGAATCGGCACTAGAAGAATATTCTGCCAATTTGCCCCAAACTACTGCAGTTGTTTCATTATTGGCAATACGATTTCCAACTAAAACAAGTCGATCTGCATTGTCTACAGATTCATCAGTCCGCGCCATAAAACTAATATTTGACGTAGGCAAATATGAAGCATCAGTATCTAACAAATCTTCAGACCAACTTACACCATTATCTGTGGAACTCATGATTGCATTACCATTCATGCCATACATTGTGGAAGAACTGTAACCCAGCAATTGTGTTAGATTAGTCTTTGCCAACTCCGTCCAGTTCTGAGCATCTGTTGATGTAAGGATAGTACCTTGATTAAGAATATATATAGTACCATCGTGTGCCATAACATGGTTATAAGCCTCAGCTGGTAAATTTGCAGAATTTGAAATTTCTTGCCAACTATTACCATCCGTCATCGAGGTCATATAAATCTTAAGAGCATTACCATCTGTACCAAAAACGTAAATCTTGCCCGCATTGCATACAGCTTTCATGCCTTCTAAAGAAGCGAGCACTTGATTATCAGCTTTACGACTCCACATAAAGCTGTCAGCCTCTTCTTGATGCACATTCACATTCACGGTATAAGCTGCATAATCACCATTAGCATTATAAACACGAAGTTCACGAGGTACTGAAAAATCTAAGGAGTCAGTACTTGAATAATAAGTCAGCGTATCGCTGTTTATATTTTTAAGCACAATAGTACCACTATTCTTACTAGAAATAGATACTACCGCCATAGAAGCATCTATACCATAAGGGAGGGAATCTGTATTATAGATTTCGTGTGTTAACTGATCAATATAGAAGTTATAACCACTACAATCTGTCTTGACGATAGAATCCTCACCTGAAGCGGTAGTAACATGACGCTTCAATGTACCTACACTGAAAGAAGTAATCGCTGTATCATAGTACACTGTACTACTTGAATCATCATTACTTAAACAAGAAGACAGTAAACATACTGTCAAAGTCAACAAGAGGAAAGGTGTGTATTTCCTTTTCATTTACATTTAATTATTAGTTTTCATCGGCAGAATAACAGCATTCTGCGAATTTTTGTGTGCAAATTTAATCAGAAATATTCAAATAGCCACCTATTTTAATACTTTATTAGGTAAATAATTCATAATGTTATCTGTTTTTAAGTTTGTTTAGTGATTAATTAAAAAAGGTAATACAAAATATATCGTATTACCTTTTATATTATAGTCTACTGCGAACATTCGAGTGAACGAGTGCTATCACACTACAAATAGTTACTAGTGTAAATCCAACTACCATGACTATACTTTCTAAATCATACAACATGAATTTTATTATCTTTTAAGTTTGTATTCTTTCACATTTAAAACTCGTGCAAAGGTAAGCACTGTGTTCGAGCACAGAAAATGAAAAGGCTAATTTTATACTACACCTAGTAATTATTTGACTTACATCAAAAAAGGCTTGTTCCAAAGAAGAACAAGCCTATATAAAATAATCTAAAATAGAATTTCAGATTAAAGCTGTGGACCAGCTGCAACAAGAGCCTTACCGGCATCGTTTGATGTATACTTACCGAAGTTCTTGATAAAGCGCTCAGCAAGATCCTTTGCCTTTGCTTCCCACTCAGAAGGATCAGCATATGTATCACGTGGATCAAGGATGTTTGTATCAACTCCTGGCAACTCTGTAGGAACCTTGAAGTCGAACATAGGAATCTGCTTTGTAGGAGCCTTATCAATGTCACCAGAAAGGATAGCATCGATAATACCACGAGTATCACGGATAGAGATACGCTTACCAGTACCATTCCAACCTGTGTTAACCAAATAAGCCTTAGCGCCATTAGCATTCATCTTCTTAACGAGCTCCTGAGCATACTTAGTTGGGTGAAGCTCCAAGAAAGCCTGACCGAAACAAGCTGAGAATGTAGGAGTTGGTTCAGTGATACCACGCTCTGTACCAGCCAACTTAGCTGTGAAACCAGAAAGGAAGTAGTATTGAGTCTGCTCTGGAGTAAGAATAGATACAGGAGGAAGTACACCGAATGCATCAGCAGAAAGGAAGATAACTTGCTTAGCTGCTGGAGCAGATGAACCTGGCTGAATATTTTTAATATGCTCAATAGGATAAGATACACGAGTATTCTCTGTAACGGTCTTATCTGCAAAATCAATCTTACCATTAGCATCTACTGTTACATTCTCGAGAAGAGCGTTACGCTTGATAGCACCGTAGATATCTGGCTCAGATTCCTTATCAAGGTTGATAACCTTAGCATAGCAACCACCTTCGAGATTGAAAACGCCTTCATCATCCCATCCGTGCTCATCGTCACCAATCAGCTTACGCTTAGGATCTGTAGACAATGTTGTCTTACCTGTACCAGAAAGACCAAAGAAGATAGCTGTATTTTCACCATTCATATCACAGTTAGCAGAACAGTGCATAGAAGCAATGCCCTTTAATGGCAAGTAGTAGTTCTGCATAGAGAACATACCCTTCTTCATTTCACCACCATACCATGTATTGATGATAACTTGCTCACGAGATGTTGTATTGAAAGCAACACATGTCTCAGAGTTCAAACCAAGCTCTTTGTAATTTTCTACTTTAGCCTTAGAAGCATTGTAGATAATGAAATTAGGTTCGAAATTTGCAAGTTCTTCTTCTGTAGGAAGGATGAACATATTAGAAACGAAATGAGCCTGCCATGCAACCTCTACAATAAAGCGAACTGCCAAACGAGTAGCCTTGTTAGCGCCACAGAAAGCGTCTACTACAAAAAGTTTCTTGTTAGAAAGTTCCTTCTTCGCGATTTCCTTAACTTCGCCCCATACCTTCTCTGACATAGGATGGTTATCGTTCTTATATTCATCAGATGTCCACCATACGTTATCGTGGCTCTGTGCATCATCTACGATATATTTATCCTTAGGAGAACGACCGGTGAAGATACCTGTCATTACGTTTACTGCGCCAAGTTCAGTAACCTGACCCTTTTCGAAACCTTCGAGACCAGCTTTAGTCTCTTCTTCGAACAACACTTCATAAGATGGATTGTGTAGAACTTCTGTAGTTCCAGTAATACCGTACTTCTCCAGTACGCTCTTGTCAAAACTTGCCATTTGAAAATGTATTTAAGTTGTGAAATAATTTTTTACTGTCAGTTTACCTCAAATAAACGTTGCAAAGATAAACAAAATGTATTGATTAACAAATTATAAAGTGACAAAAATACATATTTTGACTTTTTTATAGGTTAAAGAAGTTAAAAACCTATTTTATAAAAAGATATTTGTAATTTAGACTTTGCAAAAATTGAGACCTTTTTCATATCTTTGCACAAAAATCAATAAAAAGCGAGATGAAAGTTATTAATTTCAGTGAAAGCAACTCTATTATTAACCAGTATATGGCCGAAATTAGGGATGCTGAATATCAGAAGAATCGTTTATTATTTCGTAACAACATTCAACGTGTTGGGGAGTTTGAAGCTTTTGAAATTTCAAAGACATTAAACTATGAGAATAAAGATATCAAGACCCCATTAGGCATTGCCCAGGTCAACATTCCTACCGACAAGATTGTTTTAGCTACCATTTTCCGTGCGGGACTTCCTTTCCACAATGGTTTTCTTAATGTATTCGACCACGCAGGTAATGCTTTTGTCAGTGCTTATCGTGAATATGTCGACGAGGCACATCACGAAGTTGGTGTCCATGTAGAATATTTGGCTACACCAAGCATCGATGAAAAGACTCTAGTTATTGCAGACCCTATGCTCGCAACAGGTAGCAGTATGGAATTAGGATACAAGGCTTTTCTTACTAAGGGTACTCCAAAACGCATCCATGTTGCTTGCGTTATTGCTACACCTGAAGGTATCGAGCATATCAAGAAAACTTTCCCTGAAGAGAAGACTACCATTTGGTGTGCTGCTATTGACCCAGGTATGAACGAGCACAAGTATATTGTACCAGGATTTGGAGACGCAGGAGACCTTTGTTACGGCGATAAAATCTAAAGGTAAATATAATATAAACAAGAAGTGTCAATATGAAGTAACCACCAAACGTCATTTTAATTTTCTAAGTTCACTTCATTTTGACACTTCTACTTTTTAATAATGGAAAGAACTTCCACCTAAGAACTCTCTTAAGAGAGAGGTTGGAGGCAAGTTATTGTAAGGTATCGTTCGGAAATAGCGCAAGAATTTACGCAGACGATACGCCTCAGAATACTCATCACAATTTTCAGGAACCTGTGACAACAGCGAATCTGCCTGTATTTTAAGAACAGGAAGCTCATAAAGCATTGCCGTATTAAACATGACATCAGCATTTTCCTGAAATGGAAATATCCACTTGTTTTCACCTTTACGAACAGAAGGCCATCTATGAATAGTTTCAGCAGCTCCTACTCCCCTATATTTGTAGTCTCTGATAATTCTGCGCAATAGACGATTATCTGTATTTGGAATATAGTTATGATCATCAAGGAGAACTGTTGTTAGTGCCGATGCATAAACCCGATACTTTAAAGCATTAGGAATCTGACTCGTCAATTCAGGATTAAGAGCATGAATACCTTCAACAACCAAGACATTATCTGGTTCCATCTTCAGTTTTCTACCACTCTTCTGACTTTTGCCCTGTTGAAAATTATATTTTGGCAATTCCACTTCTTCACCTTTAAACAACGCATTAAACTGCTTGTTAATCAAATCTAAATCGAGGGAATAAATACTCTCATAATCATATTCTCCATTTTCATCCTTAGGCGTTTTAACACGATCCACAAAGTAATCATCAAGAGATATCATTAATGGTTTTATACCATTAGCCATAAGCTGCACTGCCAATCGTTTACATGTAGTAGTTTTACCCGAAGAAGAAGGGCCAGCCAACAATACTAGTTTTATATTTTTATTATCAGCTATCTGATCCGCAATCTGTACAATTTTCTTTTCCTGAAGTGCTTCAGAAACATTAATCATCTGCGTTTCCTCACCATTTTTTATCACTTCATTAAGATCACCCACAGTTCTTACACCTATTATCTTTTGCCAGCGATGATGCTCTTTAAAAATTTCAAACATCTTATCCTGACGAGTTATCTCAGGCAACTCTCCCGGTTTTTTTAACGAAGGAATACGAAGGAGCATTCCATCATAATAAGGTTCTAGACCAAAAAGATATAAATCTTTAGTATTTGGCAACAATGAGCCATAATAATAGTCTACATAATCATCAATAGAATAATAAGTGGTATAAAGACGCCCTACACTTGATAGTAATTTAGCCTTGGCCTTATCGCCCTTATCACGAAACATACGATAAGCCTCTTCTGTAAGGACCTCATGATGCTTTACCGGAATACCAGCATCGATAATTTCTTGCATACGTTGTCGAATACGTGCTACTACCTCAGGAGTTATCGGCTGTTCCATTTCAACATCTACATAATACCCATTGCTAACTGGAATATCAATGATGACAAGACTGATAGGATAAAGGTCATGAACAGCTTTGCACAATACAAAAAAGAGAGTACGCGCATAACTTCTCGATCCTGAAGCGGAATACATATCCTGAAATTCGATATCCTTAGAATGATAAAGTTGGAAATCAAGACCTTCTACTTTGTTATTTACTTTTGCACTAATCGGACCATAGTCCATTTTTAAATTAAATTGACGAAAAACCTCAGAAAGTGAACTGCCGATTGCGACATTCTGAGTTTTTTTATTATTTTTGCAACGAATTTGAATTGTTTGTTTCTCTTCGGTCATAGCTTTTATATAGTTAAAATCGGAGTCAAAGATAACAAATTCCACAAAAAGTTACAAAGATATCGCATTAAAAAAATACAATATATGACGATTCTCTTTTTAAAGATTGTAGGAGCAATAGCTCTCCTCATTTATGGTATGAAGGTTATGAGTGAAGCCCTACAGAAGTTGGCTGGTCCACAACTACGCCACGTACTAGGCGCCATGACAACCAACCGTGTATCGAGCGTTATTACAGGTATGTTTACTACTGTTGCGGTCCAATCTTCTACAGCAACAACAGTAATGACAGTATCCTTTGTAAACGCAGGTTTGCTTACCTTAGTTCAGGCTATAGCAGTCATTATGGGTGCCAATATTGGCACAACATTGACAGCATGGATTATGTCTGCTGGTTTTTCTTTTAAAATAAGCAATTTTGTATGGCCAGTATTTCTGATAGGCCTCCTGCTCATTTATTCTAAGAAACGTCGATATATTGGCGACTTCCTTTTTGGTATGTCCTTTTTATTTCTTGCACTTTCTACATTGGGCGAGACACGTATTCCACCAGAACAACTGAGTATACTCAAAGATTTTTTTGCAAGTTGCGACCCTAATAGTTTCGGAACTATTCTACTTTTCCTATTCTGTGGATCCATATTAACCTTCACTTTGCAAAGTTCTGCAGCCCTTATGGCAATTACAATGATGCTGTGTACTCAGGGTGGACTACCAATCTATTTGGGTATTGCATTAGTGTTGGGCGAAAATATCGGTACAACCATCACCGCCAATCTTGTTGCATTAACTGCTAATACAGAAGCACGTAGAGCTGCTTTTGGACACTTATTTTTTAATTTGTTTGGTGTAGTCTGGGTACTCTGTGTATTCAAACTCTTTGTCAACTTTGCTTGCAGTTTTGTCGGATTTAACCCAACTACCAATATAGCACCTGTTGCAACCCAGCTAACATTTGCACTAGCCGCATTCCACACTTGTTTCAATGTTACAAACACAATTATCCTGTTGCCATTTGTTAAACAGGTATCCGATATTTGTTGCTGGGTATGGAAGCCAAAACCAAACAAGGATGATGACGATTTTCGTTTGCGTTTCATCCAAGCAGGTATCATGAAGACACCTGAGCTTAGTATTTTAGAGGCACAGAAAGAAATCCACAGTTTCTCTGAGCGTATCCAACGTATGTTTGGTATGCTCAGTCAGTTGATTGGAGAGAAAAACGAAAATAAATTCAATAAAATTTTTACTCGTATAGAAAAGTATGAAAGCATCGCTGACAATATGGAACTTGAAATCGCAAATTACCTTGATCATGTGAGCGATGCTCACTTAAGTGATGACACGAAAGGTAAAATTCGAGCTATGCTCCGTGAAATCAGTGAAATTGAAAGTATTGGTGATGCTTGCTATAACATTGCACGTACTTTAAATAGAAAATTCTCTGGAAAAGAGGACTTTACAGATAAACAATACGAACACATCCATCAGATGTTTGCACTGACGGACGATGCCCTGAGCGAAATGAATAGTATGCTGAATGGCCATCGCGAAGACTTTGATCCTAACCGTTCATTCAACATAGAAAACGAGATAAACAATTATCGTAACCAGCTGAAAAATCAAAATATCAACGATGTAAATAGCCACGTATACACATATACTGTAGGAACCATGTACATGGACATCATTCAGGAATGCGAAAAACTTGGAGACTATGTAGTTAACGTTGTTGAAGCAAGAATGGGTACAAGAAAGCCGGAAGCTTAAATAGAAACACAACAATATAACATATTTAAACAGGCTTGAGCATAGTAATGCTCAAGCCTGTTACCTTTATCTGTAAGTTCATAATAGAAGTGCAATTTTCTAAGGTGTAGTGGTATGAAAACTTAATACCAGAAAACACTGTGGGGTTTGGGGGCGAGCAGCCCCCATGATAGCATGAACTTGGAATTTCAACAAGCAATGCATAAAAAAGAAAAAAGGGAGACCGAAATCTCCCCAAGAATAACTAATTTTGCATTGCTATGTACAAACAGTTAAACTCGAAGCAAAGATTCACAATTTTTATCTTACTACAAAACGGAATGAATAAAAAGCAGATTGCAACTGCAATAAAAGTTACTCAAGTTAGATATAACTATGAAACAGCTCAAAAGAATGCAGAATACCACAAACGGCGTACCCCTGGCAATCGCGCAATCAAAGCCGAAATAAAGACTGAAGCCATCAGACTCCTCAAAGAAGAGCTATGGTCTTCCGAGCAGATTTCAGGACATCTTGCTAAATATGAGATATTTATCTCTCATGAAAGCATTTACCGTATCATTCGGAATGACAAACGGAATGGTGGAAGATTGTACAAGAATTGCCGTCATAGGCTGAAGCATCGAACTAGACCAGTTGGAGGTAAGAGACAAACTATTCCAAATAGAGTAAGCATTAGTGAAAGGCCTGTAGAAACTGACGGGAAATGCTTCGGAGACTTTGAAATGGATACTATTGTGGGAAAAGGTAATCATGGAGCGATTGTTACTCTTACAGAACGCAGTACCAATCTGCTGCTTATGCGAAAATAGAAGCATGGCAAGAACGCTGATAAACTGGCTGAAGCTGTCATACATTTACTTTAGCCATATAAGGATGTAATCAAAACTATCACTACCGACAATGGTTTGGAATTTGCTTCACATGAGAAGCTAACCAAGAGTATTGGAGCGCCTGTCTATTTTGCTGATCCATACTCTTCATGGCAGAAGGGAGCTATTGAGAATATAAATGGATTAATCAGACAGTACATACCAAAATCAACAACGTTTGAACACATAAGCCAACAGCAAATTACAAAGATTATGGAGAAAATTAACAATAGACCATGAGCAAAACTCAATTTTTCAACACCAAAAGAGTGCTTTATGAAGAAAATAAGCTAAATTTGCACTTGCTTGTTGAATTCGCGTTCACTAAAAATTAACACCTAAAGTTAAATTAAAGCAACCATTACGTGTGTTATCAAAATCATCTTTACCTATATTGGCCAAACCTATATCATAACCAGCCTCCACATACATGACATCGTAACTAAAGCCACATCCAAGACGAATTCCTCCATCAAACCGGTTAAAGGCAGCATTTGCATTTTTACTATTAAAACTATTATATGCTTCACGATTATTAAAATCCTTAATCTTACCTCCAACTCCACAAGCTAAATAACCTCCTAAGAAGGGCTCAACAGCAATTTTGTCAGCAATAGGAATTTTATACTTTACGATCAAAGGTAGTTCTAGATAATTTAAACTATACGAGAAATCTGTACTGTTATAAGTACTCTTTCCTCCCTTTTCGGTATAGTACAAACCTGTTTCAAAAAAGACAGGAGCCTGACTAGACAACTGTGTTCCCACAACTGCACCAACATTCAGTCCAGTCCTAGTCTTATTGGTATTCAACAATTTAGAATCTGAATTAACAGTTGAAATACCAAATCCCAGACGCAAACCAAAATATGTATTATTTGAATTATAAAAATTATGATGACGAGGAGACTGATTAGCATAATATGCTGAACGTTTACCTGGAGGAATCGGCTTTCCATTAGAATAATACTGTGCGTCAGCAGAAACAGCTGCCATGAGCAGAGTCATTATCAGTAAAAATAAATTGAGTCTTTTCATAAATAGTCTGATTAAAATGTTTCTGCAACAAATATAGAAACATTTTGATCAGACATAATGGATAAAATTCCTATTTGAAATAGGAAAATCCCTATTCTGAAAGTATCGAGACTAAATCGCGCATACCTTCAGAAGCCCCTTTCAGAATCTGCTTGATACAGAGTCGATCTTCTGTAATAACAGGATTAGGATCTATCAAATAGATAGGTGTACCACGGTGTGTATACTGCACCAATCCTGCTGCTGGATAAACATTAAGAGAGGTACCAATAACCACAAATATATCAGCTTTCTGAGCCTCTTCAATAGCAGGTTCTATCATCGGAACAGATTCTCCAAAGAAAACTATAAAAGGGCGTAATAGCGAACCATCAGCTGCTCTAGTCCCCGGTTCAACATCCGAGTGTTCTTCTGTCATAGTCTGTATATATTCTGGATTATAAGGATCATCACTAGAACAGACCTTGGTCAATTCTCCATGTAGATGAATCACATGACTTGAACCTGCTTTTTCATGCAAATTATCCACATTCTGGGTTATCACAGATACTTCATAGTCCTTCTCCAATTGCTGTATTAACTTATGTCCCTCATTCGGGAGAGCAGACCAAAGTTTTTTACGCAACATATTATAAAAATTTGTCACAAGAGTTGGATTGGCCTCCCAACCTTCGTGAGAAGCCACTTGTTCTACAGGATAGTTTTCCCACAAGCCATCATTACCACGAAATGTCTTGAAACCACTTTCTACAGACATTCCTGCACCAGTTAAAAAAACAATTTTTTTCATATCTATTGTGGCTAAGATTGAATAAGAATAAATAGTTTTACACAAATTTAGTAAAAAATCGTCAAATGAACACCTTTTGCGGAAGAAAAATAGTATCTTTGCCGAAATTAAACCAAAAAGGAAATATTTAGAATGGACAATTTAAGTTATGCTCTCGGCATCGGTATTGGCCGTCAGCTTGCACAGATGGGTGCAGAAAGTTTGAATATTGATGATTTTGCTCAAGCTATCAAGGATATTATCTCAAACCAGGAATTAAAAGTTTCAGAGCAAGAAGCTCAGACTTTAGTTCAAAATTTCTTTGAAGAACAGGAAAAGAAAGCTCAAGCAGCAGCCGCTGAAAAAGGAAAAGCTGCCAAAGAGGAAGGTGAGAAATTTCTCGCTGAAAACAGCAAAAAGGATGGTATCATAACACTACCTTCAGGTTTGCAGTATCAAGTAATCCGTGAAGGAAATGGTAAAAAGCCAAAGGCTACTGACCAGGTAGAATGCCATTATGAAGGAACTTTAATTGATGGTACTAAGTTCGACAGTTCATACGATCGTGGCCAAACTGCAACATTCCCTTTAAATCAAGTTATCGCAGGTTGGACAGAGGGTCTTCAATTAATGCAGGAAGGCGCCAAGTATCGTTTCTTTATTCCTTACACGCTGGGTTACGGCGAGCGCGGTGCAGGTGCTTCCATCCCACCATTTGCAGCTTTGATCTTTGATGTAGAACTTGTGGCTGTTAAATAAGAAAAATTAATAATCAAATAAGGAAATGAAAAAAGTATTTATTGGAGCTTTCATAGCTCTTTATGCTGCAACATTCGTAGGTTGTGGCAATTCTACTCCTAAGGCAGACCTTAAGAATGATGTAGATACCTTAAGTTATGCCATGGGACTCGCTCAGACTCAAGGTCTGAAAGATTTTTTGGTACAGCGTATGGGGGTTGATACCACTTATATGGACGAATTTATCAAGGGGCTTAACGATGGTGCCAACGCTGGTGACGATAAGAAGAAAGCCGCTTATTACGCTGGTATCCAGATTGGTCAGCAGATTAGCCAGCAGATGGTTAAGGGTATTAATCACGAAGTATTCGGTGATGACTCTACCAAGACTATCTCTATGAAAAACTTCCTCGCAGGTTTTATTACAGGTACAACTGGTAAAAAAGGTTTGATGACTGTAGAGGAGGCTGGTAAAACTGCTCAGATGAAGGCTATGGCTATCAAGGCCAAAAATATGGAAAAACAGTATGGTTCCAATAAGGCAGCTGGCGAAAAATTCCTCGCTGCTAACAAGAAGAAAGCTGGCGTAGTTACTTTACCTTCAGGCGTACAGTATAAAGTAATCAAAGAGGGTAATGGACCTATGCCAAAAGATACCTCTATGGTAACTGTAAATTATGAAGGACGTACTATTGAAGGAAAGGTATTCGACAGCTCATACAAGCGTGGTGAGCCTGTTCAACTTCGTGCCAATCAGGTAATCAAGGGTTGGACTGAAGCGCTTATTCACATGCCTGTTGGCTCTGTTTGGGAAGTTTATATTCCCCAGAATCTTGCTTATGGCGACCGCGAGCAGGGTAACGATATCAAACCATTCTCTGCACTTATCTTCAAGATTGAATTGGTATCTCTTGGTGGTAAATAATTTACATCAAGTAAAATAGAATAAAAGGGACATAGTTCATTGGGCTATGTCCCTCATACGTTATAATAACTGACTAAAATGAATAAGACTTTATTATTAGCACTAATACTACTGACAAGTAGTACAACAACCTTTGCAGGTAACAAAAAGGACAAAAAAAATAATAAACAAGAAGTCATTGCTCCTTTAGCACTAACCAATCAGAGTGACTCTGCCAGCTATGCTGTTGGTATGCAGGCCACAGAAGGTCTGGTTGAATTTCTAAAGCAAAGTTACAAGGTAGATACTGCATATATGGCTGATTTTATCCGTGGTATGCATGATGCACAAACTCACCTAAACACCCCCCAAGGAAATGCTTATGAAGCAGGTTGTGAAATTGCGAGAATGGCTCAAAGTAGAATCATTCCTAGCATTCAGGAAAGAGAACTGAAAGGTACAAATATCACTTTAAATGAAAAAGCTTTCACTAACGGTTTTATCGCAGCATTAGCAAAAGACACAACTATCTTTACTAATACGAAAGCAGCAGCAGACTACAAACAAAATATCCTGGCAGGTGAAGGTATTAAATGGCTGACAGAAAATGCCAAGAAGCCAGGTGTCAAGGTTACTCCTAGCGGATTACAGTATAAAGTACTTGTACAGGGTACAGGAGAGACACCTAAAGCTGATGAAGAGTGTGTTGTCAAGTATGAAGGCAAATTGATTAATGGTACCATATTTGACAGTTCTTACAAGCGCGATCCACAGACAAGCGAATTCCGTCCTAATCAGGTGATCAAAGGTTGGCAAGAAGCACTATGCATGATGCCTGTAGGTAGTAAATGGGAACTTTATATTCCACAAGAATTAGCATATGGCTCTCGAGCTATGGGTAATGATATCCCAGCATATTCAACTTTGATTTTCACCGTAGAGCTGGTTGATATTCGCCATAACGAAGAAAAAAAGGTTGAACCTGCGAAAACAAAAAACGAAAACAAAACGAAAAGCTCCCCAAAAAGCACACTAAAAGTCTCAAAAAAGAAGTAATTCTTAATAAAGACGGTATAAAATAACAAAATGTACGAAGATGAGCAACATTTTCGTACATTTTATTGCTTATATCAATTAAAATACCTACATTTGCTGAAACATCGAAACCTTTTGATAATTTTGAAGAAATATTAATCATCAGTAAATATGGATAAAATTGATAATCTCGACAAGAAAATTTTAAATATTTTGTCGAAGAATGCACGCATCCCTTTCAAGGACGTAGCCGCAGAATGCGGAGTATCTCGTGCTGCTATCCATCAACGAGTACAGCACTTGATTGACAATGGTACCATCACAGGCAGTGGATTTGACGTAAACCCAAAAAGTCTGGGATATTCTACTTGTACTTATGTAGGATTAAACCTGGAAAGAGGAAGTATGTACAAAAAGGTGGTTGAAAAGCTGATCAACATTCCTGAAATTATCGAATGTCACTTCACAACAGGTCCTTACACTATGCTACTTAAACTTTATGCACAGGATAATGAGCAATTAATGGATCTTCTGAACAATAAACTTCAGACCATTCCTGGTGTTGTAAGTACCGAAACATTGATTTCTCTCGAACAAAGTATTAAGAGAGAAATTCCAGTTCACATTGAGGACGAGGTTAAAAAATGAGAAACTTTAATTTGGAATCATATCTAGACAAGATTTATTCCACTTTCCCAGAGACCAACCATCAACCGATGATTGGTCTCACTGCTGATTATAGCGATATAGACACAACTATACGTAGTGTATATTACCGACAAGTTGTGGCAGCTGGAGGAACTCCTATTCTTATTCCCCCTATAACGGATAAGAACACTATCATCAATACACTAGAACATCTTGATGGTCTCATCCTTACAGGTGGAGGGGATCATAATCCATTGTGGTATGGCGAAGAACCATCTCCACAACTTCACCACATTAATCAAGAACGAGATTTAGCCGAACTCTTGATTACACGCTTGGCTTATAACAGACAAATACCAATATTAGGTATATGCCGAGGCATACAAACCATTGCTATTGCTTTAGGTGGAAAAGTAGTACAAGATATCAATAATACGATAAAACATGACCAGAACGCAAATCGCTCAGAAGCAACACATAGTGTAGCTATCGAAAAGAATTCTACACTCTATAATATCTATCATAGCGATATCCTATACGTCAATTCTTTCCACCATCAAGCTGTAGAAAAAACGGGCAGCAAGCTCAAAGTTGCAGCCAAGTCTAGTGACCATATTATTGAAGCGGTAGAAAGTAATGAATTTAAACCTATCTTAGGCGTACAATGGCATCCAGAATGGCTTGGAGAAGATGGTCTACCGATATTTAAGTGGCTCATCGAACAGGCCAATCATTTCATCAAAGCTAAAGATTTACATAACCGTATTCTTACCCTCGACTCACATTGCGATACGCCAATGTTTTTCCCACAGGGAGTGCAATTTGGCCATCGTGATCCACGTATACTCTATGATCTTCACAAGATGACAGAGGGACGTACTGACGCTGTAACTATGGTAGCTTATTTACCACAGCCAAAACTAGGTGAAACCTTCTCATCAAAGATTGACCTAGCAGGCATTGCCAAACATAATCCAGCTCTCGTTACACGTTATCCAGGATTACAATTACCCAATCCATCACTTTCACCTACAGAATATGCCGATCTTATCTTTGACAAGATAGAGGAAATAGCAAATATGAAAAGCGATTATATCAGCATCGCACGTACTCCACAAGATCTCTATGCTGATAAGCGTAATAATCGCAAGAGTATTATGTTGGGTATAGAGAATGGTCTAGCTCTAAATCACGACCTGGCTAATGTGAAGCATTTTGCACAAAGAGGTATCGTATATATCACTTTATGTCATAATGGCGACAATGATATTTGCGACAGTGCACGAGGATGCAATACTCACAATGGTGTCAGTCAATTTGGAGCACAGGTTATTCAGGAAATGAATCGACAAGGAATTATGATTGATTTGAGTCATGCTGGAGAAAAGAGCTTTTACGATGCTCTAGAAATTAGCAGAACTCCAATTGTATGTAGCCATAGCAATTGTAGGATGCTATGCGATGTTCCACGTAACCTTACCGATGAACAGCTTCGTGCTTTAGCATCGAAAGGTGGTGTTGCCCAAATTACTCTCTATCACGGTTTCCTCAAAAAGGAAGGTGAAGCTAGTATTTTAGATGCCATTCAGCATCTAGAACATGCCATTTCTATCATGGGCATAGACCATGTAGGCCTTGGTACAGACTTCGATGGTGATGGTGGTGTTAAAGGAATCGCTGATGCAAGTGAACTCATCAACTTTACCTTGCAACTATTACAACGCCGATATAGCGAAAGAGATATCGAGAAGATTTGGGGTGGTAACTGGCTACGCATTATGACTAAAGTTCAAAGTTTGAAACAATAATGAAAAAGAAAAAAGTTATATTAGTGACAATACTTATCCTTATAATAGCTGCCGTCTACGGCTGGTTTTATACTAGTAAGGACAATAATGCAGCAGACGTAACAGAAGTTGAAGAAGTTGAAAAAGTAAATCCTATCGGTCCTACATTCAATGCCGACTCTGCTTTTGCCTATTGCGCTACACAATGCAATTTTGGGCCACGAATAATGAATAGTGAAGCACACGATAAATGTGCCGATTGGATTGTTGCAAAGTTTAAACAGTACGGTTGTACAGTAGAAGAGCAAAAAGCCGATCTAAAAGGCTATGACGGCACACTACTGAAAAGCAACAACATTATAGCAAGCTATAATCCACGGGCTACAAGTCGTATCTTAATATGTGCCCACTGGGATAGTCGTCCATGGGCCGACAATGATCCTGACAGTACAAACTGGCACAAACCTGTTATGGCTGCTAATGATGGCGCTAGCGGTGTAGGTGTCATGCTCGAACTCGCTCGAACTTTACAGGCTAATGCCAAAAATCCTCAATTGGCATCTAAAGTAAAAAACCTAGGCATCGATTTTGTTTGCTTTGATGCAGAGGACTGGGGTACACCTTCATGGTCTGGTCTGCAGGACGATGAATCAACCTGGGCTTTAGGCGCACAATATTGGAGTACACATCTTCCACAAGGCTATGCTCCACGCTATGGTATTTTACTCGATATGGTTGGTGGACAAGGGGCTCAGTTCTATCGCGAACGTATGTCTCTGCAATACGCAGAACAATTTGTACATAAGATATGGAAAGCATCACGCAACGCTGGATATGGTCAATACTTTCCAAACAAAGATGGTGGTTATATTACAGACGATCACATCCCTGTTAACAAGAATGCTAACATTCCAACCATCGACATCATTCCATATTATCCAGATTGTCAACAAAGTTCTTTCGGACCTACCTGGCATACCATTAGTGATGATATGGATCACCTTGACAAAAATGTCTTGAAAGCTGTAGGACAAACTCTAATTCAAGTCATATATACGGAAATGAACCAAAAATAAGCGAAAAGATAAGGACTACATATTAACTTGGCCAACTTGCAGGTAACAAAATAGTTATCATTACAAGTTGGCCAAGTCTTTTCTTTAATCAGTATCATTTACAATTGTCCAGCCTCAACCTGTCTTACAACACGTTCAGTAAGACGATCCACACCATTTGCATCATATTTTTTAGTAAGGCTTGCACCGAACAATGAAGCAAAGGCTTGATAAAAACCTGCGCGAATAGGACCTAAGAAAGCTTGAATAAGGCTGTACGAAGACGAATTACATTCACGATAAACCAATTTAATCAACAGTTTGCCTTGAGAATACGTTAATTTTTTCATACGTGGCGTATACTCCTTTTTAATGCTTTTCTCGACAAGCTTCATATGCTCATCTTTCGCCTTTTTATTTGGCAGAGTCTGCAGATATTCATAAGTTTCTATAATAATCTGATTCACCTCTTTTGCAATCGGAAGAACCTTCTTCACATTAGCAACCAAACGATTGTAAGCTATACGCTCTTTAGCATTTTTAAATTCTATTGGAGGATATACCCAGATCTTGTTTAATTCTACATATTGTATACTATCACTCCCCATCAATACCTTGCCTACCTTTACCATAGGCTCAAAGGTTGGATTGTCCATATCCACCTCCCGATCTTCTGGCGCTATTTGCTGGTTTACTTGAGCATAAGCTGGGATTACACTCAAGAAAGCCATTGTTACTAATATGTAAATTCTATTTTTCAACATCAAAAGCAAAAGTACTATATTTTCTGCATTCAAAGAAAACAATTGCTAAAAATTTGCATTTGTCTAATATTCTCTGTACCTTTGTTAATAATTGCGAATGAACTAATAGTTATCGTGAAGAGATTATTTTTTATAATTACCATACTTTCATGTATGATAACCACTATTGATGCTCAACGGTCTAGCTCTTGGGAGAGCTACTTGGAACAAATACAAGACATGGATGACTTTGAATCCATCTCCTGGGACGATTATACTGATATTCTGACGAATCTATCTGAGCATCCTATCAATATTAACACCGCAACCCGAGAAGATTTAGAGCAATTTCCCTTTCTCACGGCCCAGCAAATTGAAGATATACAGGCTTACATCTATCAATATGGACCGATGAAGAGTTTGGGAGAAATAGCTATGATTGAATCTATAGGATATTATCAACGACAGCTATTGAGTTATTTTGTTTATCCCGGAGAAATCACAAGCAAAACTACCCTCACTTTAAAAAATATCTTAAAATATGGAAAACACGAGATTGTAGGAAGTATGAAAATTCCCTTCTATGAACGGAAAGGTGACAAAAATGGATATTTGGGCTATAAGTATAAACATTGGTTTCGCTACAATTTCACCTATGGACAGAATGTTAAATTTGGGATTCTTGGCTCACAAGACGCAGGCGAACCTTTTATGAGTCAAGGCAACTATCCTTATGACTTTTATTCTTTTTATTTCCAACTTCGAAATTTTGGAAAAATCAAGAATATTACTCTAGGTCGTTATCGCGTACATTTCGGATTAGGCCTAACTATCAACAATGATTTTGGCTTAGGCAAGACTATCACATTAACTACACTAGGCCGTAACAGCAATGCCATTCGTACACATTCCTCCCGATCATCAGCCAACTACTTACAAGGAGCAGCTACCACCATATCCCTACTCCATGGTCTTGATGTAAGTGCGTTTATATCTTATCGAAATATAGATGCAACTCTCAATACAGACAATCACACTATTGCTACTATTGTAAAAACAGGATATCATCGCACACAAAATGAGATAAATAAAAAAGATAATGCATCCACGTTCCTTTGTGGAACCAACATTCGATATTTCAAGAATGGATATCATATCGGAGCAACAGCCTTATATACATCATTTAACAAGCCACTAGCTCCAAAGACGAACCAAATTTACCGTCGATGGTATCCTCAAGGAGCATCATTTTACAATATGAGTATAGACTATGGATACACTAGTAACAAATTAACTTTTTCTGGAGAAACGGCTATCAATAATCTGAATGCTTTAGCCACACTAAATTTGGTCAGTTATGCCTTTAACAGCAATTTATCACTAATCACCATTCAGCGCTTTTACTCATACAAATATTATTCCTTATACAGTCAGAGTTTTAATGATGGAGGGGCTGTTCAAAATGAAAGTGGCATATATCTTGGTATAAATTGGCAACCTTGGCGAAAACTCACCATGATGGCATACACAGATTACGCCTATTTCCCATGGGCTCGTTATCGTACCTCAATGTCCTCTACGAGTTGGGATACTATGCTTTCAGGAACACTCCTACTACGAAAACCGTGGAATATCAACTTCAGATACCGATACCGAGTACGACAAATAAACAATTCATCAAAAACGGCTCTTATCAACCAAACAGAACAACATGCCAAGCTTGCCGTTAATAGCTCATTTAAGACTTGGAACAACACCTTAGAAGGCAATTTTAGCTATTCTAAAGACAACCACAAAAGCTTTGGATGGATGATCGCAGAACGCTCAAGCGTCGATATACACTTTTTACGCTTATATGCAGGTATCAGCTATTTCCATACACAAGATTTCAATAGTCGAGTATATGCCTATGAGCAAGGGCCACTTTATACTCTCAGTTTCCCTTCTTTTTATGGTGAAGGCATTCATTATATGCTCATGACCAAAGCCAATATCAACAGTCATCTCATGGTGTTAGCCAAAGTAGGTACCACTAACTATTTCGATCGAAATCACATATCAAGCAGTTATCAACAAATTAATCAATCCGCCATAACTGATTTAGATATACAGGTAAAGTGGAAATTTTAATATCAACTACAATAATGTTTCCCCATTAAGTACACGTTCAAATTTATCTAAATAGGCCATCGCCATCACCTTTGCATTAAATTGATCTGCAGCATATTCATGGCAGAGTTTTGAAGAATAACTAGGTAGGTTCTGAAGGTGACTTATTATTGCTTGTTCATCACCTAAAAATCCGACTTCAGATGGTATTAACTCTGACAAAGCCCCTCTTGGTGTACCAAAGACCGGAGAACCATAGTAAAGAGACTCTATCAAGCAAAGGCCAAATGGCTCATCCCACAATATCGGGAAAATCAGGCCCTTTGACTGTTGAATAATCTGTTGCTTTTCTACATTATCAACCATACCATGAAAATGAATACGCGGACTTAAAGTAAAGCGAAACCCCATCTTAAGATTCAGACGATATCCACCCAATACATCAAGATGAGCATGAGGAATATTTTTTGCAATGCGTATAGCACCCTTCACATTTTTAACTTTCCATGCAGCTTTGCCTAAAAAATGGAAATGATTACGTGTAAGAGATAAATTAACAGCTCCATACTCATCCCAATCTAAGCCATTGTATACATAAGAGCTGCTACCATAACGCTTGGCATGATCAGCCGATACAAATATCGAGTAAGGAGAAATTGTTGTTCCTTGAGGTAAATTACCATTTATCGTAACAACATAAGGTTGTTTAAGGTTTTCTTCATAAACGGTATCACTAAAATGCACAATATCTGTATCCCCAGGAATCTGCTTACCAATACTCATATTGGGATTAATAGCTACTACTCTAGCAAAAGGACATGATGATCCGGAATGTACCAAAAACGTTACTTGATGCCCCATGGCAGAAAGCTCCTTACCTAAAGCCCAAATTACACGTTCGGTACCACCATAATGTTTTACTGGGAGAATCGTATCTTTAACTATTGTAATATTCATCTATTTACTAAAATTATTCTATCGTTCAACTTCCAAATACAATATCATATTCATGCAGTCATTAAAACCTTAGCAAAAGTACAAAAAAAATATATCTTTGCCAAAACTATCAGCATTACTTAATAATATCATTAAGTATCCGTTACTATCACTAAAGCACATGTAACATCATTATTTCAAGTTTAATTAACATCTATAAATATTTAGAAATCATCATCTCTTCCAAGCCGATTCATTTTATTTTTGTAATTTTGCATACATAAATCAAAAGGAATAGAAATCAATGGAAAATCTTCAAGAGCAATCAACACAACATTATTATAGAAAACAAATGCTCAGATTCATTCTGACTTATTTTTCCCTAGTGATACCGAGCATTCTACAAAAACCAATATTTACAGCATTATACTGTAATGACACTGAGTATTTTACAGATTGTACCAAAGTTATTTATCACGGACTTTCGCTTGATTTTACAATTGCTGGATATTTAATGATTATTCCTGCATTGCTGCTAGTAGTATCTATATGGTCTGATTCTAAGTATCTCAAAAAGGCTTTCACTATATACAATGGCATTACAGCAAGCCTACTGATTACCATATTTTGTCTGAATATCATACTTTATAAATTTTGGCGATTCCCATTAGATTCAACCCCTCTTTTCTATTTTCTTTCATCGCCTAAGGATGCGATTTCTAGTGTCAGTCTCGGCTTTGTAGCCATTGGCCTTTTAGTCACTTTCGTGTTCATTTACATGACCTATTTGTTTTTGAATAAATGCCATTCTCTTATAGCTATCACTCCCACATATAACAATAAAAAGAAGATAATATCTACCGTCATACTTATCATATTCACAGGATTGCTAATCATTCCTATAAGAGGTGGAATAACAGTATCTACACAAAATACGGGTACTGCTTATTTCAGTGAGAAAATGGAGCTTAATCATGCTGCTGTCAATCCAGCATTCAGTCTCTTCGAAAGTATAATAAAAGAAAATGATTTTGCTGGGCAATATCGTTTCATGGACAATCAGGAAGCCAACCGTATCATGAACGGTCTAATTAACACAAGCGATAAAGGGATGAAAACCATTCTCTCTACCAAACGTCCGGATATATACATTGTCATTTTAGAAAGCTTTTCTGATTCCGTCATGAAAACAGGAGCAACACCCCAATTGGCTAAATTAGCAAAAGAAGGCATTTATTTTGAGAATATGCACGCCAATAGTTTCAGAACTGACCGAGGTACCTTGGCGATTCTTAGTGGCTATCCTGCTCAGCCAACTATGAGTCTTATGAAATATCCTAAAAAGACCAATACCCTTCCTTCTATCGGTAAAAAATTAGCTCAAGCAGGATACGGATTGAAATATTTTTATGGTGGCGATGCTGATTTCACGAACATGAGATCTTATCTTGTTAGCATGGATTTCACGGATATTACTAGCGATATTAATTTTCCTGTAAAAGACAGACTAAGTAAATGGGGGGTACCAGATCATCTCGTTTTTCAACGCATGGAGGAGGAACTCACCGAACAAGACAAAAAGCCTAGACTGTGGGTATTGCAAACTAGCAGTTCTCACGAGCCTTTTGATGTTCCATATCATAAATTAAACAACAAAGTGCTGAATGCCTTCAACTATACCGATGACTGCATTGGCAAATTTGTTACAGCACTTAAAAAAAGTCAAAAGTGGGATAATGCTCTCGTCATATTTATCCCAGATCACTTAGGATGCTATCCTGAAACTATCGATAATTTCCATATCTATCGATATGAAATACCGATGATTTGGACAGGTGGCGCCATCACTGGTCATCAAAAAATAGAAACATACGGATCACAGCAAGACATCGCAGCTACCTTATTAGGGCAACTATCTATAGATCATAGTGATATGAAATTTAGTAAGAATATGCTAGCGACATCTATACCTCATTTTGCATTCTTTACTGTTCCTGATGCATGGGGAATGGCCAAGAAGGACAAATACGTAATTTTCAATAACAAGAATGAAAAAGTTGTTACTAAGAGTGGTAACTACAAATCACTTGTTCCACAAGGAAAAGCCTATTTACAAAAACTATACGATGACATTGCTGCAAGATAAATGAATGCGCATAAAATACTTACCCAGTAGAGCATATTTCGTTAAATATTTCTACCTTTGCAAAATATATTTCAAATATGGGTGAAATTAAACTATAAAAATGGCCGATTATAATATACAAACTGTACATGATAAGATTTTAGGCATTTGTAAAGCACTTGATGAAACTTGTAAAAGTCATGGACTAACTTATTATCTATGGGCTGGTACCATGATAGGTGCCGTACGGCATCAAGGTTTTATTCCATGGGATGATGATATGGATATCGCCATGCCAAGAGCTGATTATGACAAATTGATTGCCCACTGCAAAGAATGGCTACCACAACAATATGAAATGATTTGCAGCGAAAATGATGCTAACTATCCTTTGCCTTTTGCTAAAATTCAAGATGCAAATACTACATTAATAGAACGGGCTCACATGCATTATACTGGTGGTATATATCTTGATGTCTTTCCTATTGATGGTGTACCAACTGAATGGATAGCCCGCCATTGGCAATTCACACAATATCAATATTGGAAAAAGGTGCTTTATCTGCTTTATCGTGATCCTTATAAACACGGTCATGGAGTTAGTTCATGGATTCCTCTTTTATGCAGAAAATTCTATACTTTAAAGGGTGTACAGGATAAAATTCGTACCCTACTTCATAAATACAGCTATGATAACAACATACTTGTTGCTGATTATGATGACGGAATGAAAGGAGTAATGAATAAAAACATTTTAGGACATCCTACAGCCTTTACTTTCGAAAATACTACATTATTAGGTGTAGAACACTACGAGGCTTATCTGAGCAATAAATATGGCGATTATATGACGCTTCCAGATGAAAAACATCAGCGTCAACATAATTTTCACTACTTAGACTTAGAAAATTCATATAAAGACTATTATAAAAAAAATAAGAACTCTCTTTGAGTTCTTATTTTTTTATCTCAAATAATACAATAATTTCTTATAGGCTAGTTTCAAATTCCAGGTTAAACGGCGATACGTTTTCTTTTTTGCACTTTTTTCATTAATTGAAGATGCAAACAGACCCGTATGAGAGCCTTGAGTTGCTATACATGGATGACACCAGTAATAGTTTAATCCTGCTCGTTGTATCAACGAGGTATGATATAAATCTATCGGCATATCGCATCGATTTTCACGTACATGCTGAAGTATAAGTTCGGCAGCTTCTCTTGTGCAATACAAAGCACCTGTAAATCGATCTTTTTTGGCTATATACAAATGCTGGCCCTTTTTACGCTGAGAACCTGGCACAAAATGTAGACTACTGTCCTCAAAAGAAATAAGGGCCGTTGTAAGATGACGATTTTGTATTTCAGATAGACACTGATTAAATACTTTTTCAAAGTTAGGATACAAAAGCATATCATCTTCCAAAATCAAGGCGCCATCTAATTGATGATCTACAATATATCTTGCAGCTTTAAGATGTTTAGTTGCAACGGAAGTAGCAGGTGATATGCAATCCATCTCACCTGTAAAATATTGATGAACAAACTCTTGATTGAGATCATCCATATCACCATCGAGAATATACTCAAAAGAATATCCCCAGCTTTTCATCATTTTTTCAATATGCTTCTGTCGGTCTTCATATCCTTTTTTCACATGAAGAACCAATATTTTTGAGTTTATCATAGACTTATGTATACATTACTAATTTGAGTTGCTACATCACTATTTTCAAACCTACGCACATATTCACGACTTGCACGATTCAACGCCTCCCGATGTTCAATACAATACAATATAGCATTTTTCATCCCCTCTACATCATCAGGATCTACATATAGACAAGCCTCTCCACCAGCTTCTTCCAAACAACTGCCCGATGCTGCTACAACTGGTAATCCACTTTGAATCGCCTCAATAATAGGTATGCCAAAACCTTCATAACGAGAAGGATATACAAAGCATTGAGCCTGTTGATAGATAGCATAAAGATCATTATTAGGCACCCCTGAAAGGAAATGGACACGAGAGGCATACGATTTACCTTGTATACGTTTCATGATGTCACGATAATACTTGGTTTTTCGCCCAACAATGACAATATGAAAATCTTTAGGAAGTTTCTCTAAGGATTGAATAGCTAGATATACATTTTTACGTTCCTCTATTGTACCCACATTCAAGATATAGGTATCAGGAAGGTTATATTTTTTTTTGACCTCTTGAATTTGTTCTTCTGAAACCGTAACTTTAAAACGGGTACCACAACTCTGATAGATGACATCAATCTTATCTGCAGGAAAATTACTATAATGAAGTATATCACGTTTAGTACATTCACTGATAGCTATGATACGATCGGCCTCTTTCACGGATTGATAAAACTTACGTTTGTAGAGTTGCACATCTATCCAATGATAATATTCTGGATGACGAAGAAAAATAAGATCATGTATAGTCAGCACACTCTTTATACCTGTTTTTTTTAGTCCTATAGGCAATTCACCAGATAATCCATGATATATCTCTACCCCATCCCGTTTAAGATCTTTCACAACACCTCTACTACGCCACAAGCTAGCTTTGATTTTCGAGAAAATAGAAGAACTACATTTACCATTAGTTCCATTTGGATATTTAAAAATCACATTTTCATGGAATTCTATCTGATTGCGCAATTCATCTTTCCCCTGATCAGGCGCATAGAGGAAAAATTCATCATTATGATCGATGGCCGCTAAAGAATTAATTAGTGTACGACTATAACTGCCCAACCCTGTTCCATTTCTGACTATTCGTTTTGCATCGTATCCTATTTTCATTTATTTCTTCTTTTTAGGAACAACTTTACCATTAACAACTTCAAATCTTTCATTAAACTCTTCACGTGTACGTTTCCACCGATTATGACTCCAAAGATATAATTCAGGTTGTCTACGAATTGTTTTTTCGAGTTCTTGAAAATAAATATCTGTTATCTCAAAATCACGTATAACCTTGGTGTCACGGTGAATAACTTTCATCTCACAATTGTAATGACCTCGACAAACACGAGTTACATCACCATACACAAAGGCTTGTTTAGTATGTTTTACTATGCGCTCTGCACCAGTCAATACTGGTGTATCATGATTCAAGAAGTTGAGCCAATGATGCATATTCCACCACATGGGTACCTGATCAGCTATATATCCTACGACCAAAGGTTTCCCTTCACGCTCAAACTGAATAATCTTACGTAAAGACTCTTGCATCGGAATACACAAAGCTCCTTGACGCTCCCTGACGTATTTAAACAATTTGTCAAAATATTCATTTTCCAAAGGATGATAAAGCTGACAGCACAAGGCTCCAGGCGCCCAATAAGGCATTGCGGTAATCCATTCCCAATTCCCTAGATGACCTAAGTAGACTGCCATTGACTGGCCCTCTGATATCGCTTGGTTGAATTCTTCCAAACCTGTAAATGTCATACGTTTGCAGAGTTCTTCCTTACTCATCGTCATGAGTTTGATTGTCTCTACAAGATAATCGCAGAAATAATGATAAAATCCCCGCTCTATCTTCTTTAATTCTTCATCGCTTTTTTCAGGAAAAGAAGATTTCAAGTTTTTCCATATTACTTGATGACGGTATCTTATAACGTCGGCTATCAGCAAGCACAGTAAATCTGAAAAGATATACAATACCTTCAATGGTAATAGCGACATTACAAACCAAAAGCCATAGGCTAACAGGTATCCGATATAGGATAATTTTTTTTTCATGCGTTCGTAATATCAAAATACTTTTGTAATACCAAGTAAGAAATCAAATCTTCACGTTTCCGGTCCCTAAACTGGTTGATATATTCGTGTGCATGACAAACTATCGCTTCAGCCTCTTTAGGATGTTCTAGATAATAAGCGATACGTTCTTTAAGATCAGAGAAATCTGGCTTTATTTCTATATAATGATAATTTGGAATGAGCTTTCCTTCCATAAACCAAGTCTCACAAGTAGGCCTTGGCATCACTGCTATCGAATTGGAAGACATAATCCACTTCAGGTTACTCGCCACATCATTTCCTTCAAGTGCCATGATAAACTTGTAATCCAAATGTTCACCTATCGTTAACTTTTCAGTATACCATTCTGGATATTGCTTATCTATCACTCCAAGATTACACAATGCATCCCCATAATACATTTTCATAAAGTCATACCTATTCTTTTTGAAAATACTATGACTATGCTCCTGTATCATACCTCTAAAGATGACCATATCTTTCTTTTCTGCCCATTTTTTTTTATCATGAACAAATAAGAAATGACGAACCTTGTCTAGATTCAAAAGCACTGAATTTTCCTGATTCTGCTGTAAAGGTCGACTTTTAACAATAGAAGGTACTTCTGGTATATAAGTTATATCACCTGGCAATAGACACCAACGATTCTCTAAAGGGAAACTCTTGGCGTAGCTATATGAATCAAGATAGTAAACTTTTTGGCCTGTCATAAGCTGATCTTTCAACATAAGCGATTTCTCTTGAAACTTTTCCGGCTGAAAATCGGCACTGGTCAGTTGATTATAATAATTTACTCGATCCAAAATATACGCTTTATCCTCTCGCTTATCCAATGATTTCAAAATACGACGACGATTCCATACTTTCAGCCAATGGGGTGTGTAGATTGACAGATAGGATAGGATATAATACTTTAATTTGGAATTCTTTCCACTATGAAGTGTGTAATAAATTTTTCGTTTATTCATATTTCTTTATTTTTGTGCTGGCAAAAGTTTATCATTCACCATACGATACATGTATTGATAGATCATTGCTTTCAGCTCTGTTTCCATCTTATTTTGTTCTGGAACTTTACCTATCAAATTATGCTTCATGAATAAATCTGTTAATTTATACATAGCCTTGGTCGTCTTACCATCAAACTGCATTACATAACCATACTTCACATACTGATAAATACCATTAAGATAGTTAACAGCCCAAGTTTCTTGAGCAGGTGTACGAAGTAAGTCTACGCCAAAAGCCATATAAGTATTGGGATAACCAATATAGTTAAGTATCGTTGGCATAATATCAATTTGCTGAGCTATACCATCTATACGCTGAGCTTTGATTTCACCTGAAGGGTCATATATAATAATCGGTGAGCAAAAACCGCCAATATCGGTCTTATACTGCTCATGGTCACTCTGATTGGTATGATCACTTGTAATCACAAAAATCGTATTTTTAAACCAACTCTGTTTGCTGGCCGATGCAAAAAATTTGCCAATAGCCATATCAGTGTAACGTATACATTTGTGGATAGGAAGATGTTCTTCTTGATAGACATTCTTATATTTTTCTGGCACTACAAACGGATCGTGGCTAGATACAGTAAAGATTGCTGTCATAAAAGGCTGTTTCATTTCACCCATCTTTGCACAGTAGTATTGCATAAATGGTTCATCCCATATACCCCAGTTACCATCAAAATCAGCCTCCCCACCAAAACGGCTATCACTATCATAATCTTCACGCCCATAATAATTTTGAAAACCAATTTTCTTGGCAAAGGCCAAAAATCCCATAGAACCGCGTTTGGCTCCATGGAAGAAGGCTGTTTGATATCCCCACTTGCTCAATAATCCTGGTATTCCTGTATAGATATTCATTGACGCAGGTGTCAAAATAAACGGTTCACCAAAACGAGGTATACTACTCAATACAGAAGGCATACCATCTATGCTTTTACGACCATTGCAGAAGGAATAGCGGTACACTAGACTTTTCTCGATAATCTTGTCAACATTTGGCGTATAGCCTTTGTATTTCCCTTCAAAGAAATCATGATTAAAGCCACCAATATATTCACGCCCGAAACTTTCGACGATAAGAATTACAATATTCTTTTTCTGCACTTTCGAAGGAATATCATATAGCATTGAGGAAAGATACTCCTGACGGTGAATCGGTTCATATATTTTAGACGATTCTTCAAGTGAATGATAATAATCTGGCACCACAAAGTCTGCCTTTCCCAAGGTGCGGATAAAAGCAAAAGGAGTATTGAGAACTATGGCACAATCTGTAGGTCGGTCTACATACTCGTTTGCATTGCTAATCGTAATTGGACGAACATCACCCTTTAAGCCACCTCGACCTCCGCCTATAGTTGCCACAACAGCAATAATTAGACAAGCCAACTGAATAACAGAATAAATACATCTATACTTGGCCGTCATATAATGCTTAGCATCAGTACGTGGCATAACGTAAAGCTTACATACCAAATACATAACTACCGCAAAAACGACCACCAGATACCAATGCGTAAGTGTATTATTCAGAACTATACTTGCTATGTTATTCTCATTGTCGAATTCTCTAAACACAGAGGCCGTTGTACGACGAAGTGTAAAAGGAAAATAGACAGAATCAGCTAGATTAATGACCAGTGTAAAGCCATTAACGACAAGAAAAATCCCCTTACATACCTGATGATATACTCGATTTTCCTTTAGCCAAAGCGGAAATAGCATCAGTAATGTATAGAGACCGTTAGTATAAAGAATAGCAGAAGTATCAAACACCAATCCACCCTTCAACCAATGACTGATTGGGGTGGATGCTAAGCCATCTGCAAAATAGCTATAATTAACTAAAAAAAAGGTAACTCTAGCTAAGAAATAAATAAGATAAGCTAGAGCTATATTCAAAATCAAAGCAATAGGCGAACCAAAAGTTGATTTAAGTACTCGTTTCATACTAAAACTCGTTTAAACTTGTTGCATATCATGCAACTTCTTATAATAACCATCTTTGGTTATCAATTCTTCATGTGTGCCACGTTCCACGATGATACCCTCATGAAGCACACAGATTTCATCGGCATTTTTTATGGTAGAAAGGCGATGGGCTACAGCCACTGTCGTTCTGGTCTTCATCAAATGGGTAAGTGCATCTTGTACCAATCGCTCACTCTCTGTATCTAAGGCTGATGTTGCCTCATCAAGAATCAAGATAGGTGGATTCTTCAAAATAGCTCGGGCGATACTCACGCGCTGACGCTGACCACCAGAAAGTCGACCTCCACGGTCACCAATATTGGTATCAAAGCCATTTTCTGATTCTTGAATAAATTCGTATGCATTAGCTATCTTAGCTGCATTAGCGACCTCTTCATCTGTAGCGTTATCTTTACCAAATTTAATATTATTCTTGAAAGTATCATTAAAGAGTATAGCTTCCTGATTTACATTACCAATAAGTGAACGTAAATCTTGCACACCTAAATCTTTTACATTGATACCATCGATAAGCACTTCTCCCTCTTGCACATCATAGTAACGAGGTATCAAGTCTACTAAAGTAGATTTACCACTACCGCTCTGTCCTACCAATGCCACAGTATGTCCCTTTGGAATTATCAAATTAATATCCTTCAGCACATATTTCAGTTCTTGGGTCTGTCGATCTGTATACGCAAAAGAGACATGTCTAAACTCTATCTGATGTTCTAATGTTTTAATATGCTTAGGATTAGGACTATCTTTTATTTCGATTTCAGCATTTAAAATCTGATCAATACGCTCCATGCTGGCCAATCCTTTTGGGATATTGTATCCCGCTCTTGAAAATTCTTTCAATGGAGCTATAATACTATAAAGAATTACCAAATAGTAAATAAAAGTAGGACCATCAAGTACAGCCTTGTTTAATACCAAAATTCCGCCAAACCAGAGCACTATCATAATCATAACAGTACCTAAAAATTCGCTCATAGGGTGAGCCATCTGCTGTCGCACGTTTACACGAAGAATATGATCACGATAAGAAGAATTCGTTCTATCGAATCTCTTGTTCATTTTCTCCTCTGCATTGAACGCTTTAATAATACGAAGTCCACCCAGCGTTTCCTCTACTTGACTCATGGTATCACTCCATAAAGTTTGTGCATAGGCACTACGAGCTTTTAGCTTTCTACCAACAACACCCATAAACCAGCCGAAAACCGGTACAAAAATAATAGTAAACAGAGTTAATTGCCAGCTGATGGCCATCAATGTACCAAAATAAATTACGATTAAGACTGGATTTTTAAATAGCATATCCAGACTCGACATAATACTATTCTCTACTTCTTGCACATCACCACTCATACGAGCAATAATATCACCCTTACGTTCCTCACTGAAAAAACTCAGAGAGAGTGAGGTAATCTTCTGATATAATTGATTTCGTATATCTCGAACTACACCTGTACGTATAGGCATCATTGTAGCAGAAGAAAGGAAATAGGCTGCAGTTTTCAAAAAAGTCATAAAAGCTAGGAAAAAGCCAATCACCAGCAGAGCTGTGGTTGCACTAGTTTCCAGTATCATATCCTGCACATAATAAGACAAGTTATTCAGCAAGACTTCCTTATCAAAGGCCCATGGCATCAAATCATTGGCACGAATTCCACCATCCACCTGGAAAAGAATTTGCAGTATTGGTATTAAAGCTGCAAATGAAAAGATATTCAATATTGCTGATAAAATATTGAATATCACAGAAAAAGCGAGATAACGCTTATATGGTGGGACAAATCTTTTCAGTACTTGTAAAAATTCTTTCATATCTTGCAAATATACACCAAATGTGCAAAACTGCAAAGCGTTTTACAGTTTTTTACTTTACTTCTTCTCCAAAGAGAGTTGCAGAAGTAGAACCTGTAATCTTCACTTTGACAAATTCTCCAATATGATGATTACCTTTAGCCATAATAACGGCTTTGTTTTGTGGAGTACGGCCCATAAGTTGATTACGGTCGCGCTTACCAAATCGCTCGATAAGAATTTCAAATACCTTGCCTTCATCCTTCTTGTTCTGCTCTGCACTGATTTGGGTTTGCAAGCTAATCAATTCGTTCAAACGACGAATCTTTTCTTCTTCTGATATATTATCAGGCAGGTGTTCTGCAGCATAAGTACCAGGGCGTTCGCTGTATTTAAACATGAATGCACTGTCGAAACCTACTTCTTTCATCAGTGACAATGTCTGCTGGAAATCTTCTTCTGTTTCATCATGATAACCTACAAAAACATCGGTAGTAATGCCACAATCAGGGATAATACGATGAATAGCATCAATAGTTTTCATATATTTCTCGCGGGTATACTTGCGATTCATCAGTTTCAGAACTTTGTCGCTTCCGCTCTGAGCAGGGAAGTGGATATGATGACACAAATTTGGCTCATCAGCAATAGCCTGTAAAATATCTTCTGTCATATCCTCAGGATTAGATGTGGTGAAACGTACACGCATATCTGGCACAGACTCAGCGACCTTGCGAAGTAATTCTGCAAAAGAAGTACCATTCTCAGGACGCTTACCATTAGGTAACAGACCGTAACTGTTTACATTCTGACCTAAAAGGGTTACTTCCTTGAACCCCTTATCATGCAAATCTTTTACCTCACGCAGAATGCTTTCTACATCACGACTACGCTCACGCCCTCTTGTGAAAGGAACGATACAGTAATGACAGAAATTATTGCAACCACGCATAATACTAACAAAACCACTTACATGGTTACCACCAATACGCTGTGGAATAACATCACGATAAGTCTCTGTCTTAGAGAGTTCAACATCTATTGCAGGCTGACCCAATTCGCAACTGGCTATCATCTCTGGTAGATTAAGATAAGAATCTGGTCCACATACTAAATTAGCATAATGGTTCTGCACCAAATCTTCCTTTACACGCTCTGCCATACAACCCAGCACACCAAGAATAACCTTACGACCCTTCTTCTGCTCTGCATGGAGGGTTTCTAAACGGTTAAAAATTTTGTTTTCTGCATTTTCTCGCACACTACATGTATTGAGGAAAATGGCATCTGCCTCATCCTCATTATCAGTTGTCTCATAACCGGCCATCTTCATAACTGATGCAACGACTTCACTATCGGCCACATTCATCTGACAACCGTATGTTTCTATAAAAAGTTTTTTATCCATTTCTTACCTTAAATTGGGATGCAAAGTTACTGAAAATAAATTAATTACGCAAATTCTTCGTTGCAAAAAGCAAGACGAAGTAAATGACTACAGCAGATACCATACCTGCTATAGCATCGATGAGATAATGTGCCTGAATATATACTGTTGCCATACACAGGAACAAATAGATTGGAAGGATACTATACACTAACCATTTCTTACGCGTATGTATTGCAAGCAGCATGCATACTGTACTGATGCCCACATGGCTGCTTGGAAATGCAGCAGTAGGTCGTTCACCTGCATCTTTGGCATCCTCTACAAGACGATAAAACAGACCATCAGGATCACCTGGACTTGGCAAACAATCTGTATGTGTATTGAAATAATCACCTAATGCGGGGAACACCCCATTAGCGATATCATGAAGGCCTACTGCTTCATAATAGAAGGTTGGACCTGCTACGGGTACAAAAATAAAGATGACATAATAAATCAGAAATGCTGCCATCAAAATGAAAGTACAACGTTCAAATTCCTGATATTTCAGAAAGAAATAATATAGAGCTACATAAGCAATAATCGGATAATACATAAAATAGCCCATATCCATCAATTCACTAATAATGTGCGATGGAAAATTTTTAGCAAATACCAATGCAGGCTGAAAACCAAAGAGACTCTGCTCCCAGCCGGCAAAAATATAATCCATATTCATGAAAATACGGTTCAACTCATAAGTATCAGGATACCACCAGGCTAAAAGACCTAACTGTGGTACAATACGCATAAGCTTAGTCATACGACAAGGAACCATACGATATACGGCCCAAAGTAACAGGGTCATTACCAATATCTGCACTCGCCCCCAAATCATAGATTGTGGATTATGAAGACGAGTATAGGTAAAGAAAATCATCAACAGGGTAAAAGCCATATAGGCCAACACAGCCCATTCTAAAGCCAAAAGCCCCCTTTTAGGATTCTTCTCTATTTTAAAGTATTCTAAAAACATCATTTCACCATAAAGGATGGCCTATTAAAGCCAACCGTTTTCTTGATACCATTTTACTGTTAGCTTCACACCACGCTTCAACTGATAATGTGGGTGAAAACCAAGTTCATCTACAGCGGGTTCGATATCACATCGCCAATTGCGCTGCTTCAGAATGTTAAACTTATCGTTATTGAGTACTGTCATTTTTCCCGTCAGCCGGCCATAGTATTCACCGAAAAAAGTAATTACACGAAGCACCCAGATAGGAGCTTTAATACGCAACCACCATGGTTTACCCATTTCTGCATGGAGCAGATCACTAAACTCTGTAGACTGATATACTTTACCATCACTCAGGAAGTATTTCCTACCGCTCTTGCCTCTATCCAAAGCCTGGAACACAGCCTGAACAACATCGAGTACATATATGAAAGTAATATCCTGACACTTAAAGCCTACAGAGAAATCGATATGCTGCTTAATACTCTTAGCCATCATGAAATAATCTTTTTCTTTCGGACCATACACACCGGTAGGACGAAGAATGATATAAGATAACTGTCCATTCACAGATTCCAAGAACTTTTCAGCTTCGAGTTTACTTTTACCATATGCTGTATTCGGATGAGGTACATCATTTTCCTCGATTTCATGATAAGGTTGTTCTTCACGGACAGCTCCAAACACACTAAGTGAACTCAGGTATACCAATCGTTTCAAAGGCATTTTCAGCTCCAAGATAGCCTTTACGAGATTAATGGTACCCTCTGTATTCACTTTGTAAAAATCCTCCTGATGCAGACATTTTGTTGCACCTGCAGCATGAACAATATAATCAAAATTTGTATCAGCTAACTGCTGTTTCAGTTTTTCTTTATCTGAGAGATCAAGTTCTATGAAGTGGATACGCTCGTCTTGTAAATATCGACGACTACTCGATTTACGAACGCCAGCCCAAGTTTCCAAGCCCCTATTAAGGGCTTCTTCAACTATAAAACTACCAATAAAACCAGATGCTCCGGTTACAAGAATTTTCATTTATTTTTTTTATGTTTCGCTTGCAAAGATACGAATTATTTTGTAAGTTTGCATATAATAATGATTAAAAGACATTTTAGCTATGGGAAAGGGTAAAAAAGGAGGCAAGCGCCTCACGAAGAAACAATTGACAGAGAAATTGCTCAATCTTTTCCAATCGCATCCTGACGAGGTACTTTCTTTCAAAGATATTTTCCACATGCTTCACTTGGACACCCATCCGTTGAAGATGCTGGCTATCGACGTGATGGAAGAAATGGCTTGGGATGATTATTTGATGAAGATTGCGGATAACAAATACCAGCTCAATACCAAGGGACAGTTACTTGAAGGTACTTTCATTCGTAAAACAAATGGAAAGAACGCTGTAAAGCCAGATAATGACGAGACTCCAATTTTCGTATCAGAACGAAATTCGATGTTCGCCCTTAATGGCGACCGTGTACGTGTAGCTTTATTGGCTCGCCGCAAAAATCATATTCGAGAAGCACAAGTACTCGAAATTCTCGAGCACAGTAAGAATACTATTGTAGGACGTCTTCATGTGGGCAAGGATTTGGCATATTTGGTTACACCGAATAATATCTATTCACACGATATCATTATCCCTAAACGTAAATTGAAAGGAGGTAAAACCGATGATAAGGCTATAGTAAAGATTACACAGTGGCCTAGCGCCGAACATAAAGATATGTTGGGCGAAGTCGTTGATATATTAGGTGCTACAGGTGACAATGATGTCGAAATGAATACTATTCTAGCTCAATATGGCCTACCATACATTTATCCAAAGAATGTAGAGGAAGCAGCTAATCAGATTACTGGTGAGATTACCGAGAAAGATTTGGCTGAGCGTGAAGACTTTCGAGATGTTTTCACTTGTACCATCGACCCCAAGGATGCTAAGGACTTCGACGACGCTTTGTCGTTCAAGGAGTTGGATAAAGGTCTCTATCAGGTGGGGGTTCACATTGCCGATGTATCACACTACGTCAAAGAGGGTTCGGTTATCGATAAGGAAGCTTATAAGCGTGCTACCAGTGTATACTTGGTAGATCGTACTATTCCGATGTTGCCCGAACGTCTTTGCAATTTTATCTGTTCACTTCGTCCAGACGAAGAAAAACTGGCTTATAGTGTCATCTTTAATCTCGATGACGAAGCAAATATCAAGGCATATCGTATAGTTCATACTGTTATCAAGAGTAATCGTCGCTATGCTTACGAAGAGGTTCAACAAATTCTCGAATACAATGGAGTGATAGATGGTACTGGCGAACCTGCTCCAAAAGCTCCGAAAGATGGTTACAAAGGCGAGAATGCTACCATTCTTATCATGCTCGACCGTTTGGCTAAGAAACTTCGCGCCAACCGATTCAAGAATGGTAGTGTAAAATTCGATCGCGAGGAACTCCACTTTGATGTAGACGAAAAGGGCAAACCTACTCGTTGTTATTTTAAACGTAGCCACGATGCCAATAAACTGATTGAGGAGTTCATGCTTCTAGCCAATAAGACTGTTGCTGAGAGTATTGGCAAGGTCGCTCGTGCCAAAAAAGCAAAGGTACTTCCTTATCGTGTACACGACAATCCAGATCCTACTAAATTAGAAACCTTACGCGAATTCGTGGTCAAATTTGGCTACAAACTCAAAAGCACCAGTACCAAGGGAGCTACAGCTCGCAGTTTAAATAAATTGATGGAGGAAGTGAGCAAGAAGCCTGAGTCTAACATGATTCAGATGGTAGCCCTTCGTGCTATGATGAAGGCGAAGTATAGCGTACATAATATCGGTCACTTCGGTTTGGCATTTGATTACTATACCCACTTCACTTCGCCAATTCGACGTTATCCTGATACTTTGGTACACCGTCTGCTCACTCGTTATGCCGAAGGCGGAAGAAGTGTTAACGAGAAGCGTTACGAGGAACTTTGCGAGCACTGTTCTGAAATGGAGCTAGTAGCTCAAAGTGCAGAGCGCGATTCTATCAAATACAAGATGGTTGAATTTATGGGCGACAAATTGGGAGAGGTTTACGATGCTCATATCAGTGGTATCACCAGCTTCGGTATTTATGCAGAAATCGATGAAAACCATTGCGAAGGTATGGTACCTATGCGCGATTTACAAGATGACTATTATGACTTCGATGAGCGCAACTTCTGTCTCATTGGACGTCGCCGTCATCACAAATATCAGTTAGGAGATGCTATCAAGATTCAGGTAGCCCGTACTGATTTAGAGAAAAAGCAGCTCGACTTTACCATCTACGATGAAAACAAGAAGAATAAGAGATAACCTCTTCAAGAATAAAAGCCTGACAGGATCTATTCTGCCAGGCTTTATTGTTGTGTGTTTCACATACCTTTACTGAAGCACTTTTTTCTGTGCCTTAACTGTACCGTTCTTATATGTTGTACGAACGATTTTCACACCATGTTGAAGATTTGGAGTTTCTGCTCCGATAATTGTATATAATTTTTTTTAACTCTCTTGATATAATTTCATCTACATCAAGACTTCAATATCTGTTACCTTACTATTTACACTATAGTAAAGTTAACAGGCGTATATAAAAAGTAGTTTATTCATTAGGTCTGTAAATTGTCAAATTATTGATTTACTAAACGTTATTTATCCATATGAATCACTTAAAGGATTGCGTCTCTTTATATATTTATTGAGTATTCGCTTGGATAGGTTTTACTAGAGCAAAGGTGCAAAAAATGATGTAATTCAGCCTATGATTTTTTACCAAAAACCCATAAAAAATTGTTCAAAAGCCTTAAAACGCTAATTTGATACCGATATTTTGCGAATTTTTGCTTATTTTGCACTTCCAATCATTCACCGTAAAAAAGAAATGATAATCTAGTAAAAACCAAATAATATCTAAAAATATGTATCTTAAAAGGACATCTATCCTATGGTCAGCAGTTTTGTATACCTGTTTGATTTTTGCCCAAGGCCGACAGGAAATCAATCTGCAAAATAACTGGCAGTTTTCACACGAAGGCCAAACATGGGTAAACGTAACCATTCCTCACGATTGGGCCATCAGTGGACCATTTAATAAGAAGTGGGACTTACAGTATGTGGCCATCACACAAAATGGCGAAACAGAAAAGAGTGAAAAATCTGGTCGTTCTGGCGCTCTGCCTTGGATTGGCAAAGGCCAGTATAAAACCACCTTTACTGTTCCCACTAAATATAATAAGGCCCTGCTTCACTTTGACGGTGCCATGGCCGAACCAACTGTATATATTAATGGTCAAGAAGCAGGCTATTGGCCATACGGCTATAATGCTTTCGAGATAGATGCTACCCCGTTTATTCATCACAATGGATCTGTGAACACGCTCGAGGTAAAGCTCCAGAATGTTGAAGAAAGCAGCCGATGGTATCCGGGTGCAGGAATCTATCGCCCAGTGACATTGATTCTTACAGGCAACACAGCTATCAACCGATGGGGCACATACATTCGTACCATTAAAGCCAATACACAAGAGGCCATCGTTAGTATAGATACACAAATTGACGGCGCAAACTACCAGAAGAATCTCTCAGCAGAAGTTACCATCTATAATGCAAAAGGTAGTTTCATTGCAGCCAACCATGCTGATGTTACAAGAGAAGGTAAGATACACGCCGATTTAGATTTCAAGAAGCCTGAACTTTGGAGTCCAGAGTCACCTTACCTTTATAAGGTTGTCACCCGACTCTATCAGAATAATCAACTTATCGATGAGACCATTGACAAATTAGGTGTACGTACCCTCTCCTTCGATAAAGAAAACGGCTTTATGCTTAATGGACAAAAACGAAAGTTTAAGGGTGTATGCTTACACCACGATTTAGGTCCACTAGGAACAGCTGTCAATAAAGCAGCTCTTATCCGTCAAGTTCGTATTCTCAAAGATATGGGATGCGATGCCATTCGAACCTCTCATAACATGCCTTCTACCATGCAGATGGAAGTATATGACTCTTTAGGTATGATGGTTATGGCTGAAAGTTTCGATATGTGGGTCTATCCTAAATGCAAGAATGGCTACTCTAGATTTTTCAAAGAATGGGCCGATAAAGATATTACCAACCTCGCCTTGAATCATCGCAATCATCCTTCACTCGTAATGTGGAGCATCGGCAATGAGATTCCAGAGCAGTGGAGCGAAGAAGGACGCAAGCTCTCCGTACATTTACAGAATATTCTGCATCAGTTAGACCCTAGTCGCCCTGTTACCCAGGGTATGGACAAAGCTGAGAATGCACTAAAATCTGGTTTTGCTCAGGCGATGGATATTCCTGGTTTCAACTACCGCGTATATAAATATGGCCGTAATATCAAACAGCTGCCAAAAGGATTTATTCTAGGTACTGAGACAGCTTCTACCATCAGTTCACGTGGTGTATATAAGTTTCCTGTAGAATGGACAGCCCATAAAACTTATCCAGACGGACAAGTAAATAGTTACGATACCCAATGGTGCTCATGGAGCAATCTGCCAGAAGAAGATTTTATCGCTGATGAGGATGTAAATTATACTATCGGTCAATTTGTGTGGACTGGATTTGATTATTTAGGCGAACCATCTCCATACGATACTTATTGGCCTTCACGAAGCAGTTATTTCGGTATTTGTGACTTAGCCGGACTTCCTAAAGACCGTTACTACCTCTATCGCTCCGTTTGGAACAAGAAAGACCATACTATTCACCTCCTGCCCCACTGGACATGGCCCGAACGCAAAGGAAAAATTACCCCAATATTCTGCTATACAGACTATCCTACTGCAGAACTCTTTATCAATGGTAAAAGCCAAGGAAAAATCAGCAAAGCTATAGGCGTACAAGGCGAAATACATACCGGCAGAGCTGCAAACAGTATAGACGCTCAAGCTAGAGCTAAGCGCTATCGTCTAATGTGGGATAACGTAGTATACGAACCAGGAGAAGTAAAAGTAGTAGTTTACGACAAAAATGGGCATAAGGCTGACGAAAAGACCATGAAGACTGCTGGCAAACCTGCTAAACTTTTACTCGAAGCAGACCGTAAAACAATTGCAGCCGATGGCAACGATTTGAGCTATATCACCGTTTCGCTTACTGATAAAGACGGTACCCTTATCCCTTACGCTACTGATCAACTTACATTCGAAGTTACAGGCGACGGACAGTTCAAGGGAGTTTGCAATGGTGATGCTACTTCGCTTGAAGTATTTACCAAGCCTACCATGAAACTCTTTGCTGGTCAATTGGTACTTGTTGTACAGAGCAATAAAAACAAGGGCAACATCAACGTAAAGGTTGTCGATGCCAAGCGAAAACTTTCTCAAACACTACAAATTAGCACAAGATAAACCTATTAATAGATTAATTCATTCTTAGGAAAGTATAGGAGTATAACTACAATGAAAATCAAGATACATTTTAACCATAAAGAGGAGTTATGGAATAGCTGGTCGCATGCAGGAGGCATTCTCTTAGGCATTGTATTTGGCATCATTTTTCTCTATTGGTGTTTCTCACGCCACAATGGTTGGGCTACAGCAGGGGTCATTTTGTATCTTTTCGGCATGTTATGCTCCTATGCAGCTTCAACCATTTACCACAGTCTTTCGGCCTGGAGCAAATGGAAAGAAAGGCTACGCAAATGGGATCACGCTGCCATCTATTGGCATATTGCCGGCAGTTATTCGCCTATCACATTGATAGCTATGCGCGATCAGGGTTATTGGGGATGGAGCATTTTTATCTTTATTTGGCTCTGTGCCATTATCGGCACCATTATGAGTTTCGTCAACCTAAAAGACCACAGTAATCTCGAAACTATTGCTTTTGTAGGTATGGGGCTTTTGGTCCTTATCGCATTCAAGCCACTTATCAACGCACTTTCCACAGCAGCTTTCGTTTGGATAGTTGCAGAAGGAGTTAGCTATATCACTGGAGCCATCTTCTACAGTTTAAACAAAAAGAAATACATGCATACCGTATTTCACTTCTTCGTACTCATGGGTAGTATTTGTCATATTATTGCTGTATGGGATATTCTCATGCAGTATATCTAAAAAGCATCACTGCTGGTATCCATCCCAAATAATAACCAATAACACCAACCATTATGCACTTACCTTGTATTAACATAGTATTTGACAAAGAGAATAACCGAATTCTCTGAATAATCACAAAAAAATCCCCAGAAAAAACACGTATTCCTGGGGATTTTACTATGTAAGTTATCTAATAAAAAGAAGTTTCTCTTATTTATTGAGCTTCCATGCTACACCATCCTTGGTATCCTTTATCTCGAAACCTGCATCGGCTAGCATATCGCGAATCTGATCACTTGTAGCCCAATCCTTAGATGCCTTAGCTTTAGCACGAAGGTCGAGCACCATATCAACAACCTTGCCGTATGCCTCCTCACGGGCATCGTTATTAGCACCTTTCTCGTTCTTCAAACCTAAAAGATCAAAAGTAAAGAGGTGCATAGTATCTGTAAGTTCCTTTAAATCATCAGCACTGATATTTGCTTTATGATCAAGGATTGAATTAATTAGGTGACATGCCTCAAAAAGATAGCTGATAACAAGTGGAGTCATAAAATCATCATTCATTGCATCATAACAGCGTTGACGTAACTCCTTCACAAACTTAGCTGTAGGCTCATCGCTAGTAGCTACAACCTGAACTCGACTCAAATCATCGATAGCATTCATCAATCGCTCATAACCTTTTTGAGCTGCAAGTAAAGCTTCATTAGAGAAATCAACAGTGCCACGATAGTGAGCAGAGAGAATAAAGAAGCGGATGGTCATTGGAGAATAAGCCTGATCTAATGAAGCATGATTACCTGTGAAAAACTGATCTAAAGTTATAAAGTTACCAAGACTCTTACCCATCTTCTGACCATTGATGGTAATCATATTGTTATGCATCCAGTAATGTACCATCTGGTCACCCTGACTAGCTACTGCCTGAGCGATTTCGCACTCATGATGAGGAAATACAAGATCCATACCACCACCATGAATATCGAAATGATTACCTAAATACTTTCTACCCATCGCAGTACACTCACAGTGCCAACCTGGGAAACCATCACCCCAAGGACTTGGCCAACGCATGATATGTTCCGGCGTAGCCTTTTTCCAAAGAGCAAAGTCTACTTGATTTTTCTTCTCACCCACACCATTCAACTCACGGCTATTATTAATCATATCCGTAAGGTTACGGTGAGAAAGAATACCATATTTATGGTCCTTATCGTACTTCTCGATATCGAAATAAACAGAACCATTGCTCTCATAAGCATAACCATTATCAAGAATTTGCTGAACTAACTGCTCCTGCTCGATAATATGACCTGTAGCATGTGGCTCGATTGATGGAGGCAATACATTGAGCGCATCCATGGCCTGATGATAGCGGTTAGTATAATACTGTGCTATCTCCATTGGCTCCAACTGCTCCAAACGAGCCTTTTTCTCGATTTTATCATCTCCTTCATCTGCATCGTGCTCCAAGTGACCGACATCAGTAATGTTACGTACGTAGCGTACCTTGTAGCCCAGGTGCTTCAAATAACGGAAAAGAATATCGAAAGTAATAGCGGGACGAGCATGGCCCAAGTGAGCATCACCATAAACGGTAGGTCCACATACATACATACCCACATTAGGTGCATGCAACGGTTTGAACAACTCTTTCGTTCTAGTGAGCGTATTATAGATTAATAAATGCTGTTCCATGAGTTTATCTTATTTTTTCTTTATTTTCTTACAATAAAACTTGGCTACAAAGTTAACAAAATAACTTTATATAAAGAAGTATCAAAGCAATTTTCTATTTGCATATTCGTTTCACTTAAAAATACAGACGATTGGCTGAAAGTTTTTGCATATGTATAGTCCACTTTTTATCTTTGCAACGTCAAGATACAATATATAGGAAATAAAATTAAAACTAGACTTAACAAAAGGACACAAATCCCTCAACCACACAAGGAAAGCTTCATGTAATATGGTGATATTATATGAAGCTTCTTTCTTTTATTATACACTACACGAAAAAGTATATAAATACACTATATTAGCATAATAGTACTAATATTTAGCCAATTTTATGCAAAAAAGCAGCGAAAATTTACATATTAATAAAAAAATATGTATCTTTGCAACATCGTTTTTATAAGAGCATATAATATTATAAGAGAGAAATGTCGTATACCAGAATAACAGCTGCAGAAGGTGCAGCTATGATAAAAAATAACGAAACAATAGGATTAAGTGGATTTACCCCTAATGGTGTTCCCAAGGCTATTTTCCGCGAACTCTCAAAAAAAGCAATAGGAGAACATGAGGCAGGACATCCATTTCAGGTAGGCATCATCACTGGTGCCTCTACTTCGCAAAGTATTGAGGGCGATATGGCTGCAGCCAACGCTATCAAGTTTCGTACTCCCTTCTCTACCAACAGAGACTTCCGCAATCACACCAACATGGGTGAAATCGATTACGAAGATATGCACTTAGGACATATGGGCGAACGTCTTCGTCGTGGATTTTATGCTGACATCGATGTGGCTATCATTGAGGTTAGCGACATAGAAGAGGGTGCTAACATCTGTAAAGCTTATCTTACCAGTGCCGGTGGAATCGTTCCTACTATCGTCCGTTTGGCCAAGCGCATTATTCTGGAGAAAAATACATTCCATAGTCCTAACTCACGTTTCCTTCACGATGTATACGAAATCGAAGAATGTCCATTCCGTCAGCCTATTCCTATTATGAATGTAGGTGATCGTATCGGTAAGGAGTATGTAGAAATTGATGCAAGTAAGATTGTAGGTGTAGTAGAGTGCTGCATCCCAGAAGAGGCGCGCGCATTCAAACCATTAGACCCAGTAACCGAGCAGATGGGACATAACGTTGCAGACTTCTTAGTAAAGGATTTGAAAGCAGGACGAATTCCATCTACTTTTCTGCCCCTACAAAGTGGTGTGGGGACCACGAGTAATGCCGTACTCGAGGCCTTAGGTCAAAATCCTCATGTTCCGGTATTTAGTGTCTATACCGAAGTAGTACAAGATGCTGTTATAAAATATATGCAAGAAGGAAGAATTAAGGATGCCTCATGCTCTTCGCTGACAGTTACTAACGAAACGCTACAGGAAGTATACAATAATATCGACTACTTCAAAAATCATATTACTATACGTCCAAGTGAAATCAGTAACTCGCCCGAGGTAATTCGCCGATTGGGTGTCATCGCTATGAATACAGCCATCGAGTGTGATATCTATGGTAATGAGAATTCAAGTCATATCTGTGGTAGTAAATTGATGAATGGTATAGGGGGTAGTTGTGATTACGAGCGTAATGGCTATCTCAGCATTTTTACCACACAGAGTACAACTAAGGGTGGTAAGATATCTGCTATCGTACCGATGTGTAGCCATGTGGACTCTACTGAACATGATGTAGATGTAATCGTAACTGAACAAGGGGTAGCAGATCTAAGAGGAAAAGGTCCGTTGAAGAGAGCACAGGAAATCATAGAGAACTGTGCACATCCAGACTATCGTCCGATATTACGTGAATATCTGAAGATTGCAGGAGTAGGCCATGAGCCACAGAGTATGCGAGCAGCTCTGGCCTTCCATGATACTTTCTTGACAAAAGGTGATATGAGACTGACAGATTTCAGCGATTATCTTAAATGAGATATTGCTTCTGCCAACTGTGATAATGCTTGAGCTATCAATGGTCTTGGGCATCCCACATTTAAACGCATAAAACCTTCGCCTCCCGGCCCAAACATCTCACCATCATTGAGGGCCAAATGGGCTTTATCTATGAAGAGGTCGAGCAACTGATCATGTGAAAGGTGAAGGTCACGACAATTTAACCAAACAAGGAAAGATGCCTGAGGTCGTAACGGACGAATCTGAGGCATTTTTTCTTTGCAATAATCTTCTACAAACTTAATATTATCTTCGACGTAAGCTAACATCTGCTTACGCCATTCTTCTCCCTTTCGGAAAGCAGCTATCGTAGCTATATGAGCAAAGATATGAGCTTCATCGAGCTCATTAGCCGTAAGCCAGTGATAGAATACTTTTCTAATTTTCTCATTCGGAACAATAGCATAGCTGGAAATAATACCGGCTATATTGAAGGTCTTCGTAGGGGCTTGAAAAGTAATACTAATTTGAGCAGCCTTATCGCTCACTGTAGCAAAAGGAATATGTTTATGACCAAATATGGCTAAATCTGCATGAATTTCATCGCTCACCACTAAAATATGATGTTCATAACAAAATTCGGCCAGTTTAATCAGCGTTTCTTTATCCCAGCAGATGCCTCCTGGATTATGAGGATTACAAAGTATCAATACCTTACATTTCTCATCGTATACTTGTGCCAAGTTATCAAAATCCATCTCGTAATAACCATCCTCCTTACGCTTCAACGGATTCCATACGACCTCACGATGATTTCCCTGAGGTGTAAGGAAAAACGGATGATATACTGGTGGCATAACGATAACCTTTTCATCAGGCTTGAGAAAGAGATTACATACGATTCCAATACCCTTGACGATACCTGGGATAAATTTAAGCCAACGACGATGGATACTCCATTGATGATGGTTGAGTATCCAATCGTGAATAGCTGGATAATAATCCTCTGGTTCTACTGTATAGCCTAATATCGGGTGCTCAAGACGTTGCTTCATTGCATCTATGATATCAGGACATACGGCAAAGCCCATATCAGCTACCCACATAGGAAGTAGGTCGTCACGATGCCAGCGAGGTAAGAGAGCTCCATGCATCAAATCGCCAGAGCCCGTTCTATCTATAATGGTATTGAAATCGTACTTCATCTACAATCTTTTTAGTTAATCGTAATGTGAATGATTAAGCTTCCAGAGCCTGACGAATATCGTTGAACAGGTCGTGGTAATCTTCCAAACCGATACTGAGACGCACTGTGGTATCAAGAACATCCATCTTACGCTTCTGCTCTGGTCTAAAAAGTCCAAAAATGGTACTATAAGGATGAATAGCCAAGGTGCGATTATCAAATAGATTGGTTGCACGATGGATAAGCTGAAGGTGATTGATAAAATGGAAACAAGCATCCTGATCAGCCAAATCGATACAAATCATAGCCCCGGCAGTAGCACCAAACTGACGCTGAGCTAATTCGTGATAAGGATTATCCTCAAGACCAACATAGTTTACGCGCTTAATCTGTGGAAGGGTCTGAAGCAACTTCGCAAGCTGCAAGGCATTATCAGACTGTACACGATAGCGAGCTGCAAGCGTCTCCAAACCCAAGGTCTGCAGATAAGCTACATGAGGAGTCATGTAAGCACCAAAATTGAAAAGTAATTCGTTCTTGATAAACTGGCCAATACCAAAGACTGAACCATAATCGATTACAAGACCACCTAAAGATGTAGCACCACCACTAATATACTTAGTGCTTGAAACGACTTCGACATCGACACCAAGACTATGACTATTAAACTGAGTAAAAGGAATTGTAGTAGTATCAGCTACCAACACTGTACCCTTTTCATGCGCCACCTTAGCTAAGGTTGGAATATCAGCAACTTCCATCTGAGGATTGGTGATTATTTCAAAAAATACACAAGCTGTATTCTCATCGATAGCAGCTGCAACCTCTTCAGGATTAGTTAAATCAACCAATCGAGTTTCTACACCGAAACGTTTCATCGAAACGGTCAATAGAGAGAACGTATTGCCAAAGAGATGCTTAGAAGTTACGACATTCTTACCCTGTCCTGTCAAAGCTAAAAGTAAATTACTGATAGCAGCCATACCACTATTAAAAGCAATAACATGCTTAGCGCCTGTAAGGGCAATGACACGATCTTCGAGATTGGTAACTGTAGGATTAGCTGTACGTGAATAATCTGGCATACCTGAGCGCCCCGTAAAAGCATCGGTCATATCTTGCGCATTATCAAATTCGTAAGCTACTGCATTATATACTGGTACACTCAGCGCACCATAGGCATCGCGCTTGCGATAAGGTACATGGATAGCACAAGTCTCTTTAGACAAATTCTTACTTGATCCACAACACGCAGGATCTTTTTCATTCTGTTCGTTCTCTTTCATACTCTTAAATAATTAATATCTTGAAAATTTGTTGATTTTATATTTAACTTGCAAATATACCTAGTTTTAGTGTATACCACAATACTATCATTGTGGTATTTTTTAATAAAAAAGGATATCTTGTATAAAGATATCCTTGAATATAATCAAAATAGCATTCTTGTTAATCTCTTAATGCTAAATTTTTGGCAAATTCCCAAATCACTATTCCTGCTGTAGTACTAACATTGAGACTATGCTTGGTTCCAAACTGAGGTATCTCTAAACAACCATCGCTCATGTCGACCACTTGTTGCTTCACACCTTTCACTTCATTACCCATAATCATAGCATAATGCTGATCAGTATTATGCTGGCGAATATCCACTTCAAGATTTTGAAGTTTGGTACTGCCTTCCACCTGCTCTATACTATATACATAATAGCCCTTCTTGTGGAGTTCATTAACAGCATCCTCTGTATTCTTGAAGTATTTCCACTCCACACTGTCTTCACCACCCAAAGCTGTCTTATGAATTTCAGGATGAGGAGGACAAGCTGTGATGCCACACAGATAAACAGCTTCGATACGAAAAGCATCACCACTACGGAACACACTACCAACATTATACAAAGAGCGAACATCATCCAAGACAACAATTAAAGGAAGCTTTTCAGCCTCCTTAAATTGTTCTACGGAAAGACGATTCATCTCTATCGCACGCAATTTTCTCATAATACAATTTATGCTTCTTTAGCTTGATAAGCTAGAGCATAAGCCTTTATCTGCTTTACCATAGCTAACAATCCATTAGAACGAGTAGGACTCAGATGCTCACGCAAGCCAATTTGCTCGATAAAATAAAGATCAGCATCTAAAATTTCCTTAGGAGTATGACCGCTCAATACCTGAATAAGCAAAGCTATGATACCTTTTACAATTAACGCATCACTATCTGCTGTAAAAACAAGCTTGCCTTCTTCATAATCACACTGTACCCATACACGGCTCTGACAGCCATCTATAAGATTACTCTCTGTCTTATACTTTTCGTCGAGTACTTCCAGATCATTACCTAAATCGATAAGCATCTGATATTTGTCCATCCAGTCAGTGAAGTCTGCAAACTCCTCGATGACTTCATCCTGTGCTTCGTTGATTGTCATAGTTATTTAATCTCTTTAATTTCTTGAACAGTTACCAGTTTATACAACTTATCTGAAGGACGAACTTTTCCATCTACAGGGATTGATACTCTCTGCCCCTGAAGAGCTCTATCAACAGGCTTTAAGTCATAACGTATCTCACTGGCATTCAAATACATAACACCTGTTGTAGGACCAGTTACCAACAGTTTATCACCTTGGTTAAAACTAGAGGCTTCAACAGCAACTTCAGCTACATTTAACTTGCTGAAATACTTCATAACCTTACCTACAAGAACCTTCTTCTCTGTAGCCACAGAGCCATAGTGCTTATTCCATTCACCCAATGTCTGACCCTGGTAATAGCCATCCCAAAAACCACGATTGAATACTGTGGCTAAACGCTCATCCCAAGCATCCTTTTTCTCTTCTGTAAAAGTACCATCGAGAACAGATTGAATGGCCTCCTTATAGCATTTTACAACAGTATAAACATATTCTGGTCCACGAGCACGTCCCTCTATCTTGAAGACACGAACACCTGCATCCATCATTCGATCGATAAAGCGAACGGTCTTCAAGTCCTTAGGACTCATGATATATTTATTGTCAATTTCAAGCTGATTACCCGTTTCGTTATCGGTTACAGTATATGAACGACGACAAATCTGTACACATTCACCACGGTTAGCCGAACGATTCATATTATGTAAACTCATATAGCACTTACCACTGACAGCCATACAGAGTGCTCCATGGCAAAACATCTCTATACGAATCTGACGACCCATCGGGCCACAGATATTCTGCTCTACGATTTGTTCGTGTATATGCTTAACCTGATCCATATTCAACTCACGAGCCAATACCGATACATCAGCAAAACGACTATAGAACTTTAATGCTTCGAGATTAGAAATATTAAGCTGTGTAGAGAGGTGTACCTCTTCACCTACCTCATTGCAGTAAGCCATTACAGCTACATCACTGGCAATGACAGCACTGATGCCTGCTTCCTTAGCTGCATCAATAATCTCCTTCATTGTCTCGATATCATTATCATAAATTACAGTATTTACTGTAAGATATGTCTTAATACCATGCTCATTACAAGTTGCTGCGATATCTCGCAAGTCATCAATGTTGAAATGATTGGCAGAATGAGAACGCATGTTCAACTGACCAATACCAAAATAAACGGAATCGGCACCTGCCTGAATGGCTGCAGCCAATGATTCACGAGAACCAACGGGCGCCATAACTTCGAATTCTTCTATCTTCTCTTTCATTTGGCTGCAAAGTTACAATTAATTTTCTAGATATGAAGACCCTATCTATATTTTTAGTACTTTTGCAAGTAATATGAAACAAACTGTTATTCTATTATTGTTATCTATACTCCTGCTTTCAAGCTGTGAGCAGAAGTCTACTACTTCACATGATGCATTGAAAACGATAGTGCGCTTGAAAACTACACCTGTAAAAAATCAGGGAAACAGTGAAACTTGCTGGATTTATGCCATGCTGGCCACCATCGAAACAGAACATCTCATGAGAGGTGACTCAGTAAACCTTTCACCAGCCTATATCGTAAGGATGCTTATTAATGATCAAGCCACAAACTGCTATCTCTCTGCTGGAGAAAAGCCCGTAAACATGAGAGGTATGGGACCTATGCTTATACATACCCTGCAAAAGTATGGAGCGGAACCCTATGATTCTTATCAGGATCCTGATATAATCAATTATAATATCCTAAAAAGAAAAGTAGAAAAACTTGCTATGATTTCAGCACGACAAGGCATAGGAATTGCACAATTCCAAGACAAAATTAACCAAATGCTGGATAATGAAATCGGTTATATGCCAGCCCAATTTGTCTTTATGCTTGGAGCTCAATATACTCCTAAGGAATTTGCACATAGTGTATGTGCTCCTGGCGAATATCTGTTTATGACTAGTTTTACCCACCATCCTTTCTATCAAAATATAGAACTGGAGATGCCTGATAATTTTACCCATGATACTTATTACAATGTACCTCTTGACAAAATGATGAAAACAATAGAAAACAAAATATGTCAAGGACATCCTGTATTTTGGGAAGGCGATACCAGCGAATCTTCCTGCCGATTACAAGCGGGTATTGCTACTCTTGAGGAAAAGAATATTACACAAAAGAAAAGACAGCAAGCCTTTGAACGATTACGGACAACTGATGACCATGCCATGGAACTTATCGGCATAGCCATTAATAAAAAAGGAGAAAAATATTTCATCGCAAAAAACTCATATGGACCTAAACAAGGTGTACAGGGATATGTATACCTGTCATATGACTATATCGCCATGAAGACAATTGCTATCGGTTTTTCTAAACGATAAAAAATAATAGAAGAATATATTAATGCCTTTTTCGTGTTGTATAACATATTGTGCGCGAACACAAACTTTTTGATTTATATCAAGAAAAGAAATATAAATCAACAAAATTACAAATCTTTTATGGCAAATGAAAGAAAAGAATATAACTTTGCAGTATCAAAAAGATAAATGAAAATTTTAGGTAAAGATTGTTAGGATACAAAGACAGGTTTAGCAAAAGGTAAAAAAAAGATTGTTTAGGTAACGATAGGTAAAAGATTAATAGGATAATTACTCAATAGGATTGATTAGAGAAAGGTAGAAAGATGGGAATAACAATGATGATTGCCTGGATTGCAGCTTTTACTGCATCAGGCTATGTGGTGAAAAGGTTTGAATAAATCGAAGGCATCACATCGGTTATGAGAAATTTGAGAAGAAAAATAATAAACGCATAGTTCTTTTAGAACCATGCGTTTTTTTATTGTTGAGATATTTGGTGTACCAAATCATTTTTACTATATTTGCATTATCTTAAATTATTGTGATAAGTATATGGCTAATCATCCACAATGGTCAGACGAATATTGGTTGCTCCTGATGCAACTCTACATGAAAAAGCCTATCGGCATCAAACCGCTGTACTCCCGTGCCATGGTAGACTTGGCATTAATGTTACACATTGAGCCAAAGTTTCTCTATGACCAGATGTTTTTTTTGCAGAAATCTGAACAGCCTTCATTAAAATTATTATGGGATAAATATAGTAAACACCCTAAGAAATTAGAACAGAAAGCTAAACTTATTCAGGAACAATTTGGATTTCAACACGCTGATACTTTTTTTCAGGATGTAGATATTCATGAAACTTGGGAAAAAGATTTTCGTCCTCTTGAAGCAGACAAAGAATTATCACCTATAAAGCTCATCATGATTCTAAATCTCTATTTTCAGCTCACTCCTGTCACCATGGTGCCAGAAACTCCTGAAATAGAAGATTTGGCCAAACTCATTCACCTCAATCCTGAAAAGATTACAAATATAATGGACATCTACCAAATTTGTGATCCTTATCTTACACGTGACTCTTTTATGGCTATCACTCCACTGCTTAAACCATGTGAGGAAATTTGGAAACGTTTCGGAAATGAAGATCCACAAAATCTTTATACACTGGCATCACAGCTAAAAGAGTACTTTTTATAAAAAGAATATGGTATGGCTCAAAAACTCATTCAAACACAGATACAGAAACAACAACAATTACAACGACTTAGCCAACAGCAAATGCTTCAGGTTAAGCTGCTGGAAATGCCGTTGACTGAACTGGAAGAAAATATCAATGCTGAACTGGACGATAATCCGGCACTGGAAAGATCGTCTGACGAAGAGTTTGCCGACAACACTATGGACAGCAACGGTGATGATTATGAAAATGAGGAAGAAGACTCTTATGAAAAAAAAACCGAAAAAGAAGAACGAGAAGACGCTTTAGACTCTGCCCTAGAAAGCTTAGGACAAGACGACCAGATGCCTGAATATAATACTTCGAGAAGTAATATCCAAAATGCTGATTATGAAGAGATGGTATATGGAGATACTACTTCATTCTATGACAAACTTAACGAACAGATGGATATGTTGGAGCTTACCGATCTGCAACATGATATTATGGAGTATCTTATCGGTTCACTGGATGACGATGGCATTTTACGAAAAGACTTAGAATCGATTAGCGATGAACTCGCAATCTACCACAATATTGATGCTGATGTTAACGATATAGAACATATTCTACATCTGCTACAAAACTTCGACCCTGCAGGAATAGGAGCTCGAAGCTTGCAAGAATGTTTGCTGCTACAAATAGACCGAATGCCTAGAGGCAGACTAAAAGAAGCAATGCAGACCGTTATCAAAGATTATTTCGAAGAATTCACAAAAAAACACTGGGAAAAGATACAGACAGGAATGGGGCTGAACGATATTCAGATACAAACTCTGCAGGAAGAAATAAAAAGACTGAACCCTAAACCTGGTGCATCCTTAGGTGAAACACAAGGCAGAAATATCAATCAGATTACACCAGACTTTATTGTCGATATTACTGATGATGGTAGCATCAGTTTTACCATTAATCATGGTCGAATACCAGAACTGACAGTATCACCATCGTTTACAGAAATGGTGGAGACCTATCGCAACAATAAAGAAGGCATGAATCGACAGACCAAAGAAGCTCTGCTCTATGCTAAAGAAAAAGTAGAAAAAGCACAAGGTTATATCGAGGCTATCAAACAACGACAGCATACTCTCTACGTAACCATGAAAACAATTATTGACTTACAGCGAAAATTTTTCTTGGATGGAGACGAGGCTGATCTAAAACCGATGATTCTGAAAGACATCGCAGAAAAGACCGGCTTGGATATCTCAACTATTTCTCGCGTTAGCAATGTAAAATATGTACAAACCAAATGGGGAACATTCCCACTTCGCTTTTTCTTCAGTGACGGTTACACCACAGACAATGGGGAAGAACTCTCAACAAGAAAAATTAAACTGGCACTGAAAGAAATAATAGAAAAAGAGGACAAGAAGAAGCCATTGAGTGATGAAACATTAGCTGCAGAAATGAAAAAAATAGGATATCCTATCGCTAGAAGGACTATAGCAAAATATAGAGAACAACTAAATATACCTGTGGCAAGACTACGTCGCAGTTAAGCAATGAACGAAAAAAATATAATAATGACCGCTCGGGTGTTAAGTATGATCTTCACCCCTTTCTATCTCCCTATCGTGGGATTTTTCATGCTGTTTATTTTCAGCTATATGAGTTTTTTGCCTTTGAGCTACAAGGCACTCGTACTAGTAATTGTCTATCTTTTTACTATATTACTGCCTTCACTTCTGATACATGCATATCGTAAATATCAGGGATGGACTTTATTTGAACTAGGACAAAAAGAAAAACGTATGGTTCCTTATGTGATTTCCATACTGTGTTATTTTCTTTGTTTTTGGCTCATGTCTCGAGCTCATATACCTCACTTCATGAATATTATCTTAGTAGCTGCTCTTGTTATTCAAATGATATGTGCTCTCATTAATGTATGGTGGAAAATATCTACTCATACAGCCGCCATCGGAGGTGTAGCAGGAGCTTTACTGGCTTATTCTCTTATTTTTTCTTTTAATCCTATCTGGTGGTTCTGTTTAATCATGATTATTGCCGGAATGGTAGGAACCAGTAGAATGATACTCCGTCAACACTCATTACAACAAGTTGTTACTGGATTTCTAATTGGATTTATTTGCTCGTTAATCATTATTTAAAAATTACAATATATGAAACCATTGATTAGTATTATCATGGGCAGCACAAGTGACCTGCCTGTTATGGAAAAAGCATGTAAGTGGTTAGAAGACCAAGAAATACCTTTCGAGGTTAACGCTTTGTCTGCTCATCGCACTCCTGATGCTGTAGAAGCATTTGCAAAAGGTGCCAAAGATCGTGGCATCAAGGTTATTATTGCTGCTGCAGGTATGGCTGCTGCTCTACCTGGAGTTATTGCAGCTTCTACTCCACTCCCTGTCATTGGTGTACCTATAAAAGGTATGCTCGATGGACTCGATGCCATGTTGAGCATTATCCAGATGCCTCCTGGCATTCCTGTAGCTACTGTTGGTGTAAATGCAGCTCAGAATGCAGCTGTTCTTGCTGCTGAGATGATAGCACTAGGTGATGAAGATATGGCTAAAAAGGTAGATGCTTGGAAAGCTGGTCTTGGAGCTAAAATAGAAAAAGCAAACAAGGATTTAGCCGAAATCAAAGACTATAAGTTCAAATGTAATTAATATTAATAAATCTAAATTGCATGATAGATTTATTTCAATATCAGCGTAGACAAACTTCTAATGTACATGTTGGAGCTGTCGATATTGGTGGAAATAATCCAGTAAGAATACAGTCTATGACTACCACAAATACCAATGATACAGAAGCTTGTGTAAAACAGGCTGAGGATATTATCAAGGCTGGTGGTGAGTTGGTACGACTGACAACACAGGGCTCACGAGAAGCTGAAAATCTCAAAAATATTAATGCAGGACTACGCAATGATGGCCATCAGACACCACTTGTAGCGGATGTACATTTTAATCCACATGTGGCTGATGTTGCTGCTCTTTATGCTGAAGGTGTTCGAATAAATCCTGGTAACTATGTTGATCCTGCACGTAAATTCATTCAGGTAGAATATACAGATGAAGAATACGAACAGGAGCTGAAAAAAATAGAGGAACGCTTTGTGCCTTTTCTTAATATCTGTAAAGAACATCATACAGCTATCAGAATAGGTGTAAATCATGGGTCGCTGAGTGACCGTATACGAAATCGATATGGTGATACCCCTGCTGGTATTGTTGAAAGTTGTATGGAATTCCTTCGTATCTGCAAAAAAGAAAATTTCAGCAATGTTGTTATATCTATAAAGTCGTCTAACACAGTTGTTATGGTGCAGTCTGTTCGTTTACTTGTAGACACCATGGAGAAAGAAGGGATGAACTATCCACTGCATCTAGGTGTAACAGAAGCTGGTGAGGGAGAAGATGGTCGCATTAAGAGTGCTGTTGGCATAGGTGCACTTTTGGCTGATGGTATCGGTGATACCATTCGCGTAAGCCTCAGTGAGGAACCTGCTGCTGAAATACCTGTAGCCAAACATCTAGTTGACTATATCGGCAAGAAATCAGGACATATCATTGTTCCTGGAGAAGCTAATAAAGACTTCAATTGGATTAGTCCTACAAGAAGAAATACACAGCCTGTCATCAATATTGGTGGAAATCATGTACCTGTTGTTATTAGTTCGTGCAATGCTATAAAAGGTGCAAATGCTGTAAGCAATGCAGAGCTGACACCTGATTATATATATATTGGCAGTAAACTGCCTAAGCAGATCAAAATGGGACAATGCTATATTGTAGATTATAATGCCTACCAAGATCTTAACGTTAAACCAGAGACGACAGGAGCTAAACTCTATCCTATCTTCCCTGTATCGGCTATGCCTTTCATAGGCATGATTCAGGCTGAACTAAAATTCCTCGTACTTGAATTTGGCACACCTGCAGCTGAATATCTTGCTTGTTTGAAAGCACATCCTGAGATTGTAGTTATTTGCGTCAGCAACCAACAGAATCGACTGGCTTGTCAGCGTGCACTCGTCCATGAGATGATGAACCATGGATTACATAATCCTGTCATTTTCGCTCAGATGTACGAACATACACAGGCCCAAAAGAGCGATTTCCAACTTGAAGCTGCCGCTGATATGGGTGCACTAATGATGGATGGACTAGTAGACGGAATCTGGCTCATGAACAATGGTAACTTAGCTCAACAGGATGTTGATGACACCGCCTTTAATATACTACAAGCTGGCAGATTAAGAACAACCAAAACTGAATATATCAGTTGTCCTGGATGTGGTCGTACACTTTATGATTTACGCGAAACTATCGCCAAAATACGTGAGGCTACAAAAGAAATGAAGGGCCTTAAAATAGGAATTATGGGATGTATCGTAAATGGTCCTGGTGAAATGGCAGATGCTGACTATGGTTATGTAGGTGCAGGAGTAAATCGAGTCTCGCTCTATCGTAAACAAGAGTGTATCGAAAAAAATATTCCAGAAGAATTTGCCGTAGAGCACCTTCTAAAATTAATAGAATCTGATAAAAATAAAAACTAAAATATAAACGATATGGAACTTAAAGGTAGATATGTCGCAGATAGTCATCGTTATGATGATAGCGATGCTCTGTATCGCAGATGTGGTAATTCAGGTATTCTATTGCCAAAAATCAGTTTAGGATTTTGGCATAACTTTGGAGGTGTAGACCCTTACGAAAGAAGTAGAGCCATTACGCATTATGCTTTCGACCATGGTATCACCCATTTTGATCTAGCCAACAATTACGGTCCTCCGTATGGCAGTGCTGAAGAAACTATGGGTAGACTGATGACTGACGATTTTATGCCTTACCGCGATGAGCTTTTTATCTCAACCAAGGCTGGTTATGATATGTGGGAAGGTCCTTATGGCAATTGGGGGTCAAGAAAATATCTCATGGCTAGTCTCAATCAGAGTTTGAAACGCATGAATCTAGATTATGTCGACCTGTTCTATAGTCATCGTTATGATCCTGTAACACCTCTAGATGAAACTTTACAGGCTCTTGTAGATATTGTAAAGTCTGGTAAGGCGCTATATGTAGGTATCAGCCGATGGCCACTCGAAGCGTTGAAATATGCAAATGAATATCTTCGCCAACACGATGTTCCTCTTTTAATATATCAAGGCAGGCTGAATTTATTGGACAAAGAGCCACAAGAAGAAGGTATACTCGACTATTGTTCAGAACAAGGCATTGGTTTTATCAGCTTCTCACCACTAGCTCAAGGTTTACTTACTGATCGCTATCTTAAAGGTATACCTGAAGACAGCAGAATGAATAAAGGTAAGTTTTTGAAAAAAGAAAAACTTACACCAGAACTACTTGACTATCTTAAGAGTCTGAACAGCATAGCAGAAGGCAGAAATGAAACGCTTGCAGAAATGGCTTTGGCTTGGATATTGCATCAAAAAGGCATTACTAGCGTTCTCGTAGGTGCAAGCAACGTGGAACAATTGGACAAAAATATGAAATGTGTCCATGCTGAACCGTTTAGAAATCAAGATATATAATTTTTATCAGAAACATAAAAGAAGTCCCCAGAAAGCCTTTATTTCGCTTTCTGGGGACTTTTACATTATCAATTATATATATGTACTATAATATCAATTAATTACAGAAGTAATAGGATTTTTATTACCCTTAATACCTGTCAAAAAGGCCTTAGCTGTACCAAATCGTAGATACATATCAAGACGTACTGGAATATGATTGCTATCATCAGTAACATAAAAATCGACTATACGTTTATACTTACCATCTTCAAGTTCCATGTAAGCTAAACGAAGACAACGATACTTATGACCATTGTCTGCCTTAATATTTAGTTTACCATCAAATCTTATTTGAGCTGGAGTATTGTTACGTCCATCCACAATAGGGAATTTGACCACATTACCCTTTTTCCATTTATCCGGTACAAAGCTACGTGCACGCAAGAAGATACTCATCATATCGAACACACACTCTTGATAAGTATGCTTTTCCTTATCCACATGTCCGTCGTCTCCCCAATAACGTTGTTGATTAACGTGACAGTTACCACCACTATAGCTATAGAAGACTTCATCTACTGTATATCGCTTGCCTTCACGAGCCCCTTTACGAAAATATAATGGAGCTAGTTCTAGCGTATTATAGCATAAGAGTGTATCACGAAGGACAAAAAAGTCATCCACCTTACTATTACCACGAGTAATTAAGCTACATCGATAAGCAGGATGGCCTTTATATTTACTTTGCACAGTAGACATACTTGCTGTACCAGCCTTCACCCATACAAATTTCCAATTATAATAAAGATTGTAGGCTAGAAATTCACCACTTTTAAAGGCCGTATTATGGAAAGTACACTGAGCCTTAGCATTTCCTACAGAAAGAAAAAGTAGGAAAGCAACGAATAACAATTTTAGTTCTTTCATAATCATCATACGTGAGGAATATACTGAAGACCTAACTGCTTAGCACGTTCAGCATTTTGATTTTTAATTTTTTTATCTTTATCAGGCTTTTGTTTAGTTATTACACCTGGTTTCTGTCTATATAATGGCTTACCTTTAGGATTCCAACTTTCTGTAATATCCCATTTTGCTTTGCATTCTATTTTTTCTGGATAATAGTATACTTCTTCAGCCTGTCTGCCTTCATCATAGTTACCTGTATCCCAAATTCCGTTTTTATTACTGTCTACAAACAGTCGAAGATAATAAGAACCTGGAGTGACATAGTAGAATTCAACTTGCCCATTTGAAGTAGTAACTTCTTTGACAACTTTGTCAGAACCATCAAGCAACTGAACCACAACAGTAGTATCCGACATGTCATTAAGTGTAAGAAGCAACGAACTGTATTCATCCAGTTTTTTTATTTTAAAACCTTGCTTATATTTATCAGAAACTGCACCGTAAATATCCTCAAAAGCTAGAGAATCTATTTCAAGACTATACTGTATATCTGGACGCCATTCACCTTTGAACACGTATTCTCTATCAGTACGCTTTTCTATCTCAAAAGGCGAACGATACCATAGACTATCATGTTCTGAGTATAGATGAATAGCAGAAGTATCCATACGCGCTAACGGCGTTGGGAATGATATGAGAATATTTTTATCAGGATCCATTTCACCTGATACCTGAATATCAGGTTTCAAAAATTCTTTTGGCTTAACAGAGTCATAAGGTAGTCCCTTTTCTTTTTTCTTCGCTTCAGCCTTTTCCCATTTTTCATACTCTTTCTGCTCCTTTTTCAGTCGTTTTTCATAAGAAGTCTTAGCTAAGATTTCCAAGGTATCAGTCTGATTCTGCAATATCCCCATACTATCTGTATGCATATAACTTATCTGCAAACGAAGAGTATCCTGATTAACTAAAGCTGTATCACGAAGCCAATATGTCAAAGTATCTTTCTTGGCAGAAGACTCTATAACAAAAGCATTATCAGCATTAAAATTTAGACCTTTTATTTGAGGTAAGTTATCGTCTCCGTAACTGAAAAATAGTGTAAAATGATTAGCATCTTTACGCTCGCTCTTAATAAAATAACGATCTGTCATTTGCTCAGTAAAAGCTCTGAGCACAATATCATCTGGGTAATAATGCGTATAGCGTATAGGAGTTATAGTATTGATATGTAAGCTATCTTTCCAAAGTGTATCCTGACGTGTATCTGGCTTACAACTAGGAACTATAATATCATGACTAAAAGCTATCTTTTCGCTTTTCTGATTGAAAACAAAGTTTCCATCAACATCCTGCAGAGCATAGATACGATACTTGCCTGGTGCCACACCTTTAATAACAAAATGTCCGCGACTATCACTACGCGAAACACGAAGCATTTCTGATTTTTTAAATATTGTATCTGTTAGATTACTATAAAGACCTACAAGAATACCCTTAATAGGCTCCAGATTTTCTGATTCCAATACGTATCCAGAAACCTCCATTGTATCAATCTCTGAACCTGTAGAAAAGGTATAAGTGAAATTTCCCAATGGATTACCTTCATTATTATCCGATATAGCATCAGAAAAGTCGACCGTATAAGTTGTATTCTCTTTCAGACTATCTTTAAGTTCTATTTTAATGCGCTTACCAGTACTAGTAATTTCAGCAGCTTCTAGCTGTGGAGGTGAAACAACAACCTTTTCACTAGCATTCTCCATTTTAATGAATTCACTAAAATAGATATACATAGTTTTCGCTTTCACTCCCGTAGATTTTTCTGCAGGTGAAGCTCCAACTACCCTTGGGGGAGTTTCATCATACCATCCACCATCGGGCTTACCCATCTTAGCACAAGAAGCTAGGAACAGCAAAACTGTTAAAATTAGTATTGTAAATTTACTTTCTTTCATTGCAGATATATTCTACAGAATTATTCTCGATTCATAGCCAACATTTCGTCAATATTCTTTCGACTATTACTCAGACGAGGTATCTTATGCTGTCCACCCAACTTGCCTTTACTCTTCAACCAATCATTAAAAACATTCGGACGAGCCTTAATAACCTCAAGATGCTGGAGTGTAACATCATGATAGCGTTTAGCCTCGTAATCACTATTAATCTCCTGAAGTTTCTTATCAAGCAGTGTAGAAAACTCATCTAAATTATCAGGTTCTTTTGAGAATTCTATCAGCCACTGATGACGACACTTAGCATTACTATCCATATAAACAGGAGCAGCAGTATAGTCTAATATTTGTGCACCTGTCTTTGCACAAGCATAAGCCAATCCCTGCTCTGCATTATCCATAATTAACTCCTCACCAAAGGCATTAATAAAATACTTTGTTCTACCTGTGATTATAAACTTATATGGATCTCTACTTGTGAACTGTACTGTATCGCCTATCATATAGCGCCATAATCCACAAGAAGTAGAAATAAGCATTGCATAATTTTTACCTAATTCTACTCCCCATAACGGAACTACCGTAGGATGGTCTGAACCAAATTCGTCCATAGGGATAAACTCATAGAAGACATCATAATCTATCATCAAGAGCATAGACTTATCACTTGGATTACTCTGCAAACCAAAGAAACCTTCACTAGCATTATAAGTCTCCATATAGTTCATCTTAGAAGATGTGATGAGTTGCTCATACTGCTGACGATAAGGCGTAAAAGCAATACCTCCATGCCAGAACACCTCAAGATTAGGCCATACTTCTTCCAAATGTTTTTTTTCCGATAGCTCCATGACACGAACCAAAACACTCAGCATCCAACTTGGTACACCAGAGATAGTAGTTACGTTTTTATTCATAGTTTCCCTGGCTATACGATCACGTTTTATTTCGAAATCACTCAAAAGAGCTGTTTCTTTTTTCGGCACTCGAACCCAATTAGCTAATGGATTGATATTCTCAATAAGAATAGCACTTAAATCGCCTACCAAACTACCAGGCAGATTATAGTTAGGAGAATGACTTCCACCTAAAATAAGACTTTTTCCATCAAAAATACGACTATGAGGATGATTAGCCAAATATAAAGCTACAGCATCAAATCCACCCTTGTAGTGAATGCGATGAAGACCATCTGCTGATACAGGAATAAATTTACTTTTATCGTTAGTTGTACCCGATGATTTGGCATACCATTTTACACCACCTGGCCATAGTACATTTTGCTCACCATGGCGCATACGATCTATATAGCCTTTCATCTCCTCGTATGTATTTACAGGAATATTTTGGGCAAACTGCTCATAATTATGAGTATTCTTGAGCAAATGATTACGACCATATTCAGTTTCTCTACCACTTTCAATTAGGCTAGAGAGCACCTTCTGCTGCAGCTCCTCTGCAGCAGTATTATATTTTTCAAGCTCTTTTTGGCGAGGTTTAAATATAAAACTTGCTAAACTCGTTAAACTCATTATTTTAGAATATCTTTAAGTATGCAAATTTACCCTAAACTTTTGACATACAATAATAATTTACTAATTTTAATAGTTAAAATCGTTGACATTCCTCATTTCAGGAAAACCAAAAAAGTATCCTCATATCTGATATCAGATACAAGAATACTTTTTACTTCATTCAGCCAAAATATGTTTAGTTACCAAAAGCTGCATTTTCAGCTTCTGTAATAATCTCTTCTTTGGTTTTTTCTTTCGGATTAACCGAAATATCACTCAGACTAAATTCATCATTATCATCCGAGACACTATTCTGAACCTGTTCTTCACTAAGAGTATACATTGGAACTCTACGCTTGCGATTAGGTATATCGTCGTATACTTTCTCACGAAAAACGTTAATATGTTTCTCTTCTATAACAGGTTCTTCTGACTCATTAGTAATAATAAAATCGTCTTTTATATCAGTACTTGGGACATTCTCTACAGGTTCCTCTTCCATCTTTGTACGATTAGCCTTAGCAGTAAAAACAGCATCAATATACTGAGGTTCTTTGCGAAGTTTATCCAGAGTTCCTTTAGAAGCAATCTGCTGGCTTTCTTTTTTAGAATAACCTTTCCCCTCTGCACCATCTATATTCTCAATAACAACCTTATATGAGAAAATAGGACTGCCATTCTTATCTTTATCCTGACCTGTCATTTCGAAAGACAGTTTAACTCGATTTTTCTGGCTCCATTCAATCAGTTTGCTTTTAAAGTTTACCTCCTTATAAGCCACCTTATCGATGTTTATCATTTTTGCCAGAATACGATTCTGCATGAAATTCATACAAGCATTATAACCACGATCGAGATATACGGCACCAACCAAAGCTTCGAAAGCATTTCCTCCCACATAGCTATTATGAGAGGAACTGTGTCCATTAGAAAGAATTAACTGGGTGATACCCATCTCCTGAGCTAACTTATTAAGCGTATCACGCTGTACAAGTTTACTTCGGGTATTGGTAAGAAAGCCTTCTCTTTTACCAGGGAAATGCTGATAAACAATGTCACCGACAATAGCATCTAGAATAGCATCGCCTAAGAATTCTAGACGTTCGTTATTCACAGGCTTACCTTTAGAATTGCGATGCATGATACTTTTATGCATCAAAGCCTGTTTATAGAGCTTAATGTCGTGAGGATAAAAACCGAGAATATCATATAAAGAAGAACAAAGCTCCTTATCCTTGCGGAAAGGGAGCTTTATTCTATCTATAAAATTATTCAGCATATTTCTTGAATACTACACAACAGTTGTGACCACCGAAACCGAATGTATTACTCAAGGCTGCACGTACGGTACGTTTCTGAGCCTTGTTGAACGTAAAGTTCATATTATAATCCAATTCAGGATCCTCATCACCATCAACGTGGTTGATAGTAGGTGGAACAATGTCATTCTTCACACTTAGTATACATGCCATTGCCTCTACAGCACCAGCAGCACCAAGTAAGTGACCAGTCATTGATTTGGTAGAACTGATGTTAAGCTTGTAAGCCTGCTCACCAAAGACATCCTTAATAGCCTTAGCCTCAGAGATATCTCCTACATGAGTAGATGTACCGTGAACATTGATATAGTCAATGTCTTCAGGCTTTAAGTTGGCATCCTCAAGTGCAGCTTGCATAACAAGTTTAGCACCAAGGCCCTCTGGATGAGAAGCTGTGATATGATAAGCATCTGCACTCATGCCTTCGCCAACCATCTCAGCATAAATCTTCGCTCCACGAGCTTTAGCATGCTCCAATTCTTCAAGAATTAAGCAACCAGCACCTTCACCCATGATAAAACCATCACGACTTCCACTGAATGGACGAGACGCATGCTCTGGATCATCATTACGTGTAGACAATGCTTTCATTGCATTAAAGCCACCAACACCTGTCTCACAAATGGCAGCTTCTGCACCACCTGTTACGATAGCATCAGCCTTACCCAAACGAATCAAGTTAAATGCATCAGCAACAGCATTGCTAGAAGAAGCACATGCACTTGTTGTGGTATAGTTAGGTCCATGGAATCCAAAATGGATTGAAATCTGACCAGAAGCAATATCCGCAATCATCTTAGGAATGAAGAATGGATTAAATTTAGGACCATTCTCTTTATGAGTAGCATAATAACCTACTTCTTCCTGGAATGTTTGAATACCACCGATACCTACACCAAAGACAACACCAACACGACTCTTGTCTATTGATTCCGCATCAAGACCACTATCCTTTACACCCTGCATTGCAGCAATCATAGCAAACTGAGTATAACGGTCCATCTTGCGAGCTTCCTTACGATCGATGTAATCGTTTACATTAAGATTTTTTACTTCGCAAGCGAACTGAGTCTTGAAAAGGGATGCATCAAAATTTGTAATAGGAGCAGCACCGCTTTTGCCGGCAACCATAGATTCCCATGTCTCCTCAGGAGTGTTTCCTAATGGAGTTACGGCACCAAGTCCTGTTACTACTACTCTTTTTAATTCCATTATATATTTTTAAGTGCTAATTACTTAGCGTTTGCTTCAATGTAAGAGATAGCATCACCTACAGTTGCAATCTTTTCAGCTTGATCGTCTGGGATAGAAATGTTGAATTCTTTCTCAAATTCCATAATCAATTCTACTGTATCCAATGAGTCAGCACCCAGGTCATTTGTGAAGCTTGCTTCTGCCTTTACTTCAGACTCATCAACACCGAGTTTATCAACGATAATAGCCTTTACTTTTGATTCAATTTCTGACATAATTGTAACTTTTAAAATGTTTATAAATGATTTCTAATTAAAAAATTCGGGTGCAAAGAAACAAAATTAAATCCAATATAGCAAATAAATTTGAAAAAAAAGCGACTTTCATTGCACAGGGGTACCCTAAATGTGCATTTTTTTGCTTTTTTCTCCAATTATTTGCTTATTTACAAATAAATAACTACTTTTGTGAACAAATCAATTTATACTTAAATATGTCATTTTCAGAACATTGTAACGTTATATTTAACGAAGCTATTCAAGATTATCATGTAAAGGATAATATTGACACTCCCATCCAAAATCGTTATGCCGAGAATACTATCGATTACATTTTATATCTCAAAAATTGGATTGACACTGTACAGTGGCATTTCGAAGATATTATCAGAGATCCCGAAATCGACCCTGTTGAAGCTCTTACTTTGAAGCGTCGCATCGATAAGAGTAATCAGGACCGTACCGACTTAGTTGAGCAGATTGATTCTTATTTCCGTGATAAATATAAGGAGATTAAAATACAAGATGATGCACGCATCAACACAGAAAGTCCTGCATGGGCAATTGATCGTCTCAGCATTCTAGCACTAAAAATTTATCACATGAAGGAACAGACTGAACGTAATGATGCTTCTGCTGATCATATTGCTAAATGTCAGGCTAAACTCAATGTCCTACTCGAACAGCAAAAAGATTTATCTATAGCTATTGATCAACTGCTCGATGATATTGAAGCTGGTAGAAAGTATATGAAGGTATACCGCCAGATGAAAATGTATAATGATACAGATACAAATCCTGTATTATACGCTAAAAAATAAACTATTATCCGTTTATGAAAACAGAGCATATCCTAGTTATAAGATTCTCTGCCATAGGCGATGTAGCTATGACTGTGCCAGTGATTTACTCACTGGCTAAACAGTATCCAAATGTAAGGATTACTATGCTCAGTCGACCTTTTGCACGACCTTTCTATGAAAATCTAGCCCCTAATGTAAGTTTTATGGAGGCAGACGTAAAACAGGAATATCATGGTATTAAGGGCCTAAATACACTGTATCGCCGACTTACGGCTAAGCACTTTACAGCGATTGCCGACCTACATAATGTATTACGTTCCAATTTTCTACGCTTACGATTTAATCTAGATAATTTTAAAGTAGCCCATATCGACAAGCATCGCAAGGGTAAACATATGCTATGTTCCTTTAATAATAAAAAGTTGATACAGCAGCCTACAGCCTTTCAGAATTATGCTGATGTCTTTGCCGAACTTGGCTATCCTATCCAAATGAACTTTACTTCTATTTTTCCTCCTGGAGGCGGAAATCTTCGACTTTTGCCAGAGCATATCATCGGTAAGAAGCAAGCCTTCTCTCAATGGATAGGCATCGCACCTTTTGCAGCCCATGAGGGTAAAATCTATCCACCTAGACTAATGGAACAGGTTATCGCTACACTGATTAACCATCATCCATCAGCTAGAATATTCCTCTTTGGCGGAGGGAAAAAAGAAACTCAACAATTTGAAGAGTGGACTCAAAAATATAAAAATTGCATAAATGCATCTGGAGCTTTATCTGGAATCATGCAAGAACTTATTCTTATGAGTCATCTTGATGTCATGATTAGTATGGACAGTGCAAATATGCACTTGGCATCACTCACCAATATCCCTGTAGTAAGTGTTTGGGGTGCAACACATCCGTATGCCGGTTTTTTAGGCTGGAAGCAGAGTCCTGATAATGCAGTACAAATAGATTTACCTTGTCGACCTTGTAGCATCTACGGCAATAAACCATGTTTACGAGGAGATTTCTCATGCATGAAAAACATTAGTCCAGATCTTATCGTCAATCGTGTAGAACATATTTTGATACAAAAATAACATATCTATCTTATACTTATTATGTATTATATCAAACACATCAAGTAAGTATATATGATACTACCTTTTATATTCTAAAAAAGAGAGGTGTTACTTCTGGATGGAGTAACACCTCTCTTTTTTTAGAATACCAAATAGCCCAATAACAGGAACTACAAAAATTACCTTATTTTAGACTACTCATAACTATGTGGATAACCCTATGGAAAAACTCCTCATAAATAACTTATAACTTTTGAGTTAATAACACACTCAGTTTGGACAGACAAAAAATGTGGATATCAACACATTTATGAGAAACTTTTATATCACTTTTCCACGCTTTTTTATGGATAAAAGATATAAACTTATTACCTTTGCACCAAAAGGGGATAATGTGGAAAACTTATCTAAGTACTCATAAATCAGAGCTATATGCTTATAATATCATAGGGATAACCCATCATAAGACGTGGATAACGAAATATCCAAATTTTGAGGCTAAAAGATATAAACAAATCCACAGCGTATCATAATATCCCATTTTATTTTTCTTTTAAATAAATAATATAGAATATAATAATATTGATGTGATGAAAACAGAATGGATGGAGAAAGGTTATATAGATGAACCTGTAGACAAATCAATTGATCTGAAGAAAGAAATCAGGCGTCTGTGCGAGGAAAAAAATGCCATTATTCTGGCCCATTACTATACTATTGGTGATATTCAAGATATTGCTGATTTTGTAGGCGACTCTTTAGCACTTGCACGTAAGGCTACCGAAACTAATGCAGATATCATGGTGATGTGTGGTGTACATTTTATGGCAGAAACCTGTAAACTTCTTAGTCCAGATAAAATTGTGCTTACTCCTGATCTTAATGCAGGATGTAGTCTAGCTGACAGTTGTAAGGCTGAAGATTTGAGAAAATATAAGGAAGAGCATCCAGGATATAAAGTGGTAAGTTATGTCAATACCACAGCAGCAGTCAAGGCACTTACCGATTGTGTTGTAACTTCTGGCAATGCAGAAAAGGTAATTAATGCTTTCCCTAAGGATGAAAAGATTATCTTTGGTCCTGATTACAACCTTGGTAACTATATTAACAGCGTTACAGGCCGAAATATGCTTCTCTGGAATGGTGGATGCCATGTACATGAGAAATTCTCTGTAGAAGAGATTATTAAGCTTAAAAAGGCTAATCCTGAAGCATTGGTTATGGCTCATTTGGAATGTAAAGCACCTGTATTAGCTGTAGCTGATATTAAGGGTAGTACTGCTACTATGCTCAATTATGCAAAGGCTCATCCTGAGCAAAAGCAGTACATTGTAGCTACAGAGGCTGGTATTTTGCATGAGATGCAGCGTTCTTGTCCTGAAGTTGAGTTTATACCTGTACCGCCAGAAGTTAGCGAGGGTAGCTTAGGATGCAGCTGTAATGAGTGTGAATTTATGAAGATGAATACGCTTCAGAAGATTTATAATACTTTGAAGTACGGTTGGCCATCTGTAGAGGTTGATCCTGTTATAGCCAAAGACGCAGTTAAGCCTATCGAGAAGATGTTGAGTCTTTGCTAAGATTTATCTCGATAGTTATATGTCTTTAAATTGTTGAAAATCGGATAATTACGAGATCTATTAAATAGTTATCCCTAAAGTTATCAACATAGCTTTAGGGATTTTTTCTGTTTTTACTTATATTTTTTATTGGTATCTGCTAAATCTTTATAGTGCTTATAAAACAGCCTTCAATTGCTGATTATATGTGGCTGTGAGTTTTATAAGATGTTTTTTCAAGTAATATGGAATATTCAAAAATATATCAAAAAAACATAGTCGCCCAATATCGTCATCTGGCTCAAAATCTTCAACTTTCAATCTGCCTGTTTGGTGTTTTCAATAACCTTCAATCTTCATGAAGGGAAAAGCTAACACTTGAGCTGGCAAAACACTATACTTTTGCAGTATAAACATCATGTTTTTAACCCATAAACATTATAGTTTTGCCATGCATTTCTATCATATGCAAACCTCAGGAAGGATTATGTCAATAAAATTCAAATAAATATTTTAAATTAATCTTCTTTTTTATAGCTGAATAAATATAGGTATAAATAGTCCAAGTAAGTAGTGTTGTTATCATATAGACGATAATAAAGGCTAAGAGTATGACCCAGTATCTTCCTCCATAAGTCAGTCCAGTATGTCTCCAATATTTGCTTACAAGTAGAGGAACACCTCCACACAAAAAATAATATACGAGTGAGTGGCTGCCTGTCCATTCTATTATTTTACTTGTTTTTGCTTTACAAATATTGACCATAACAATGATACATATTGTTATGTCCAATAAAAAAAGAGGATATAGATCTATTTGTAATGGTGAAATCATCATATTTACATGATGTATATATTCATATCTTTTTATTATTATTAAGATAATAAGTAATAAAATATTGTATAATGGTTTGTTGATATCTTTGATTTTTTTCTCGTAGTGATGATATACATAGCCTGTAATAAGGAAGAATACTGCTTGCAGAGCATTGTTTATCTGCCAAGGAAAATCAATATTTCTTTCAGAGAAAGCTATTGATAATATTAGACAGATTAATGCTACACAGAATATCCATGATAATTTTCCACGAGTTATCCACAACGTTATGCATAATAATAACTCAGCTATGATGAGTGCGGCAATAAACCATGAGGCTTGTCCCAATGCAATATTTTCTCCTATTTGAAGTAAATCAATCTGTTGTCCTTTTACATAAGGTTTAACAATGCCTATTATACTTGTAAATAATAAGTATGGTATTAGCATTGTTCGACCAATGGATTTCAATTTATGTATGAATTTAAATTCATTTTTTTTATATATCAGATAACCTGAAATAAAATAAAAAATAATGAGCGCATTGGTCACGTACATAGTATAGGGTATAATTGCTTTGCCTACCATATACATTTCTGTATGAAATAAAAGTATAGCTATCATACAGATGCCTCTCAGTAAATCTATCCAATGTATTCTTGGCATATTTTTGTGATGAGTTTTCTATATTATTTTGCCTTTAGTGTTGATAATATTTTATGCCATTCGTAATTATTATACCTTTCGTGTTATAGTTTATTTTTTTTCCATTAATAGAAAATATGTTATGGCGATTTCTTTTTTTGTATTCTATAGAGTTTATATTATTGCTAATATTGATATGGTTATCTAACCATTTTTTTCTATTGTTGAGCCAATTAACAGCTACTTGTATATCATATTGTATAGATTCTGAAGTAAAATTCCATCTCTCACAATTAATTGGTCTTAATTTTTGTAGATTTATAGCTTCTTGAGATTGAGAGTATTCTTTTAGATATTCTATGGTATTATCAATAGCCTTAATGGCCTCACTATTCCATAATTCTTGATATGTATCTATAAATTTTTGATTGGAGCTAGCTATCAATTGTGGATAGTAAAATAATGGGTTTGTATGTATAGCTGACCAGTTATCAGCTATTTTGAATGAGCCACCCAAGTCCCATATGTTTCCCATCATTATTTTTGTGTTATTGGTATTATCATATTTTGTTATATATATATTAGATCCTGCTGCATCACTGTCTCCTAATATATCATGGCAAAGAAGCCATTTTGCGAATGAATTAATATCTATATAGTCTTCATAGTTACCTGATATAAGTGAATATTCTAAGTTGTCTACAGATAATTTTATACAGTTGCTTATGCTATCAGTAACATCATCACTATCGGGATATTTAAAAGTGTATTTTCTGTTTGTGTTTGTTGTAAGATATTTGTCTTCATTCCACCAATAAGCGTCTTTTTCTATAATATAGCCAGTTTCAGTTACATTCAATCTGGCGGATGTATTTCTTTTGACTGATTCAGTAAGCATATATATACCTCTGTAATCATCGTTTATAAACAGATTTATGTAGCAATGTTGAGGTGTCCATTGCATTCCTATTTCTTCGCTTAGTTTAAATGCTGTTTCAGCTATCATACCATCTCCGCCTTCATCTATTAAAACCCATTCTTTATCTGCATAATTTTTGTTATTTCTATTTAATAGGTCGGCCTTTTTTTCTAGTTTTATTTTAAATGATTTTTTTGGATTCCAATAAGCACTAGTATTTCCTCTTATTTTGATTTTCATACCTCCTTTATTGTTTTCATATTCGCCGCTGTCATAGTATGGTATACCGAGTCTAGATAATATTATTCTGCCTGGTATTTTTGTCGTATTAGTTATACTTATTCCATCTTCTCCTTCTGGTGCAAAAATATAATCGCATGACGGCTCTTCTTTATTCTCTGTATATATTTCCATTACTGGAATATCTATTTTTTTTATACTATCTTTATCATACTTGTTAGCAAAGCTATTAAGAAAAGCTAATAAGCATAGTGTAATAATTATTTTTTTTTTCATCTTTTATCTTAGTATTAATTAATTATAGCTATTTTGCAGACGAATCCTTTTTCGCCATTTTCTTTTGCAATTTCTACCATGTAGATGCCACTTGCTACTCTTTTACCATTTAAGTCTTTTCCATCCCATACAAATGAACCTCCTGTGCTTGTTCCTTCTGTAACTAGTGTTCCGTTGGTTGTAACAATTTTAATATTTGAGTTATAACTAAGTCCTGTAATTGTGATAGGGCCTGTATATCCTGGTTTAACGGGATTAGGATAAGCATAAGTTTCATTGTCATTCATATCATCTACAGTTTTAGTTACTCTACTCATGTAAGAGCAGAGTCCTTTATCTGTACTTATAAATACCTCTCCAGTACTAGAATTAATGGCGATACTCTCTATGTTATTAGATAATAGTAAACTATTGTCTGTGGTAAAGTGTTCTTCTTGTGTGTAATTATCTTCGCTGATAAGATATACTCCCTTATTATTTGTTCCAAACCATTTTCTGCCTCCTTCATCTACAGCTATACATGTAATATCTATGCCACTTAATAAATAGTCAGCTAAGTTGGTACCATCATTTCTTGGAACTTTAATCTGATTAAAAATAGGATTGGAAGAAGTGATTTGATTAGGTTTAAGTACTATTGGACCGACATTTGTTCCTATCCATATATTTTTACTTTTATCTTCTGCTATGCATCTTACTTCTATTATACTAACAGTTGTACCATCTTCGTTAATAAACTCTTTGTATGTATTTAATCCCTGGGTTGAAGGTTGATAGCAGAATAAATAAGGATGATTCCAATGATTGTTACCTATCCATAGTAGCCCTCTACTATCAAACATCATAGATGACATATTTTGTAGAGAATTGTTGCTATTATACATAAACTCAGCATTGTATAGTGATGTCCATTCTTTATTATGGGTTAGTTTGAATAGGTTTGAACTTTTTGCTCTAGAATTAAATCCATATAAATTTCCATTAGTGTCAAATTCTAAACTGCTAACGATAACATAATTTTTATTTGTGGACTCTACACTACTTGCTGGTTGTAGTATATTATTCGTATTGTCATAGGAATAAGCTTGAATATATTTGCCATTGTCAAATTCATATAAACCAGTTCTTCCTCCTGCGAATACATGATTATTATCAAGAGGATCAACCGCTAAGGTTGTTATGTCTACGTATGAGTAACCAGTTTTCTTTTCTAACTGATCTTCATATATAGTCCAATTATTATCATTTAATACCTGAATACATCCGTTTCTATTGAGTTCTGTTGTACCATACCCTCCTCCACAGGTATATAATTTACCATTATAAAACTTCATGAATCCGAAATAGTTATACTTAGGTCCACCTGGGTTAAGTGTTTTAGCAAAGGCTATGAGAGAGTCCTTATCTTCTTCTGTAGGAGCTACATACTCTCCTACTCTTATCCAGTTACTCTTATCCTGAAGATTACTGGTGGTAAGTGCTCTAAATTGTCCCTGTTGACTACTGTAAGCATAGATATAATTACCGCTAACTTGGGTCCAGTTTACATTAAATCCAAGATTGTAGGTTTCTGAAATTTCAGCATTGGCTACATTAATTTTCATAACACCAAATGCAGTGCTTAAGTAAGCATATTTGCCATAATTATCTATATGGTTTACTGTTTTTCCAGTGGTAAGAGTAGCTTTGTGGTAGGCGGCAATATTGGTAATATCACCATTTGTGTCTAACAAATCGATATTATAGTTTGTATACAATATGATGAGTCTTTTAGCTGATTTATTATAGCTTATAGTTTGTATTTCGGTGTCGCTTAGACCATTAGTTTTATCATAGGTCTGTATACTTTGGTCATTCTCGTTATAGACATATAAATCGTTAGAAGCTAATACATAGAGCTGTTTACCTGCTTGCTGTACATCCTGTACATCGTAATAAGCCATATAATTTTTCCAAGTGCCAATGGTAGATGCTTGCAGTGCAATGGTGATGATCAATCCCATGATAGTGAGTATAGTACTTTTCTTGATCATATATCTATTTGTTTAGTTTATAAAAAAAAATCGTTTGAAGAAGGGGAATAATCCCCTATTCTATCAAACGAAATTGTTGGTCGAATATTTTGTTGTTATTCGTCTTTCAGATGTTCTGCAAGTTTTGCTACAGCTCTTGCACGATGGCTAATCTTATTTTTGATTTCTTCACCAAGTTCAGCAAAACTTTTATCGTACCCTTCAGGTACGAAGATTGGATCGTATCCGAAACCTCCTTTCCCACTCTTCTCTGTAGCGATTTCTCCCTTTACTTCGCCTTCAAAGCTATATTCTCTACTACAGATAGTACTGTCACCTTCTTTTTGGATAAGGGCGATGACTGTACGAAAACGAGCTTTACGATTAATTTTACCCTCTAATTCTTTAAGTAGTTTAGCCATGTTAGCTTCGCTGTCATGGTCTGTACCCTCTGCATAGCGTGCAGAATGTACACCTGGGGCACCATCTAAGGCTTCTACCTCTAGACCGGTATCATCTGCAAAACAGTCTAGACCATAGTTTTCGTATATATAACTGGCTTTCTGGTGGGCATTCGCTTCGAGAGTAGTTCCTGTTTCAGGAATATCTACATCACAGCCAATATCTTTTAAACTTACTACTTCGAAATCAGAGCCTAAAATTTCTCTGATTTCCTGTAGTTTATGCTGATTATTTGTTGCAAATACGATTTTCATATTTCATAGTTTTTATGTGTTGCTAATCACAGATGTATTAGTAAATGCATCTGTTAATTCTTGCAAGTTTATGCCTCTGTATTTTCCTTTTTTCGACATTTAGGTAGCTTTACTTTAATATGGTCGAACCCTTCGCCATAAACACCGATAACGCTACTCTGTGAAACAAAAGCATTTGGATCGATAAGTTTTATAAGTCTGAAGATACTTGTGCTTTCGCGCTTCTTGGCCAAAAGACAGAGTACCTTCATTTCTTTTCCTGTATACCATCCATGTCCGTCGAGTATAGTTAGAGTATGATCTGTTTCCATCATGATAGCATTGGCAATCTCTTGATATTTCTTAGAGAAAATAAGAAATTGTACAGATTCTCTTCGGGCATTCATCACATAGTCGAGCATAAAGTTCTCCACTACCATAGTACAAAGACCAAAAACTACTTTATGAATGCGGTCTAGTGGTCCACCGAAAGAAGGTATGAAAATACAACTTCCTATGATACAGATATCTACAGCAATTAAAACTTGGCCAAGCGACAAATTATAGAATTTGTTTACGCTGGCTGCAATGATATCAGTACCACCAGTACTACCATTGTTCATGAAAACGATAGCTAATGCTGAACCAGTAAGTGTACAGCCGATAAGCAAAGACATAAAATCTTGTCCCTCGCCTAATATCTTAACATAGTGTCCTGCAGCATCTTTCGGCATATAGTCGCCTGTTATCATCAAGAGAAATGACAACATGAAGATGGCATAGATAGTCTTCATCAGAAATTTCCATCCCAATATCTTTAGTGCCACTACGAGCAAGGCTATATTGATGAGAAAATAAGTGTATTGTATTGGTATATTCGACGCATATAGTACAATCGCTGAAATACCAGTCACTCCTCCTGCAACAATCTGGTATGGAAGCAGAAATGCTGTAAATGAAAATGCATAAAGCATGAGGCCAAGGGTTATAAAAATATAATCCTTAACCTCATTGAGTATCATTCTATGATCGATTTGATCTATTGTCATATATTCTTAGCGATAATTTAACCCTCTTATTATTTTTTGAGGACGATATTGACAATCTTCTTAGGTACTACGATAACTTTTACTATCTGCATGCCATCCAAGTACTTTTGGCTGCGCTCATCTTCGAGAGTTGCTTTTTCGATAGCATCTTTCTGTGCATCAGCTGGGAATGTTTTCTGATAACGTGCCTTACCGTTGAAACTGATAGTAAGTTGCATTTCGCTTTCTGCGAGATAGCTTTCGTCATAAGTAGGCCATGCAGCATCGCATACGCTAGTAGTTTCTCCCAAAACGTGCCAGAGTTCTTCTGCAATATGTGGTGCAAATGGTGCAATAAGGATAACCATATCCTTGAGTAATGTCTTGTTGTGACATTTCTGTTGCCCTAATTCATTAACGGCAATCATGAAGGCTGATATTGCTGTGTTATAACTGAATTTCTCGATATCTTCTGATACCTTCTTGATGAGCTTGTGTACAGATTTTAAATTTTCCTTCGTAGGTTCATCATCGTTGATAATGAGTTTATCTGTATTGTGCTCGAAGAAGAGATTCCAGAATTTTTTAAGGAATCGGAAACAACCGTCAATACCATTAGTATCCCATGGCTTGCTGGCTTCTACAGGACCTAGGAACATTTCGTAAAGACGAAGAGTATCTGCACCATATTCCTCAACGATATCGTCAGGGTTAACGACATTAAACATACTTTTACTCATCTTCTCGATAGCCCAACCACAGTTGTATTTACCATCTTCAAGGATAAACTCAGCATTGGCATATTCAGGACGCCATTGTTTAAAGGCTTCTGTATCGAGTATATCGTTTTTAACAAGATTTACCCATACGTGAATAGGTGTTGTCTCATACTGATCTTTCAAACCCTTAGAAACGAATACCGGTGCCTTACTATGGTCATCGCTATTTATGCGATATACGAAGTTAGACCGCCCCTGGATCATACCTTGGTTAACCAATTTCTGGAATGGTTCTTCCTGGCAGCTTACACCATTATCAAAGAGGAACTTATTCCAGAAGCGTGAATAGATAAGATGACCTGTAGCGTGCTCTGTACCACCTACGTAGAGATCTACATTCTGCCAATACTTATCAGCCTTCTCTCCTACTAGTCCTTCGTTGTTATTAGGATCCATATAGCGTAAATAATAGGCAGAGCTACCTGCAAAACCTGGCATGGTTGAGAGTTCCAGTGGGAATACTTTTTCATTATCGATAAGACTTTTATCTACTATCTGCTTGTTAGCTTCATCCCAAGCCCATTTCTTAGCACGGCCTAATGGTGGTTCACCTGTTTCTGTAGGTTCATATTTATCGATTTCAGGTAATTCCAAAGGTAGGCATTCTGCAGGTATCATTTGTGGCATACCGTCCTTGTAGTATACAGGGAATGGCTCACCCCAGTAGCGTTGGCGAGAGAAGATAGCGTCACGCAGACGATAGTTTACCTTGATGCGGCCAATACCCTTTTCGGTTACAAACTTCTTGGTTGCAGCAATAGCCTCTTTTACTGTAAGGCCATTCAGACTAAAACCATCAAGACTATTTTTTCCTGCTACAGGAGAGTTACTTACGATTCCCTCTTTAGCATCAAAACTCTCTTCGCTAACATCAGCATCTTCAATCAATGGAATGATAGGCAGATTAAAATGCTTAGCAAAAGCGTAATCGCGACTGTCGTGTGCAGGTACTGCCATGATAGCACCAGTACCATATCCTGCTAATACGTACTCACCAATCCAGATTGGAATAGCTTCTTGGGTAAATGGATTGATAGCATAGCTACCCGTGAATACACCTGTAACTTTACGGTCTGACATACGGTCAAGCTCGGTACGCTTCTTTACATATTCTAGGTATTCTTCTACTGCAGCCTTTTGCTCGGTTGTCGTAACTTGCTGTACATATTCGCTCTCAGGAGCAAGTACCATGAAAGTTACACCAAACATAGTATCCGCACGAGTGGTAAAGATTGTAAATTTCACATCGCTGTCTTTTACAGTGAATTCTACCTCTGTACCCTCAGAGCGACCTATCCAGTTACGCTGTGTTTCCTTAATAGAGTCTGTCCAGTCTACAGTATCAAGACCATCAAGCAGACGCTGAGCGTAAGCAGAGGTACGTAGACACCACTGCATCATCTTTTTCTGAATAACAGGATAGCCACCGCGTTCGCTTACACCATCTACGACTTCATCGTTAGCCAATACGGTACCAAGTCCTGGACACCAGTTTACCATAGTTTCGCCTAGATAAGCGATACGATAGTTCATCAGTACCTGTTGTTTTTTCTTATCATCGTAGTTATTCCATTCTCCTGCTGTAAATTCCAGTTCTTCACTTTGTGCTACATCGAGTCCCTCTGTACCCTTCTGTTCAAAACGCTCAACAAGTTTTTCGATAGGCTGAGCACTCTTACAAGTGTTGCAGTAGAAACTGCCAAACATCTTCTCGAAAGCCCACTGTGTCCAGTGATAGTATTTTGGATCACAAGTACGTACTTCCCTATCCCAGTCAAAACTGAAACCTATTTTATCGAGCTGCTCGCGATAATGACTGATATTCTGTTCTGTAGTAATAGCAGGATGTTGTCCTGTCTGGATGGCATATTGCTCTGCAGGAAGACCATAGGCATCATAACCCATTGGGTTGAGTACATTGAAGCCTTTAAGACGCTTATAACGTGCAAATATGTCACTTGCAATATATCCTAAAGGGTGGCCTACGTGAAGACCAGCTCCTGATGGATAAGGGAACATATTTAGCACATAAAACTTTTTTTTGTTTTCGTCTTCGGTAACATGATAGGTCTTATTTTCAGCCCAGTTCTGTTGCCACTTCTTCTCGATCTCTCTGAAGTTGTAATCCATTTCTATAATGATATTTTATGATTTTCGAAATCTTGGTTTATAATTCTTAAGAATTAGATGCAAAATTACTGTTTTTTTGTGATATATCCAAATT